>NZ_CP019331.1:2224951-2924902 GCF_002163835.1 Polaribacter sp. SA4-10 | reverse complement strand
CCATCAATTCCTGCGATTCCTGTGCTCCTATTGCTCCGACATCTCCCTGTATTCCATCAACTCCTGCAATTCCTTGTGCTCCTATTGATCCAACAGCTCCTTGGATTCCATCAACTCCTGCAATTCCTTGTGCTCCTATTGCTCCAACAGCTCCTTGGGCTCCATCAATTCCCGCGATTCCTTCTGCTCCAGTATCTCCTTTAACTCCATCTATTCCTGCAATTCCTTGCGCACCTATTGCTCCAACAGCTCCTTGGATTCCATCAACTCCTGCAATTCCTTGTGCTCCTATTGATCCAACAGCTCCTTGGACACCATCAATTCCCGCGATTCCTTCTGCTCCAGTATCTCCTTTAACTCCATCTATTCCTGCAATTCCTTGCGCACCTATTGCTCCAACAGCTCCTTGAATCCCGTCAACTCCAGCGATTCCTTCTACTCCTGTTGCTCCGACATCTCCCTGTATTCCATCTATTCCTGCAATTCCTTGGGCTCCTATTGCTCCAACATCTCCTTGTATTCCATCAATTCCCGCGATTCCTTGCGCTCCTATTGCTCCAGCAGCTCCTTGTATTCCATCTATTCCTGCGATTCCTTGTGCTCCTATTGCTCCAACATCTCCCTGGATTCCATCAACTCCTGCAATTCCTTGGGCTCCTTCTGCTCCAGTATCTCCTTTAACTCCATCTATTCCTGCAATTCCTTGCGCACCTTTTGCTCCAACAGCTCCTTGAATCCCGTCAACTCCAGCGATTCCTTCTACTCCTATTGCTCCAACATCTCCTTGGATTCCATCAACTCCTGCAATTCCTTGGGCTCCTTCTGCTCCAGTATCTCCTTTAACTCCATCTATTCCTGCAATTCCTTGCGCACCTTTTGCTCCGACATCTCCCTGCATTCCATCAATTCCCGCGATTCCTTGGGCTCCTGCATCACCTTGGATTCCTTGTGGACCAGGATTAGAACTTCCCGAACTCTTTGCATAGAATGCATAAGGCACACTCATTAACTGACTAGTACCTGTTATGGTATAACTACTACCTCCGGTTGGATCGGTTTCTGTCTGTATAAAATAAGGACCTGCACTCCAGTCGATATCACTAAAATTAGATGAACTTGTTCCAGAACCAATCGCTATACTTACCAAACCATTAAAATTCGTGGTAGCAGTTTGCCTTTCTGTATACACAGCCGTGCCTACGATGTTTGCCTGCAAGATACTAACCTGAATACCTACTTGTTGATTCGATAAAACTTTATTAGATGCGTCTCGTAAAACGATCTGGTAACTCATCTTTTCTGGCGTTTGTGCTAAAATGCTAACCGCTGCCAATAAAAAAAGCAATAGTGTGTAATTTCTTTTCATACTTTATTGACGTTTAATAATTTTAAAGCCTTTAAAGGATTCATTTTGTTGACTTACTTTTAGCAGATAAGTTCCTATAGATAAATGTTTCAACTGTATTTGTGTACTAGATGCGGTAATCACATCGTTTGCAATAGATTTACCATTTAAATCAAAAAGTGTATATCGTAAATCATTGAAAGTACTATCTGTAATTTTAAGTATAACAAAATCTTTCGTAGGATTTGGATAGACGATTATTGTTAAGTTTACGCCTGTAAGTCCTGGGATGCTGAATGACTGAAAATCAAACACTTGCTGTACGCCTTGCGATACAGAACCAGTGTTAGTTGTGTTGGTTGTATAAAATACTTGGCCCACGGAATAGCTACCTGAGCCTCCAGACCCCGTGGCTTCACCTCCTGAGGCCGTAATTGCTTCTTGTGAGTATACTAATTGAGTAGCAACTAATACAAATACTACGAGGAAACTTTTTTTTAAGAAATTCATTCGTGGGGGATAAAAATCAATGCCAAATATAGTTAATATATATTAATGTTAATAAAAAACAGTTTTGTGAAAAAAGGCAAAATAACCAATGGAGTATCTTCAAAAAATAGTTAGCAAAGAGGTCATTAAAATAACTTGATACCATAAGAAAACGTAGCTTTTACTCTTTAAGAACTTATGTTAGAAATAGCTACTTTAGCTCCTAAAAAAACCACGACAACTTTTACAAAGTTATCGTGGTTTTTTTTTGCCAAATACTTACGCGGTACTAATTAAATAATTAAAAAGCTCGAACTGCACGAATATGGGTCGCATTGGTCTTACCGATGTTGTACTTAATACCACTGAAGAAATTGAGGAACCACGCTTCACCAGTTTTGACCTCCGTAGAAGACCAGTAGGTCTTATTTCCAAAAGTAGTAAACCCAATGACATCCTCTAAAATCTCTCTATTTACATACATTTCTTTTATCGCATTTATACTTGGTAAAAACCAATCAGCACCTAGTGAACGTGCTGCTAAGGCTGCAGGTGCCGTAGGGCAATCTATTAATATATTACTAGTATTACTCTCACCATCTCCTATTTCTGCACCTAAACCTAATGGATCACTTGAAGCAGGAACATTTATAACGTTTTGTAAATCTGTATCACTACACCCCCAGACAACAATACTTTCATAATCTTCGAAAGCACATACTAAGCCATGAGTATTATCTGATGGATCTAACCAAAATACAACACCACCATCTCTTATCTCTCCTATAAAAGCTGGTGTTTTTACTGCCAGTATCGCTCCATTTCGGCTTAAAGCAATGTCTTTTCCAATTCCTCCATTTTTATTAACATAATTAGGGTTCGTAGTAGAAATCTCTCCGTTTTTTGATAAAACTGATACAGCAGTAATTGTTAAGACAGACGTTATACTCCCGCTATTATAATTTACATTCCCCGCTTGGGTGGCAGTAATTGTACTATTACCTGCACCTATAATAGTTACCGTTGTGCCATCAATTGTAGCGACTGCAGTATTGCCACTCGTATAAATGAATTCAACCGGACTATCACTAGTTGGCGCCGTTATAGTATAAGAGCCATCAAAATAAAATTTTGTAACATCATTAAAATTAGTAATGGTTGTGTCTAGTTTTTCTCTTGTTACCGTGAGCGTATACGTTTTTGTAGAAGCATCTTGTGCTGTTACTACAGTTGTAATTGTATTTGAGCCCACAACTAAGGCTAAATCACCCGATACAGCACCAGAAACTACTGTTGTTCCGTTTACAGAAATGGTTGCATTCGCATCTGATTGCGTTGGTGTTACCGTAATACTGGTTGTTGCATTGCTTACACTTGCTGTATAGCTTGTAGTTTCTGATGCAAAAACTGGAGTAATTGCACCTGCTGTGGTTGTTAAAGCACTTAAATCTGCGTTATTTGAAGTTGTACTAGGAACCGTACCTCCATATTCGTATGCTCCTATATCCCTGGTACCCACAATTGAAAACCCTCTTTGGTCTAAAGGCAGACTGGTTGTTGTACCACTATTTATTGCTGGACTCCCAGCGCCAATACTATACGTTTTTGTAAAGCCTCCGTTATCTGTTAAAGTACCTAATAATGGATCAACTCCTACAATACAATCTGCATTATATACGCCATTTAGTTGACCACCGTCAGTAGTACTTTCGATTAAACAGTTAGTGACCTCCCAACTGGTTGTATATTGTGTGTGGAGTGTAGAACCGTCTGAAGAGGCAGTATTGCCATAAAATAAACAATTTGTTATATACGTTGGCTGAAAGTTATAACCCCAGCCCATTTCACTTAGAGCCCCACCTTGTTTAGCAGAATTTCCTGCAAAAGTAGAATTGGTAATTCTAATGGATTTTGTATCCGTTGGTGTATTGAAGATAGCACCTCCAAAAGTATCACTAACATTGTCACTAAAAGTACAATTAGTAATATCCATAAAGCTTTCACTACCATTTTGAACATCGGGTATAAACGCAATTGCTCCTCCACCAGAACCATAGGGATTGTCAATAGAAGCATAATGGTTGTTATAAAAAGTACAATTTTCTGATATAAGATTTGACTTTTCCGCGTGAACACCGCCACCACCTAAATCATAGATAATTGGACCAGGATGTGTGGTAGTATTCGTTTCTATGGCACAATCTTTTAACCTTAGCGTTGTATGCACGGCGTACAGTCCTCCCCCTTTATTGGCGGAATTTCCGTGTTTAATCGTTAATCTTTCGAAGCTATGAAAATTAGTTACAGCATAAGTATCATTCGTAATATTAAAAACTCTGTCTGTTGCCGATCCTGCAACAGCGTGTGCTTGTACTATCGTACTTGCAGGGCTCACACCAATAATTGTAAGTGATTTATTTGCAATAGCAATATTCTGTTCTGTAAAAGTTTCTGCAGCTAATAGCAATACATCTCCATTACCAGCAGCATTAACTGCACTTTGAATCGTAGTATAGGTTTCGCTACTACCTACATTCAATACCTCAACAAAATTTATACTAAGGTTTGCACTAAAATTAGTGGTATTTGGAGCGTCACTATCACTAAAAGCAGCATCTTGAAAAATAATAGTAAGATTACTTATGTCGTTAGTATTTGTGTGGGCACTTGCATTTCCTGTCAAGGAAAAAGTAAGTTGTAGATTATTGTCTCTTGCAATTACCGCTGTTAATCCTGATGGAACTCCGGTAACTACCGCCTTTCCAGAAGTAACAAAATCTTCACCATCTGTACCTGTAAATGCCGCGCTTTCGTAATTGTTATGTGTAATGGTAGTTGTAGCAGTAACAGCACCATTATTTGCACTATTCTCGATGAATGTAGAAGAAGCGTAAGTTACTTTTGAGCCAGCTAATTCAATTACAGGGTTCGGACTAGAGCCATAAAAAGACGACATACTCCATTTAAGTGGATCAGGTTCATTGTAAGCAGAGGCTTGATATTGATAAGAATAGTTATTTTCAGCACTGTCACCTATCCAAGCGTCATAAGTATCACTTGATAAATAGTAAAATCCATATTGCCAAACACCAAATCCATAACTATTTTTTCCTACATAAGTGTATACACCATTAACTGCGGCCGTACCTGCTCCAGAAACTACATAGGAAGGATAAGCAATTTCTCTAGTGACCGTTATAGTATAAATTCTTAGGGTTATACCGTCTGGAGCTGTAACTTTTACATCTACCGTGTTTGCACCCACAATTAATGCCAAAGGGTCTGATTCAGTACCAGAATCTACGTCAGCATAACTTCCCGCATTTACCCGTACTTGTATTGTTGCATTCGTATCTGATTTTGTTGGGGTGACCGTTATGCTTGATCTTGCATTATTAACATCGGGAATTGTATATTCTATTATGCCAGATTCAAAAACTTGAGTATAAGCTCCTGCTGTGTTCGCTAAGTTATCTAAACCTACCATTGAGACCTCATCTGCAATTGCAATTGTTTTATTATAGTTTTCTGAAATTTCAGCAGTAGTCCGCACCACTCTCCACAGCCTTATTTCATCCAATTTACCATTCATCAAATTTCCTCCATTCTGAGCTCCAATAAGTAAATCACCTCCCTTAAATTCTTTACTATTTAAGAGAACTTTCTCATCCGTTAATGCACCATTTTGATAAATTTTTAAGGTTTTAGTAGCCCCATTCCAGGTCACTGCAACATGAACCCATACATTTAACGGTAGGTCAGTACTACTTTTCGACCACCCATCACTGTCAGGACTATATAAACTAATTACAGAAGGTACATTAGCATCAGTTCCATTTCCTTGAAAAATAAAGTCATTATAGCTCTGTCTAGAGATTATAGTGTTATTTAAATTATCAGTTTGGTAATACCACGCTTCTATTGTCATATTGACTTGCAAGTCATTAAAAAGAGCATTATCTGTTACTTGTACGTAAGAACCTTGAAAGTTTAAAGCATTTCCTGCTCCCATGAAAGCGCTAGAAGTACCCCAAGTTAGCGAACCATTATCAACATTAAAGACGCCGTCAAAACCATTCCCACTGATATCAGTAACAGTTGTTCCAGTTCCTTCGTCAAAATTCCAATAACCAACAAGCCCTGTTTGCGCTTGCGCAGAAACGACACTCAAAAAGAAAATAATACCAACACAAATAAGTCTTTTAAAGGACTTTTTTAATAAAATAAACTTCATATTTTTTTTATTTAGAAACATTTATTTAATAAAAATAATCAAACTGTATGCGGTCACCCGCCGTTAACGCATACCCCTCATTATTTGCTGGAATATAGGTTAAAGAGGTTACACTCGAGGTATATGTATAAGACGTGTTGCTAATTCTAATTCCGTTTACATACATTTTTACCTTGCTATTAGCAGATGGAGCTTGTGATAAAGTAAAAGCTGTTTGATTTGCAGTTGATGAAAATTCATCAGCTACTTCTCTAACAGTTGCTGCAGCTGCTTGCCAGCTTGCTAAACCATCTGCATCAGACGTTAATACTTTACCAACAGCAGGTGAACCTCCTGTAATTTTAACCAAGCCTGTTTCTGAAGTCCCTGTAACGGTTAAATCGGTTAAAGTTCCAACGGAGGTTAAAGAGGAACCTATTACAGTTGCATTTAAGGCAGTTCCTGTTAATGCTCCAGCAGCAGTCGCTTTTGCATACAAAGCATACGGCACACTTACTAATTGGGTGGTCCCTATAATTGTGTAGTTTGTACCTCCAGCTGGGTCGATCTCTATTTTTACAAAGTAAGATCCGGTAGACCAAACAATATCAGAAAAAATTCCTACTACATCAGTCGTCCCTGCACCTATATAAATACTTAATAAACCATTTGCATTGGTGGTTGGTGTTTGTGTTTCTTCATAAACTGCTGTTCCGTTTTCCGTGGTTTGCAAAACACTTATTTTCATACCTACAAGTTGGTTGGCAACAATGGCATTAGCGGCATCACGCACAACGGCTTGATAACTTATTTGTTCTGGTGATTGCCCAAAAATACTTACTGTAATTAATAGGGCTGCTAAAAGTGTGAATCTTATTTTATTCATGATTTTTCTTAGGTTTTGAATACTCCATATATATGGAGCTGTTTTTACGATGTTATTGTATTAGAAATTTCTTGTAATTTTAATTAAAAAGGATCGCCACCTGCTTCTGGTGGTGAACCTGCTTGTGCTTTTTGTGGACTTAAAATTATTAAGGTACCCAAAGCGGTTAATGCTGCGTATTTACTTATTTTTAACACCGCTTCTTTGCGAGAAATAAGGTCGTTATCTGTGTTTTCTTTCATGCTGTTTTCTATTGAATAAATAATTTTTGAGTCTTCACTTCCTGATCATTAGATACCTTTATAAGATACAAACCAACACTAAGTCTTGATGCATCTATGCGATGCGTAGTACTTGTCTGTTTTAGTTTCTGGCTTAATACTAAACGGCCATTTACATCATATAAAACGGCGGTAGCATCTGAGTTTAAGCTTCCTTTAATCATGATTTCTCTTGGAGAAATAGTAGTATAAATCTGTATATAATTAAAGTTATTGTTTTCTATGTCTAAAGCTTTAGCGGTATAATGTAGGTAGAAGCGTCCTGCTCCTTCTAAATCTGCCGAAGGTGTAAACGTGTACTCTTTGTTAGTTAACAAGGTAAAAGTGTTTGTTACTCGATCTTCTAAATACACATTTATATCTGCGGGTAAAGTGGTAGCAAGCGCATCTATACTAATAGTTAACGCTGCTAATTTTGCATGTATACCTAAAGGCACAACCACATCATTAAAATCTGCATAGTCTAAACTTTGTATGGCCATTGCTGAGCCTGAATTGTCAGCCACCAGATTAGAGAATATTGAAAAACCAGAAGAACTCTGAGAATACGTAGCGGCATCATAACCGATGTCTAAACCTCTAGTGGTGCCTTCTATAAAATAAATATCGGTAGTTGCTGATTTAGTTCCACTGCTTAAACGAACCTTACATAAAGCAACCTCCAAATTTGTTTGCTTTCCATTAATAAAATCATCTGCATTCCCTGTGGTTTGCATGGCGGTTGTAAATGTAACACTACCTCCTGTTGTTTTAGCCTTTACAAAAAAGGCTTGCCCTGGTGCTATTAATTCTGTAATCGCGGGATCTGCTATGGTGGCTGAGTTCCAGACCGTCCAACCATTTGAGGTACCGTCACCATTATAACCATATACGGCTTGGTATTCACCGTCAGTGTTAAATTGACCCTTATTATCAGTAAAGAAACTGTTAAAATCAATGTAGGAAGGATATGGATTTCCTATAAGGTTCCATGCATTTCCTGCACTGTCATCTGAAATGGATACATTTACATCAGCTGTACTTACGGTTCCCGTAAATTTTAAAGTGCTGCCGTCTGTGGTGGCTGCTCTATATCCTATACCTGAATCTAATACTGTTGCTGCATTGTTAGCAGTATCATAATTTTGATAAGCTCCAGCACTTGTATTATAAGGTGCAAAAGCTCTTAAGTTGCCGGAAGCTGCTAAATTTGTATTTGCAGTGGCAAAAGCTCCAAAAACTTGACCTACAACTGGCGATGAAATTAAATCGTTTGTACCGCCCTCTGCTGAGCCAATTAATGCAGTGTAGCGGTTATAGTTTACCGTACCATTAATGGAGCCCTTAACAATTAGACTTGAGAAGGAACTCGATGTTGAATTTAATGTGGTAGCACTATTAGCAGATATCATAGCACCGGCAGCTACTGTTACAGAAGCCCCAGGGTCAATCGTTAAAGTATCGAAGTAAGTATTGCTATTAGAAAAGGTAACATCTCCTGTAGTTACAACAATGGCATCTTCTGCAAAGGAAAGAGCAGTAGGGTCGATTGGTGACCAAGCAGTGTTAAAAGTATAGGTTTTTTTTTCATAGGGCTGTAGTAACCCTTCATGAATTGTAATACCATTGTCACTTGTTAAATTGGCGTAAAACACTTGACCAATAGTGTGAACTACTGTACCGCCAGCACTAATAACTTCACCTCCTGAAGAGGTTATGGCATTTTGTGAATGTACGAATTGAGTAGCAAATAAGACACACGCTACAAGCGTGTTTTTTTTTAAAGAAATTCATGGGCCCCAGTATAAAATATATTTATAAGTTAACTTTAAATAAATTCAGTTTGATTCATTTATTTAAAGGTGTGGGGGAAGTTCTCTATTACAAAATGTATTAATACATAATGCACTAATGCACTAATGCAAAGAACCTTTTTTTAATATTAAAAAAAGTCAGTATTTATACTGAAATTTAAGTTTTCTGTTGTTGTAAAAGTAGCGTGTAAAGTTCTTGGTTAACTGAAAACATTTTTAAAATATGAATTAAAAGAACTCGCTAACAACTTTCCACTAATTGGAGAGGCACGTGTGCATTTACATGATGTGAATACCATGAATTAAATTATAAACTACGATAAAAGAGAAGTGAGTTTTACTTTGAAATAGCTGCCTATAACAAAAAAGTGCCACTAACCTATAAACAAACAGCTTACGATATCTACTTGTAGTTACCATTAATAGTTTAAAAAAACGCTATTTTAATTACCAAGATAAAAAACGCTTTATAGAGAGCGTTTTTCATCTTTTTATTTTGTCAATGCGAAGAGGTAAGACGTAGAAATCTGTTTGTTTTCTAATAAAATATAAGACTCCTTAGTAATCCCTAATTTTAGGATAACAGAAATTATCTTCATAAATTTCTTAATTCTTCTTTTAGTTTTTTTGTTAATCCACGTGCCACCAATTCATAAGAATGATTTATTAATTCAATTAACAGCGTATCAGAAACATTAGAATTACTAATTAAAACAGTATTCCAATGTTTTTTACTCATATGAAATCCTGCAGTAATTCCTTCATATTCTTCTCTTAACTCTAGAGAACGTTCTGGATTGCATTTTAAATTTACTGCTCCTTCTCCACTTTCCCATTTTTTTAATGAGCTAAGCAAAAACATTTTTCCCATCACTTTAAAAACCAAGGTATCTTCATCAAAAGGAAAGTGTTCCGTAACTCCTTTTTTTGCAATGCAGAAATCTCTTAATTGTTCTATGTGCATAAACGATTAATTTTGCCTGGTAAAAAAAACTTTTTTTATAAATATTAAAAGTATCTTTATCTATCAAATTTACAACTATTTTCAAAATGGAAAATGACTTTTTAGACAATACAACCGTTATTAGTTATTCTGACAAAAATTATGAGAAAACTACTTTTTCTGCAATTTCAGAAATTGAATTATCAAAAAAAAATGGCTTAATAAAATGGTTGAATACTTATGGAACTCAATATAAAGAAGCGTTTAAGAAGATTATTAACGATAATAATTTAGATGATTTTTTAATTAAATTATTAATGGATGAAGATCACCCAAACAAAGTAATCTTATTAGAAAATTTACTATTTATTACCATTCGTGTTTTAAAAACTGAAAACCATAAATTTGATTCTGAACAAATGATTTTTATCGTTTCTGCTGATTTCTTATGGAGTATTCAAGAAAAATCTGGTGATTATTTTAACTGGATTCGTGAGCGTTTAGAAGGAAATAAAGGCATTGTTAGAAAGAAAAATGCAGACTATTTGTTGTTCTTAGTTCTTGAGTCTATTATTGACAATTATCAAGATACGTATCAAGAAAATGCTGAATTAAGTTCAATTAAATTAAACGCTTCTCATATAAAACCAACGCCAGAATTTACTTCGCTTGTAGAAAATAGAAAGCAAGAATTATTCAACTTTAAAAAAGCGACAATCAGTTTAAAAGATGTAATAATAAAATTAGAAAAAACAGAAATTAAAGATTTAGAAACAAAATATTTTAGTGAGTTAAAAGAGCAAACTAATAACTTAATTTCTAATATTGATTTTGAATTACAAGAGTTAGAAAGTAAAATAAATTTGATTTTTAGTATTCAAGGTCACAGATTAAATGAAGTGATGAAAACACTAACAATTTTGTCTGTAATTTTTATTCCGCTTACTTTTTTAGCAGGAATTTATGGTATGAATTTCGAGAATATTCCCGAATTAAAATTTAAATATAGTTACTTTATCCTAATAGGTGTTATGGTAATTATTACTATAATTTCTGTATGGTATTTTAAACGTAAGAAGTGGTTTTAGATAAAGAAACCAACTAAAAAAGAAAGAGCGCGCATTTAATTTAATACGCTTCACTTTTATTTACACCTGTAATTCCAAAAGCAGGCAAGTTCATTCTAATAACGCTATAATTTTTGTAAGTTCTTTACTAAAATCTTCCCAAGTACGCAAAGAAGCAGCTCTTCTGTGAATTAAAACTATTCAAAAACCTTTTCCATCATCTCTATAGTGAACATTCCTTCTATCTATTTCAATGGATTTCGAAAGCTCATTTACATCTGCTGTTTTTAATTCTTCAACAGCAATATCAGCAAAAGAATCCTTGTAAATTAAGACCAAAAGAAGGATACTACTTCCATAAAAAAATCTTTTTTATAGAAGATTTTTAACGTCCATTTACTTTATAATTTTATACAAAATAGGCTTACTGGGCGTAGCATCATTCTCAAAAGGAGCAATCATTAAGTTTAATAAATACTCACCATCTTCTACGTGATTTGGCACATAAATAAACTCTGTTATTGTAGCGTGCATTCTTATTTCTCCTGCAGTATTCCAAAAAGCATTATGAGACAAAAGTGCTCCTCCATCTTTTTCTTTATCTACAGAAGGCAAATCAATTAATAAATGTTTTATTCCTTTTTCTCTTAAATAAATTGCAGCTTCTTCTAATAAATAAGGTGGATTTGTATTCGAGTATTTCATCGATTTTTTATCAGATAAATTTGGTAACGTTCTAATTACAATTGCATCTCTTTTCTTATTCTTTAAAGCTGTTTTTAATTGTTTTTCAGATATAAAAAAATCTTCTCCATTATTTTCTGGAACAACTGTAACCACCTCAGCTAGAAAAATAAAATATTTTAAATTCTGGTTTACAGAATGTACTTCTTTTGTAATATGACCAACACATTCTGTATGGGTAATATGAGAATGTGGATTAAAATGAATGTTATTAAAATTAACAACGGCTCCATTTGCAACACTTATTTCAAACCCATCTTCAACTTCTGGAGAAATCTTTGGATCTTCAACATACCAAGCATTTAGACTCTCTTTAGTAACATCTATTGGTATAGAAATATCTATAGGTTCAGATATGTTTACTTCTATTTTTCTTGAATTATATTCTATAACTGCTTTCATGTTTGCTGTTTTTTAATCTTAAAAAAATATTATTAAAAGGAATCTAGCATAAATAAATCAGAAGAGATTCCGTCTGATAAAAACTTCCCTTTTTTAGTTATTTTTAAAATATCTTTTTCAAGATACAATAAATCTTGATTTAAATATTTTTTTGATTGATTTTGAAGGTATTTTATATATTTCTCACCAAATTCTTGTTCGATTTTTTGCAAAGAAACGCCCCAAATTGTTCGTAAACCTGTCATAATATATTCGTTATATTGATCTGTTTTACTCAAAACTTCTCTTTCTATTGGCAACGTATCTTCTTGTAAACTTTTAATATATTTTGCGTTATTTCTAACATTCCAACTACGTTGTTTCCCGTCAAATGAATGTGCAGACGGACCAATACCTAAAT
The DNA here is from genome assembly GCF_002163835.1 of Polaribacter sp. SA4-10. Taxonomy (NCBI): domain Bacteria; kingdom Pseudomonadati; phylum Bacteroidota; class Flavobacteriia; order Flavobacteriales; family Flavobacteriaceae; genus Polaribacter; species Polaribacter sp. SA4-10. The sequence goes on along the minus strand of NZ_CP019331.1, from coordinate 2,912,339 downwards.
ATTTTTTACCTAACCAATATGCCGTATTATTTTTACTAAAATAATTTTCTTTCCCAAAATTAGAAAGTTCATAATGTATAAATTTTTGCTGTTCTAATTCATCTATTAAAATATGAAATTGTTCTTGTGCTAATTCATCATCCACATTAGCAATTTTTCCTTTTTTGATAAGTGATGCTAAGGCCGTTTTTGGTTCAACAGTTAAAGCATAACTAGAAATATGTGGAATTCCAAAACTCAACGCTATTTGTATATTTTCTTTCCATTCTTCATTTGATAAACCTGGAATACCATATATCAAATCAACAGAAATATTCTTAAAGTGGCGCGTTGCAATAGACAGACAGTTTTTTGCTTCTTCAGAATTATGTGCACGATTCATTAATTTTAAATCCTTTTGATAAAAAGATTGCACACCAATACTTAATCTGTTTATTGGTGATGTTGAAAGTTCAATAATTTTATCTTCTGATAAATCATCAGGATTTGCCTCTAACGTAATTTCTGGATTTTCACCTACTGTGTGATTCTTATAGACGGCATCAATTAAGGTTTGAATTTCATCAACAGATAAAACACTTGGAGTTCCACCACCAAAGTAGATGGTTTCAACAATTTCATTTTGATTTTCGTCTTTTCTTATTTCTATCTCTTTTACAAGTGAAGAAATCATTTCATCTTTCTTATTTAACGAAGTAGAAAAATGAAAATCGCAATAAAAACATGCTTGTTTACAGAACGGTATGTGTATATAAATTCCAGACAAAATTAGTTATCAGTTTACAGTTTCAGTTGGCAGTTACTTCGATCCAAATTTACTGGGGTTATTAATCATATAATTAATTAGCTTTCCTACTTCTAAATTTTCGGCAGACAAGTTTTCAAATGCATTTTTATCTAAATATTCACATTTTAAAGCAAACAATAACCAAGTAAATGTTTCAGAATTTTCTGCATCAGAATCACTCAACTTACTCGCAAAATGTTTAGGGTATTGTCTTTTTCTATAAGCTTCAGAAATATTGGCAGAAACACTTCTTGAGGACCTTCTAATTTGGTCTGTTAAAGAGTATTTTTCTTCTTTAGGAAAAGATTTAGAAACCTCAAAAACCTTCATTGCTAAAGAAAATGATTTTTTAAACGCTAACAAATCTGTAAAACTCATGTTCTTTTTTCTTTTTACTTTTTACTGAATACTGATTACTGCTACTGCTTTTGCTTTTACTACTGCTACTGAAAACTAAGTATTATTTCTTAACTCGTTTTTCATTTTGTTTCACAAAACTAGCCCAACCTGTATAACTTTTTCCTCCAACAACTTTTCCTGAATTGTAAAAATGACAAACTGCAGCCGCTAAACCATCTGTAGCATCTAAGTTTTTTGGTAACGTTTTTAAATCTAACAACGATTTTAACATCAAAGCAACTTGTTCTTTACTAGCATTTCCGTTTCCTGTAATTGCCATTTTTATTTTCTTTGGTAAATACTCTGTAATCGGAATTTCACGTGATAAACCTGCAGCCATAGCAACTCCTTGTGCTCTACCTAATTTTAGCATAGATTGTACATTCTTTCCAAAAAAAGGTGCTTCGATAGCAATTTCATCTGGATGATAAGTATCAATCAATTCAATTGTACGTTCAAAAATAAGTTTTAATTTTAGATAATGATCGTCATATTTTTTAAGCATTAATTCATTCATCTGAATAAATTCCATCTTTTTACCTACCACTTTTATCAATCCAAAACCCATAATTGTAGTTCCTGGATCAATTCCTAAAATAATTTTTTCTGTTTTCAGAACCTTAGATTGTTTTTGTATGTATCATCCTCCTAAATGATGATTATTTATTACTTTGCGGATCAATGTACAACTCGCTTTCATACAAAACTAAGCAATTCTTTTGGTTGTTGATAAAACTATCTATTGTAATTGGATGTGGGTATTTTATGTACACAAAGTTGGTAGAGAACGAGCAAATCAATATTGATGATTTTTATCAAAATTTAACCAAAAAAGGGGTTTTATCAATAAAAAACATCCTTTTATTAGCTTTTTTTACATTTTTTAACTGGTTTCTAGAAATAATAAAATGGAAAGTACTAGCCTCTTTTTGCCTAGAAACCAATAAAAAGAATGCTGCCATACAAAGTTTAGCTTCCTTAACAGCTTCTTTAATAACACCTAATAGAATTGGAGAATATGGAGCAAAAGCAATTTATTTTGAAAAACCTTTGAGAAAACAAATTGTTGGTTTAAACTTCGTTGGTAATTTTTACCAAATGTTGGCCACACTATTTTTTGGACTTATTGGCTTTACGTATTTTATAATTCAGCATAAAGTAAAAATTGATTTTCATAGAGTTCTTCAAATTTTAATAGTAGTTTTAATTGTAATTTCTGCTTTCTTTTTTGGCGCAAAATATTTTAACTACAAAGGCTATTCTTTTAAAAAAGCACAAAATTATGTACATAAAATTCCTTTTTCTTTAAACCTAAAAGTTGGAGGTTTATCATTCTTACGATTCGTGATTTTCTCTCATCAGTTTTACTTTTTATTACTAATTTTTAATAGTAACATTTCTTATATCGATGCAATTTCTGCCATAACTTCTGTATATTTTATTGCTTCTATAATACCAATGTTGTCTTTATTTGATGCTGTTTTAAAAGGAACTGTTGCTGTTTGGGTTTTTACCTTTTTTAATATTGATGCACTTGCAATTTTATCAATTACTACAATTATGTGGATTTACAATTTTGTAATTCCTGCTATTCTAGGAAGTTATTTTGTACTAATTTTTAAACCTAATTTTACAAAATGATTTGGTTTTTAGTTTTCATATTTACTTGCTATGCAATTTTAATTATCTCTCTTGCTAGAGGGTTTCATAAAGTTGATGATTTTATAATTGAAAACCTTGATTCAAAAACAACATTTTCTGTAATTATTCCTTTTAGAAATGAAGCTGAAAATTTACCGCTTTTATTAAAATCGATACACCAAATTAAATATCCAACAGCATTGGTTGAATTTTTATTTGTTGATGATGCTTCTTCGGATACTTCTGTTGAAATTATTGAAGCGTTTTTTTCTAACAAAAAAATGACAATTCGGATTATAAAAAACAAAAGAACCTCTAATTCGCCAAAAAAAGACGCCATTACCACTGCAATTCATTTAGCGAAAAATAATTGGATTCTTACAACAGATGCAGACTGTGTTTTACCTAAAAATTGGTTATCTTCTTTTGATCGTTTTATACAAGAAAACAAACCGAAAATGGTTGTTGCTCCGGTAAACTTCAAGGTTGAAAATACTTTTTTAGAACAGTTTCAATTGCTTGATTTTATGAGTATGCAAGGAACTACAATTGGTGGCTTTGGAATCGATTTTCCTTTTATGTGTAATGGCGCAAATTTGGGCTATAAAAAAGAAGAATTTATTTTGAACCATGGGTTTGAAGGCAACAATACCATTGCAAGTGGAGATGATATTTTTCTATTTGAAAAATTCTTAGAAAAAGATAAAAAGAGTGTTCAGTTATTAAAATCTAAAGAAGCTATTGTAACTACATTTCCTGTAAAAAGTTGGTCAGATTTAATTAATCAACGCGTTAGATGGGCTTCAAAAACGGGTAATTTTAAATCTGTAAAAGTTAAGTTGATTGGTTTATTACTACTACTTATAAACTTCTTAGTTATTTATTATTTAGTGATTGAATCTGTAGCATTCCTATGTATTCCTTTTATTTTAAAAATGATAATTGATTTGTTTTTATTGGCACCAACGCTTCAATTTTTTAACCACAAAAAATCAATTTTTAAATGGTATGCACTTGCAAGTTTAGTGTATCCTTTTTTTAGTGTTTATGTAATTTTTAAATCGGTCTTTTTTAACTACAACTGGAAAGGGAGACGTTTTAAAAAATAGAATTTATAAAAGAATTTGCTGAAAATTAATAAAAAGTTTAGCCCTGATTGAAGCATTTGTTTGAGCTCTTTTTGAGATGCTGAACTAAATTCAGCAGAACAAAAAAGCGAGTGCGCAAAGCGGGAAATAGCTTCTAAAAAAAATTATATATGGCTTGGTACTTAGTGGTTTTTAATCCCTCAACTTGGTTGTATGTAGAAGTATTGTGTTTGCTAAAAAAACTAGCAATTCGTTTTTAGAATAACGCTTTCATGATATCATCTGCCTTAAACCAAAGTATAACTGCTGCAGCTAATAAAATTACTAAAAGAAGCCCTTTTGTAGGTTTTGATTCTTTTTTTCTTCCAAATTTTCTTTTAAATATCATATCTATTATTGTTTTTATTATTTAGAATGTAAATCTAGTAAAAGTTACTAAAACTAAGAAATGTTACTAGTTTAAGCACATAATTAGATAAAAGCATTGACACTTTTCCTCAGTTTATTAACTCACTGGTTGTAAACCGCCAACTGAACACTGAAACTGCTTACAGAATGCTACTTAATTCTTGGTTGCTCGTAACATTTCTCTTTTCCCTGGAGGTCCAGGCAAACGTTCTACGATAAAACCAACAGCTTGCATTGCTCTTCTTACGCTTCCTTTGGCTGAATACGTTACTAAAATTCCGTTTTGTTTTATTGCGGTAAACATTTTAGAAAAAATTTCTTCTGTCCATAATTCAGGTTGATTTTTTGCTCCAAATGCATCAAAATAAATGAGATCAAATTGATTAACATCTTCAATTTCATGAAAGAATTGTTTGCGTTTTGTTATTGAAAAATCATTAGAAACAGCTTGTTTTTCATCCCAAGAAACAACATGCATTTTAGTGAAAATTTCTTGGTTATTTTCTGCTTTTAATTCAGAAATATAATTCAGTTTCTCTATTTCTCCATCTTCAACAGGATACGCTTCTACCCCAACATAATCGATTGTTTTATTTGCTTTTTCCGCTTCTAAGAATGTGATAAAACTGTTTAAACCTGTTCCAAAACCAATTTCTAAAATAGAAATATTTTCTTGTGGAAATTGTTCAAAACCAGCTTTTATAAAAACATGATATGCTTCTTGAATAGCACCATTTTTAGAATGATATTGTTCATCCCAATCTGGTAAATGGATGGTTGTAGAACCATCTAAGGTAATCATTATCTCTCTTTTCAAAATTCGTTTATTAGTAGTTTTTTTATCTTAGGAATTGGCCCAACACAAATAGTTTTATGACATGCAACACAACGGTTGATTACGTTGTTGTGCTTCATTATCAATGAATCCTTAGAAGCTTTAAAGACCTCTTATAAATTCATCTGCAAAATCTTCTGGCATTTTACCGTCTAACACCCCGCTTTTATTACCTGCGCTTTTCGCATACATTTGAAGCATTAAAGCGGCCCTTTCAGACTGCTAATACCTCTTATATTTTGTTGCAGCTTCTGCTTTTTCTGCTGTTTTAGATACACATCCAAAAACGAATAAAAGCAAAACAGCAAATAGCGTTTTGTTATTCGTTGTCCATTAAAACACCATGAGCTTCAAAAGCAAATTCTCTTTTAGGTTCCGTAATTTTAGCAATTTCTTCTGCTGTTTTCCCTGCGTCTTCTGCATAGTGACGCAAATCATTAACTGAAGTTTCTGTAACATACGCTTTTCCTTCTACAATTACCTCGCTGTCTTTAGAATCTAAAGGCATAAAGAATCCGTAATCTTTAAAACGAACCATTGTTTCTGTTTCTTCACCTAAAGGAAGTTTCATCCAACATCCTTTTTTAGTACAAACTTCTTTAATAGTTGAAGCAAATTTTACATTTAATGTATCTCCTGCTTTTAATGTTTTAAATTTCTCAAACATTTCTGCAGATGTTACTGCTTTTTCGCTTGTAATTTTATCTCCAAAAGAAGCAAAGGCAACTTCTGTAGTCTTTAATTTTACAGCTGTATCTTGTTTTTTTTCTTCCTTACATGCTGTAATAACCAATAGGGTTAAAAGAAAAAATCGTATAATTAATTTCATATTTTAAATATTTAACAACTTAAAAACAAATGTAATAATTTAAACAAGAAAACCAATGGATGTCTCTGTTATCGGATAAATAAATTGTGTACATTTGTTGTCTTAAAACAATTAAAAGACATGAAATCTCATATAGAAGTTCAACATATAGAAAAATCGAAGATAGATTCTGTAGATTTTAACAATTTGCCTTTTGGTACTGTGTTTTCTGACCACATGTTAGAATGTGATTATAAAGACGGAAAATGGCAAACTCCAGTTATTAAACCTTATAGTCAAATATGTTTAGATCCTTCTGCAAAGATTTTTCATTATGGTCAATCTATTTTTGAAGGAATGAAAGCGTATAAAGACACTAAAGACAACACTTTGTTATTTAGACCTTTAGACAACTGTAAAAGATTAAATAAATCTGCTGAACGTTTGGTAATTCCTCAAATTCCTGAAGAATTATTTATGGACGGATTAAAAAAACTTTTAGAAGTTGATAATGCTTGGGTACCTACAAATGAAGGAAGTTCTCTATATATAAGACCTTTTATGTTTGCTTCTGGTAACGGTTTTCATGCATCTCCAGCAAATGAATATAAATTTATGATTTGTACTGCACCTTCTGGAGCTTACTTTGCAGGAAAAGTTAAGGTACTAATTGAAGAAAAATACGCACGTGCTGCAAATGGCGGTGTAGGTTTTGCAAAAGCTGGTGGTAATTATGCTGCTCAGTTTTACCCAACGCAATTGGCAATAGAAAAAGGATATAACCAAATCATTTGGACAGATGACAATACACATGAGTATATTGAAGAAGCTGGAGCTATGAATATTTTTATTCGTATCAATGATACTTTAATTACAAGTCCTACAAGTGATAGAATCTTAGACGGAATTACACGTAAAAGTATTATTCAGATTGCTCAAGACATGAATATTAATGTTGAAGTTAGAAAAGTTACGGTTTCTGAAGTAATTACTGCTGCTCAAAGTGGAAGTTTAAAAGAAATGTTTGGAACAGGAACTGCTGCTGTTATTTCTCCTATTGCAGGTTTTGGGTATCAAAATACAGATTATGATTTACCTGAGTTAGAAGAAACTTTTGCTGCTACATTAAAGAAAGCTATTACAGATATTCAAACTAATAAGGTTGAAGACCCTTATGGTTGGAGAGTTTTTCTTTAATACTCAAATTTAATAAAATATTTAAACCCTCAACTTTGTTGAGGTTTTTCTTTTTTGTAGCTTTAATCATACCAACCCTGCTTTATAACCAAATAGTAAAGAAAGAAGGAGCGTTCATAAATGAAGCTTCAAGTTTGTTAATGAGGTACTAATTTTGAATTGCAACTATTTCAAAATACTTTTTACAATCTTTAAATGATGATTTGTATGTGTGTCTAAGAAACGGATTACTCGCTGTTTATTTGTATTTCCAAATAATGGATGTTTAAAATAAGCGTTTTCATTTAAGTGCTGAATTCCTTTTATATTTTGTCTCGCTGCTGCTAATTGTGTACTAATAGCTGCTTCCAAAATTATGTCTGGTGATTTAAGATATTTTGGTGCTTTGGCTTTTCCTCTTGGAAAGAATCCAAGTTTTAAAAATAGTTTTCCTAAAAAACTAAAATTAGCTACATATAGTGTTGGGTCTGAATCTTCCATGCTTTTTACAACAGCATTTATCACTTTTAAACTATGATATAAATGCCATGCAACAGCTACTTTAGAAACAGCTGTATTTATACTTTCACTTTGTGGAATATAACTTTCTAAAAGATGTAACCTATTTTCTAAAATTGAAGTATTTACTATTTTCATTCCGAATTTATTTTTTTTGAAAGATACTGTTTTCAGAAATAATACATCTTGCGTTACCGATAGAAACGGCATTTTCAGTAAAAAGAAAAAACCCTTACAGCACCTGAAACGAATTCAGGTCAAGTGCAAGGGTTTATATCTATTTTGCAATCTAAAAATAAGATTGCCACGTCATTACTTCCGCGCAATGACAGCTAGTTTTAGTATCTATAGTGTTCTGGTTTGAAAGGACCATCTACAGTTACACCAATGTAACTTGCTTGGTCTTCACGTAACTCAGTTAACTCAACACCAATTTTAGCTAAGTGTAATTTTGCTACTTTTTCATCTAAATGTTTTGGTAACATATATACATCATTTTCATACGCATCTCTGTTTGTCCAAAGTTCTATTTGAGCCAACGTTTGGTTTGTAAATGAGTTAGACATTACAAAACTTGGATGACCAGTTGCACAACCTAAATTTACTAAACGACCTTCTGCTAAAAGAATAATGTCATTACCAGCAATGTTATATTTATCAACCTGAGGTTTGATAGTATCTTTTGTATTTCCGTGGTTTTTATTTAACCAAGCCATATCAATTTCGTTATCAAAATGCCCAATGTTACAAACGATTACTTTGTCTTTCATTGCTTCAAAATGACGACCTTGAATAATATCTTTGTTTCCTGTAGTTGTAATAATAATATCAGAATTACCAATTACAGTTTCTAATTTCTTAACTTCAAAACCATCCATTGCAGCTTGTAACGCACAAATAGGATCTATTTCTGTAACCGTTACAATAGAACCTGCCCCTTTAAAAGAAGCTGCTGTTCCTTTACCAACATCACCATAACCACAAACAGTTACACGTTTACCAGCTAACATAATGTCTGTTGCTCTACGAATTGCATCTACTGCAGATTCTTTACAACCGTATTTGTTATCAAATTTAGATTTGGTAACAGAATCGTTTACATTAATTGCTGGCATTGGTAAAGTACCTGCCTTTACTCTGTCATACAATCTATGAACTCCAGTTGTAGTTTCTTCTGATAAACCATTGATTCCTGCAGCTAATTCTGGATAACGATCTAAAACCATGTTTGTTAAATCTCCACCATCATCTAAAATTAAGTTTAATGGTTTTCTATCTTCTCCAAAGAATAAAGTTTGTTCTATACACCAGTCAAACTCTTCTTCTGTCATATCTTTCCAAGCATACACAGCAGTTCCTGCAGCAGCAACTGCAGCAGCAGCTTGATCTTGCGTAGAAAAAATATTACATGAACTCCAAGTTACCTCAGCACCTAAAGCTTGTAAAGTTTCAATTAAAACCGCAGTTTGAATAGTCATATGTAGACATCCTGCAATTCTTGCATCTTTTAATGGCTGAGAATCTTTGTACTCTTCTCTCAAACTCATTAATCCTGGCATTTCTGCTTCTGCCAAATCCATTTCTTTTCTTCCCCAAGCTGCTAAAGAAATATCTTTAACTTTGTTTGGTACGTAAGCTATTTTTGTACTCATATTGCGTATATTTATATTCTAATTTTGCGAGCTGCAAAGTTACGACATCCATTTTAAAAATTATGCCTCTTTACAAAACATTAACTATCAGTCCCTCAACAAATGCGTTTATTTGGAAAATTGAAGAATCTATTGAGGAATTAAAACAAGGAATTACGCTCACAGAAAGCAATGAAGCGAGAATGAATTCTATGAAGTCTAATTTACACCAAAAAGGATTTCTAAGCATTCGCCACTTACTAAAAGAAGTTGGTTTGTCTGATGCTGATTTGCAGTATGATGAATATGGCAAACCTCATTTAACAAATGGAAGGTATATTTCTATCACACACTCATTTGAATTTACTGCTATTATTTTTTCTAATGAAACTCCTGTTGGAGTTGATATTGAAAAACAGCGTGAAAAGATTTTAAAAATCGCACATAAATTTACGCCTATTGAAGAATATAAAACCATTGCAAATGTGGATGCACTAATTAGTAAATTAACCATTGTTTGGGGAGGAAAAGAGAGTTTATATAAAATTTACGGAAAGAAAAAACTACATTTTATAGATCATATATATATTAAAGATTTCTCTTTTGAAGATGGAAAAACAACGGGAGAGATACGTTACAATGGTGAAGAAACTTCTTATGAAATTCAGTTTTTAGAGTTTGAAGGTTTTACGTGTACGTATGCGTATTAAAAAGAGTTACAAAGTTATATCAGTTCGAGCGCACGAGAGAACTCTTAGTTTTTAAATGGTACTGAAAAATTAAAATCACAATAGAGACATGGAAATCACCCCTTAATTATTTCTTAATTTGATGGAATATTACACAATGTCAGTTTGAGCGCAGTAGAGAACTCTTGGTTTTTAAATGATACTGAAAAATAAAAACCACAATAGAGACATGGAAATAACCCGTTAATTATTTCTTAATCTGATGGAATATTACACAATATCAGTTCGAGCGATTCCGATTTTTTATCGGAATCGTATCGAGAACTTTTTAAAACCTTGAAGAATAACGTATTTTTGCAATCGTGAATATTTACCAAAACATTTTATCTGCTAAAAATGAAGGCAAAAAACTATTGGCAGTTTTAATTGATCCTGAGAAAATTGATATTAAAAACATCCCTTCTTTCTTTGAGAAAGTGCAGTTGTCTATTGCAACTCATATTTTTGTTGGTGGAAGTACAGATAAAAATAATGAAACTGAAATTATTGTATCTGCTATAAAAAAAGTGACCCAATTGCCTGTAATTCTTTTCCCTGGTGATGTTTCACAAATCACAAATAAAGCAGACGGAATTCTATTTTTGAGTTTACTTTCTGGAAGAAATCCTGAGTATTTAATAGAACAACAAGTAAAAGCTGCTCCTATTTTAAACAAATCAACTTTAGAGATTATACCAACGGGTTATATTTTAATTGATGGAGAAACAGCAACGGCAACTCAAAGAGTAAGTAATACAAAACCAATTGCTCAAAAAAACACAACACTTATTTTAAACACCGCTTTGGCCGGCCAATTTTCTGGAAAAAAACTCATCTATTTAGAAGCTGGAAGTGGCGCAACAGTTGCTGTAAACAAACATATTATTACTCTTGTGCAACGTAATTTGAATATTCCTTTAATTGTTGGTGGTGGCATTAACTCTAAAAAACAACTCGTTGAAGCTTACAATGCTGGCGCTGATTTAATTGTTATTGGAACTGCTTTTGAGAAAGATGAATCGTTTTTTGAAGAGTTGAAAAAATAATTATTTCTTACTTTTCTCTAAAGGTTGAAAAAACAGAAAACAGTTTTTAATCATTTTAATAGAAAAAATTACGCTAGCTAATAGAAAATGGTATTTTTACACTTCAAAAATTAATAATGACTGAGATTTTCAATTTCTTTTTTGGCCAATATGCCAATTCATCAACCTTAGATGTTTCTTTAGAAATTATCGCAGTTATTTTTGGGTTTTTATCTGTTTGGTATTCCAAAAAAAATAAAATCTGGGTGTTCCCAACAGGAATGATTAGCACCTTAATTTTTGTATATCTTCTTTTAAAATGGGGCCTTTTAGGAGATATGTTAATCAATGTTTATTATTTTATAATGAGTGTTTATGGCTGGTATCTTTGGACACGAGTTAAAAATGGTAAAGCAGCAAATCCTATTTCTAGCTCCAACTCTTTAGAAAAAAAACAAAGTGTATTCCTCTTTTTAGCAACTTTAATTTTTGTTTTTATCGTTTATAAAATTTTTGATAAATGGACAAGTTGGGTTGCCTATGTAGATACAATTACAACCGCAATTTTCTTTGTTGGTATGTGGTTAATGGCAAAACGAAAAATTGAAAATTGGATTTATTGGATTATTGGTGACATTATTTCTGTACCTCTCTATTTTTATAAAGGCTTTACCTTTACTAGTTTTCAATATTTAATATTTACTTTTATTGCAATTTCAGGATATATAACATGGAAAAAAAGCTTAGACAAAAACCAATCAACTTAGTAAAGGTTGTATTATTTGGACCTGAATCTACCGGAAAAACGACACTTTCTGATCAATTAGCCCGTCATTACAATACTGTTTGGGCTCCAGAATTTGCGCGTAAATATTTACAAGATAAATGGAATAATGAACGTAAAACATGTGAAGCAGACGATTTAATTCCGATTGCAATCGGACAAATGAAATTAGAAAACAAGCTTGCTAAAAAAGCAGATAAAATTTTAATTTGTGATACCGATTTACTAGAAACCAAAGTATATTCAGAAGAATATTATGGTGGTTTTGTTGATAAAGATTTAGACAAAGCAGCAAAAGAAAATGAGTATGACATTTATCTTTTAACATATATAGACACACCCTGGGAAGCAGATGATTTGCGTGATAAACCAGAAGAGCGTTTAGAAATGTTTACTGCTTTTGAAAATGCTTTAAAAACACATAACAAACCTTATTTACTCTTAAAAGGAGATAAAGAAACGCGTCTTAAAAATGCAATAGCCACTATTGATAAACTTATTGCTGAAAAAGATAATTTGTATTCTTTTTCTGATACTTTAGAAGGTATAGATATGCCTTTTTCACATGAGACACCAACCAACTTTAACTATGAAAACTATTAAAAGCACATTACTAATTACACTGATTCTTTCTACTTTTTTACTAAAGGCTCAAAGCACAAAAAAAATAAAAAAAGATAACATTTTTCAAACAGCTGGTTCTGTTTTTAAAACAAGTTTTAATACCATACCAAGTGATTTTGTTTTTTTAGGAAAAGAACTTTCTGATGATTGGAAAAAAACAGGCTACTATGCAGCTGGTATTTTAGGGTTAATTGCAACTGATAAAATTACGACAAAAGCTTATCATAAATATGTTGAACCAAATATAGATTATACCTTACCTAACATTACCCCTCATTTTTTAAGAAAATCAAAGGAAATGTGGACTAAAGGAGAAAACTCATATCTTACCTACCCTATTATAGGTATCTATTTGGGATCTTTATTTACCAATAGCAAGAAAGGTCAGTTTGCAGCAATAAATTCATTTAAAGCTTTAGCTTATGCTACACTGATAACTCAATTATCATTAAAAACTATTTTTGGTAGAAACAGACCTAACAGACCTTTGTCTGAAACAGCTATAGCTCCTTTCACAAATAATAATTGGGACTTTTTTAATAGTAGAAATGGGTATCTATATGGCGAGGCTCAAGGAACCGGTTTACCTTCTATGCACACAACAGGATATTTTGCTTTGGCCAAAGTGATTCAAATGGAGTTTGATAATTATTGGATCCCTTATAGTGTTATGGCTATTACTTGGTTATCTGATATTAAAAGTCACAATCACTGGGTTAGTGATATAGTAGTTGGTGGAATTGTAGGCACTTTAATTGGAAGATCTATTGTTAAAAGCAGCTGGAAAGCACGTGGTATTTTACCTCAAAAACAAAGAGAAATATCATTGAACTATATTCCTCAATTTTCTTCGGATTTTGCAGGTATTAGAATTATAGCTCACATTGAATGATTTTAAAGGAAAGCGAATTAATCAAAGAACTTAATTTTAAAGCCACCAGAAGTTCTGGTGCTGGAGGACAACATGTAAACAAAGTGTCTTCTAAAATTGAACTTTTTTTTGATCTTGAAAATACTGCTGAACTTTCTGAACGAGAAAAAGAATTACTCTATAAAAAACTGTCAACAAAGCTAACAAAAGAGCATGTTTTAATACTTACTTGTGATGAAACGCGCTCTCAACACAGAAATAAAGAACTTGTTATTAAACGTTTTTTAGAATTATTAAAAACGAACTTAATTAGACCTAAAAAAAGAAGACCTACAAAACCTACTAAAGGTTCTATCAAAAGAAAAGCAGAAGGCAAAAAAAGAACTTCTGTAAAAAAAGCCCTCAGAAAGAAGCCAAAACTCGATTCATAATCTAAACAGTTCGCAAACACGTTTAGCCCAGATTGAACGGTTTGTTTGAGCTCTTTTTGTTCTGCTGAACTAAATTTAGCAGAACAAAAAAGCGAGTAGTGAAAGCTGGAAGTAGCTTCTAAAAAAAAAATACATTTCTTGTTTCTTAATCCAAAAATCCAAATTACATTTGCACCGTTCTCATAAAGGGGTGCCAAATATCGGCTGAGATCATACCCAATGAACCTAGAACAGATAATGCTGTTTAGGGACTGAGTGACATTAGAAATAATGTCAAAAAATTAATTATTCACTATTAATCACAAGAATAATTACCTCTTTTTATTCGTTTTAAAATTATTTAAAATGAAAAAAAACATCTTTTTTTTATTCTTGTTTACAAGTATACTTGTAAACGCCCAGACATTTACACTCCAAGGAAAAGTAGTAGATGAAAACAAAAATGCTTTAGTTGGAACCACTGTTTTAATTAAAGAGTTAAACAAAGGAACTTCTACCGATTTTGATGGAAATTTTCAATTTAAATTAGAAAAAGGAACCTATCAACTTGAGGTTTCTTATGTTGGTTTTAAAACGGTAATTAAAGAAATTACGGTTACCCAAAACCAAAACATGCGCATCCAATTACTTTCTGATGAAAATGTACTAGAAGAAGTTTTAGTGGCTGCCGTGCGAGTAACCGCAGACGTTCCTGTCACTTTTTCTAACCTTTCTAAAAAGGAAATTGCAAAGCGTAATTTAGGTCAGGATATTCCTATTTTGCTAAACTATATGCCTTCTGTAGTTTCGTCTTCAGATGCGGGTGCTGGCGTTGGTTACACTTACATGAGTGTACGTGGTTCTAATGGAGAACGTATTAATGTTACCGTAAATGGAATACCGTATAACGATGCTGAAAGTCATGGTTCTTTTTGGGTGAATTTAGGCGATTTTGCTTCTTCTACAGAGAACTTGCAATTGCAACGTGGTGTTGGAACCTCAACAAACGGTTCTGGTGCTTTTGGCGCGAGTTTAAACATTTTAACAGACGCTGTTTCTGAAGAAGCTTTTGGAGAAATCTCCAATTCTTTTGGTTCTTTTGGTACCAGAAAACACACGGTAAAATTTAGTACAGGAAAAGTGAATGAACATATAGAAATTGCGGGTCGTTTTTCTAATATTTATTCAGATGGTTATGTAGACAGAGCTTTTGCAGACTTAAAATCGTATTATTTACAAGGAAGTTATACCGATGAAAACACCTTGATAAAAGCGGTTACTTTTGGAGGGAAAGAAAAAACATATCAAGCTTGGTATGGTTTGGATGCTACGCAACTAAAAGAAAATAGAAGACAAAACCCATACACCTATGACAATGAAGTTGATGATTATGAACAAAATCATTATCAATTGCATTGGAATGAAAAAATCAATAAAAACTGGTCTACAAATTTAGGGTTGAATTACACAAAAGGAGGTGGGTTTTTTGAGCAATTTAAAGAAGAGGAAGCTGCCGCTGATTTTAACAATTTAATTGTTGATAATAGTGATGTAATTGTAAGACGTTGGTTAAAAAACGATTTTTATGTTTTCAATTTTAATACCAATTACAAAACTGAAAAACTGAATTTTATTTCAGGAATTTCTTATTCTAATTATTCTGGAGATCATTTTGGGGAAGTTATTTGGGGAGAAAATTTAGCTGAAAACACTAAAATTAGAGACAACTATTATTTTTCTGATGCTAAAAAAACAGATTTCTCAATCTTTGCTAAAGCTACGTTTAGTATTAATGAAAAACTGTCTGGTTATGCAGATGTGCAAGGAAGGTTTGTAAACTATCAAACCAAAGGAATCACCTCTGACATTGTACCTATTGATGTAGATGCAGACTTTAATTTCTTTAACCCAAAAGTTGGTTTGACCTATAAAATTAACGGAGACAATAATTTATATACTTCTTTTGCAGTGGCAAATAGAGAACCTAACAGAAACGATTTTGAAGGTGGCGTTACCACACCAGAAACTTTAAATGATTTAGAATTGGGTTGGCGTTTAAAGAAAGACAACATCAAACTAAATACCAATATTTATTATATGGATTATAAAAATCAGTTGGTTTTAACAGGTGCTTTAAATGATGTTGGCGCTCCCATTAGAACAACTTCTGGTAAGAGTTACAGATTAGGGTTAGAAATTGATGCTGATATTACAATTTCTGATAAATTTTCTATCAAACCAAATGCTGCTTTTAGTGCGAATAAAAACAAAGATTTTGTTGCTCAAATAGATGGAACACTTCAAAACTTAGGAAAAACAGACTTGGCTTTTTCGCCTGATGTAGTTATTGGAAATATGTTTATTTACACGCCTATTGAAAATTTACAGATTGCATTTTTATCTAAATATGTAGGGAAACAATTTATGAGTAACTTTAGCAGTACCGTTTCTAAAAACGATGTTTTAGATAGTTTTTTTACTTCTGATTTAAACGTGGTTTATGAAATTACACCTAACAAAATAGTTAAATCTATTGTGTTTTCTGCGTTGATAAATAACCTCTTTAATAAAGAATTTGTAGACAGAGGATATTATGGTACTTATGATGATACTTGGTCTGAAGCAAACCAAACTACAACATTAGATTATGCTGGTTATTACCCGCAAGCAACAAGAAATTTTCTTATTGGAGCTACTTTAAAGTTCTAAGAAAAAACTAAAAAAACCACTAAAAAAGGTAACCAGGGAAGCTTTCTTCTCTGGTTTTTTTTATTGCTTTCAACCTCAGCTTTAAAGCTATTAATTACAAGTTACACAAATTATTGTATTCGCAGAACTTGCATAAAAATGTTCAATTTACAGGGATAACCCTTTAAAAAATTTTGACTTTATATTTGTAAATTCTTCTTTATCTTTATTAGAATTTGGTTTTTATTTATTAAATTAGATGCTAAACCGTATATAAAAATAACTGCCCTCATATAATTAAAATTAGAGTACAATGCCTGTAAATAATTTCGACATATTTGGTCTAACCAATGAGCAGGTAGTTCTTGCAAGGGAAAAATTTGGACGCAACGAATTAAACTACAAAAAGAAAAACGGTTTATTAGACACTTTAAAACAAATTTTCCAAGAACCAATGACCATTATATTATTGGTAGCTGCTTCCATCTATTTTATAAGTGGTAAAGCAGATGATGGAATTTTTCTTGTTGCGGCTATTATATTTATCACCTCCATTTCATTATACCAAGACTCTAGGAGTAAAAATGCTTTAGAAAAACTAAAAGATTTTTCACAACCCATTTGTAAAGTTATTCGCAATGGCATCACGGTAGAAATTAAAAGCGAAGATTTGGTAATTGGCGATAGCCTAATGATAGAAGAAGGTGCATCTATTTCTGCAGACGGCTACATTGTTCATTCTAACGATTTTTCTGTAAACCAATCGATACTTACAGGAGAATCCTTTGCTGTATTTAAAGACAAGACAAAAAAAGATAATTTTATTTACAGTGGCACAACTGTGGCAAGTGGTTTGGCTATTGCTACAATAACAGCTATTGGTAACGAAACCAAATTAGGTAAAATAGGAACAAGCTTAGAAAGTATCCAAGAAGAAAAAACACCCTTAGAAATACAAATTGCCAATTTTGTAAAGAAGATGGCAATTGTTGGCGCGGTAGTTTTTGTAATTGTTTGGGCAATTAATTATTCGCATTCTAAAGACCTTTTAAATAGTTTATTGCAGTCGCTAACGTTAGCCATGAGTATTTTGCCCGAAGAAATCCCTGTTGCTTTTACCACTTTTATGGCATTAGGTGCTTGGCGTTTAATGAAAATGGGAATTGTAGTAAAGCAAATGAAAACGGTTGAAACATTGGGTAGTGCTACCGTTATTTGCACAGACAAAACAGGTACCATTACAGAAAACAAAATGAGCTTAGCAAAGCTATTTTTGTTATCATCAAATAAAATATCTCACCCAAAAGATGTACTCACTAAAGACGAGAAAGAATTAATAAAATTAGCAATGTGGTCTAGTGAGCCAATTCCGTTTGACCCAATGGAACTAGCATTGCATAAAAGCTACAAGGATATTATTAAAATAGATGAACGCCCTAATTATAAACTTGTTCATGAATATCCACTAGGTGGTAAACCACCAATGATGACACATATTTTTGAAGATGAAAATCACAACCGAATTATAGCAGCCAAAGGTGCTCCTGAGGCTTTGATGCTTGTTGCTGAACTTACTGATACAGAGAAACAACAAATACATGCAGCCATTGCACTATTAACAAAGGATGGTTATCGTGTTTTGGGGGTTGGTGTTTCTCATTTTACAGGTGATAATTATCCTTCAAAACAACAAGATTTTCCTTTTCAGTTTAAAGGGGTTATTGCTTTTTATGATCCACCAAAAGAGAACATTAAAAAAGTATTAGAAGACTTTTATAACGCAGGTATTTCAGTAAAAATTATAACCGGCGATAATGCAGCCACTACAAAAGCCATTGCAAAACAAATTAACTTTAGGGGCTATGAGAAAAGCATTACAGGAGATGCCTTAATGAAATTAAACGAACAAGAATTGCAAACCTGTGTAATGAACACTTCAGTTTTTACGCGCATGTTTCCAGAGGCAAAATTGAAAATAATAAATGCCCTAAAAGCGAAGAATCAAATTGTAGCAATGACTGGAGATGGTGTAAATGACGGACCCGCTTTAAAAGCAGCACATATTGGTATTGCCATGGGTAAAAAAGGATCCGAAATTGCCAAGCAAGCAGCATCCTTAATTTTATTGGAAGACGATTTATCTAAAATGGTAGATGCAATTGCTATGGGTAGAAGAATTTATACCAACCTAAAAAAAGCAATTCAGTATATTATATCCATACACATACCAATAATTCTAACCGTATTTATTCCCTTGGCTTTGGGTTGGATTTACCCTAACATTTTTTCACCCATCCACATTATTTTCTTAGAAATAATAATGGGTCCAACGTGTTCTATTATATATGAAAATGAACCTATAGAAGAGAACACAATGCTACAAAAACCAAAACCATTGACCACTACTTTTTTTAATTGGAGAGAACTTTCTACAAGCATAATACAAGGATTGGTAATCACAGCAGGTACTTTATTTATGTATCAGTATGCTGTTGGTAACGGGTATAATGAGGCATTAACAAGAACAATGACTTTTACCGTTTTAATAGCTGCCAACATTTTTCTAACACTTATAAACCGTTCCTTTTATTATTCCTTGTTTACAACTTTAAAGTACAAGAACAACTTGGTGTTATTTATCATTCTTATAACAATTGCCATTGTTGGACTCATCCTTTATGTACCAACTTTAACTTCCTTTTTTGAATTTGAAACCTTAAATTCATTTCAATTATTAACGTGCATAGCAATCGGTTTTATTTCTGTAGTTTGGTTTGAAATTGTAAAACGATTTCACAGAAGAGAAGATAATGTTGCTACAAATAGTAATACAGTGTAAATAGGTATATTTATTACCAGTACTCCTTGTGAAGGTCTTCTGCATTTTGAAGATTAAAATTCATCTTAAATACAATGTGAGAAAACAAGAACGGACTGATTAAAACAATTAAAATATGCTCACCAACATACATCCTAAATTACCAATGCGTAACAAAAATATTACACGAGAATTTTATCTAAACAGTTTAGGATTCAAAGAATTTGGAAGTACAGACTATGATGACTATTTAATGGTAGAAAAAGACCAAATTCAACTTCATTTTTTTAAATTTAAAACACTCGACCCAAAAGAAAATTATGGACAAGTATATATTAGAACAGACAATATAGACCTGTTTTATAGGTTTTTATTGGATAAAAAAACGAAGATTCACCCAAATGGAAAATTAGAAACCAAACCTTGGGCACAAAAAGAATTCTCTGTACTAGATCCAGATAATAATCTATTAACCTTTGGGCAAAGCATTTAATAATATTGTCTGTTGTAGCAACTTGTTAATTTAGGAGAGCTTACCAAATTAAACGCTTCTGCTTCCTTCTTTATAGGTTGTAATACCTGCTTTTAGTTTGCGTTTTAACTTTATAGAAGGCTGGTAATTTACATGGTACTTTTTAATACTACGTTTTGGACTTAACATTTTAGGGTCTTCTTCTGCGGTGCATTTAAAGCCCATTTTAAACTTACCCACATCTCCTAAATCTACAATATTACCTTCTTGCAAATAATAGTCTAACTTAATGCCCAAAGCCATTAACACTGCTTTTACATCTACAGCATGCAAAGTACATTCATTACTAATAGCAGTACTTATAGCATCTAAATCTACAGTGCCTGTATTTACAGCTTGCATAATATACTGCTCCTTTTTATTCTGTATGCTATTGCTTCTTTTGGTAACTCTATAACGTATGGCCATCTATGAATTCTTTTTTGTATCTTTATCTTTCTATAAGTCAATTTACTGTGTGCAAACCTTCTACGTACACCTTTTGTAAAAATACTACTTTTTTTGAAATTTTTTTCTAGTATAATAGTAAGAGTATACTAGTATATTTATGTATTTATACTAGTACTTTTTTAAACTTGTACCGTATGCGTGTTGTAAAAGTATGAGAGTAGTGATAAGAAAGATACTGAGGGGTGTTGAAGTATAATAGTAAAAAAGAAATATTTACGTATAGTTTGGTTTGTTTCTAACCTTATTTCATGATAACTTCGCTAACTTCTGATATAAGTTTATTAAAATGATGCCATATCAGTTTTAATACTTTGTTTAATAATACCAAACGCATATTTGAGCACTTTCGGTTTTTGCCAAAACTGAATACGAACGCTCCAAAAACGAAAAACCTTAAATTTCCCATCACAACAAGCTGAATAAAAATAGTCTGAAATAAAACTTAAAAATCCAAAATGTTTTTTTAAATTTGGACAATATTTGTCTAAAACAATTTTGACCAATGAAAACATTAGGTGATACTTTAAAGTGTGCGAGAGAGGAAAAAGATTTGATTCTGCGAAAAGTTGCGGCTAAAGTTGATATTGACCAATCTTTGATTAGCAAGTTTGAAAAAAATGAAAGGAAACCAACAATGGAGCAAATAGTGAGACTCGCTAAATTTTATGGCCTTTCCGAAAGGAAATTAATAATAAATTGGTACTCGGAAAAAATTGCTGAAGAACTAAAATACACAGATTCAACATCAGAAATACTAAAAGTAGCTGAAGAAAAAATTAATTATTATAAAGCACAAGAAAATGGGAAATAAGAAAATGAAAGTTGCAGAATTATTTGCGGGAGTTGGTGGATTTCGTCTTGGACTTGAAAAAAGTAATAATTACGATATTGTTTGGAGTAATCAATGGGAACCATCGACGAAAGTTCAACACGCATCAATGGTTTATGAAAAAAAATTTGGAAAAGAGAACCATTCAAATGAAGATTTAAACGAAGTTGTAACAAGAAACATAGAGGAAATTCCAGATCACGATTTATTGGTTGGAGGTTTTCCTTGTCAAGATTATTCTGTTGCAACAACATTACATAATTCCAAAGGATTAAAAGGAAAAAAAGGTGTGCTTTGGTGGTCTATACACAAAATTTTAGAAGACAAAAAAAACAAACCAAAATATTTGTTTTTGGAAAATGTAGATAGACTTTTAAAATCGCCAGCATCACAAAGAGGTCGCGATTTTGCAGTAATGCTAAAGAGTTTAAATGATTTAGGTTATGCTATAGAATGGCGTGTTATAAATGCTGGAGAATATGGAATGCCTCAAAGGAGAAGAAGAACTTTTATCATTGGATACCATAAATCAACTGAAGTATATAAAAGAATATCAAAATCAAAAAAAACAGATTGGATTCAAGAAAAGGGAACAATTGCAAATGCTTTCCCTTTAGAAAAAATAAATAAAATTGAAGAATTTGAAATCAAAGGAAGTTTAGAAGAAATAACGACTGATTTTAATAAAGAAAGGAAACTTTCTCCTTTTCAAAACACAGGATTACTTTTTAAAGGAAAAGTTTATACAACTAAAACAAGGCCAAATTATGATGGAAAAAGAGCAGTTTTAGGTGATATTCTCCAAAATGGAGAAGTAACTGACGATTTCTTCATTAAAGACAATAAGTTAAAGAGCCCAAAATCTATTTTGGAAAAAGACGGTAGTGAGAAAATAATAACTACCGAAAAAGAAATGTGGGAATATTTAAAAGGCTCTAAATCTATTTTAAGAATTTCTAAAGAAGGCTTTAAATATAATTACTCTGAAGGCGGCATGATTTACCCTGATGCTTTAGATAATGCTTCAAGAACTATAATTACAGGAGAAGGAGGTAAATCTCCTTCAAGATTTAAACATGTAATCGTATCAGACAGAGGTTTAAGACGATTAACGCCAGTTGAATTGGAACGACTAAATATGTTTCCAGATGACCACACTAAACTGGATGGAATTACTGACACAAAACGAGCTTTTTTTATGGGCAATGCTTTGGTTGTTGGAGTTATTGAGAAAATTGGAAAAGCACTTTATAAACAAATAAATGAAAAACTTTAATAACGTAAAAGAGTTAGAAAATTTTTATAAAAAATTTGAAAATAAAAACTTAGAAAGTATTATTGCTTTTATTAACAATGAATATCCAAATATTTCATTGTCTACCAATAAAGGTATTGCTGGTCAAATTCTTGAAGCAGTAATAGGTAATGCACCTAATTCTGACCCAAATCCAGATGTAAAAAACATAAATATTGAACTAAAAGTGTTACCGTTAAGGAAAATAAGTAATAAAATACAGCCAAAGGAAAGATCCAAATTAAAATCAATAAACTATAATAAAATTATTGATGAAGAATGGAGTTCAGCAGATGTAAAGAAAAAAATAGAGAAAATATTATTTCTACTTTATGAACAACCAATTGGAAAAACTTATAAGGATTGGAAGGAATTTGTTTTTAAAGGAACTTTATTCTATGAACTTAAAAATGAAAGTGAGAATGTAGTAAGAGAGGACTGGAAAGGAATTCAATACAAAGTTAAATCTGAAATTGCTGACCAACTATCTGAAGGTGATAGTAAAATATTAGGAGCCTGTACATCTGGTTCGGGAAAGTTAGTAAAGTATGGCAATAAAAAAGAAGCAAAACAAAGAAGTTATAGTTTAAAACACAGTTACTTAAAAGTATACTACAATCAAAACAAAAACAAAATAAAGTATTCTTCTCTTAATTTAGAGGAAGATATTACACCACAAAATTATGTTATAAATGAACTTAATAAAGAATTAAAAGATAACAAATTAATTAACATTGTTGACAAATACAAAGTTGACTTTTCAAAAAACGCAAAATCTGGATTTAGTTTATTAATCAATAGAATATTAAAAATTGATGATAAAAAAAGAATACTTGAATTAGAGGAAAATGGTATAACAATAAAAACAATTCCTGTTAATAAAGAAAATAAACCTTGGGAAGCAATGTCTTTTCCAAAGTTTAGTCTTATTGATTTAACTGAAGAAGAATGGAATGGTGAAAATGAAGCAGATTTCAAGAATATAATTAATCAAGGTTATATCTTTATTCCTGTAGTTAAAGAAAAGGAAAAATACATTGTTAATGGTAAATCAAAATATCGATATAAAAATTGGAAAACTTGGGAAATAGGAAAATCTGTTTTTTGGAAGGCAAATGAATCGGAATTATCTACTATCTATAATGAATGGGAGAAAGCAAAGAGTATTGTCAAAAATGGGGTTAAAGTCAATGACGTAAAACACGGCAAAGGAACAAGGCAAGAAAATAATTTACTAAAGTCAAGTGATACGGAAATAATACATATCAGACCTCACGCTAAAAATTCTAAAGATATTGATAAACCTTATTTTGAGTTTTCAAAAATTAAAATTTCTTGGCAGAGTTTCTGGTTAAATAAATCATTTACAGAAAAAATTATAAATAAAAAATAGCGGATTAGATGCTAAAACGAAAGTAAAAAAATAAAATAAAGTTCAGTTATAGTCTGAAAAGTTAGCGATTTTAAACCGCTAATTCCAACATACTAGAACATTAACAAAAACTCTATTTACCTATCCAATATCTCACCGATATTCGGCTTAAAGTAGTTCGGTCCTTTTAGTACTTTACCATCTTCTCAGTAAATAGGTTCTCTATCTACCCCTAACTTACTCATATTACTGCGTTGTATTTCATTAAAGACTTCTTCTATTTTGTCTTGCATGCCGTGTTCTATAATAGTGCCACAAAGAATGTATAACATATCGCCCAACGCGTCTGCAACCTCAACCAAATCATTCTCTTGAGCAGCTTCTAAATATTCTTCGTTTTCTTCTTTCATTAAATTAAAACGAAGCCTATTTCTGTCTTCTCCAATACTAGGTATTAGTGCTTACTTCATGCTTCCCAAATTCAAGGTAATATTCTAATTGCATCGTTTGTACTTCATCAACTTCTAAATCTTTAGCATAAACGATAGTAGTCCAAGGAAATGAAATACCTGTGTTTAATGTTTGTATCCTAGCTCTAGATTTCTCTCCATGTTCCATAAATTCAAGAACTAAATAAAGTTGTTCAGGATCTTCATCATAGTTAGGTGTATGAAATTTCACTATTTGACCTGTTTTAATTTCTTTCATAACAAGACTAATTTTAATCAAAAATAGTATGTTATTTAACGTAAGTCAACATACAATAAGTCTCATTTTCATGACTTTACGTAAGGTATATTAAAAAAAACTCTTAAAAAGAATACTACCTATCCAATATCTCCCCAATATTCGGTTTAAAGTAGTTCGGTCCTTTTAGTACTTTACCATCTTCTCTGTAAATAGGATTACCATCTTCGCCTAACTTACTCATATTACTGCGTTGTATTTCATTAAAGACTTCTTCTATTTTGTCTTGCATACCATGTTCTATAATAGTACCACAAAGAATGTATAACATATCGCCCAACGCATCTGCAACCTCAACCAAATCATTCTCTTGAGCAGCTTCTAAATATTCTTCATTTTCTTCTTTCATTAAATTAAAACGAAGCCTATTTCTGTCTTCTCCAATATGTGCAATTGGTTTTTGATTCATGTTTAATTTAAATGCGGTGTGAAATTGGGTTACTGCTGCTATTTTGTGTTTCATATATTTTATTTTTAAGATTCCTCCTCATTCTTCATCGGAATGACATTCTTATTTTATTTATTATTCTTTCTTTGTTATTCTTGTTTTCACTACAATTGCCACGAAAGTCGCAATTACTTGAACTGTCAACTGCCAACTGTCAATTAAAAACTGCCAACTAAACCTTACATCATCTTTTTTAACAACCAAGCGGGTGCAATTTTTAAAACCCAAGCAACTAAGACCCAACGTTTAGAAACATAGGCAACTCTTTTCTTCTTTTTAATGGCGGTGTATATTTGTTTTGCAGATTTTTCTACAGGAACCAACCAAAAAACGTGTTCTCCTAAAGCCATTGGTGTATCTACAAAACCAGGGCGAATGTCTGTGATAAATACCTTTTTAGATTTAATCGTTTTTGTTTTAAGATACAAACTCTCTAAATACGCTTTTTGATAGGCTTTTGATGCAAAATATACAGGCGCAGATCTGCTTCCTCTTATAGAGGCAATAGATGAGATGCCTACTAAATGCCCAAATTGTTGTTTTCTAAATAAATTATATGCCAACACATATAATTTAGTAACGCCTAATACATTGGTATTTATGGTTTGCGATTCTTTGTCCCATTCTAATTTAGGGTTTACATAACCAACACCAGAAGATTGTACTACCAAGTCGATGGTTTTAAACTCATTTACAATTTCAGTAAAAACCTTTTCTACCGCTTCCAGATCTTGTATGTCATTATGTTTTACTAAAATTTGCGTGGGATATGCTGTTTTTAAGGCTTCTAACTTTTCTAATCTTCTACCAGTAACTGCAACGCGATATCCTTCTTTTACAAGAATTTCTGTAAGCGATTTACCAATACCAGAAGTGGCTCCAAAAACGATGGCGTTCTTCATACAGTTTATAATTTAGTAAAAATCAATTTTTTATTGATTTTAGACAGACAATATATAGAAACTTTCTGAAAAATAAAGGCTACTTTTGTGTTAATAAAGATTGCTGATTATTGCCTTGTAAAAGTTCGAAAATCAAAAATCTTTTATTGCGGTTCCTTTTTTCACGGGAATAACAATTTTAATGGAACCTAAAAGCGCCGCTTTAAGGTGTTTTTTTTTATTAATTCACAACTTACAAAGAACCTAAATTATGTTTTTAAGTGCTTATTTTACCACTGGAAGAATTATTTTTATGATTTTTTTTATCATTGCTTTTTTAGCTTTAATGATTTGGAGCTATAGAAAGGATCTTAAAAACCATGAGCGTTATTATAAAGGCGCTGGAAAAAAAGTAATTATTTACGGCGGATTAATTGTCATTATTTTTATGGCAATTCGTATTTTATCTGAAGTGTAAGCTGCCTTACATTTTTTCTACTTCACTTAATTTTTCGTGATTTAAGACGGTATACCCTTCTGCATCAAAACCATAAGAAGGCACATATTTTACATCTACCGTAAGATCATCAAAATCATACGAATATATCTGATATACTTTCTGAGCAAAAGATTCTTCATGATAACTCACCAAAACAGACAAGAACGCGTCTAATTGGGCTATTTCTTCGTTAGAATATTTAAACAATGGGCTTTTCTCATCAATTTGATGCACCACTGTCCAAACTGTTGGCAAATACATAATCTTGTCTCGCTCTAATTTTAGGGTGTAAAAATTACGTATAAAATTGCCTTTTACATCTTTCTCTGTAACCGCTAAAGTCACCTTAATTTCTGGCTCAATCATTACTGTTTTTCTACGATTCATTAAACGAAACATCAAGGCACGTTCTTTTTTAAAATCGCGTAAAATAATGTTATCACTAAACTTAATATTTGCTTTTGGTTTTGAAAAACGACCATACAATAACCCTGTTATAAATGAAAAACTTAACAAACCAATCATGGCTTCAAAAACAGCAATAAAGTTGGCCGCAATGCCGCTGGGCGCAATGCCACCATAACCTACTGTAGTTAAGGTTTGAGCGCTAAAGAAGAATCCGTTTAAAAAATTTTCAAGAAAAGATTCTTTTGGCGAGGTTATTTGCTCAATGCCGATACTTACATACAGCAATCCAAAAAGGATGTTTACCAAAAGATATGCAAGTACAATCAGTAAAAAAAAGTAGGCCCAAGAAATGTCTATAAAATACGAATATAAATCGTTGATATTCTTTTTTCTATTAACATGAATTACATTGCTGCTGCCATCATCATTAATAATATCTTTTGCGTTTTGCTTAGAATTATAACCAAAACCTGGATCTTTTATTTTTATTGCCATGTTGTAAAAATACAAAAACCGACTCTTCTCAGAATCGGTTTTTTTTACTTTATCAATTAAATTACTGCCTTACTGAATCTAGTACAGTACAAATAGCAGGAATAAGAAACCTTTTAATTTTCTGTTCCTAGAAAATTATAGTGTTTAGAATAAAACAACATCTGCTCTTCAAAGTCTTTTGGTTGTTTTACTTCAACTTTTAAAATGTTTCCTTCAGCATCCATTAAAGGTGCTAAAACCGGATTTACAAAACCACTATACGGTTTAGATGTAAATTGCTCGTTTCTTTTTAAAACTTCTTTATGCAACGCTTGGTCTACTTTTACGCCATAGCCTTCTACCAAACTTTTTGCAGCTTCAAAATCTCCTTCTGATTTTATACGTTGTGTTTCACGTAATAATTTTCCAAAAATTTCTCTTAATTTATCATAGTCGTTTATGTTAAAGTAGGTTTTACCCTCTTTTACAACTTTCTCAATTACATTGTCTTTCTGTCCTTGTTCAAAAGACCAAGCAGAAACCCATTGTCTGTTTACCATATGATCTTCTTCGATGTCTTTACCTAACTCAATTCTAATTAATTGTGCCATTAATCCGTTTCTAATGTAGCCATCATAAGCAGCAATTCCCAATTCTTTCCAATTATCCGTTAATCCTAATTCTTGTAATTTAGGGTCCATTAAAAAGTACAAACCAACTAAATCTGCTCTTCCTTCTTCCATGGTAGAAGCATAATTTTGAAGCGTTTCTTTTGGTTGCCCAATGCCTTCATTTATTTTACCAGAAGCATGCCCAACAACTTCATGCAAAGCCGTATGTAATTTGTCTGCAATTTGTCCGTATTTTTCTTCTAATCTAATTTCTTCTTCATCAAAAGCAAACTCTTTTAAACGTCCTGTTCCTCCTGCATTACTGTAAGCGCTAATAATGTTTCCTAAAGAAACAGATTTAGAACCATGTTCTTGACGAATCCAATTATTGTTTGGTAAGTTTACGCCAATTGGTGTACTTGGAGAAGCATCACCAGCTTCACCTGCAACATTTACTGTTTTGTAAGAAACACCTACAACATTGTCTTTTTTATGCGCTGGATCTAAAGGTGCATTGTCTTCAAACCATTGTGCTTTTTCAGATAAAACCGCCATTTTTCTTGACATGTCAAAATCTTTAATTTGTACCATTGTTTCATAAGAACCTCTATACCCTTTTGGGTCATTATACACCTCAATAAAACCGTTAATCCAATCTATATTTCCTTCTGTAGACGTTACCCAAGCAATACAATATTGATCCCAAACATCTAAACTTCCTGTTTTATAATACTCAATTAACAACCCTAAAGCTGCTGCTTGTTTCTCATTTTCTGCAACTCCTTTTGCTTTTGTTAACCAAGCAATAATCTGGTCTATTGCTTTACCATACATACCTCCAGATTTCCAAACTTTTTCTACCAGTTTGCCATCTTCTCTTACTAATTTTGAATTTAATCCTGCTTCTACAGGTCTTCCTTCTGGACCTTTGTAAGCCGTTTTATAGAAATCTGATACTTCTTTGTCTGTAATATCTGGTGCGTAAAAGTTAATTGCGGATGCTAAAATATTATCTACTCCGGCTTTTTTATTTACCTTTTTATTATCTGCATCATTAAAAATAACAGCAATTACGTCTCTTGGTAATTCTGTTCTCGATTTTTTTAACAACTCATCTTCAAAATATTCTCTTGTAAATGCGGGTTTAATTTTATCGTTTGAATAATGGTGGTGAATTCCGTTAGAAAACCAAACTCTTTTTAAATAGACTTTAAAAGACTTAAAGTCAGCTGTTTCTCTATCTCCGCTATAACGATTATTAATTTTTTCTAAGGCTTTTCTTATTTTTAAATTATGACGATAATTCTGGTCCCACATAATATCTCTACCTGCTAAACCTGCCTGTGTTAGATAATACACTAGCTTTTTCTCTTTTAACGTAAGCTCATTAAAACCAGCAATTGTATAACGTAAAACTTTAATATCTGCAAAATCTTCTACAAAATGATTAAATTCTCCTGTTTCTGTAGTAGCAATGTCTTCTTTCTTTTCTATGGCGCATGAAGCAAATAATGCCACCATTGAAAAGGCATAAATAATATGTTTAAAATTCATCTGTTAATTGATTTAAATTGATTTATAAATATACGCTTTTTTAAAATTACTCTTTTAAACTTCTCCATTTTTTTAATCGATTCCAAGCAATTTTATGTCGTTGTGTATAAATTGTAAAACACCCAATATCTAATAAAAAGTAAAACAAACTTATTCCGCTTGGCGGGTTATTACTTGGTAAAAACTCAAAAACTCCAAATGCAGTTGCTGGCCATTTCCAACAGCCAAAAGCGGTTCCGCCAATTTCTAAAATTGCAACTAAAATATACATTGAAAAGAAAAATAAGCGATCTTTTGGTCTTTTCCATAATAATAAAAACACACCTGCTGTCATTACAAATCCAAAAATATCTGCAAAGAAAACTAAATATGAAAGCGCAAAAAGCGAAATACAAACTGCAAAAAATTGCACGATACTTTTCTCATATTTCTGAACAACAGAAGCTTTACTAAACATAAATATTCTTCCGTATAAAGCGGCATGGCCTAAAGGAACATATAATGGCACATTTTCTAATCTATAGGTGTACATGTTTAATCCTCTAGAAAAAAGATACTCACCACCAAAACCCAAAATTATGGCGTAAATCATTAGTTCTTTAGCTCTTGGATTTGACCTATGATACATTTTTATAAACCCTGCGAGCATTAAAACATTAATCAGAATTTGCGAATCTATTACATTTTCAACAAAATAAATACTATCAAAAAACAAGACAAAAACAAAAAAGACAAACCGCCCAATTTCTCTATTAAAGATGCTAATTATTTTTTTTAGTTCTGGTTTAGGAATTGAAAGAACACTCATTATATTTCTTTGTATTTAAAACAATCTTTAGTATGGTCATTGACCATTCCTGTTGCTTGCATAAATGCATAGATTACAGTTGAACCTACAAATTTAAATCCGCGTTTTTTTAAATCTTTAGAAATCATATCAGACAAAGCTGCAGTTGCTGGTATCTCTTCTTTTTTATGAAATCTATTTAGAATGGGTTTACCATCAACATAACTCCAAATAAATTTAGAAAAAGAACCAAATTCATTTTGAACCTCCATAAACAACTGTGCGTTTGTAATTGCACTTCTAATCTTTAGCTTATTTCTTATAATACCTGCATCTTGTAATAAAGACTCGTACTTACTCTCTGGATATTTTGCTATTTTTTGATAATCGAAATTATCAAATGCTTTTCTAAAGTTTTCTCTTTTTTTAAGAATTGTAATCCAACTTAGACCTGCCTGAAACGTTTCTAGCACAAGAAATTCAAACAAGGTTTCATCATCATAAACAGGTGTTCCCCATTCACTATCATGATACTTAATATAAATTTCATCCTTATTTAACCAAAAGCACCTGTTCTTCATATTTTCATTTTTTAAAAGATGAAAATAATGTTAAAAAAATGAAAAAACAACCTAATTTGGAATAATTTTTGCAACTTTACTATGGCTAAATTCCTTGATTATGAAACTTTTAAAACAACTTCTCTTATTGTTTTCTATTAGTATATTTATATGGGCATGTAGTTCATCTCCTTTAAAAAATAAAACTACAGAAAATGAAAAACCTGTAGTTATTGCAAATGATAGTCTGGAGTATGAAGTTATAATTATAGATCCCGGATTTAATTTATTTTTAAATTCTGTTGCACGTCCAGAAGGCTATTATTCTCAAAGTTATTTAGAAACACGTAACAGAATATTTGTTACAAATTGGAATATTAGAGCTAGTAACCCGCTTCAATACAATGCTAATATCTATGAAAACGTAATAGACTACCAACCAAATACAAATTATGGTTATGAAGTAAACTACAAGCTTTATAATTATTTTATGTTTGCGCAACAAAAATATAAAATGCGTTTGGGCGCTGGTTTTTCTGGTAGAATAAGGTAACTATATTTTGTGATAACTTACAAAACTATAATCGTAGCTATTTTTCTCATCTGCTTTAAAGTCTTCACGAGTAACTTCTTTCCAAATAGTTAAATCTATTTCAGGAAAGAAAACATCTGCCTCAAATCCATGGTGAACTAGCGTAATATCTAATCTTTGTGCTAAGTTTTTTTCAATAGCTTCTTTATAAATTTGAGCGCCTCCAATAAGAAAAATGTCAGCATCATTTTCAACTAAATCAATCGCATTTTCTATACTATTCGCAATTAAACAACCCTCTTTAAAATAGCTATCATTTCTAGTGATAATAATGGTAGTTCTATTTGGTAAAGGTCTACCAATAGACTCAAAAGTATTTCTACCCATTAGAATATGATTCCCCGTTGTAACGTTTTTAAACCTTTTTAAGTCTGCAGGTAAATGCCAAATTAAATCATTGTCTTTCCCTAAAGCATTGTTATGTGCAATTGCAGCAATTATTGTAACCATATAACATGTTGATTTTATGCTAAATTACAGCAAATGTTTTGAGATTTGACGTTTTAATCGAATTTTGACGTTAAAAACCATTTTACGAATTCGATTTCGATGTAAAAACACTGAAAATCAAGTAGAAATAATTCCTTAAAATTTTAAAAATAAAGCAAATTACTCATGATTTATTTTAGAAAAACATATAATTTATTGAATGAAATTATTAAAATGATAATTTTTCTCAATTCAGGATATTTATCATTTGCTGTATATCTATTCTTACATACATTTACAAAAAATTATGAAATAAATAAATTATGGCAATTAAAAAACAATTTTTAAAAAGCAAACCAGTTTGTAAAGTAACTTTTAGTTTACTTGCTGAAGAAGCTAACAACGTAGCGGTAGTTGGTAGTTTTAACGATTGGAATGCTGAAACAACTCCATTAAAAAAATTAAAAAACGGAACTTTCAAAGGAACTGTTGATTTAGCGTCTAAAAATTCTTATGAATTTAGATACCTAGTTGATGGTGCCTATGTAAATGATGAAGAAGCTGATGGGCTTACTTGGAATGATTTTGCAAGTGCAGAAAACAGTGTATTAGCTTTATAAAGTAAATGCTATGAAAAGGTAAAAAAGAGCTTTCAAATTTTGAAAGCTCTTTTTTTTATATCGCTACTTTTCCTTTAATATGAGGATGTGGATTGTAATCTAGTAGTTCGAAATCTTCAAAAGTAAAATCTTCAATATTTTTTATTGCTGGATTCATTTTTATCGTTGGTAATTTTCTAATATCTCTAGATAATTGCAGTTCTAATTGCTCTTTATGGTTATTGTAAATATGAGCATCTCCAAAAGTGTGAATAAACTCTCCTGCTTCATACCCACAAACTTGCGCTATCATCATTGTAAATAATGCATAAGAAGCAATATTAAAAGGAACTCCTAAAAAGATATCTGCACTTCTTTGGTATAATTGACAAGATAACTTTCCTTCAGAAACATAAAACTGAAAAAAGGCATGACAAGGAGGCAAAGCCGCTTTACCATTGGCAACATTTTCTGAAAAAGAGGTAGAAGTATCTGGTAAAACTGATGGATTCCAAGCAGAAACTAACATTCTTCTACTATTTGGATTGCTTTTTAATGTAGCAATTACTTCTTTTAATTGATCTACTTCATCACTATTCCAATTACGCCATTGATGTCCATAAACAGGACCTAAATCTCCATTTTCATCTGCCCATTCATTCCAGATTCTAACACCATTTTCTTGCAAATATTTAATATTTGTGTCCCCTTTTATAAACCAAAGTAATTCATATACAATAGATTTTAAATGCACCTTTTTAGTAGTTACCATTGGAAAACCTTCACTTAAATCAAAACGCATTTGATACCCAAAAACACTTTTTGTTCCTGTACCTGTTCTATCTCCTTTTTCGTTTCCGTTTTCTAAAACGTGTTTTACTAAATCGTGGTATTGACGCATTGTTTAATCCTTTATTTGTTTATTTATGTAACCGTTTAAACAATTACACGCTTACATTTTATCCTATTATCATTCCTGCTATCGTAGCAGACATTAAAGAAGCAATTGTACCTCCAATTAAGGCTTTCATTCCAAATTCTGATAATGTTTTACGTTGCCCTGGAGCCAAAGAACCAATACCTCCAATTTGGATTCCAATAGAAGCAAAATTTGCAAAACCACATAACATATACGTTGCCATAATTATAGATTTATTATACGTTAAATGAGTTGCATTTGCTACATTCTTTAACTCTGCTAATTGTATATAACCTACAAACTCACTGGCAGCTAATTTAATTCCTAATAACTGGCCCATTAAAGCCATATCTGGTGTTGCAACACCTACTAACCACATTAATGGTGCAAAAACATATCCTAAAATGGCTTCTAAAGAAAATTGCGCATAAGGAGTATTTGCTGCCATCCAAGAATTTAAAGAAGTGACATCTCCTACCCAGCCTAAAATTCCATTTAGCATTGCTATAAAAGCAATAAAAACTAATAACATAGCGGCTACATTTACTGCTAAACGCAAGCCTTCTGTTGTACCATTTGCAATAGCATCTAAAATATTAGAACCTATTTTTTCTTGCGATACACGTACATCTGTATTTACTTTTTCTGTTTGTGGATATAAAATTTTAGAAATAATAATTGCTCCTGGAGCAGCCATTACAGATGCTGCTAATAAATGTTTTGCATACATTAACCTTAACACTTCATCATCACCACCTAAAAAGCCAATATAAGCTGCTAAAACGGCACCTGCTACTGTTGCCATTCCACCAATCATAACTAAAAGTATTTCAGACTTATTCATCTTTTCTAAATAGGCTTTTATTAATAGCGGAGCTTCTGTTTGGCCTAAGAAAATATTACCTGCAACAGACAAACTTTCTGCGCCAGATATTTTTAAAATTTTAGACAATAACATTGCCAAAGCTTTTACTATAAACTGAATTACACCTAAATAAAACAACAAAGAAGTTAATGCTGAGAAGAAAATAATGGTTGGTAAAACTTGAAATGCAAAGATGAACCCAAAAGAATCCATGTCTGTAATTAAGCCACTAAATAAAAACTCACTTCCTGCTCTTGTATAATTTAAAATTTCTATAAAAATTTTCCCTATAAATTCAAATACATTTTGTATAAATGGTACTTTTAAAACACCCACCGCAATTACAAGCTGAAAAGCCAACCCTAAACCCACTGTTTTCCAATCTATTCCTCTTCTATTTGCACTAAATAAAAATGCAATTAGCAATAAAGAAAACATTCCTAGAAGACCTCTCCATAAACTTTTTGTAGAAAATCCTGCACTTGGTATTATTGAACTAGAGGCTTCTGCTGTATTTATTTTTGTTTCATCTACTACTAATTTTACTTCTTCTTGAGGAAGTAAAGTTTCAGCATATTCTGGTGATGAAAACGTATAAATAACATCATTTTCAGAGAGTGTTAAACTGGCATTGTCAAAAGCAACAATATTGTAATATCTTACAGTATCTTTAGGTTCTTTAAAATTAAAAATCAACAAATTATTCTGACGAATATAGTTTCCTGAAGCTTTTAAATTGTCTTTACCAGAAATAGTGTAATTGAATTTTCCATCAAAAAGTGAGAACAGATCTCCTTCTTTTGTTTCTAAAACAGGGGTTCCATCTGATTTTTCTACGGAAGAAAAGTTCCAATTTTGTTCTATATTTTGAGAAAAAAGAGCAACAGAAATAAAACAAAAGGTAATTAAAAATATTTTTTTCATAAAATTGATAAATTAAGCTCGTTTGCTAATTTCGTCTCTAATTTTTGCGGCAAGTTCGTAGTTTTCATCATCAACTGCAGCTTCTAATTCAGTATGCAATTCCTCTAATGATAAGTTTGAAAAACGATCTTCTTTTTTAGCTATTATTTCATCTATGTCTAAAGATGATTCTTCTGGTTCTAATGTTTCTTTAAGTGATAACTCTTCTTCAACCTTTAAATACACACCTGCTTTATCTAAAATATTCTCGTAGGTATAAATTGGTGCTAGAAAACGAACTGCAATTGCAATTGCATCTGAAGTTCTTGTATCAATTATTTCTTCTACCCCTTCTCTTTCACAAACCAAGCTAGAGAAGAAAACGCCATCTACCAATTTATGAATAATTACTTCTTTTACAGTAATTAAAAAACGATCTGCAAAAGTTTTGAATAAATCGTGTGTAAGTGGTCTTGGAGGTCTAATTTCTTTTTCTAAAGCAATTGCAATAGATTGTGCCTCAAAAGCGCCAATAATTATAGGTAAAGTTCTTGCTCCTTCCATTTCGCTTAGCACTAATGCATAAGCGCCACTTTGGGTTTGGCTATAAGAAATACCTTTTATGGTTAGTTTTATTAAACTCATATCTCTTTCTACATATTACAAAAAAGGAATCTTTTTTTAAGTTAACTGAAAATAGTACTTACTTTTTTGTGGGCACAATTTAATAAAAATAATAGCGTAAATGCTTTATTTCTTAAAAAATACATTTATTGATACAACTTCTGCCTGCGTTAAGGATTGAGGCATTTGTTTGAGCTCTTTTTTATGCTGAATTCGTCTCAATATCTTCTATAAACAATAAATTACTTATAAATAATTACAGGTACTTAAAATAAATTCAGCCTAAAAAAAGCGAGTGCTGAAAGCCTGACGAAATTATTTGAAACTGATTGTCACAAGGACCTTAAAACAAAAAACCTATCAAAAAAGACATTCTTGATAGGTTTATAAAATATTATTTCTTCAAATAATTTGGGAACGCCCAAATACGATTACGAAGCTTTAAATGCTTTTAACTTTTCTATTAATTGAGGTACCACTTCAAAAGCATCACCAACAATACCATAATCTGCTGCTTTAAAAAACGGAGCTTCTGGGTCTGTATTAATAACTACTTTTACTTTTGATGCGTTAATACCTGCTAAATGTTGGATTGCGCCTGAAATACCAATTGCAATATATAAGTTAGATGCCACAGGTTTTCCTGTTTGCCCAACATGTTCTCCATGAGGTCTCCATCCTAAATCTGAAACTGGTTTAGAACAAGCTGTTGCAGCGCCTAAAACGCCTGCTAATTCTTCTATCATTCCCCAATTTTCTGGTCCTTTTAAACCTCTTCCTGCAGAAACTACAATATCTGCATCTGCAATTGTTACTTTACCAGTAACTCTTTCTACTTTTTCTGATTTTACACCAAAATCGGCATCAGAAACAGTCGCTTCAAAACTTTCTGTTGTTCCTGCAACTGAATTTTCATAAACTCCATAAGAGTTTTTTGCTAATCCAATTATTTTTTTATCAGATGTAATTACAGTATTTGAAAATGCTTTACTAGAAAACGCTTTTCTTTTAACTGTAAAAGGACTTGTATTACCTGGCAATGCAACTACGTTAGATGCATAACCCGCTTCTAAACCTACCGCAACTATTGGCGCAAGATACAAACCATTTATACTAGAATCGATGATTAAAACTGTTGCATTTTGAGCAATAGCTACTTGTTTTATTACTGATGCATATGCTTTTGCATTAAACGTATTTAAAGAATCATTAGAAACTGTAACTACTTTCTCTGCTCCATATTTATATAATTCTGATACATCTCCAGCATTTATGGTTAATGCAACAACTGAACTACCTAGTTGTTCTGCAATCTTTTTTCCGTAAGAAACTACTTCTAAAGCAGTTTTTTTAAATTTTCCTTCCGATGAATCGGCAAAAACTAATACAGACATATTTTTATTTTTTTTATCCTGAACTAAATTCAGGATCTTATTAATACTTTCTTTAATCTTAAATAGGTTCCGAATAGAGTTCGGAATGATTTAATTAAAAATTAAATCACTTTTGCTTCGTTATGTAACAAGTTAATTAACTCATCTACATTATCTGCAGCTACTAATTTTACAGCTCCTTTTGGTGCTGGTTTTTCAAATGACTGAATTGTTGTAGTTGCATTTGCATCTGTAGCTTCTATTACTTGTAATGGTTTTTTACGCGCCATCATAATTCCACGCATATTTGGTATGCGTAAATCTTTTTCTTCTACAATACCTTTTTGCCCTGCAACAACTAATGGTAAAGAAGTACTTAAAACTTCATTTCCTCCATCAATTTCTCTCGTTGCAGAAACGTTTGTACCGTCAACTTCCATACCAACACAACCATTAACAAAATTAAAATCTGTTAAGGTTGCTAGCATTCCAGGAACCATTCCTCCATTATAATCTATAGATTCTCTACCAGCAAGTACTAAATCATAACCACCGTTTTTTACAACTTCTGCTAATTGTTTTGCAACTAAAAAACCATCTGTTGGTTCCATATTTACTCTAATTGCATCATCTGCACCAATTGCTAAAGCCTTACGTAAAGTTGGTTCTGTAGCAGAACTACCTACATTTACAACAGTTACAGTTGCTCCTTGTTTTTCTTTAAACCACATGGCTCTCGTTAAACTAAACTCATCATAAGGATTAATTACAAACTGAACGCCATTTGTATCAAACTTTGTATCATTTTCCGTAAAGTTAATTTTTGAAGTGGTATCAGGCACATGACTAATACATACCAATATTTTCATAAATTCTATTTTTATTGATTTTTAATGAAGGCGAAATTACGGCTTTTTTTTAAAAAAATACTATGCATGCATAGTATTTTTTTAATTACTTAACAATTTACGAAAACGATTGAGTGTTTTTTGAAAGAAATATGGCCTTTTCTAAAAGCGAGTCAAAAAAAATGGCAATTATTCCCTACTTTTGCTAGATAATATATAATAACAAAACTTAGATGAAAACAGTTCAATTCAGAGAAGCAATTTGCGAAGCGATGAGCGAAGAAATGCGCAGAGATGAAAGCATTTATTTAATGGGTGAAGAAGTTGCCGAATATAATGGTGCTTACAAAGCTAGTAAAGGAATGTTGGATGAGTTTGGCGCAAAACGTGTAATTGATACTCCAATTGCAGAGTTAGGCTTTGCTGGTATTGCTATTGGTTCTGCTATGAATGGAAACAGACCTATTGTAGAATATATGACGTTTAACTTCTCTTTAGTGGGAATTGATCAAATTATAAACAACGCTGCAAAAATTAGACAAATGTCTGGTGGTCAATTTAATTGTCCTATTGTTTTTAGAGGCCCAACAGCTTCTGCAGGTCAATTAGGAGCAACACATTCTCAGGCTTTTGAAAACTGGTTTGCAAACACACCTGGTTTAAAAGTAATTGTACCCTCTAATCCTTATGATGCAAAAGGTTTATTAAAAGCGGCTATTAGAGATGATGATCCCGTAATTTTTATGGAATCTGAACAGATGTATGGAGATAAAATGGAAATTCCTGAAGGTGAATATATTATTCCTATTGGTGTTGCAGAAATTAAAAGAGAAGGTACAGATGTTACCATTGTTTCTTTTGGTAAGATAATTAAAGAAGCTTACAAGGCCGGTGAAGAATTGGCTAAAGAAGGTATTTCTGTAGAAATTATCGACTTAAGAACTGTTCGCCCAATGGATCATGATGCAATCTTAAAATCTGTTAAGAAAACAAATAGATTAGTTATTTTAGAAGAAGCATGGCCATTTGCTAGTGTTTCATCAGAAATCACATATAGAATTCAAGAACAAGCATTTGATTATTTAGATGCTCCTATTAAAAGAATTACAACTTCAGATACGCCTGCACCCTATTCTCCAGTTTTATTTGAGAAATGGCTACCTAACTCTAACGATGTTATTAAAGCAGTAAAAGAAGTTTTATATTTATAAAATAATAGTTCATTCCTTATATAGTAAAGCCCTTTTTCATCAGAAAAAGGGCTTTACTTTTATGCCTTTTTTATTTTCCGAAAACCGTTGCATAAATTATGTATAAAAATCTAAAATATTCATTATTTTTACACCAAAGTTCAAATTATTAATAGAAAGGAAAACAATGAGTAAAGAAGAAAAGAAAACGGTAACATTTGATGTACTGATAGAGATCCCTAAAGGAAGTAGAAATAAATACGAATACGATTTTAATTTACATAAAATACGTTTTGATAGAATGCTTTTTTCTTCAATGATGTATCCTGCAGATTATGGTTTTGTCCCAGAAACCTTAGCTTTAGATGGAGACCCATTGGATGTCTTAGTATTAGGCCATGAACCATCTTTCCCTATGTGTGTTATAGAAGTAAAACCAATTGGTGTTTTTCATATGACTGATGAAAAAGGACCCGATGAAAAAATTATCTGTGTACCTATATCCGACCCTATTTGGAGTGACAAAAAGGATATTGCCGATTTAAACCCACACCGTTTAAAAGAAATAGAACATTTTTTTCAAGTTTATAAAGATTTAGAAAAGAAAAAAGTTGATACTGGTGGATGGGGAAATGCTGAAGAAGCGTTAAAAATTTATAATGAGTGTGTAGCTCGTTATGACAATAGTGAACACAAGAAAAAAAGAACATTTACTATATAATTAAATTTTTTACTATATAATTACCATATTAACAATATTCTGCAAGAAAAATGAACCATCTTTAATTAAAGGTGGTTTTTTTTATCACATTAATTTAACTACTTTTAACACTTTAAATTTTAATTAACTTAACTAAATTAACTAAACAAGTATGGAATTAATAGTAAAATTTTTACCCCTTTTTGGTATTGTAGCTTTAATTTTCGTTTTTATAAAAAGCGGATGGGTTTCAAAGCAAGAAGTTGGTGATGAAAAAATGTCTCGTATAGCAAAAAACATTGCAGATGGAGCAATGGCTTTTTTAAAAGCAGAATATAAGGTTTTAGCAATTTTTGTAGTTGCAGTAGCAATCTTATTATTCTTTAAAGGAACAAATGAAGTAGGCTCAAACGGAATGGTAGCAGTATCATTTATTATAGGAGCTATTTGTTCTGCCTTAGCAGGTTTTATAGGAATGAAAGTTGCAACCAAAGCAAATGTTAGAACTACACAAGCTGCAAAAAAATCATTAGGCCGTGCATTAGAAGTTGCTTTTGCTGGTGGTGCTGTAATGGGCTTAGGTGTTGTAGGATTAGGTATTTTAGGATTAAGTGGTTTGTTTATGCTATATCAAAGTATGTGGCCTGGAGAAGAAAACTTATCAATGGTACTTAACGTATTATCAGGTTTTTCATTAGGAGCTTCATCAATTGCATTATTTGCACGTGTTGGTGGTGGTATTTATACAAAAGCAGCTGATGTTGGTGCTGATTTAGTGGGTAAAGTTGAGGCTGGTATTCCAGAAGATCATCCACTAAACCCTGCTACTATTGCAGATAATGTTGGTGATAATGTAGGAGATGTTGCTGGTATGGGTGCAGATTTATTCGAGTCTTATGTTGGTTCTATTATAGGTACAATGGTTTTAGGAGCTTTTATTCTAACACCAAATTTTGATGGTTTAGGAGCCGTTTATTTACCTTTAGTTCTTGGA
This sequence comes from Polaribacter sp. SA4-10, assembly GCF_002163835.1. NCBI lineage: Bacteria > Pseudomonadati > Bacteroidota > Flavobacteriia > Flavobacteriales > Flavobacteriaceae > Polaribacter > Polaribacter sp. SA4-10. Next base: position 2,871,617 of record NZ_CP019331.1, on the reverse strand, counting down.
GCTGTAGGTATTATAATGTCTATCTTAGGTACATTTTTTGTAAAAGTAAAAGACGGTGGAAACCCACAAACAGCATTAAACATTGGAGAATTTGGTTCTGCAGGTTTAATGGTTATAGCTTCTTATTTTATTATTAATGCTTTAATTCCAGAATCTATTGAAGGTTTACCTTTCGGAGCAATGGGTGTTTTTTGGGCAACAATTGCTGGTTTAGTTGCTGGTTTAGGTGTTGGTAAAATAACGGAATATTATACAGCTACAGGTAAAAAACCTGTAATGTCTATTGTAAAACAATCGGAAACCGGAGCGGCAACAACTATTATTGCAGGTTTAGGTGTTGGTATGATGTCTACAATGATTCCAACTCTTTTAATTGCTGCTGCTATTATGGTATCACATCATTTTGCAGGTTTATACGGTATTGCAATTGCAGCTGTTGGTATGTTGGCAAACACAGGTATTCAATTAGCAGTAGATGCTTACGGACCTATTTGTGATAATGCAGGTGGTATTGCTGAAATGGCAGAATTGCCTAAAGAAGTACGTGAGCGTACAGATAAATTAGATGCTGTTGGTAATACAACTGCAGCTGTTGGTAAAGGTTTTGCAATTGCTTCTGCAGCATTAACTGCATTGGCTTTATTTGCTGCATTTATGAAAACAGCAAATGTTATTTCTATTGATGTTTCTCAGCCACAAATTATGGCTGGTTTATTAGTTGGTGGTATGTTGCCATTTGTATTTTCTGCATTGTCTATGAATGCTGTTGGTAGAGCTGCTATGGCAATGATTGAAGAAGTTAGACGTCAATTTAGAGACATTCCTCAATTAAAAGCTGCTTTAGAAGTGATGCGTAAGTATGATTCTGATATGACCAAAGCTTCTAAAGAAGATAGAGCTATTTTTGATGCTGCTGATGGTGTTGCTGATTATGGAAAATGTATTGATATTTCTACAAAAGCTTCTATTAGAGAAATGGTATTACCAGGATTATTAGCAATAGTAGTTCCTGTTGCCGTTGGATTTATTGGTGGTGCTGAAATGTTAGGAGGAGTTCTTGCAGGTGTTACCACTTGTGGAGTATTAATGGCAATCTTTCAATCTAACGCAGGTGGAGCTTGGGACAACGCTAAGAAAACAATTGAAGAACAAGGAAGAAAAGGAACTGATGCGCACAAAGCTGCAGTTGTAGGAGATACAGTTGGAGATCCTTTTAAAGATACTTCTGGTCCTTCTTTAAACATTCTTTTAAAATTAATGTCTGTTGTGGCACTAGTAATCGCTCCAAGTATTGCTTTAAATAGCGCTGCTGTTTCTGATTACAATAAAACAAAGAAAGAAGTTAAAATTGAAATTCAAAAAACTTCTGGTGAATTAGCAATGGCTACAATTATTACGACCAAAACTATTGATGGTTTAGTAACTGAAGAAGTTCAAAAAATTGGAGGTACTATTGAAGAAATAGAAATGAAAGCTAAAGAAGCTGGAAAAATTGTTTCTGTAAATGTTCTTAAAAACAAAAATGAAATCTCAGAGAAGGTTGAAGTTATTGTTGAGAAGAAAGAATAAACACCTCAATTCATAAAAAGAAAAAGCATCCAAATTTGGATGCTTTTTCTTTTTATGAATTTTCTATAACAAACCTAAATTTATCATTTGTCGATTTTTGAGAAAGTTTATTAATTCCTTTTTCTGTAAGTTGAAGCACTCTTGGATAACCTCCTGTTACTTGACAATCTCTCATTAAAACAATTAACTTTCCAGAAGTGGTTATTTGTACAGTACCAGGTAAAACTGCTGAGGTTAAAATTGATTGTAATTCATTATTAATGATTTCACTTAATCTATAACCCATTCTATTGTTATCATTTGATATCATAAATAATTGTTCAAAGAGTAGTTTCTTTTGTTTCTCATTTAATAAATTAAATTCTGGACCTTTATAACATTCTATATCATTGGTCTCAAAATGAGATTTTAGAATTTTCATAGAAGAATTAGTCGCATCAAAATGTTCTTCAGTTTTATTTATTGGTAAAACTATATGCTTCTCTATTACAGAATTAGTAGTTATATTTTTATAAAAGCTTCTACTTCCTAAGATTTTTTCAGTTTGAAAACCTCCAAAAACAGCTACATAAGTTCGTACTCCAAAATTAATTTTCCCAAAAGATAAAACATCGTTTTTGGTTATTTTAATTCTTGCGTTTAATTGAATTGAATTATTATTTAGTTTAGGGGAAAAATCACCTCCAGAAAGACAAATAAATGTATCAGATAAAAACTGTAATTGAGTTCCTCCAAAAGTAATTTCGAGCAGCGCATCTTCTAAAGAATTACCTAAAATACTATTTGCAATATTTGCAGAATAACCATCCATTACACCAGAAACAGGAACACCTATAGAAGCAAAACCTACTCTACCTTTATCTTGAATTGAAGCATAAAAACCAGCTTTTAAAACTTTAATCATCTAACACCGTTTTAGAGATTTGATATTGATCTTGCGCTATTTCTTTTTCAATTTGACAGAACAGATTCAAAGAAATTGATTTGAATTGAATTTTATCTCCTGCTTTTGCAAAACAAGGGTTGTCCTTTTTTATATTGAATAAATTAATGGGAGTTTTCCCTATAATATTCCAACCTCCCGGACTTTCAAATGGATACACACCTGTTTGCTTTCCTCCAATAGCCACTGAACCTTTTGCAACGTTTAGTCTTGGGTTTGGTTTTCTTTCAAAATATAAGTGTTCATTCAATCCTCCTAAATATAAGAATCCTGGTAAAAAACCGATAAAGAAAACTGTGTAGAAATTATTTGTATGTAGTTTAATAACTTCATCTATTGATACATTTAACTTTTGAGAAACCGCTTCTAAATCTATTCCGAATTCTAATTCATAACAAACAGGAATTTCCCATATATAATTTATTTTCTTTTGTGCTTTTAAATTTGACTTGTAAATAACACGTAACGCTTCAACTTCATTTAAATAAGCATCAAACTGATTGCTATATTTAATTGTTAGCGAATTATAACCAACAATTAAATCAGTATAAAAACCTTCTCTAAGGGTTTCTATTTTATGTTTAAAACTTAAAATATCTGCTAAGATTTCATCATTTATAATTGAATCCCATTCAATTAAAATTGCTTTCGCTCCAAAAGGTTTATATGTAATTTCTTTAACCAATTATAATTCCCTTTTTAAGAAGTTGATGAGATAGGTATTTTAAAATAGCCAAAGAATTTTTATGGTCTCCATGAAGGCAAAAAGTAGTTGCTTTTATTACTTTTTCGGTACCTGAAGTTGTTTTGACTTTGCCTTCATTAATTATTTTATAAACATGATTTAAAACTTCTTCTGGGTCCGTAATTACTGCATTTTCGTGATTTCTAGAAACCAACTTTAAATCATCTGTATAATTTCTATCAGCAAAAGCTTCCTGTTTTATAGCTATGTTATTACTTATTGCCACTTTTTCAATCATTGAATTATAAGGAACATATAAAAAAACATCTTTGGTATAGTTCTTAATGGTCTCAACAAAATGAATTGCAAAAGCTTCATCAGATGCAATTAAATTATACAACGCTCCATGAGGTTTTATATGATGTAATTTTTCATTGAATTTAGACAGTCTTTTTACAAATAAATCCAACTGATTTTGAATACTTATTCGAAGTTCTTCCTTGGAAATATCCATTACATTTCTTCCAAAATTTTGTGTATCAGGAAAAGAGGGATGCGCTCCAATTAAAATATTATTTTCAATTGCCAATTTGATTGTTTTATCAATAGAGTTTTTATCACCAAAATGGCCTCCACAAGCAATATTACATGAAGTAATATAAGGCATTAACAAATGTTCATTTGTCATCCCTTCTCCAACATCGCAATTAATATCTACCTTCATTTATATAAAGTTAAAAACTTTTAAAATACCTTTTGCGCCTAAAAAAAATGTGATTGCTAAAATTACAAACCCTAAAACATTTTGAGTTTTACTATTAACAAACTTCCCTAAAACAGCTTTTTTATTCATAATCCATAATAAAATCCCTGCAATTACTGGTAGCAACATACCATTTGCAACTTGCGCAAATTTTATAATTTCAATAGGTTTTATACCTATTGATGAAAACAACACTCCTAAAAACAAAATGGTAATCCAAACAAATCGAAATTTCTTAGATTTCAAACCTACCTTCCACCCTAAACATCCTTTTGCTACATAAGCTGCAGCCAAAGGAGCAGTAATGGCAGAAGTTATTCCTGCTGCAAACAAACCCAATGCCAAAAAGTATTTTGCAAATTCGCCATACAAAGGCGCTAAACCTTTTGCTAAATCTGCAGCGTTAGAAATACCTTTAACTTGTATTGCAGCTGCAGAGATTATAATTGCCATAGAAACCAATCCCCCCAAAATTATGGAGATGATTGTATCTTTTCTTGCCGAAGATAAATCTTCTTTTTTATGCCAACGTTCTTTTACTAAAGAAGCATGTAAAAACAAATTATAAGGCACTACAGTAGTCCCAATTAAACCTATAATAGTTAATAAACTTTTTTCTGGAAACTTAGGAATAAACATTCCTTTAAAAACTTCTATAAGGTTCGGTTTTGTTACAATAGCTGTAACTAAAAAAGAAGTACTCATAATTAGAACTAAGGTTATTAAGGCTTTTTCTAAAAATTTATAATTCCCAATATACAAAAGAACAAAAGCAATAAAACCGATTAAGAAACTCATTAAATTAAAAGAAACTGAGCCAATGTTAAGAATTGATTTTCCGAAAATAGTTTCTAAACCTAAAATACCACCACTAATATTTCCTGCTTCATAAGAAGCATTACCTACAACAACTGCAGCTAAAATTAAAAAAGTGATAAACTGTTTAAAAAAAGGAATTTTAATTTCTTCTCTAATTACTTCTGATAGTCCTTTTTGAGAAATGATCCCTAATCTTGCAGCCATTTCTTGCAAAACAATGGTTGCAATTATAGAAAGCAACATTGCCCACAATAAATTAAACCCAAAATTTACACCTGCTAATGTACAAAGTGTAACGGTTCCTGGCCCAATAAAAGCGGCAGCGATTAAAGTACCTGGGCCAACATTTTTAAACCAATTTTTTATCATATAAAAAAATATTTAATTGATCACTAAAGATACTTTATTAAAATAAAAAACACCTCTTAAAAGAGGTGTTTTGAATATTTACAATTGTAAAAGCTATTTTAGAATGCATAACGTTGAGGACCTCCTCTTCTTATGTCTTCACTTGCTACTTCTTCAAATTGAGTAAAATTATTTCTAAATGCGTTTGATAATTTAAAAGCTGTCTTATAATAAGCTTCATCATTATCCCAAGTAGTTCTAGGACTTAATAACTCTGTTGGTACTCCAGGACAGGTTCTTGGTTGTGCAAATCCAAATACTGAATGAATGTGATAATCTTCGTAGTTATAGCTTCCTAAATCACCATTTAAAACCGCAGAGATCATTGCTCTTGTATATTTCAATGGCATTCTTCGTCCAACTCCGTATTTACCTCCAGACCAACCGGTATTTATCAACCAAACGTTGACTCCTGTATCTTGCATTTTTTGACTTAACATCTCTGCATACTTTGTAGGATGTAAAGGCATAAAAGGCGCTCCAAAACAAGCTGAAAAACTAGGTGTAGGCTCTGTAACTCCTGCTTCTGTTCCTGCAACTTTTGCAGTATAACCAGAAATAAAGTGATACGCTGCTTGACTAGGTGTTAACTTAGAAATTGGAGGCAAAACTCCAAAAGCATCTGCTGTTAAGAAAAAGATATTCTTAGGATTCTTACCAATTGATGGTTGCTGAATATTGTCTATATGATAAATAGGGTAACTAACTCTTGTATTTTGTGTAATAGAAGTATCTGCAAAATCGATCACTCCTTTTTTATCCATCACAACATTTTCTAGGATTGCTCCTTTTTTAATTGCTGCGAAAATTTCTGGTTCTTGTTCTTGCGATAAATTGATCACTTTCGCATAACAACCACCTTCAAAATTAAAAACGGTATTTTCTGCTGTCCAACCATGTTCATCATCACCAATTAAACTTCTATCAGGATCTGTAGAAAGTGTTGTTTTTCCTGTTCCAGAAAGTCCAAAGAAAATTGCGGTATCGCCGTCTTTACCAACGTTTGCAGAACAATGCATTGGCAATGTGTTTTTATAAACTGGCAATATAAAGTTTAACGCAGAAAAAATTCCTTTTTTAATTTCACCAGTATAACCGGTACCCCCAATTAAAGCTATTTTGCGTGTAAAGTTTAAGATAGCAAAGTTGTGCTGACGCGTTCCATCTACTTCAGGATCTGCCATAAAACCAGGTGCGTTTATAACGGTCCACTCTGGATCAAAGCCTTTTAACTCTTCCTCTGTTGGTCTTAAAAACATGTTGTAAGCAAACATGTTACTCCAAGGATATTCATTTACAACTCTTATATTTAACTTATAATCTTCATCTGCACAAGCATAAGAATCTCTTACAAATATTTCTTTTTCAGAAAGGTAATCTGTAACCTTATTATAAAGTGCATCAAATTTATCAGAATCAAAAGGAAGATTGATATCACTCCACCAAACTTGGTCTTTTGTGGCAGCATCTTTTACAATAAATCTGTCTTTTGGCGAACGTCCTGTAAACTCACCCGTGTCTACAGCAAGTGCTCCTAAAGAAGATTCAACTCCTTGTTCTTTTTTTAAAGTTTCTGCATGTAAGTCATTAGACGATAACTGGTAACGAACTGTTGCATTTTTGATTCCTAGACTATTTAACGAAATCGATTTCGCATTTGTATCTACCATATCAATATTTTTGTTGTGTTTTATTATCATGCAAAATTAAACAATATTTTTTTACAGGGAAGTTATTTAGTGTTTATTTATAAATATCTTATTCCTTTAATTCCATCCTTATAAAATACACGAGCATACAACCCCAACCTGTTATAAGCATCAATCCACCTAGTGGCGTTACAAACCAAATTGATTTTGCAGTAATTTCTGTTAACTGAATGAGATAAATAGATCCTGAAAAGAAGAAAATTCCAAAGAAAAACAACCAACTGATTCTATTTCTTTGGGTTGGTGAAAAACCTTTATAAGTATTCACAAAAAGCAACACAATTACATGATGCATTTGGTAACGGACCGCAGTTTCAAAACTTAATAATTGGTCTGTTGTTAAAGTGTCTTTTAAAGCATGGGCTCCAAAGGCACCTAAAATAATTGCCAACATTCCTAAAAGGCACGTAATTATTAAATTTTTAAACATTTATGATGGTTTTTGTTAAATTTTAAACAAATGATGTACCTTCGTATTTCATACAAAAATACATCATTTATCATATGAAAAGCATACTAATTATTGGAGCTGGGAAATCGAGTTCTGCACTTATAAAATATTTACTAGACAAATCTAATCAAGAATCTCTTTTTTTAACTATTGGAGATATTTCTACAGACAATGCAAAAAAGTTAATCAATAATCACAAAAATGCTAAAGCAATTGTTTTAGATGTTTTTAATAAAGAGCAACGTGAAGAAGAAATTGTAAAAGCAGACATTGTAATTTCTATGTTGCCAGCAAGATTTCATTTAGATGTAGCTAAAGACTGTATCACTTTTGGAAAACACATGGTTACAGCTTCTTATATTTCAGATGAGATGAAAGCCTTAGATCCTTTAGCAAAAGAAAAAGGATTGGTTTTTATGAATGAAATTGGTCTAGATCCAGGAATAGATCACATGAGTGCAATGCAAGTAATTGATAACATTAAAGATGCTGGTGGTAAAATGTTATTGTTTGAATCTTTTTGTGGAGGAATTGTTGCTCCAGAAAGTGATAACAACTTATGGAATTATAAGTTTACATGGAATCCTAGAAATGTAGTTTTAGCAGGACAAGGAGGCGCTGCCATGTTTATTCAAGAAGGGACTTACAAATACATTCCGTATTCTAAATTATTTAGAAGAAGTGAGTTTATCACCGTGCATGGAAATGGAAAATTTGAAGCCATTGCAAATAGAGATTCATTAAAATATAGAACTGTTTATGGTTTAGAAGGCATTCCTACAATGTACAGGGGTACCATTAGAAAAGTTGGATTCTCTAGAGCTTGGAATATTTTTGTCCAATTAGGAATGACGGATGACTCTTACACAATAGAGGAATCTGAAAACATGAGCTACAGAGATTTTGTGAATTTATTTTTAGCCTATTCACCATCAGACTCGGTAGAATTAAAGTTACGTTCTTACCTTCAAATAGATCAAGATGATGTAATGTGGGAAAAATTAATAGAACTTGACATTTTTAATCCAGATAAAAAAATTGGACTAAAAAATGCAACTCCGGCACAAATGCTTCAGAGTATTTTAGAAAAATCTTGGACTTTAGCCGAAGACGATAAAGACATGATTGTAATGCAACATCTTTTCGGTTATGAACTTGAAGGGAAAAAGTATCAAATAGAAAGTAGCTTTGTAGTTTTAGGAGAAAATCAAACCTATACTGCAATGTCAAAAACAGTTGGTTTACCAGTTGGAATTGCAGCTATAAAAATTCTAAAAGGGGAAATTAAAACGCCTGGAGTTCAAATTCCAATTTCTAAAGAAGTGTACGAACCTATTTTAAAGGAATTAGAAGAACACGGAATAATATTTTCAGAAAGAAAAGTACCTTATTTAGGGTACAATCCTAATCATGTGTAGGTAGAAAATAGTTCTTACATAGAAAGATACAAAGCGTTTTCGCAGAGATTCATAGAGGATATTTAGTTCTTTTGAATTCCTTGTGAGGACGCTTTTCTTTTTAGCTGTGTGCATCTATTTCACAGAGAAAATTTAAAGGATCACAAAGTTTTTTTGACACAAATAAAAAACTACACAAATAAACAATTTCTCAACACTTCAGTTTGATTATTAGCCAGAACCCATTACCTTAAAACTTTGGTAACAGTTAAGCCCTATATCAATTCAAGTGATTTTTAAAGGATGAAAAAAAATAAATTTATATCATTACAAGACACCAAGCAATCTCTGTATTAATACATCTCGATACAAATTTGATGAAAAATAAAATTCACTCGATGTGACGGTCTATTTATGCTTTGCGCACTTCGCAAGAATACTTTGTGTCTTTGGTGGTTAAACCTACATTTTCAAATAAAAATCTTTCGTCAAATTTATATAATCTTGTGTATATTGATGACGCTCAATTTCTATGATTAAATGCTCTTCTATAATTTCAGTTTCATGAAAAGAAAAAGACAATAAACTTCTTTTAATTTCTGAAGTAGCGTTTCCTTGAACACTACAAACTCTATTTAAGAAGAGATTTTTTTCTTTTGCAAAAGTGATAAAACGTTCTTTCTCTTTAAAAGGAAGAATAACTGCAAATTTTCCGTTTTCTGATAAGATTTTTGCAACTCCGTTTATTAATTCTTCAAAAGATAAAGACGATGTAAAACGCGCCTTATTTCTTGCTTCATCCTCAGATTCAAATTCATCCGTATAAAAAGGCGGGTTTGAAACAATTAAATCATAGGTTTCTTCTTCATCAGCAATTTCATCAGCAAATTCTTGAAAAGTACCATTGTAACAGTACAATCTGTCTCCCCAGTCTGAATGCTCAAAATTTTCCACAGTTTGCTCGTATGCATCGGCATCCACTTCAACTGCATCGATTGTCATTGCATCAGAACGCTGTGCAATCATTAAAGAAATAACTCCTGTTCCCGAACCAATGTCCAAAATGGAATCTGAATAGTTATCAACAGTGCACCAAGCTCCTAACAAAACGCCATCAGTGCCAACTTTCATGGCTGTTTTATCTTGGTGGATTGTAAATTCTTTAAATTGGAAAGGTTTAGACAAAATATAAAATCAATTATTTAGAATTAAAAAAGTTCCATGCAACTAAACACAGAACTTATAAACTTTTTTTACTTTGAAAATTTGCAACTCTTCAACTTTGTGACAAATTCTTGCAGAAAGGAAGAGATTCACTTCGTGCGTCCCAAATAGCATCTTGACACAAGCATGAAAACTTAAAAAGCTCCGCTTTAATATCTGTTCATTTTAAAAAGATTTAAAAACGAGTTTTTATCTTTTCAAAATAAATACCTGTTTACCAAATACCAAAGTTTTCTTTTGCAGAAAGGAAGGGATTCGAACCCTCGATACCGTTACCAGTATACTACCTTTCCAAGGTAGCGCCTTCGACCACTCGGCCACCTTTCTAAATATACAAAGCTATCAACCCCTCAGGAGTTTCAACTTCAATTGTATTATTTTCTCTATCTACTTTTTTAATAAACTCGTCTACCATAGGAATAAAAATCTCTGTTCCATCTCTATCTATTTCAAAAAGTGGTTGTGCTGCTTTATCGTTTATATGAACAATCTGACCAACTTCACCAAAATTCACATCGACAACCGTAAAACCAATAACTTCATGAAAATAAAATTTATCTCCAGTTAATTTTGGCAACATTGTAGAAGGTAAATAAATACCACATTTTAAAATCGAATCTGATTCTTCATCCGAGTAAATATCCTCAAACTGAACACGCAATTGATTCCCTTTGTGTAGTGAACTTTTTTCAATAAAAAATGGAACCAGATTACTGCCAAATTCGACGTAAACTGATTCCATTTCTGTATACAACTCAGGCTCATCTGTATCTAACTTGATAACAACTTCACCCTTAAAACTATATTTTGTAACGATTTTGCCTAAATAAAAACAATCTTCTTTACGCATATTCGTATAAATTTAGTTTTTATTCTGCTGCTTTTGCTGCTACATCATCAATTGTTTCAGGAGCCGCCTCAACCGCTTCTTCAACTGCAACCTCAGCAACCTCTTCAACAACTGGCTTAGCTGCTTCAATTCTTGCTTCGTTTACTGCTTTCTCTGCTGCAAATGCTGCTGCTTTCGCATCAGATTGTGCTTTAGATAATCCAGCTTCTTTATCAGAAACTTTCGTTGCTTTTTCTTCTAACCAAGCTGCAAACTTTACATCTGCTTGCTCTTGAGTTAAAGCACCTTTTCTAATACCACCAACTAAATGGTTTTTTAACATTGCACCTTTGTAAGATAAAATGTTTTTTGCAGTATCAGTTGGTTGTGCACCATCTTGTAACCATTCTACAGCTTTATCAATATCTAATTCGATAACTGCAGGGTTTACGTTAGGATTGTAAGTACCTATTTTTTCTAAGTATTTACCATCTCTTTTTGCACGAGCATCAGCGGCAACGATCCAATAGAATGGTTTCCCTTTTTTACCGTGTCTTTGTAATCTAATCTTTACAGACATAATTTGTTAATTTATTAAGGTTCTCGACCTTTATTATTAATAATCTTACCATCTCGTAGTAAGTGGGCGCAAATATACAAATTAATTTAACACAAAAACAATTCGTTTTAAAGATATTTATGCCGTTACCACAAGGGTCGGGCTTTCGCTACTGGCTCTCTTCGAGGAGCTCAAACAAACCGCTCTATCCCTAACGGTGCCCAAACAAAGACAAATCCTTTTTCAATGAACAATAGTTAATAACTTCATCCTAAATTCTATTCAAAAATACCTATTTTTACAACACAATTAAACAGTTAAACACTTCAACATTTACACCCAATAATGTACTTAATTTTTGATACAGAAACTACAGGTTTACCTAAAAGTTGGAATGCTCCAATAACAGACACAGACAACTGGCCTAGGTGTATTCAAATTGCATGGCAATTACATGATGAAATGGGAAACGTTCTAGAACACAACGATTTTCTAATAAAACCAGATAATTTTAATATTCCTTATGATGCAGAAAGAATTCATGGTATTTCTACTGAATTGGCGGCTGAACAAGGAATTTCTTTAGATGAATGTTTAACTAAGTTTAATGAAGTTTTAGGTAGAACAAAATTTATTGTTGGTCAGAATTTAAATTTCGACCTTAATATTATGGGATGTGAGTTCCATAGATTAGGCGTAGAAAATAAAATGATTTCCCTTCCAGTTCTTGATACGTGTACAGAAAAAACGGCATTAATGTGTCAGATTCCTGGAGGTCGTGGAGGAAAATTTAAACTACCAACATTAACAGAATTACACAATCATTTATTTGGAACTGGTTTTGGGGAGGCACATAATGCAACGGCAGATGTTGAGGCAACAACACGTTGTTTTTTAGAATTAATTCGTTTAAGAGAATTCACCAAAGAACAATTAGATGTTGAGGCAGATTATTTCAAAAATTTCTCTGAAGCAAACCCAAAACCGATTCAGGTAATTGGTTTAAAACACATCAACCTTAAAAAAGAAAGTGATAAAATAAGAAAACGTCTTGATAAATTAAAAGACACTAAAGAAACAATATCTACTTCAGATGGTTTAGCTGAATTAGAAAATGTTCAATTTTCACATTTACACAATCACACACAATTTTCTGTTTTACAATCTACCATGCAAATTGGTAATATTGTAAAAGCGGCAGCAAAAGACAATATGCCTGCAGTTGCCATGACAGATACTGCAAATATGATGGCTTCTTTTCATTTTGTAAGCGCTATTTTAAATCATAATAAAACGGCAGAAACTCCTATGAAACCAATTGTTGGTTGTGAGTTTAATATTTGTGGAGATCATAAAAATAAATCGCAAAAAGACAATGGTTATCAAGTTGTTTTATTAGCAAAAAATAAAAAAGGGTATCATAATTTAGCAAAAATGTCTTCCATTGCTTTTGTTGATGGATTCTATTACGTTCCAAGAATTGATAGAGAGGTCATCAAAAAATACAAAGAAGATATTATTGTTTTAACGGGGAATTTAAATGGTGAAGTTCCAAGTAAAATTTTAAACCTTGGAGAAAAACAAGCTGAAGAAGCTTTGCTTTGGTGGAAAGAGGAATTTAAAGATGACTTTTATATTGAGTTGATGCGTCATAATCAACAAGACGAAAATATTGTAAATGAAACTTTATTAAAGTTTTCTAAAAACCATAATATTAAAGTTATTGCTACAAATAACACCTTCTATTTAGAGCGAAAAGACTCGAATGCACATGATATTTTATTATGTGTAAAGGATGGTGAAAAACAGGCTACTCCTATAGGAAAAGGTCGTGGTTATAGATATGGCTTACCAAATAATGAGTATTATTTTAAATCTACAGCAGAGATGAAAACGCTCTTTGCAGATTTACCTGAAGCCATCATCAATATTCAAGAAATTGTAGATAAAATTGAAATTTTTACATTGGCACGTGATGTTTTATTACCTGCTTTTGATATTCCTGAAGAATTTAAAGATGTACAAGACGAAGAAGATAAAGGAAAACGTGGGGAAAATAATTTCTTAAAACACTTAACTTTTGTAGGCGCTAAAAAACGATATGGAGAAATTACAGCATCTATCAAAGAACGTTTAGATTTTGAGCTTTCGGTAATTGAAAAAACAGGATATCCTGGTTATTTCTTAATTGTGGAAGATTTTATTCGTGAAGCGAGAAAAATGGATGTTGCTGTGGGTCCTGGTCGTGGTTCTGCCGCAGGTTCTGTAGTTGCATTCTGTCTTTGGATTACAAATATAGATCCAATTAAATACGATTTACTTTTTGAGCGTTTCTTAAATCCTGAGCGTGTTTCCATGCCCGATATCGATATTGATTTTGATGATGAAGGTCGTGGAAGAGTTATGGATTATGTAATTAATAAATATGGTGCAAATCAAGTTGCGCAAATTATTACCTACGGAACCATGGCTGCAAAATCCTCTATTAGAGATACTGCCAGAGTTTTAGATTTACCACTTTTTGAAGCAGATAGAATTGCAAAGCTTATTCCGCTCATAAAACTTAAAAACATCTTTGGTGAAGATGCCAAAAGTAAAGGAAAAGTTGCTGGCTTAAGAGCCGAAGAAAAACAACTAGTTGAAGAGTTAAAAACCATTTCTTATGGAAATGATTTAGCCGCAGAAACTATAAATAAAGCCACCATTTTAGAGGGTTCTGTTAGAAATACAGGTATTCATGCGTGTGGAGTAATTATTACACCAGGTGATATTACCAACTATGTGCCTGTTGCATTGGCAAAAGATTCCGACATGTATGTTACCCAATTTGATAACTCTGTTGTAGAAGACGCAGGTTTATTAAAAATGGATTTCTTGGGATTAAAAACGCTGACTTTAATTAAAGATACCGTTAAAATTGTAAAAGCAAAACACGATGTTGATTTAGATCCAGAGACTTTTCCTTTAGATGATGTAAAAACGTATGAGCTTTTCCAAAAAGGAGAAACAGTTGGTATTTTTCAATATGAATCTCCAGGAATGCAAAAGCACATGCGCTCTTTAAAGCCAACCGTTTTTGCCGATTTAATTGCAATGAATGCATTATACAGACCGGGACCAATGGAATATATTCCGTCTTTTATTAATAGAAAACACGGAACAGAAGATATAGAATACGATTTACCTGCCATGGAAGAATATTTGGCAGAAACATACGGAATTACAGTATACCAAGAGCAAGTAATGCTTTTATCGCAAAAACTAGCCGATTTTACCAAAGGTGAAGCCGATGTTTTGCGTAAAGCAATGGGTAAAAAACAAATTGCAGTACTGGATAAAATGAAACCAAAATTTGTAGAACAAGCTGCTGCAAAAGGTCATAATCCAGAAAAATTAGAAAAAATCTGGAAAGATTGGGAGGCCTTTGCAAGTTATGCCTTTAACAAATCTCACTCTACTTGTTATGCGTGGATTGCGTATCAAACTGCCTATTTAAAAGCACATTATCCTGCAGAATATATGGCTTCTGTACTTTCTAATAATATGAAAGATATTAAAGCCGTTTCCTTCTTTATGGAAGAATGTAGGCGAATGGGATTAGAAGTTTTTGGTCCAGATTTAAATGAATCTTTTTTAAAATTTTCTGTAAACAAAGAAGGCGCAGTTCGTTTTGGAATGGCAGCAGTTAAAGGTGTTGGCGCATCGGCAGTAAGAGCTATTATCAAGGAAAGAGAAGAAAACGGAAATTATACTTCCATTTTTGATTTGGCAAAACGGGTAGATTTACGTGCTGCAAATAAAAAATCGTTTGATAGTTTAATAAAAGCGGGTGCTTTCGATTCTTTTGAGGATACCCATAGAGCGCAATATTTTCATACGGATGAAAAAGGTTTGACTTTCCTAGAGCGCGCTATGAAGTTTGGAAGTAAATATCAAGAAAATGAAAACTCATCACAAGTATCTATGTTTGGTGATGCTTCTACTGTTCAATTTCCAGAACCAGATATTCCTGAATGTGAAACCTGGGGAAACATGGAGTTATTATCCCAAGAAAAAGAAGTAATTGGAATTTATATTTCTGCGCATCCTTTAGATGATTTTAAAAATGAAATTAAATTTTGCAACGCCACTTTAAAACATTTTAAAGATGATCTTGCAAAATATGTAAACTTGAATTTATCTTTTGCAGGTATTATTACAGATGTTCAGCATCGAGTTTCTAAAGCAGGAAAAGGTTGGGCATTATTTACTATTGAAGATTATGGAGACAGTAATGAATTTAGAATTTTTGGTGAAGAATATTTAAAATTCAAACACTTTTTAGTCCCTAATTCATTCTTATATGTTCGCTCTACAATTCAACCAGGTTGGACAAATAAAGAGGGTGTTAAAGGTGAACCAAGATTAAAATTCACAGACTTTAAACTCTTACATGACATTATGGATGAAATGTGTAAAAAAGTGACCATCAAACTTCCGTTAAAAGATGTAAATGAAAAAACAATTCTAAATTTAGAAAGTATCTTAAAAAATAATCCTGGAAAACAATCTCTAACTTTTACAATTTGGGATCTTAAGGAAGAAATTGAAGTTAGTTTACCAAGTAGAAATACTAAGATTAAAATTTCAAATGAATTTTTATCAACTTTAGAAAGTCAGCAAATTAATTATAAGCTAAATTGATTCTTCAATAGTAGAATAAAACAAATTAAGTGCTTAAGAAAAAAAATATTACTTATTTTTGTTTAATATTTATACAAATAGATGAAACAAAATAAAAATGGTGTTTGGGCAAGTTGGAACGACAACATTAAATACAACTATAAATCTCTTTATAGTATTACTTCTGAAAAAGAATTACAAGAAATTATAAGAGAATCAGACAAAATTAAATTTTTCGGAACCAAACAATCTTCAGCAGATATTGCTTCTGGTGTGCCAACTTTGGTGGATATGACATCCTACAATAAAATACTTTCATACGATGACGATGCACTGACAATTACGGCACAATCAGGTGTGATCTTAGGAGATTTGTTAGAAGCTATTGAATCTAAAGGTTGGTGTATTCCATGTTTACCAGATATTAACACCATTACTCTTGGGGGTGCATTGGCAACGGGTACACACGGAACAAGTGGAAAGCTACTTTCTGAATACGTAACGGAATGTAGTATCGTGTTAGCAGATGGAACACTTAAAAAAGTAACTTCAGAAGATCCATTAATAGATGCGGTTCGCGTATCCCTTGGTGTTTTAGGAGCACTCTCTGAAATCACTTTTAAATGTGAGCCGATATACACCTTGCATGTAAAAGAAGGTCCAGAAAATGACGCTGAATGGCTGCCAAAAATTCAAGAGCGCCTAAAAAAACATGATTTTCTAAGAATTTTATGGCTACCTCATACAGACCACGGCTATGTAATTACAGGAGATAAAATAGATCCAGATGCTAATATTACAGAAAAACTTGGACCTAAGTACTTAAAGCATAGGAGAACAGCCTCTAAGGTATTGTACAAATATTCACATGTGTATCCTTGGATGACTGCTATTGCTAATAAAATATTATTCAAAGCTTTTTTTAGCTCTAAGAAAGAACACAAGGGCTCTTTATATCAGGCAACAGTGACCAAATCTAGAGGGTCTACAATAGAACTATCAGAATGGACAATCGGATTGGATAAATTCCCAAAAGTATTTGAAGAACTGAAAACTGAAATCAATAAATGGTCCAACAAATCTTTTATTCATATCCCAATGGATGTGCGCTTTATACAAAAAGACTCCTCATGGCTAAGTTATGCTTGCAACGAAGATATGGTAACCATGGGTTGTGTTTCTAGAAATGCAGCTACAGCAGAAACTTACGAAGCTTTTAAAAGTATTGAGAAAGTTTTTCTAAAATATGGAGGAAAACCTCATTGGGGAAAACGTTTTGCAGCGAAAGACGCGGAATTATCTAAAGTTTACAGCAAATGGGAAGATTTTAAAGTTTTAAGAAAAAAAATGGATCCAACTAACAAATTTCTGAACCCATATTTAACTCAATTATTTAATGAAAAAAGCCACAATTAACATGTTGCCTAAAGGAATTTTATTTGATTTTGACGGAGTTGTAGTAGATAGTTTCAATAGCCATTATACCGCTTGGAAATCTGCTTTTAAAGAATTATTTGATACTGAAATAATTCCTTTCCCAAAGAGTTGTACAGGGAAATCTCCACTTATAATTGCGGCACATTTTTGTAGCGTAATTGGTAAAGAAGAACAAGCTGAAGCGTTGTTTTTTCTAAAGGATAACCATTTAGATATTAATTTTACAAAACCTAAAGTTTTACCTGGCGTTTTTGAAATCACCAACTTTTTAACAGAGAAAAATATTCCTTACGGAATAGCCAGTAACGCTACCAAATTGTTTCTAAAAAACAGCATTCATCATTTAAACTTAAACTTTACAACTGTTTTTGGTGTAGAAGATTATGAAAAACCAAAACCTTCGCCAGAAGCTTATATTACTTTAGCCAAAGCATTGGGTTTTTTAGAAAATGATTTTAATAATATTTGGGTTTTTGAAGACAGCTTAACAGGAACAACAGCTGCAAAATTAGCAGGCATGAAACCTATAGGTATTTTAACGGTACACTCTGAAAAAGAATTAAAAGATGCTGGAAGTGTAATCGCATTTCCTACTCTTTTTGAAGCTTTTGAGTATTTAAACGATATATAATCAATAAAAAAAGCCTTTGACTAAGAAGTTGTAACTTCTCTAAATAGCGTTTCTAAATTTTTATTTTGAGCATTTAATCCAAGGATTTTTAATCCGTTTTCTTGCGCAAAATCAAATATTTTTGGACGCATATCTTCTTCACTTTCAAAGGTAATGTACCACGTATTATCGTAATTATTTTTATACGAAACTACGTTTGCTAACCTTTTTACAAATTGCTCTTCAATCTTATAATCAAAAGTTACTTCTATTGTTTGCTGATTGTTTTCTTTTAGTTCAGCTAATTTTTTATCAACAAGAATTTCTCCTTTTTTAATAATGATTACACGATCACAAACTGCTTCTACTTCTTGCATAATATGTGTAGAAAAAAGCACCGTTTTATCCTTCCCTAATTCTTTTATTAATGCTCTAATTTCCACTAATTGATTAGGATCTAAACCCGTTGTAGGTTCATCTAAAATTAATACTTTTGGATTGTGTAAAATTGCTGCTGCTAAACCAACTCTTTGCTTATACCCTTTAGATAATTGACTTATTTTTTTATGAGCTTCAACAGTTAAGCCTACTTTTTCAATACATTTTTCAATTTCATTTTTATCAATTTTAAAAATTGATGCTTGAAATTGCAAATATTCTCTTACATACATATCTGTATATAAAGGATTTTGTTCTGGCAAATAACCAATTACTTTTTGAGCTTCAATAGGGTTTTCTAAAACATTAATTTCATCAATAAAAACCTCACCTGAATTAGGTTTTATGAAACCTGTTAAGATTTTCATCATTGTAGATTTTCCTGCACCATTTGGCCCTAAAAAACCTATAATCTGTCCTTTATCCGCAGAGAAAGAAATATTATTTAATGCCTTTTGATTTTTGTAAACTTTAGTAACTGATGAAACTTTTATTGACATTGTACAAATGTAGTTTGAATAATATTTATAACGAAAGTATTCTTTTTTTAGTTTCTATAATTAGAGTTTTTTAAACCAATTTCTCTAATTTTTTTCATTCTTTTCCAAGCTATTTTATGACGCTGTTTATAAAACCATAACGTTCCTAAATCTAATCCAAAATAGAAAAAACTAATTCCACTTGGTGGGTTTGCACTTGGTAAAAAAGGTATTTTATTCCAAGCGATTGTTGGCCACCACCAGCATTCAAAACTTGTACCAATTATTTCTAAATAAGCAACTGATAAAAACATGACTAAATAAAATAATCTTTCTCTAGGTCTATTTCTTAAAAATAATAGTGTTATGACTGTTAATATAAAACCAAAAACATCTATTGAAAAGAGTAAAAAATAGGACGCATATAAAACTACAATAGCTGTACATACTTTTTCTAGCAATTTTAAATTTTTTTTTACATAGGTCGTCTTTGTAAAATACAATACACCTGCATAAACTAAAGCATGACCCATAGGAATATAATGAGGTATATTTTCTAACCTATAGGTATACATACCTAAACCCAAAGAGAATGCATATTCTCCTGCAACAGCAATAAGAACGGCAGAAAGCATTTGCTCTCTAATTCTGGGATTTACTTTAAAAAGTATAATAGAAAAAACCACAACCATTATTAGATTCGCTAACCATTGTAAATCTTGATAATTTTCTACTACATATGCACTATCTATAAAAAGGCCTAAAAATATATAGAGAAATAATATTCCTAATGTTTTACAAAATGCAGGTAAAAATGTCTTAGTCTTTGATACACTCATCTTTTTAAGAAAAAATTGCGCTTTTAAATTTCTTTTTAATCGTTTTCATAATATCTAAAGGATAAGATCTTTCTCCCATTAAAATTTGGGTCATAGCCTCACAAATTTTTTCTCCATATTTTTTCATTAAGAAAGTTCTTACAGTGTCGTTTTCATAAAATAATTTAGATAATTTATACGCTGTTTTTAGTTCTGGTAAAAAAGTAACTTCCAACTTTTTATTATAAATTTCTGCTGATAATTCATTATCAAGATTGCTTTCAATAATAGCTTCTGCAGCCATATTTCCAGAAAAAATAGCATTAGAAATTCCTTCTGCAGTTAATGGGTCTGCAAAACCTGCAGCATCACCAACTAAAAAAACATTTTTTCTAACAAAACCATCAGTTCTAGGAGAAACAGGTATTTGAAAACCATGCATTTCTTCTTTAATAACTTCTGTTATCTTTAAAGTTTCCTTTAAATAATCCTTATATAAATCTTTATAATTTACTTTAATTTTTCTAAAAGAAGCTAAACCAATTGACAAATGATTTTGCTTTGGAAAGCACCATCCATAACCCATAGGAATTGCATCAAAATCTAAACGGACACTTTTAGAAAGTCTTTCAAAGTCATCAGCATTTACCTCAACTTCATATTCTAAAGCAGGAATTAGTAAACGAGTTTCTTTCCAACCTGTTAGTTTTGCAGTTTTACTTAAAGCGCCATCAGCCGCAATTACAAATTTTGTTTTCACATCTCCTTTTGAAGTATGCAAAATAATATTCTCTTGAAATGTAATATCATTTAATTGATGCCCCTCTAATAAAGTAATTCCTTTTTCTTTGGCTTTTTTTACTAAAAAATTATCAAAATCATCTCTCATAACCATGCTAATAATTGGTTCTGACCTTTCAGAAGAAACATGAACCCCTCCTTTTTGGAAAAAAGCATCTACTTTAAAGAACTCTTTTTCTACAACTTCGCTAACATTAAAGGGCATTTCTCTTCTACCTCTATAAGCAAAACCTCCACCACAAGTTTTATACCTGGGCAGTGTTTCTTTTTCTATAATTACTGTAGAAACACCAGCTTCAGCTAGTTTAATTGCCGCAGAAGCACCTGCAGGACCACTACCAATTATTGCGACATCAAATATCATATCTTCACTTTTTTTACAAATATATTGTTTCTTAACTTAAATTTATAATATAAAAAAATGACTCAATTTCTTGAGTCATTTTTAATTTAAAAGTGCAATCTAAATTATAATTGATACCGTACTCTTAAACTTACAAATCTTGGTAAAATAAACGTTTCATTAATATTAAAGGAGATATTACTTTGACTTACTGTGGTTCTAGAACCTTCAGCTAACAAGTTATTACCTACTAGCTCATATTCCCATTTTGCATCCTTATCTTTTCTATACGCTAATTTTGCATTCCAAATTTTAAATGAATTCTGCTTATTTCCTTCTTGTCTAACTTCATTAAAAGTAAAATCTGAAGTAACAGTTACAGCGTTCCATACATATGCATCAAAATTTATTGAAGGAGCATGTGTTATACTTTTTATATCCTCTAGAAGTGAAGCATCTTTTTGGGTAGTAAAACTAACATTATACCTTAAACTAACGTTAGGTGCTTTTGTAAAGTTAGTTCCTATACTTGTGTTAACATTTTGATTAAAAATTTCATTTTCTATTCCGGTAGCATTTCTAAATCTATAGTTTTTATTATATGTAAAACTACCACCAATTGAAGTTCTAATTTTTTTAATTGTTTTACTAGCTCTAGCAAAAGCTGAAAATGTTTCGTTTTCTTCAGGAGAATTTAAACTATTTCTTGCAGAAACTACTGAATTTGGAATAAAGCCAATATTGGTTGCTACTTGATCTATCGTTTTTCTATAATTAACTCTCGCAAAAACATTACTAGCGTTAAATAAATTAAAACTTCTGTAGTTAAGACTCAAATTATGAAAACTAGCATTTATTAAACCTGCATCTCCAGTAAAAAAAGAATTATAATTATTGGCTACAATACCTCTTGCGATTTGATTAACGTCAGTAAAATTAACTTCTTGTTTATAGCTAAATGTTAAACTTTCGCTTCGTTTAAACTGTGCTATCACTTCAAATTCTGGGAGAAATTTTAAAAACGTATCCTGAAAAGATTCTGTCCCATATTGTGTGTTTTTTGAATTGTAAGAGTGAAAGGTAAAACCTGGTGTAAATGTAAAAATACCAGATTTTAAACGATATCTTAATCCCGCATAAATATCTGTAAAATTATACTCTGTATCATTTGTAGTTTGAGCATCATTAATACCTGGAATATCAGGGTTAGGAGTATACTCGCTTCCACTATCTAAAATTTGAAAAAATCTTGAATTAAAGTTTTGTCTACTTAAAATCGTTCCTGCAACAAAATTTAAGTTACTCTTTGTATTTAAAATATAGTAGTAATCTAATTTTGCATCTAATTGATTCGATTTTACTTTTCTGTCTTGTTCTAGGTTATAGAATGAGTTAGACCTGTCTAAACCCAAGCTCTCTGCAGCATCATCAAAACCATCTTCAAATTGGTCTAATGCATCAATATCATTTGGGTTGTTATTATTTGGGTCATTTTCTAAAGAAGCTACATAAAAAGGATCTTCATTCTGTAGTAAATGTTGCACTTCTAAAGCAAAAATACTTTTTTCACTCGCAGTATAAAAATAGCTTAAATTTTGATTTATTTTATAAGGTGTTGCTCTTTCTCTTTCAGCAATATCACTTAAAACGAGAGAATTTACGTCATCTGTTCTAAACTCATTAGAAAAACGACCTGTAACATCATAATTTAACTGATTGCTAAAGTCTTTCTTATACGTTGTACTAAATCGAAACAAACCCGTATTACTTGTTTGGTCTGTAAGACTCTGAACAAAATCATCTTCAGCATCTACATCATTATAATTAATGGTATTATTACTTTTCTGACCATTACTGTTACTTGACCAGATTAAAAAACCACTTAAATCTAATTTCTTATTAGGAGAATAACTAAAGTTTAGTGCAGATAATTTAGTTTCAATTCTATTTGCATTTCTCGCACTAGCATTTAAAAAACCGATACCTGCATCTGCAAGATTAATGTTTGTACCGTTTGATGGACTCTGACTTTGAAAGCCTCCACCAAAACTTCTCACATCTCTCCTACTTAGCACAACATCTCCAATATTATTTAAATCTCCAATAACATTTAAAGTGTATTTTGGTGTATAATAAAATAATTTTGGCTGAAAAAGATACAAACCGTCATCTGGCGAATTTCCTGCACCTACTGTTACATCTCCAAACCAAAAGTTCTTTTTACCTTCTTTTAATTTAATATTAATTGCAACTCTATCTTGATTGTTTTGAACACCACTAAGTTGATTTACGTTTGAATAGTTTCTTAATACTTGAATTTTGTCTACTGCATTAGAAGGAATATTTTTTGCAGCTAATTTTGTATCACCACTAAAAAACTCTTTACCATCTATCATTATTTTTTCAACAACTTTTCCTTCAACTTCAATCTCTCCCGCATCATTTATTTCTACGCCCGGTAATTTTTTTAATACATCTTCTAACTTTCGCTCAGAACCGTTTTTAAAAGAGTCTGCGTTATAAATAATTGTATCTCCTTTAATAGTTACTGGCATTTTATATACAATATTAATACCATCCAACACGTTATCTTCAAACATGCTATAGACTTTAGAGATATTAGTTTCCTCTGTTTTAATAAACTGACTAATGTCTTTAAAACCAACATAACTAATTTTTATGTTATAATTAGTATTTGTTTTCAACTCTAATTTAAAATTTCCCTTAGCATCTGTAAAACCATAAGAAGTAATTTTTTTGGCCACTGTATCTAATGCAATTACGTTTGCCATTTCTAGAGGGTTACCAATAGAATCTTTCACAACACCTATTAAATTAATTTGAGCAGTTGAAACCCAAGACACCATAAAAATGGAGATAAGTATAATTTTTTTCATGTAATTTTTATTAAGTTTAGTTAGAATGGTGTAGATTTATTAAAATCTTCTACCACCTCTTCCTCTGCTTTTAAATTGTTCTCTAATTTCTTCTGTTTTCTTTTTTACAATTTTATTGTATTCTTCTCTGTTAACTTCTTTACCTTTAGTTGGTTTTTTTATTTCTATTGTTTCTGAAGGGTTTAGTACAATTTCTGTACACAACATGGTTGTTCTTCCTTCATTTATCTCTAATATTAAACCAGGTAAACCAAAATAATTTGCTGGCCCTGAGCTTACAGGAATTTGAGGAGTATACCATGCAGTAACTGCTAACATTTTTACAGCTTCTTTTTTATCTTCTGTATTAGTAGAGTCTTTCTTTTTGTTGTCTCCTCTTCTACTAAACATTTTTCCCCAATCTACTTTATTATCTACTTTTACCATTGTTGCTTTGTAGCAAGTATATTGACCAATTTTTTTTGTTTCAACACCCATTTCCCATTTTGGTTGATCCATTTTTTCAACTACTAGAAAGCGTTTACTAAATTGTTCTATATCTTCAATCATTTCACGATCTTTAAGGTTTTTATAAATAGAACCTTGGCCATTATTATTACCCCATCTACGTCCAGTTGTTCCAGGAGCATCTAACTTTACATTTTCTTTAAAAGAAGATTCTGTTTTATTAAAACTTAATGTGAAATTTTTCTCTAAATAATTCTTAAAACGAGCCATCATTTGTTTCTTCTGCTGCTCGCTCATCTCGTCACCAAAGCGGCTCATGTCCATCGTGGTTTTAGACATATAACTTGCTTTACCTTGAAAATTACTTTGAGAAAAAACTGATATTGAACTAATTAAAAAGACTATAAGTAATATTTTTTTCATGATTTTTAAATTTATTTTGACAAAAATATGTGTTATTAACTTAAAAAGTCTTAAAAAAATCTAAATGTTTAATATTTTACTTAAAACAATCAACAAAAAACAACACTTTAGAACACACCTGATAAGACCTCTTAAATATTTATTAAGACTTTAAAAATTACCAAAGGTTTAATTACCCTCCAATTTTAATATTTAAACTATTTCCTAAATCAACACCTTTTCTACTTTTAAACGTCTCCATCATTTCTTTAGATTTTTGTTTTTGAATCTTATTAAACTCCTTTTGTGAAACAACTTTCCCTTTTTCTGGCTCAGCTATTTTAATTTTATCAGAAGGATTTAAAACAATTTCTGTACAAACAATTGTTTTTTTACCATCATTTATTTCCAATATTAAACCCGGTAAACCTTGATAATTATCTGGTCCATTACTAACAGAAACTTGTAGAGTGTACCAAGCAGTTGTAGTGATTATTTCTTTCTTCTCTTCTTTTTTACTTTCACCTTTATCTATGGTCATGATAATATTTTCTACTTCTTTAGTAAATGTTGCTTTGTAACAAGTATAATTTCCAATATTTTTTGTTTCAGATGACAATTCCCATTCGAACTCTGGAAGTTTGTCTTTCACTAAAAAACGTTTTCCCATAATTTCTGTTTGATTCGAAAAACGCTGCTCCTTAATATTTTTGAAATAGACACTACCATTTCCAGAACCTCCAAAAGACATCAACACAACTCCAGCCCCACCAACTTGAGGTTTTGGCGCATCTAGTTGTATTTCTTCTTTATATGTTGAAGCTTTTTGATCAAAATATAAAATAAAAGTTTTCTGATTCATCTTTTGCATTCTTGCATGAAGTCGTTTTTTCATATCATCAGACATCGTAGAATTTTTATCGTCACCAAACGAAAAAGAAGATTTAATGCTTGTTTTGTAAATTGCTTTTCCTGTAAAATTTTGCCCATTTATAATCAATGAGCAAAATAAAATTAATGTTGTTAATAATTTAATCTTCATTTTTTAATTTTTTAGTTACTTTATTTATAACTTTTATTACTTTTCTCATTCTCAAAACTAAACTATCAATTTCTCTCGCCTTACCTTCTACTTTATAACTAAAACCGTATTTCACCTTTAATTTAGTTTTTAGTTTTTCTTTAGTATTCAATTTGATCTCTAAAAAAATGTTGCTTTCTGGGCTATTATGTTTAAAAGCTTCTTTAATATCTTGCCAATTAATAGTTGCTAATTCTTTTGAAGAATCTAAAGTAAAACTTAAAGAGTTTACGTTCATATAATTTTTACTACTATTCTTATTTTGAGAAAAAAAAAGCGAGGAAGCAAAAACACAAATGGCAAAAATAATTTTATTCATAGTTATTTATTTTAAATTCTTGACAAAGATGAGCCTCATATATCTTTTACTTAGTTAACGAGTGTTAATGAGTGTTAACCAGCTCGTTTTATAATATTAACGAGCTATATTTGAAGTATGAATATCCAAAAATATCAATTGCTTTTTCACTTAATAACAGCTACCATCATAGCCACTATTGGTGTACAATTCTATTGGAATTATAAAAATTACGAAGAAAATAAGCGACAATTAACAAACGAAATTCAGTTAAGTCTAGACAATGCTATAGAAGAATATTATTCAACATTAGCGAAGGAAGAAATTACAACCATTATTAATTTCAGTAACAATAATGAGGATCCAAGTTTAGGTGGAAGCATACGGTATGATTCTATTTTTAAACATTCTAAGAAATTTCAAAAATTTAAATCTCTTATAATAAATAAAGACACTTCATTAACGAAACCAAAATTTGAAATCACCAATATTTCATTTACTAGTGATGACAAAAATGATGCTAAAAAAACAGATTCCATCGTGCAAAATTTTGCAAAAAAAATATCTAAAAATAAAAAAATAAATATTGAAGATTCTAAAAACAAACAAGATGAAAACTATTCGGAAATAAAATATTTTAAAGGAAAAAAGGCTGCTGATAGTTTAAAATTAATAAAAACTTTAAAACCAATTTTCATTTCAATCACATCAAATGAAATAGAATATCCGCAATTAGATTCACTTATAAAAAACCAACTTGATAAGAAAAAAATACCCATTACTTTTGTCTTTAATCATTTAAAGAATGATACAATTTTTCATTCTTCAAACGATTCTTTAATTATAAGAAAATTAGACAAAAGTGTTTCTAGTAAATCGACTTATTTAAAAAAAGGAGAAGAGTTTAAATTATTTTTTAATAATACAAGTTTAGAAGCTCTAAAAAGAAGTTCTTTAGGAATTCTATTATCGCTCTTATTATCACTTTTAATTATTGGTTGCTTATTTTATTTATTAAAAATAATTAATCATCAAAAAGAATTAGCAGCTATTAAAAATGATTTAATTAGCAATATAACGCATGAATTTAAAACGCCTATTGCCACTATTTCTGCAGCTATTGAGGCAATTAAAGATTTTAATGTTTTAGAAGATAAAGAAAAGACGAATAAATACCTTTCGATATCCTCTATTCAGATAAATAAATTACATCAAATGGTTGAAAAACTTCTAGAAACTGCCATGTTAGATAGTGAACAGTTAGTGCTAAAAAAAGAAACTGTTGATATAGTTAATATCTTGGAAAGATTGGTTTCTAAACATCAAATATTAGCCTACAAAAAGGAACTTTCATTTTCTATAAACTTGCAACCTTGCTATGCGAACGTTGACGTTTTTCACTTCGAAAATGTGATTTCTAATTTGATTGATAATGCGGTGAAGTATGGAGGTGATAAAATTAGAATAAATGTAATTTCTATTTTAAACTCAATAGAAATTACAGCAGCTGATAACGGATCTGGCATTGAAAAGAATCAACAAGAAAAAATATTTGATAAGTTTTACAGGGTTCCTAAAGGAAACACACAAGATATTAAAGGTTTTGGAATTGGTTTGTATTATTGCAAAAAAATCATTGAAAAACATGGAGGAATTATTATTCTTTCATCAGATAAAAATCAAACAATTTTTAAAATAAGCATTCCTAATGAATAAAATTAAAGTTTTACTTGCTGAAGATGAAGCTAGTTTAGGCATGATTGTAAAAGAAAGTTTAGAGACTAGAAATTTTATTGTTTTTCATGCAGAAAATGGTAAAGAAGCACTTGAGCTATATCAGGAACAAAAACCAGATATTTTAGTTTTAGATGTAATGATGCCCAAAAAAGATGGTTTTACATTGGCAAAAGAAATACGCCAAGAAGATAAAAGAATTCCTATTATATTTTTAACAGCAAAATCACAAACTTCAGATGTATTGGAGGGTTTTAATCATGGTGGAAATGATTATTTAAAAAAGCCTTTTTCTATGGAAGAGTTAATTGTAAGAATGAAGGCTTTATTAAATAGAATTGAACTTAAAAGTAATTCTGATCACATTAAAATTGGTGATTTCTCTTTTAATTATACAAAACAAACACTTCAATATTCTTCAGAAATAGAACAACTAACTCATAGGGAAGCAGAATTATTATTTTATTTGGTTGAAAAGAAAAACGAAATTTTAGACAGAACTTATATTTTAAATAAGCTTTGGGGAAATAATGATTTCTTTAATGCTAGAAGTATGGATGTATTTATTAGTAAATTACGTAAAAAATTAAAAAAAGATACAAACATTCAAATTATAAACGTGAGAAATTTTGGTTATAAATTGATTTGTTAATACTTTTCTAGTTGTAAATTTTTAGTACCTTTAGCAACCCTTTTTAATCTTATAGAACAATAAATATGCACGTTGCAATTGCAGGAAATATTGGTGCTGGTAAAACCACACTAACAAAACTTTTAGCCAAACATTATAAATGGAGTCCTCATTTTGAGTCTGTTGATGAAAATCCGTATTTAGATGATTTTTATTCAGAAATGGAGCGTTGGTCTTTTAATTTACAAGTCTATTTTTTAAATAGTCGTTTTCGTCAAATTTTAGAACTAAGAGAGTCTGGTAATAAAATTATTCAGGATAGAACAATTTATGAAGATGCGCATATTTTTGCTCCAAACTTACATGCAATGGGATTAATGACAAATAGAGATTATAATAACTATAGCTCTTTATTTGATTTGATGGAAAATTTAGTTACACCTCCAGATTTATTAATATACTTACGTGCAGATATTTCTACTTTAGTTGGACAAATACACAAACGAGGTAGAGATTATGAAAACTCTATAAGTATCGATTATTTAAGCAGGTTAAATGAACGCTATGAAGCTTGGATCTCTACTTACAAAAAAGGAAAATTACTTATTATTGATGTAGATAATTTAGATTTTGTAGATAACCAAGAAGATCTAGGGTATATTATTGATAGAATTGATGCTCAAATAAATGGTTTATTTTAATACCAATAAGTTATAAAAAAATTACACATGATCATTTGTCCCCCAACAAATTCATCAAACCTCAAACACCTTTAACTTACTATTTTAAATAGCATTGTCTATTCTGTTATTAATTAGTAAAAATGTTTTCTTTTTTTACTTACTAAAACAACACAAATAGTATCTATAGATCCCACTACTTTATCACTAATTACTTGTCAATTAAATTTTAAACACCAACTGTTTTCAACTTGGTTATCATTTTGACACAAAAAAAACAATAAGTCTCATTTAATTTTTTAAAAAATATAATTGATAGAAAGCAAACAATGAACGGTAGAAAACTGACTTTTGAGAATTTCTTCTTCATTTTTTTAAAAAAAAATAAACTTTTTTGTAACATTTATCTAAAGTCCTACGTATAAGTAATTGTAGCTATCATATTAATACCTTAATTTTTTTATATATAACTTAGATGAGACAACTTAAAATTACCAAGCAGGTTACTAACAGAGAAACTGCATCATTAGACAAATATTTACAAGAAATTGGTAAAGTAGACTTAATTACAGCTGATGAAGAAGTAGAGTTGGCACAGCGTATTAAAGCTGGTGATCAAATTGCATTAGAAAAACTAACAAAAGCCAATTTAAGGTTTGTTGTATCTGTTGCAAAACAATATCAAAATCAAGGGTTAACATTACCAGATTTAATAAACGAAGGAAACTTAGGGTTAATTAAAGCTGCAAAACGTTTTGATGAAACGAGAGGTTTTAAATTTATATCATACGCTGTTTGGTGGATTCGTCAATCTATCTTACAAGCATTAGCAGAACAATCTAGAATTGTACGTTTACCGTTAAATAAAATTGGTTCTATCAATAAAATTAACAAAATGTACGCTTTCTTAGAACAAGAAAATGAGCGTCCACCAAGTGCAGAAGAAATTGCTAAGAAATTAGACATGACTGTAAATGACGTAAAAGAATCTATGAAGAATTCTGGACGTCACGTATCTATGGATGCGCCTTTAATTGAAGGTGAAGATTCTAACTTATATGATGTATTAAACTCTGGAGAATCTCCAAACCCTGATAGAGTTTTATTACATGAATCTTTACGTATTGAGATTAACAGAGCTTTAGAAACGTTAACTCCAAGAGAAGCAGATGTTGTAAAATTATACTTTGGTTTAGGAGAACACCAACCAATGACTTTAGAAGAAATTGGAGAAACTTTCGATTTAACTCGTGAGCGTGTTCGTCAAATTAAAGAAAAAGCAATTAGAAGATTAAAACATACTTCTAGATCTAAAATTTTAATGACATATCTTGGATAGCCATTATCATAAATAAAAACTTAAAAACTCTCGAATTGATTTTCGAGAGTTTTTTTTTTGAAGCTATTTCCTGCTTTCCACTATATCTTTTTTGCTGCCGTCATTGCGAAGTTTGTTTTTACAAACTATGGCAATCTCATTTTTAAGAAGCAAATTACTTCGTCATACTTCCTTGTAATGACGCCAATTAAATTTAGCACAAAAAAGGATGCCGTTTCAATAAGGGCTACAGCTATTTATAACCTTTTCTTTTTTACCACATAGCACCTGTTTCTCTATGTGCCAATGTGGTCACAATTTTTAATAAATTATTGTTGTATTTTTAAGAGATTGCTTCGTACCCCGCAATGACAAATTAATTACCTTTGCAAAATAAAAAAACAACACAACAACAAACAAATGAGTAATTTAATAGCACCTTCAATTTTAGCAGCAGATTTTGCAAACCTACAAAGAGACATAGAAATGGTAAACAATAGTGAAGCAGACTGGTTTCATATTGATATCATGGATGGTGTTTTTGTACCAAATATTTCTTTTGGAATGCCTGTTTTAAAAGCAATTACAAAACACGCTAACAAAACAATTGATGTGCATTTAATGATTGTAAATCCAGATCAATACATACAAACATTTGCAGATTTAGGCGCAAATATATTAACGGTTCATCATGAGGCTTGCCCACATTTACACAGAACAATTCAAGCAATAAAAGCTGCAGGGATGAAAGCCGGAGTTGCTTTAAATCCGCACACACCAATTGCTGTTTTAGAAGATGTTATTGCAGATTTAGATTTGGTTTGTATCATGAGTGTAAATCCTGGTTTTGGAGGTCAATCCTTTATAGAAAACACGTATAAGAAAGTAAGTCAGTTAAGACATTTAATAGATTTTTCTAAATCTGAATGCCAAATAGAGATTGATGGTGGCGTTACAGATAAAAATGCGAATGCTTTAATTGAAGCTGGTGCCAATGTTTTAGTAGCAGGAAGCTATGTTTTTGGAGCAGAAAATCCTACAGAAACGATTGCTAACTTAAAAGATATTATCTCATAATTGTATTCAATAGTAGATATAGAAACCACAGGAAATGGATATAAAGGTTCTAAAATAACTGAAATATCCATTTTTGTTTTTGATGGAAAAAAAATAATTGATGAGTTTACAACTCTAGTAAACCCAGAAAGTACAATTCCTCCTTTTATTACGAATCTTACAGGCATTACCAATGCAATGGTAAGAACAGCTCCTAAGTTTTATGAAGTTGCAAAAAAGGTAGCAGAAATTACAAAAGACACCATTTTTGTAGCACATAATGTCAACTTCGATTACAATATTATTCATGAAGAGTTTAAAAATTTAGGCTTCGATTTTAAACGAAAAAAGCTCTGTACCGTTCGCTTATCAAGAAAAATAATTCCGGGCTTATCTTCTTACAGTTTGGGGAATATTTGTACTTCAGAAAACATACCAATTAACGGAAGACACAGAGCAAAAGGAGATGCAGAAGCAACTACAGAATTATTTAGAAGATTAATTATTAGAGATGATAATTTTACCATTAATTCTTTTTTAAATCCAAAATCTAGACAAGCAACCTTACCCCCTCTTTTAGATAAAATAGTGGTTGATAAATTACCAGAAACATTTGGTGTTTATTATTTTAAGAACTTATCAAAAGAAGTTATTTATGTTGGTAAGTCTAACAATATAAAGCAACGTGTTATCAGCCATTTTTATGATAAAAAGAAAAAGGAACAAACCATGTGCTTAGAAACTGCCGATATTTCTTACACCAAAACAGGTAGCGAACTACTAGCACTATTATTAGAGTCTTCAGAAATAAAACAGATATATCCCAAATTTAACAGAGCTCAAAGAAGAGCAGCAGAAGCCGTTGGCTTATTCTCTTACGAAGATCAAAAAGGAATTATTCATTTGGCATATAATCGATTAAAGTTAGCGCCAAATCCGATTATGAAATACTACTCTGTAGCCGAATGCAGAACTCATTTAGAAGCCTTGTGTGCTGAGTTTGAACTCTGCCCAAAGTATTGTCATTTGCAAACAAATGTTTCTAGTTGTTTTCAATATCAGCTAAAACAATGTAAAGGTATTTGCTGTGAAAAAGAAGCGGTAGAAAATTATAACGAAAGAGTTAGACAAGCCATAAAATCTGTAGGTATTGGTGCTGAAAATTTAGTCATCAAAGAAAAAGGTAGAACGAAAACAGAAATTGGTTTTGCGCTAATATTAGATGGAATTTATAAAGGTTTTGGGTATTTAGATTCCTCTCAAGAGGAACAATTAAAGAATCCAGAAGAGTATCAGTTCTTTGTTCAACCACAAAAAGACAACAGAGATATACAAAGAATAATAGCTGCATATTTAAAAAAGAAAGAGGCCTAAAAAGCCTCTTTCTAACTAACTAATTCACTAACTAACTAACTAACTTTTTTATTTACTTAAAAACCTTTAAAGTTGTGCTACCAAATATTTAATTAAATCTGTGGTTGTTACAATACCAACCAACTCATAATCTTCAACAACTGGTAATGCATGAAATTCTTTTTGAGCCAATAACTCTGCCACTTCTTTAATGCTTGCATAAGGAGGAACCATAAATACATTTTTTGCCATAACTTGCTTAATTGTAAACATGTCATAAACAAAAGTATCTATATTCTCTTCATCATCTGTAATATCTGCAAAACTAATTCTAAGAATATCTGAATAGCTCAACATCCCTAAAATTTCTTTATTTTCAACTACAGGGATATGTCTAATTTTATTTTTCTTGAATAACTTCTCAGCAGTCACTAAATCATCATTTATATTTAGTGTTACTACCTCTTTAGTCATTATTTCCGATATAGGTATTCTTTTTCTCATGAGACAAATAGTTTTCCTTTCAAGATCAAAATTATTAAGAAATATAATTATAAAAGATGATTTATATCATAAAAACTAAATAGTCTAAAGATTTTTTTTTAAAAATTTATTAAATTAAAGTGCATAAAAAAAAGCTAAAAATTACAGATGTAATCTTTAGCTCTTTGGCTTTAACTCCTATATGTGTGACCGCGAAGGGATTCGAACCCCCAACCCTCAGAGCCGAAATCTGATATTCTATCCAGTTGAACTACGCAGCCGTTTATGATTTCTACAAACGTAGAAATCTATTATTTAACTCATCAAGTTCTTTTTCACTAACATTGAAATTGTTTTTCCATCTGCTTGTCCTGCTAATTCTTGAGAAACCATCCCCATAACTTTCCCCATATCTTTCATCCCTGAAGCACCAACTTTAGCAATTGTAGCAACTACAACTTCTTCAATTTTTTCTTCTGATAGTGCTGCTGGTAAAAATTGCTCAAGAACTGCTAATTCTGCCAATTCTGGATCTGCTAAATCTTGTCTATTTTGTTTTAAGAAAATATCCGCACTATCTTTTCTTTGTTTTACCTGTTTTATAATAATTTTCAACGCTTGTTCTTCTGTTAATTCTTTTTGAACACCCGTTTCAGTTTTTGCTAATAAAAAGGCAGATTTGACTGCTCTTAAAGCCTGTAAAGCAATTGTGTTTTTCGCTTTCATTGCTTCTTTCATTTTATCCATTACTTCTTTTTGCAAACTCATTTTTCTATTTTTTAAATATATTATTATTCTTTTGCTTCTTTAAATATAGTACGTTTTTATTATAATCTATAAATGCTTTTCCACTATGTAGTATATCTGCACCAATAATTCCATTAACTTCTTTTGCTTTATGTTGTATCAGAGCAGTATTAACATGTGATAAATTAAAGAGCACTAAATGACATTTATTAGTTCTCCAATCGCCAATTTTTAAAACATTATTTTTAGATTGTTTCGTTTCCATGTCAGTTGCTCCTGCACCGGCCGCCTTATTTTCACTTTCTTCCGCATCCAACATAAAATACTCAATTTGATCTAAACCCACACAAGAGTTAGATGCACCTGTATCTAAAATAAAAGTACCTTTTACACCATTAATAATTGCTTTTAATTCTAAATGATTTGTAGCAATTCTCTTTAGTTTTATTTTAACGTACTTATTCTTCTTTAATATTTTTTCAATACGCTTCATTAAATTATTATTTCAGAGTTTTCAAAAATACGATTTATAAAATTTAGAGTATACTATCCTTCTAAATTTTCTTTTTAGATTCTCTTTGGAAGCAGCAAATTTACTCATGATGGAATCTGCTTATATATTTTTTTCTAAAAAGTAAAAAAACATCCGTAATACTACGTAAATTATCGTATATTTAATACATTTAAATTAATTATTTTTTAGACACATGCAACAATAAAAAGAGTATTACAACTATTTTATTGCTACTTAACAATCAGTTTTTTTTAAATAAGCAAAAACAAATAATAGTACATTTTATCAAAGAGATTATTACCGGAAAACAAAAAAAATTCTTAACCAATAAGTTACTAGAATATCAACAATAAGCATACATAAAAGAGTTATGACCAAATCCAAGAATTTAATTCTGGAATTAAAGGAACAGAATGTAGACCTTACGATTAAAAATAAAACGTTAGAGCTAGCAAAAGATCGAGCAGAAATAGTAAATCGTAAACTAAACTTATTTTATGACATTTCACCTAATGGGCATTATATTATTGAAAGTAATGGTGAAATTATTCATATTAACAAGAGTGGTTTAAGTCTTTTAAATAAAAATAAAAACGATATAGGTAATCTTACTTTCTCTGAATTTATTTCGAAAAAAGACCTTCCTAATTTCAATAATTTTTTACTAAAAATAAAACGGAAATGTAAAGACCTTCCTAATTTCAATGATTTTTTACTAAAAATAAAACAAACAGATGCTGATAATTCCTATGATGTAGAGTTATGCATAAATAAAAAAAAAATACTTATTCAATTAATAGCTACCTATTTAGAAAAAGAGCAACAATATCTTATAATTACCATAAAAACAACCCCAAAAGAGCATCTTAATAAAATATTATTAGAGAATGAGTTTATTTTTAAGGAAACTCAAAGAATGGGACATATTGGTTCATTTAAATACGATATATCTAGCAGCTTAATAGAGTTATCTGAAGAATTATATTTAATTTTTGGAATACCTAATGGAACGAATATAGATATTGATAATTGGCAAAACATTGTTCATCCTTTAGACAGAGAAATGACCTCTGATTTTTTAAAGAATTGTATTGTTAATCATAAATCATTTCATGAGGAATTCAGAATTATTCGCAAGAATGATAATCAAGTGAGATGGCTAGATGGTTGGACGGAAATTGCTTTTGATAACGCAACAAATAAACAGACTCTCTTTGGAGTAATCCAAGACATTACAGAACGAAAATTAGCGCAAGAAAAAATAAAATATACAGAAACTCGTTCTCATCAAATTTTTGAATCTTCTAAAGAAGGAATATTAATACTTGATGCAATTACAGGTCAGATTACAGATGCAAACCCTTTCTTAATAGAATTGATTGGATATAATTACAACGAGTTAGTAGGAAAAGAACTTTGGCAAATTGGTGTTTTTAAAAACATTGCGGCTTCTAAAGAAACTTTTATCGAATTACAAAACAAAGAATACATTAGATTTGAAGATATGCCATTGAAAACAAAAGATGGAAACTCAATAGATGTAGAATTTGTGAGTAACGTATATATGGCTGATAAGAACAAAGTAATTCTGTGCCATATTAGAGATATTTCTGATCGTAAAATAGCAGAGAAAGCATTGCATGAAAGTGGTCAATTGTATTATGCTATGTTCGAAAAAAACCAAACCCCACAACTATTAATAGACCCTATTAACGGTAATATAATCGACGTTAACTCAGCAGCAGCAAAATTTTATGGGCATTCTTTAGAAGAGTTTAAATTAATGACACTATCCGACATTAGTACGTTTCCTTCTGAACAAATACTGGAAGAGATGAAAAAATTTACAATCACAGGACCCTCTTATTTTGAGTTTATTCATAAGTTAGCTTCTGGTGAAACTAGAGATATCGAAATGTATACCAGTCCATTATCCATTAACGGACAGGCTTTATTAATTTCAACTATAAACGACATCTCTAAACGGAAGCTAGAAGAAGAAAGATTGGTACAATTAAATAAAAACTTAAAAGAAGTAAACCTCTTAAAATCGCAATTTATATCTACCGTTTCTCATGAATTTAGAACTCCTTTAGCAGGAATCTTGTCTAGTGTTCAATTATTACAAATTTATGGCGATACTTGGGACCAGGATAAAAAAGAAAAAATTTTTAAACAAGTATTTGATGGCGTACAACAAACAAAAGCTTTACTAGATGACGTTTCTCTTATAGATGAAGAACAAACTAGTAAATCTTTTTTTAGGCCAACAAACATTGAACTTATCCCGCTGATTGAAGAAATTATTGAAGAAAATTTAAGTGTATCAGAAACTAATCAAAAAGTAATTGTAAAATCTCAATTGAAAATTGACAACTTTTACATGGACCCAATAATGATTCGTCATATTTTTAATAACGTAATTTCTAATGCCATAAAATACAGTAGTAAAAACATAGCGTTTCATTTAAAAGAGCACAACAATAACCAGATAGAATTCAAAATTACAGATGAAGGAATTGGAATACCTCATGAAGAAATAAAATATTTATTAGAACCTTTTTACCGCGCTACTAACAAAGGTGCTGCAAAAGGAACAGGTTTTGGCTTATCTATTGTTAAAAGATTTGTAGACCTTCATAAAGGTGAAATATTAATCGAATCTGCTGTAAATAAAGGAACAACGGTAACTATTGTATTACCCTATTTGCAGTAGAAAATGTTTAGTAAAAATAAAAACTAAACGAAAACTGTGTTTTTCAATCAATAGTAATTAATTATAATGTTTTAAAATGAAAAAAATACTCATCATAGAAGATGACCCTATTTTAAGAGGAAATACTGCTGAATTTATTAGGGCGCATAATTTTGAGGTATTTACTGCAAAAGATGGGCTCGAAGGTGTCCAAAAAACTTTAAAAAATCTACCAGATCTTATAATTTGCGACATATCCATGCCTAACATGGATGGTTATGAATTTTATAATACAATTAAGCAAATTAAATCAACAGCTACAATTCCTTTAGTATTTTTTTCAGCAAAAACTGAAAAAGAAGACATAAGGACTGGTATGCAGTTGGGCGCTGATGACTATATTACAAAACCCTTTGATCTCTATGAATTATTAAAAGTTATTAATACGCGTATTGATAAATATGACCAGCTGGCAAAAATTAACACCGATAAATTTCACGCACTTATAGATCATCCAACTTTAGGAATTTACATTTATCAAAAGGATAAATTTCTATTTTATAATAAGCCCTTAGCCAATATTTTTGGGTACGAATACGATGAGTTTTCTTCACTAAGTTTTGAAGATCTCTTAGATGAAAAACAATGCGATAAGAAAGAGATTTTAAACGAGTTAGATCGTTGCTTAAAAGACCCTAAAGGTTCTATATACCATAAGTTTAAAACTACTCATAAAAACGCTAACACTATTTTTATTGAATTAACTGGTACAGCAATTACGTATGAGGGTAAATCTAGAATTGCAGGGAATATACTTAAACTAGATAACGAAGGTAAAACACCATTGTTATATAAAACTACGTTAGACAGTCCACCAAATATAACCAAACGAGAACTTGAAGTACTAAAACTCATTTGTAAAGGAAAATCTTCTTTAGAAACCTCTGAAATACTTAAACTAGGTCCACGCACAATAGATACATATAGATCTAAACTTTTAGAAAAAACAAATTGCAAAAACATTGCAGAACTTATAATGTACGCAATACGTAACAGGTTGATAAAATTAAATTAACAATTATTTTATTAAAAAAATCCTAATAGTTATTCAACTTATTTCTTAAAAAGAGAAGAGGTGAAAAAAAATACCATATTTAAAAGACTATTTGATGCTTTTATTAAAGAATTATTATAAATAAAATTTATAAATACTCAGATTCTTTCAATTGATAAATTAATTATCCGTATTAATACTGAAACATCCTTTAAGAAATAAAAAAGAGTATTAATACGGATGCTCATGATTATTTTAAAACACTACTTTGTCTAGAAAATAAATTATTGCGGTACATTTTTTATTATCGTATTTCATTAAACGCCTAATAATCTGAATTTAAAGGAATAACAAAAGAAAATGTCCCCTAATTTTAATAATAATTATTGACGATTCTATTTAATGAAAAAAATTCTTATTATAGAAGATGACATCGTGTTAAGAGGAAATACGGCAGATTTTATTAAAGAACAAAATTTTGAAGTCTTTTTAGCTAAAGATGGGGTTTCAGGTATTCAACAAACGTTAAAACACCTACCAGACATCATTCTGTGCGACATAACTATGCCAAATATGAATGGATATGAATTTTACGAAACCATAAAAAATATAAAAAAAACAAGTACTATTCCTTTAATTTTTTTTTCTGCTAGAACAGAAAACAAAGACATAAGAGCAGGAATGCAACTAGGTGCTGATGACTATATAACAAAACCTTTCGATCTTTTTGAATTATTAAAAATAATTAAAACACGACTTGCTAAATACGATAAAATTGAGCAAATTAGCAACGATGAATTTCATGCACTTATAGATCACCCAACTTTAGCTATTTTCATATATCAAAATGGAAAATTCCTTTTTTACAACAACCCTTTAGCCAATATTTTTGGTTATAACTACAAAGACTTTTCTTCAATTAGTTTAAACGAACTTCTCGATGAAAAAAATTGTAACAAGGATAAGATTTTACAAGAAATAGAAAATTGTTTAAAAAAAGAAAAAGGTTCTATATCAATAAAATTTAAAGCCACACAAAAAAGTTTAAAACCTGTTTTTATAGAATTATTTGCATCTGTAATTACCTATAAAGGAAAAACAAGTCTTGCAGGTAATATCTTTAAATTAGACCCTAAACATGAGATTACGAACAGATTGAATGAAACAATGGAGACTAAGCACAAATTAAGTAACCGGGAACTCGAAGTTCTAGAACTAATTTGTAATGGAAAATCTACTTCAGATGTAGCAGGAATTCTTTTCCTTGGACAACGCACTGTAGAAACATACAGAGCAAATTTATTAGAAAAAACAAAAAGTAAAAACATCGTTGAACTAATAATGTATGCTATTAAAAATAAATTAATTCTTATCAATTAGGAACTAACATCAAGTATTTAATCTAATTTATTTAAACAAGCCTTTAATTTTATTTAAATCCAAAAGTCTATGGATTAAAATACAGTGAAAAAAGATACTTTTTATCATTTTGTTTCACATCTTAATAACTAAGTATTTATACTTACTTTTAGTACTTTTCCTTAAAATAAATCAGTAAATATACTGACTTATTTTGTTTTTAAAAACAAGTTCTTTGTAGTAGAAGGAGAAATTATTAAGGTATGTCCCCTCTTTAATTTAAAACCAAAATAATTTTATATCTATAAATCTAACATTGAAAACTGTATTATTACAATTTTTTAAATGAAAAAAATTCTTATCATCGAGGATGACAATGTCTTAAGAGAAAATACAGCTGAATTCATTAAAGGTCAAAATTTTGATGTTTACATAGCAGAAGACGGACTTATGGGCGTGCAACAAACCTTGAAGCATTTGCCAGACCTTATACTTTGCGATATATCTATGCCTAATATGAACGGGTACGATTTCTACAAAACAATTAAACAAATTAAGTCTACATCTACCATTCCTTTAGTATTTTTTTCTGCCAGAACAGAAATTGAAGACATTAGATCAGGAATGCAATTGGGAGCTGATGATTATATAACTAAACCCTTCAATCTATATGAACTTTTGAAAGTTATAAATACACGTCTCGCAAAATACAATACGTTAAAGCAGATTAATAACGAAAAATTTCATGCACTTATAGATCACCCAACATTGGGAATTTATATTTATCATAATAATAAATTTTTGTTTTACAATAATCCATTAGCAAATATTTTTGGTTACAATTATGAGGATTTTGCATCTATAAATATTGTAGATCTTCTGGACGAAAAAAATTGTGACAAAAAAAAAATTTTAAATGATTTAGACCGTTGTTTAAAAGACTCAACAGGTTCTATCTCTATTAAATTTAAAGCTTCTCATAAAAACTCAAACCCTGTTTTAGTTGAGTTATTTGGAACCGTAATAACTTACAAAGGAAAACCTAGTCTAGCTGGTAATGTGTTTAAAATAAGAGATCTAAACAAAAACCTATCTAATTCTAAAGACAATCTAGAAACAATACCAAAATTAACACATAGAGAACTTGAAGTGTTAAAATTAATCTGTAAAGGAAAATCTACTTTAGAGACCTCTAAAATACTTTTTTTAGGCCAACGAACTATTGACACCTATAGATCAAAACTTTTAGATAAAACAGAAAGCAAAAACATTGCAGAACTTATGATGTATGCTATTAGAAATAGACTGATAAAAATAGAGTAAGAACACATATTCTTCTAATTTCTATAAAATTTAACAATTTAAAAAAACAAAGTATACCCATTCTATTCAGATTTACATCTAATAGAAAACCTTAAAACTATATAACTACAATATAAATCAAGTATTTATACCCATTGTTTTTTTATTTATTTAATAAAAATAGGTAAATATACTGAGTTTTTTCACTTAAAGATAACAGTACTTTGCATTGTAAACAGAGAATCAATGATACTTCTATTAAATTCAATTAATAGCAACGATTTCTGTTTATTGAAAAAATTAATATGAAAAAATATTTATTTTTATATACAGCAACAATACTTCTTTTACTCAATTCAAGTAGAAGTATCAGTCAAACACTTGAACTAGGAATACTTAGTTCTTTTGCAGGTTTTAGTGGAGCTGGACCAGTTACAAATGGAGCTGCAGCCGAATGGACAGGAGATGTTGGTACTAATATAGGAGTAATAACCGGAACTTACACAGGCGATGAATACAATGCAACCGCTAAAACAGCTCGAGCTAGGTACGATTTGATGAGAATGTATATTCACCTTAATGATCTTTTTGTTGATTATCCTAACACACATGCTGCTGCCTTTGGAGCAGGAGAATCTCTTTCTCCTGGAGTTTATTCTATTAGTGCTGCTGGATCTATAGCAGGAAATCTTATTCTTGATGGTGGTGGTGACCCTGATGCATTCTTTGTAATTAAATTTTTAGGAGCAATGACCGTAGGCGCTGGGTCAGAAATTATTTTAACAAATGGAACAAAACCCTGTAATGTATTTTTTATGTCTGATAGCAGTATCTCTATTGCGGCAGGTGTTATTATAAAAGGAACTTTATTTTCAAAAGTAGGGGCTATTATCATTGGTGCAGATGCTATTGTAGAAGGAAGAATGCTAACCATGTCTGGAGCAATAACTACTGGAGCTGCAGTAAGTATTAGTGTACCTTCTGGCACTAGTACTATTCCAATATTTTGTGAACATGGATGTGGTCCTGCTCCTGAAGTAGATATTTTAGGGGTTGTTTCAGAATTTACACTTTACACTAGCGCAGGTGCTGTAGGAAACACAGGTATTTCAGTAATTAATGGTGAAATTGGCACAAACGCTGGAGCTATAACTGGTTACTCTACTACTAGTATTCATTTAGGAACAGAAAATCTATTAAATGCGCTTACAGCTCAAGCTAAAATTGATTTAGACAATGCTTACATTGCACTTATGGCTTTGCCTATTTCTGGCGGTATCCATGGGGCTGGTTTTGGGGCAGCAGGTGCAGGAGAGACACTTAGTACTGGAGTTTACCATACAGCAGCAGCAGGAACTTTAACAGGAACTATTACTCTTGATGCGGCAGGAGATTCAGATGCAATATTTGTAATGAGATTTGGAGGAGCATTTAGCGTAGCAGCA
Source organism: Polaribacter sp. SA4-10 (assembly GCF_002163835.1). Classification (NCBI taxonomy): domain Bacteria; kingdom Pseudomonadati; phylum Bacteroidota; class Flavobacteriia; order Flavobacteriales; family Flavobacteriaceae; genus Polaribacter; species Polaribacter sp. SA4-10. Next base: position 2,829,177 of record NZ_CP019331.1, on the reverse strand, counting down.
AATTCAAGAATAATCTTAGCCAATGGTGCAAAACGCTGTAATGTTTTTTGGCTTGCTGGAGCCGGTGCCGCTACTGGAGCAATTACTATTGGTGCTGGAGCAGTTTTAAAAGGTAATTTCTTATCACATGGTGGTGCTTGTAATTCCGGTGTAGGAGTATTTTTAGCAGGAAGGCAACTTTCTACAAGTGGGGCCGTTAACACAAGTACAGGTGTTGTATATATTGATCCAGAATGTGTTATCTCAAGCACTATAACAACTATTGACACAGATAGTGATAGTATTACAGATGATTTAGACATAGACGATGATAATGATGGAATTGTAGGCACTATGGAAGACATTACTGATCTCGATGGTGATGGCATTCCTAATCACCTAGATTTAGATGCAGATAACGATGGTATCCCAGACAATATTGAAGCACAACCTATAACGAATTATAGTCCACTTACAGGAACAGATTCTGATAATGATGGTTTAGATGATGCATACGATGCAACCATAAATGGAAGTTCACATGGAACTAGATCAATTGGTATTGCACCCGTAAATACAGATAAAAATGCAACCATAGGAGCAGATGCAACTGCAAATTATTTAGATCTAGATTCAGATGGAGATGGAATTCCAGATAATATAGAAGCACAACCAACTGTTGGTTATGTAGCACCCACAGGAGCTGTTGGAGATAATGGACTTTATGATATATATGAAAGTGATGATACTTTTAGCGCTAATGGATTAGGAAATGCTGGTGGTGTTGATTTAATAAACACAGATGGAGGTGCTAATCCAGATTACCTAGATACAGATTCTGATAATGAAGGAGATGATGATACGATAGAAGCAGGATTAACACTTTCTGGTATAATTGCCACAAATGGCTTAGACAATAATTATGTTAACGGTACAGATCCTAATGGAATATTTGACAATACCCAAACAGATAATTTTCTCGATGAAGATGGAGATGTTCTTACTATTGGAGATCTAGATTATAGAGACCCAACTGATGATGGCATTCCTATGATTACTCAAATATATCAACTTGGTAATGAAAGATGGATCGAAATTTCGAATATTCATCCTACCAAAAGCATTGCGGCTAATCTAATTAAGATTCAATTATATAAAAATAAAGCTGGAGATCAAACTGACGTAACTCCAGATGAAAATTATTTAATTACAACTTCAATAGCTCCTGAAAAATCTGTTTTAATTAAAAACAATTCTAATACAATTGCCAATTTAGACGGTTCTGCTACGGTTGTTACTAACGACTTATTGACCGATTTTATAAATGGAGACGATATTATCACATTATCTTCATTAAATGATGTCTCTCCTTATACATCTAGATATGATGAAGTAGCGGCTATAACAGATAATACTTCTATAATAAGGGAAGATGAAATTTTAATACACAATAAAGATTACACATCAACAGAATGGATAACATTTATTAATTCAGCGCTAGATCCTTATAGAGTTTTAGCTTCCGGAGGACCAGAAAGACACCCTCATGACCCTTTAATTTCTGAAATAATAAGCGCTGATACAAATGCTAATACATTATTAGGCTTACACAAGATAGGTCTCACAACTAGATTAGCTGAATCTTGGTCTAATGGTTTTCCCGACAGGTCTAGACATGTTGTTATCAGTAACGATTACAACCACAAAAATAGCAGATTAAGTGCTAGAAAACTAGTTGTTAATGAAAATATTAAATTGTCTATTACTGATAGACTATTAGTTGTTACTAACGATATAGAATTCTCGAACACCCAAAGTGAAATTAGATTAGTGGGTTCGTCTCAATTAATACAAACACATACAGGACTGTCTCAAATAATTGGTGACGGAAAATTATTAGTAGATCAAAACTCTTTAGCACCTACCTTATATAGGTATAATTACTTCAGTTCTCCTGTAAATACAATTGGAGAGAGCACCTACAATTTAGAAGCTATTTTAAAAGATGGTACAACATCTTTAGATGCAACAACTCCTATTGGTACTATTGCTAAAGATATTTCGTTTATTGGCGGTTATGACGGGGCTACTACAGATCCTATCTCTTTGGCTGATTATTGGGTGTATACCTATTCTCCAAGCCCAGATGGGCGATCTAATTATGTTCATAAATATAAAAATCAAGAAATAAGCAAGGGAGATGGTTTTATGCTTAAAGGACCAGGAAGACCTCAAAACTATACTTTTGTAGGAACTCCTAATGATGGAACTTTTAATACGATAACTTCTATCGGTCCAAATGAATATTATTTAATAGGAAATCCTTTTCCATCTGCAATTAGTGTTAAAAAATTTATAGAAGACAATATAAATTCTACAACTGCAACGTTATATTTCTGGCAACATTTAGGGGAAGATATTACTATTAATGAATCTGATGGACATTATTTTGGTGGATATATTGGTGGTTATGCTACAAGTAATATAGCTATGGGAGTATCTGCTAATAATCCTTCTTTCAGCTCACCGGTAGATTTCACTTTAGAAGCTGAAGATGCAAACGAGTTAGATGGTACATCAATAAATGATGATGGTAAAACAGTTATTAAATTGGGTGCTATAAGTGAATATATTACGTTTTCTAATATTTCCAGAGGCGTAGATACATTAAGAATTAATTATAAATCATATGTAGATAAAAGCATTAATATTAATATAAGTAATACAAACGGAGTGAGAGGTTACAACATAATTTTAACTTCAACAAACGGTATTTACACAAATGGCATTATTGAATTATGTATAGCCACTGGCAGTAGCATTACCTTTACCTCTAATGATGTAAATTCTATTTACATAGATAATGTATGGTTTAAAGATGATGATGGTCAAATAGAATGTGCACCAAGCACTGGCGATGCGTCATATACTGCACCAGAGCCCTATATTGCAATCGGCCAAGGATTTTTTATTCAAGGAGATTCAACTGATGGTGGTCCAATCATTTTTAATAATAGCCAAAGAGAATTTAAAATAGAAGAAACTGGTACATCTGTATTTTTTAAAGGCAAAAATAATAAGTCTAAAGAGATTCTACAATCTCAATTACCGCTTTTAAAATTAGGAATGAACTTTACAGATAATCAAGAAAATCGGCTACACCGTGAAATAGGAATCTCTTTTCATGAAACAAATTCTTTTGCTTTTGATAAAGGATATGACTCTGAAATCTATGACTTAAGCGCTACTGATATGTATTGGAAATTTCCAAATGATGACCTTGCATATGTCATTGCTGGTGTGCAAGAAGTAACACCTAGTTTAGAAGTTCCTTTGGGAATTAAGATGGGTTATAATGGAAGTATTTCCATAATGATAGATGACATAAAAAACATTGATCAAGATATATTTATCAAAGATAAACTTACAAATCAAACACAAAAAATAAACAATGCTTCTGCTACTTATCAATTAGAAGAAGGTTCCTATTTAGATAGATTTGTATTATCTTTTAGTGAAGAATCTGTCCTATCTAATGATAATTTTGACCTAGTTGTTGATAATATAAAAGTCTATGTAAATAATAATAGCATTTTAATTTCTAAAGATGATGAAGTAAATATTAAAAATGTATCACTATATAGCCTTCTTGGAAAAAAAGTAAGGCTTTGGGAAATAATTAAAAACAAAAAATCTTACAGTCTAAAAATAGAAAACCAAATATCTACTGGAGTGTATATTGTTAAAATAAAAACCAGTAAAGGTGAAGTAAATAAGAAAATAATAATTGAATAAAAAGAGATAACGGCTTACATATAAATGATTTATTAAAGATTTTTTATTTTTTTATCTTTAATTGTAATTCCTAGTAGAGCCCCCACAACACTAAACTCATTTTTGTAAGCTTTTTAAAACGTATTACTGGTATAAATAATTGAATAGAATAGATAACGGCTTACATATAAATGATTTATTAAAGATTTTTTATTTTTTATCTTTAATTGTAATTCTTAGTAGCGTCCCCACAACACTAAACTCATTTTTGTAAGCTTTTTAAAACGTATTACTGGTAGAAATAAATACTATTTTTAAATTAAGGAATGAATATAGAAATGGCTTTTACTGAACTACCAACTGCGCTCCATCTCCAAAACTATTAATTGATAATAAAATTATATTATTAATTATAGGACTTATATAAGGAATCTCATACCTACATAACTACTGAATAAACAACAATTAGAACAACAAAGTTTACAAAGCACAAGACAAGTATTCTAATAATATATAAACTAGTTATATAAAATCGCTAGAAAAAAAACGAATAGAATAGAAGTTATAGAAAGTGCTGATTCTAAAAACAATTCATATAACAAGTTAACGTATTATCTTGAAAGACAAATAGAATTAGATGGATATGAACACGGGCCCTTATCACTTAAAATGATTTCAGAAATTTGTGTTAATAATGACCAGAAATGGAGTGAAACAATAATTTTAGTTAAGTAATAATAGGAAAATAGAATTCCACTTTGGCACGAGATTACGAATTAATAAAAGAAGAAAAGCACGTAAATCAAAAAATAAACGGTGTTTAATAGAAAGGTTAATTAGTAAAAAACCTTTGCTATTAATTTTTTACGTTCAATATAGAAATTAAGATACATAATGGTAATTACATAAATAAAAAAACCGATTCATTTCTGAATCGGTTTTTCTACTATTTTTAATTGAAAGCTTACCCTCCAAAATCATCAAAACGAATGTTCTCATCAGCAAGACCAAAATCTTCACCCATTTTCTGAACAGCGTTGTTCATTAATGGTGGTCCACAGAAATACAATTCTAAGTCTTCTGGCGATTCATGATGATTTAAGTAGTTTTCAATTACACAATTGTGAATAAAACCTATAAAACCATCTCCAGCTTCATCATTAATATCAGTTTTCTTAGTCCAGTTATCAGCTTCTAAAGGATCCGATAATGCTATAAAGAACTTAAAGTTTGGAAAATCTTTTTCTAAAGCTCTAAAGTGTTCGATATAAAATAATTCTGCTTTAGAACGTCCTCCATACCAATAAGTAACTTTTCTACCCGTTTTTAATGTTCTGAATAAGTGATACAAGTGAGAACGCATTGGCGCCATACCTGCTCCACCACCAACATATAACATTTCTGAATCAGATTCGTTTATAAAGAATTCTCCATAAGGACCAGAAATTACACATTTATCTCCTTTTTTCAATCCGAAAATATAAGAAGAAGCAACACCTGGATTTACATCCATCCATCCACCTTTTGCTCTATCAAAAGGAGGGGTCGCAATACGTACATTTAGCATAATTTCTCTTCCCTCTGCCGGGTAAGAAGCCATAGAATAAGCACGTTCTACAGTCTCCGTATTTTTCATTACTAATGGTCTAAGTTTAAACTTTTCCCATTCAGCTATAAATTTATCTGGAGTATCATGCTCTTCTGGATGTGCTGTAATATCAATATCTGCAAACTTAACTTCACAAGGAGGTATTTCAATTTGAATATATCCACCCGCTTTATAACCCATATCTGCAGGAATTTCAACAACAAATTCCTTAATAAATGAGGCCACATTGTAATTTCTAACAACTACTGCATCCCATTTCTTAATTCCGAATACTTCTTCTGGAATTGTAATGTTCATGTCTTGCTTCACTTTTACCTGACATGCTAAACGAATCCCTGTTTTTAACTCCTTCTTTGTAAAGTGAGGTGTTTCTGTAGGCAATGCTTCTCCTCCACCTTCTAAAACGTGGCATTCACATTGTACACAAGATCCACCACCACCACAAGCCGATGGTAAAAATATTTTTTCGCTTCCTAATGTTGTTAAAAGTGTGCTACCAGAACCCACTGTTATTTTCTTTTCTCCGTTGATCGTAATAGTTACTGGACCTGAAGGAGATAGTTTTTGTTTAACTAATAATAATAATGTTACTAATAACAGTGTTACTAATAAAAAAGCTGCTACTGTTGCAATTATGGTTCCTGTTGTACCTGCTGCTAATATCATTCCTCTCTCTAGTTTATATTTGTATTTTCAGCTACAATTTCTTTAGCTTCTTTTTTCACTTCTACTTTCTCTATACGAGCTTCAATAGTTGGTTTTTCTTCTTTCGTTTCTTCATCACCACCTGTTAACATTCCACCAAAACTCATAAAACCAATAGCCATTAATCCCGTAATAATAAATGTAATACCTAAACCTCTTAAGGCAGGAGGTACATTTGAATATCTGATTTTCTCACGAATTGCAGCAATCGCTAAGATTGCTAAAAACCATCCAATTCCAGAACCAACTCCGTAGGTTAATGATAAGCCTAAAGTAGGAATCTCACGAGACTGCATAAATAAACTTCCACCTAAAATGGCACAGTTTACAGCAATTAACGGCAAGAAAATACCTAATGAGTTGTATAATGAAGGTGAAAATTTTTCAACAATAATCTCTACCAATTGTACCATTGTTGCAATCGTTGCAATAAACATGATAAATGATAAGAAACTTAAATCGTATTCTGCATATTCTGCACCCAACCATTTTAATGCGCCTTCTTGTAAAATATATTGATCTAATAACCAGTTTAAAGGCACCGTTACTGCCAATACAAAAATTACGGCAGCTCCTAAACCTACTGCAGTAGCTACTTTTTTAGATACAGCAAGGTATGAACACATTCCTAAGAAAGTGGCAAAGACCATGTTGTCTATAAATATCGATTTGAAAAATAATTCTATATGTTCCATATTTTTTAGTATTCAGTATTCAGTTTTCAGTGTTCAGTAATTACGTATTGAGACTGCTAACTGTTTACTAATTTTAGTTTTCTTCTATTAATGATGTATTTCTACTACGTTGTATCCAGATAAGAATTCCAACCACAATTAAAGCCATTGGTGATAATAACATAAATCCGTTATTTTCATATCCATATGCGTATAAACCTGATAATTCTCCTGGAATAGGATTTCCTAATACTGGGAATCCTAACAAAGTTCCTGCTCCTAAAAGTTCTCTAAAGAAACCTACTATTATTAAAATCACACCATATCCTACAGCATTTCCAATGCCGTCTAAGAAAGATCTCCAAGGTCCATTCCCTAAAGCAAAAGCTTCAAAACGCCCCATAATAATACAGTTTGTAATAATTAGCCCAACAAAAACTGACAATGTCTTACTCAGTTCGTATGCAAATGCCTTTAGCACTAAATCCACAATAATTACCAATGTTGCAACAACAATTAGTTGCACAATAATTCTAATTTTTGAAGGTATAATATTTCTCATTAAAGAGATGACTACGTTTCCTAAACCTAGCACGAATAGCACAGAAATTGCCATTACAATAGACGCTTTTAGTTCTGCCGTAATTGCCAATGCAGAACAAATACCTAATACTTGAATTGTTATTGGGTTATTATCCGCTAATGGATCTGTAATTAATTTTGCGTCTTTTTTTGATAAAAGTCCCATAAATTATTTTTTTAATGTTTTAAAATAAGGTACATACATTGCCAAATCTTTTTTAATCATGGCAGAAACACCATCACCAGTGATTGTTGCACCAGCAATTGCATCTACTTCGTAATCTGTTTTATCTTCGTTCTTTGGATCGTTATTTCCTTTGGCAACTGTAATTCCTTTAAAAACTCCAGTATCAGACATTAAATGTTCTCCAATGAAATCATCCATAAAATAACGTTGTTTTATGTTTGCTCCTAAACCAGGAGTTTCTCCTTTATGATCAAAATAGGCTCCTAGAACAATCATGTTTTCATCTAAAGCAACATATCCCCAAATGGCATCCCAAAGACCTTTTCCTCTAATTGGCGCTACATAAAATGTTTTCCCATCTTTTTCACCAACAAACAAAGGCAATCTTCTTTGATTTCCAGCTTTTGCTGAAGTTTGTTCTTTTTTAACCTCAATTAAATAAGCGTTGTCATTTTCGGTAACTTTATCACCTTGAATAACCAATTGCTTTTTAATATATTTTGCAAACTCTGCTCCGGCAACATCTGTAGAAACAAAGTTTGCACTTGTTCCTTCATTTTCGTTTATGCCCATTGCATACAAAATATTCTGTTGTTTCTCTATTCTTTTATTCTCGTCAATATTTGGCTTTAAAGACGATGCCATAAAAGCTAATAAAGAACCTACAACTAACACCATAATTATGGCGAAAATCATTGTATAACTGTTACTATCTGTTCTCTTACTCATAATTAGGCAGTTTTAACTTTAGCACGTTTTAATCTTTTGTTTATGTTTCCTTTAACCACATAGTGGTCTATTGTTGGGGCAAATACATTCATCAATAAAATTGCTAAAAATACGCCTTCTGGATAAGCTGGATTAAATACACGAATCATAATAGATATAAAACCAATTAAGAAACCGTACATCCACTTCCCTTTATTTGTTTGCGAACCTGTTACTGGATCTGTAGCCATAAATACAGCTCCAAAAGCCAAACCTCCAATCATTAAGTGTTCGTACCAAACAGTGTTCATTAATCCGTAAAACTTACTAGATTCTGTAATAATATCTGCTGCTACAATTTGATTAAAGATGATTCCCATTGCTGCGGCTCCTAAAAAAGTAGAAACGATAATTCTCCAGCTTCCTATTTTTGTAAAGATTAAAATGGCAGCGCCTACTAAAATCAGCAATGTTGACGTTTCCCCTACAGAGCCAGGTATGAACCCTGCAAATTTATCCCAATTAGAATAAATTACTTCTTGGTTTTGAGCATAACTTCCTAAGATAGTTTCACCAGAAATTGCATCTGCAGTTCCTGTTCTGTTTACGGCATCATAGACCCAAACTTTATCCCCAGACATCCACGTTGGATATGCAAAGAATAAAAATGCTCTAATTGTTAAAGCAGGGTTTAAAATGTTCATTCCAGTACCACCAAATACTTCTTTACCAATTACAACACCAAATACTACGGCAACTGCTAACATCCATAACGGTGTATCAATAGGTACAATTAATGGAACTAACATACCAGTTACTAAGTAGCCTTCTTCTACTTCGTGTCCTTTTATGATAGCAAAAATAAATTCAACTCCAAGACCAACTCCATAAGAAACAATTACTAGTGGTAATACTTTTATAATTCCAATCCACAGATTGTCTAACGTCAAAAAGTTCGCTAATACATTTGCTCTTAAAGAACCATCTATTGCGGCATAGTGTTGATAGCCGGCATTAAACATTCCAAACAACAAACAAGGAACTAAAGCCATAATTACAATATTCATTGTACGCTTTAAATCATCTGCTGCTTTTATATGAGTTCCTCCATGAGTCACTTCATTTGGTAAATATAAAAAGGTATGGATTGCATTAAATGCAGGTGCCATTTTAGTCCCTTTATATTTCTCTTTTAAAATATGTAAGTTTTGTTTTAAGCTCATAACCTTATCCTAATTCTTCTCTCATTAAGTCTAAACCTTCACGTATTATCTTCTGGTGTGGTTGTTTAGATACACAAATAAATTCTGTTAACGCAAAATCTTCTGGAGCTACTTCGTAACCTCCTAAAGCTTCCATTTCATCTAAATCTTTTATCATAAATGCTTTTAATAATTGCATTGGATAAATATCTAAAGGAAATACATTTTCGTAAGAACCTGTAACAACAAATGCTCTATGTTCTCCGTTTGTATTTGTGTTTAAATCGTACTTTTTATTTGGAGTTAACCAAGAAAATGTTAAAGCTCTTGATGTAGAAACCTTATTAAAGATTGGTTTTGTCCATCCAAATAATTCATAATCATTTCCTTCTGGAATTGCCGTTATTTGATTGTCATAATATCCTAAAAAGGCATCTTCTTGCACTTCTTTTCCAGACAATACATTACCACTAATAATTCTAGTGTTTGCAGTATCTAGGTTTCCTTTTACAACATCAGAAATAGTTGCACCAGCAATTGCAGTAACATATTGTGGTTTACTAAACTTAGACCCCGTTAAAGCAACTGTTCTTTTAGCATTGAATTTACCCGTTAAGAGTAACTCTCCAATTATTACTAAATCTTGAGGTGCAATAACCCAAACAACTTCTCCTTTATTAATAGGAGCCACTTGTGAGATTTGAGTTCCAACATTTCCAACAGGATGAGGACCAGAAACTGTATGAATTTCTATGCCGTTTAAGTTACCAAAAGGAGATATCGCTTTATTTGCAATTGAAACATGAACTTTTCCAACTGTTAATTTTCTAACAGCAGAAAGTGCAGCTTGTAATTCCGCTTCTTTTCCTTTTAAGGTGTAATCTAAATCTGCGGCTAAAGGCGCACTTGCATATCCTGAAACAAAAATAGCTTTAGGAACTTGATTTGGATTTGCAACAACATCATAAGGACGTTGTTTTATAAAAGGCCAACAACCAGCAGCAAATAAATGATTTTTAACTTCTTCTGCAGACATTTTACCTGCATCTTTCTTGCCAAAATCTTTATACTCTTGTTTTACATCAGCAGCAATTTTCATTGCTAATACTTTTCTTCTTGCTCCACGTATTACCTCTACTACTTTACCAGAAACCGGACTTGAAAATAAAATACGTTCATCACTTTTTGAATAAAAAAGTGGTTCTCCTGCTTTTATTTCTGCGCCTTCTTTGGCAATTAACTTAGGAATGATTCCGTGAAAATCTTCTGGCTTTATTGCATATACACTACCAATAGAAAGCTCTTTTGTAGTATGTTCTGCTTCACCAACCAGCTTAATATCTAAGCCTTTTTTAATACGAATGTCTTTTGACATAGTCAATTTGAAATATTAGTTAACTAAAAAAAATCATGCAAATTTAAAGATTTTGATAGTGATGTTTGATATAATTTAACTTTTATCTTGATGAAAAATATTATTTATAATAATTCTAAATAAAGAAAACATTTTAGTCTGTTTATAATAATTGAATACTCCTTTTAAGAATTAAATTACTATGATTGATTATTGACAACAAGTAATTTTCAAAAAACAAGAACCTTCTATATTTTAACTAAAACTTATTTATATATGAACTTCTAATATAATCTCCCTAAACTATCAATTTAAATCTATCCTTTTTATTCAAGAATTACTTTTTTACGAAGCCATCCATTATTTGTTTGAATTTGAATAAAATACACACCCACCGCCAACCTTGGCAATAAAACATCCTTTACTCCACTAGACTCAAAGGAAAAACTTATTAATTCTTTACCTAAAAGTGTAAATAATTTAAAAAAGGAATTTCCATTTGGCAAACCAACAATTCTTAAAGTATTTTTATTTATTTTGTAGACACTTATATTTTGTAAAACTACGTTCCTTAAATTCAAAGAGCTCCTCGAAGTATGCAAATAGAATCTACCAATACCTTTTAAACTTTTTGAAAGCATAACTTTATAATTGCTATTATTTTCTCCTAAACTCGAAAAAACACCTGTCTCCCGATCTTCTAAAAACACTTTTATATCTGCGGGTAAATTTAAGCTTTCAGCAGAAAAAGAAATTTCTTTTCCAGCTTCTGCATTTATACCTATTGGAACAATTAGATTTTCAAAATCTCTAGGTAAAGCTTGTCTTACAAAATCCACTCCTTTACTGTTATTAACCAAATGTGTATAGATACTTAATAAAGATGGAGCACCCGTAAAAGTACCAATATCAAAAGCTGGGTCCAACTTTGTGGTTTTACCCAATGAATAATTTATTTCTGTAGCTCTATTTTTTTTGCCGTCCGAAATAATTAATTTAATAGATGAATCAGTATTCGATTTATAAAACAACCCAGAAACATTATGCCGCTGCAAAGATCTTGAAATTGTAAAATTGTCTAGATTTTCATTATTTGCACTTACAAAAAAACCTTGACCGGGGTGAATATAATCTTCACCCAGCAAAGGTTTGTAACCTCCTTCTTCCGAATTTTTAGAATTATCCCAAACATAAACAGCTAGATGAGTATTTGACAAACTTTCTAAATTTAAAGCAAGTAAATCACCTACTAAAATATAAGAAGGAAAAGGATTTCCTACTAAATTCCATTTATTTTCGTCTCCAAACCCTTTATCAATAGTAGTAAAAAAATCTTCTATTTTTATAGCTCCTGTAAAACTAATATCTGAATTTGTAATTTCATCTTTTTTTATAGAATACCCTTGACCATTATTAAAATCACCTGAATCTCCTATTGTTGGATATACCCAATCTCCATCCAAATCTATTGTATTTATGTAAGAAGCAATCGCTAAATTATTATTAGAACTTGAACTATCATCAATTAAATTATTGTCTACCCAAGCAGTATCATATGTTTCACCAACGACAGGACTAGAGACTAAATGCCATTTCGTATCGTTAACTTTTAAACTATATGTTATTTCTCCATTAGAAACCTCTTTAACAATTAAAGAAGCTCCATTTTCTGCAGTTAATGAACCGTCAATATTTAGATTCTTTATACTTACACTTGTATTCTCAGCGATTGCTGGATAATTTATTAAACCAGACGGGATGTAAACATTGTCATTAGTTGATGGCAAAACTAAATCTGAGTTCCAGTTACTAACATTCGACCAATTACTATCTATACTTCCAGACCAAACAACACTGTTTAATTCTCCTTCAGCATCCCAATCTAAAAAGAAATCATCAACATAATAATTTGTATTGGGTGTTGTAAAATATAACTTCGGATACATTTCAATTTCTGATGCATTAGAACCATCAAGAGAAACTACCGGACTAAATACTTGTATCCAAGTATTTACTGGTAAAGTAATTTTAGAAGAACTCATGTTTACTCCATCAACATTTAAAGCATAAAAAACATCGGCAATTGTTTCCGACTTTACCCAAACAGAAGTTTGATATTCTCTTTTTGTTAATTCTGGATGCTGAAACCTATTACCGACAGTTGTATTTGACTTGAATGAAACAATTCCTTTATTAGAAGCACTTGCACCACTTGTAGTTACAACTTTTAAACTTTTTAAACCATTGTGTATATTATTCACATTAGCTTCTTCAGAAATTGACACATACGTTTTACCCGAGTCAGCCTCTGTTTCAAAAAAATCTGTGTGTGCTTTCACTATTCCGTTAGCTGCATTCCATTCGATACTTGATCCTGCCAAACCTTGTTTTAAAGAAGTATCATCTATATAAAAGGTAACATTTTCTGTTTCTGGTATAATTACAGGCGTTATTTGGTCTGCCATATTTGCATCAAAATATTTAACTACATAATTCCAATTTGTATTTGTTGCTGTATATATATCAGTTAAAATTTGGGTGTTATTATTCACTCCGATTGAAATTTTATCTCCAACAGTTACTGCCTTAAGCCAAACACCAAAGAAGTATCTTCCGTCTGAATCTGCTGCAATTGGTAAACTTGTTTTTAAAAAACCTTTAGATTTTGTTGTAACAAAATACCTTAAAGCTGTTTCTGACGAAGACCCTCTTGTTTCTGATTTTTCTTGTGAAACTTGAGAATATGTATTTTGTGTTTCATCTCCTCTTTCTATACTCCAAGAATTTAAAGAAAAAGGATTTAACCAAGCTTCAAAATCATAATTTAAAACATAATTTTTTGTTTTTGTTAATGCATTATTAGAAAGCGCTCCATTATTTAAAAAATACGATTCAAAATCAGTTTGTATTGCAGAATTTCCAAAATCATCTAGAATATCAGTACTACTTTTTAATTGCACTGAAATAACCCCAACATGTGTGTTAGAATTCGCGATTTCTATTTTGTAGGCTGTATTTGAAATTTGCTCAACACTAGCAATAGACAATCCGCTAGAAGCAATTCCCTCTAACTCAAAATCTGAACTATCTACATTTAAAACATACTCACTAAATGTTACTATAAACCACCAAAGTCCAGCATCAGAATGAACAGAAATGTTATTAATTATTGGTTTGGAAATATCATAAACTAACTCTAGCTTATTTGAAATTTCAGCTAAGTTATTATTCTCATCTAAAACAACTTCTGCTGGAACTTGAATAGAAAAAGCACCTTCTGATAAAGGAATAATATCAACTTTATAACTTTTTGAATCTAAAGTTGATAAGGATGATATAACTGCATTATTTAGTAGAAAATCTGTTAACTCAAGACCAGAAACTACATTAGAAAACACAACATCTAACGTTACTGGATTTAAATTTGTATTCAAAATTTGTGTTGTAGAAATCACAACTGATGTTGGAGCTACACTAGAATCTATAGAAACTAAAATTTCGTATGCGGTAAAAGTTGCTTCGTCTTCAGACAAAACATTGTAAACAATTGGTGCTATAAAGTCTCGTGAAACACTACCAGACGTTTGTATCGTTTGATCTACAAATACTTTTGAATTTGTACTCGTTTCAAAAACAGCCGTTAAAGAAGAAATATCTGTATTCTTAGGCAAGATAATATTTATTTTATCAGATAAAATAGCTGTTTCCAAAGCTGAAATTCCTAAAAAACTAAAAGAATTAAATACCCCATTTTCGTTTAATTGTGGACTTGCAATACTATAAGATTGAAAGACACCTCCCATACTGCCATCTATTTTAAAAGATTCTGTCTTATTAATATCTATAACAATATCTGCAGTACTATTATAAATTTTAAAATTAATAGTCTCTAAATCAGTATTCGCATACACAGACAAATAAGCAACATACTTATTAGCACTTGCAACATATTCTATATTTGCTACGCCTCTTATTTCTCCATTTACAAAAGCAGCAACTTTATCTTCTTGATCTTTAAGTATTGTTCCATTTATATTTAAAAATGACGTAAATGTCATGCTATATTGATAATTAGCTGTATTTACAGACCAATTAGGGTCTTGTGCATTTATAGTTTGTATCAAAAAATAGATTAAAACTACAAAAGAAAATTTTGAAATTTTTGTTTTCATCTCTTAATTTTGATGTACGTTAATGACAGTGTTTAACAATAAGTTACCCGCTTTATCTTGTATTGTATTTACTGGCTTTATATTTAAAGAAACTACGCCATAAAAGTCTGCTATACTCATAACAGTAATTAAATAGGTTGAATCGTTTTCTTTTACTACTGTAAATGTTGCGTCAGAAACACTCACAAAATCAGACGAAGAAACATTTTCTACGTCTTCACTAAACGTTACCGTAAATTCTAGTATATCATCTTTTGTAATTTCTTCTGTCGGATCCTTTCTTTTAATAGTAGCTACATAAGGTCTTACAAGATCATAGATAAATGTCAATTTATTAGATGGTGAATTCCCTTCATTATCAGAATTTAGAACCTTATTTTGTGGTATTTCTATAGAAAAATCACCTTGTTGAATTGGCACAACTGTTAGTACATAAAGTAATTCGTTTTCTTTCTTTATATTCGAAACAACTGCATTAACGCACAAAACATCTTCCGGAATAAAGTTAGAAATAGCAACATTTGTTGTTAAATTAACCTGCAGCGGTGCTTGCTTAACAACACTATTTGCAGCACTTGTTAAAACCAATACCGGCGGATCTACATTTTCACTTGCCACAGTAACACTTACCTCATATTCCACGAATACTTCTTCATTTTCTGATAAAACTTTATAAGTAACGGTGTTGGTAAAATCTTGTACAGATGCTCCTGATAACTGTTTTGTATTTTCAAGAAAGAGGTTTGCTCCATTACTCAAAACATATTCAATCGTCAAGCCAGTAATATCTGTACCGAAAGGAAGAACAACAGCTACATTATTATTGTTCACTACTTCAGAAACTGTTGAAACCCCTTTAAAAGAAAACAAATTTAAAAGAGCTTCATTATTTAAAGCTGGATCTGCAATACTGTAAGACTGAAAAATACCACCAACATTACCATCAATGATAAAATTTTCGGTTGCTGTAATATCAACAACATTATCATTCGCACTATCATAGATTTTAAAAGTTATTGTTTCTCCATTTGTATTGGCAAATACAGACAAATAGGCTACATATTTATTTGCGCTTGCAACAAAAACTACATTTGCCACACCCCTTATTTCACCATTTACAAAAGCCGCAACTTTATTTTCACCCGAAGATAAAGTTGTGCCATTTACATTTAAAAATGTCGTAAAAGTCATGCTATATTGATAGTTCGCCGAATTTACAGACCAATTAGGATCTTGTGCCTTTGCTTTTAACCCTATTAATAATAGAGTTAAAAAAATAAAATAGTTCTTCATAGTCTATCTTATTTTTTAACCATTTTCTTAATAATACTCTTTCCATCAGAAGTACTTAACTTCATCAAATAAACTCCTTTTGCTAAACTAGAAGTATCTATTGCAGTAATATCCTTATCTGTAGAAATTGTGTTCACAAGCGCACCAATCGTACTAAATATTTCAATTTTAGTAACCTTATCTGCTTGCAGAGACGCGTTTATAATTATGCTATTTGAAAACGGGTTTGGATACATAACAACATTACTTAGAAACACATCTTCAGATGACAAACTCATTAAGTTTAAAACAACTGGTGCTTTAAGTTTTCCAAGAACTTTATTGTTTTCAAAAACAAAACTAGACATTGCATCTACTTCTGTAATTCCGTCAGAAACCTTAAACTTTAAAGCATCATTTGAATTACTAAAAACAGAAATAAAACTTATTCTTTTCTTCTGTAAAGTAACAATTGGAGACGCTCCTCTTAAAACGCCATCAGAATCATAGACTAAAACTTTAGTAAAGTTACCATCGGCTATAACTTCTGCAACAATACTCATGTTGGCATTGTATCTAGAAAATAGCGCAATGGTTTCTGCAGCATGTTCTTGACCCGATGAATCAGATTTCGCTGCGTTCTCTGAATTCGGATAATTTAACGTTTGCGAAGCTGAAGCTCCAGACTTTATCATATACCCTCTATTAGATTGCATATAATTAAGTGTTCCACTCCAGCCAGAACTGGTATCATAAATTGCAAAAGTATATTGATCTTTTATAACATCACCATCGGTAGGATTATAAAACGAAAGGGCTTCATTTAAACTAATATTTCTATGAATCGGAAACGGTAACCAGTTCCACCCTATATTAATAGTCAAGTCTATATTCGCTTCATCCACATCATTTCCAATTAATACTAAGGCGTTTGCAGCTGCCAATTTCACTTTATACATGCGGTTATTGGCTATCGTAGTTAAAGAACCATACCAATAGTTGTCTTCATAATTTGTATATTTATTTTGAGATTTAATCTGATCATTGTCTTGTAAAACCAATCCGTCAAATGTTGCTTTTACATTGTTAAATCTGTCATCTTCTACATAAAAAGAGGTCCAGGTCCAACCTTGATTTAAAGCCAATGTCTGTTCAGAAAATTCAGCTCCAGAAAATAGGACTGGGGTTGATTTTGAGCCTAAAACCGCATTCTGTAAAAAAGACGTGCTTGGCGCACCATCTATAGCAGCTATTAAAACTTGGCCATTGATTGCATCCCAAATTTTAAAGGTTATTTTTTCATCACTTGTAACATTGCTATACGCAGTTAAGTATACAAAATAACTATCATAAGCTGTATCATATTTTAAATAAGCCTCTCCTCTTGGTGTATCATTTACAAAAGCACCAATTTTAGTGTATTGATCTCTAGAAAAAACCTCATTAATTTTAATTTTACCAATAACATTCATACTACTAGAATAATCAGGCGCATTTATAGACCAATCTGGTGCTGTTGTTAACACTCTTAAATCTAAGGTTAATCTGTCGTTAAATTCGGATGCAGTTTCTAGATAGATATCTGCGTTATATGTACCCATTGCTAACTCATCATCGACTTTAAAAACCACCTGTTTTGTTGCGTTTGGTGCTACAGATCCCGACATATCCTGAACCGTTATCCAAGTTGGCACACCACTAATTGTATAGGCTTGATTGCTACCTCCTTTATTTACAACATCCATTGTAAATGAATAGGCTTCATTTACCTTTTTCTCAGCTACAATCTCTTTTGTTTGATTTTGTGTAAACCATTCTATTTCTTGTTTGCTTACAAAAGCAGACCACGTTATTGGTGAGATTTGCTCATTAAAATGTTTATCTAACATTTTAGATACAGAGAAATCTAAAATCTGCCCTTCAAAAAGCGCCCATTCTTCTGTTGTTAACGTGGGTTGAATAATCATTTGATCTCCATTAATTACCGTGGTAAAAGGAATGTTTGTAAATTGTAACTTCGGTTTTAATGGAGGTGAATCTTCCGTATAGCTTTGCGTTCCTCCATTTAAAATTGAAAAGGTAGACGACACCCCATTATTCACAACCAAATGACTGTATTTAGGACCATTTGTGGTGTTAGTATCTTCCTGATTAAAGTCTGTATACAACATTAAACCCTCAGAAGATGCTTCGATCTCAAAATAGCGATCTCTTTTAATTTGCTCGAAACTTCTTGCAGTATTCCACAAACGAATCTCATCTAAATTTCCTGTAAAATGATTGTCAATCGTTTCTGTAGAAGAAGAATCTTCATACAAACGCGCCCCTATTAAAATTTTGTTTCCAGAAACTCCTCCAATATGTGCTGAAGAAATAGAGGCTACTTCTAAAGCATCTATATAAGAACTTATAGCACCCCCTCTTTTAACAACTAAAGCAACATGATGCCAAGAGCCATCTGCGATACTTTGAGTAGTTAAGTCATAAGACATATTTTCTGATAGTAGTTCTAAATTACCGTCAGATTTCATATTTACAGACCATTTATTTCTAAAACCATTGGTTAGCTCAAGATCATCATTATTTCCTTTTCCATTAGAAAAAATAGTTCCTTTAGCTGCTATCGTAGTTTTAACCCAAAATGACAATGTGATATCTTCTGCAATACTAGGTTGCACAAAGCCTACATTTTCTAAAGATAAGTAAGAATTATCAACAAATTTATACCCGGTTCCTTGTGGATTAATAGCCCAATCTAAATTTACAATTGCATTTCTGCTTTTAGCTTTATCAACTCCTACTTTTCCATGGCCTTCATCTAAAGTCCAATAGCCTAACAAATTTAACTCTCTACCTGTTAATGTTCTGTCTTTTGCTACATTTGCTTGCGCAGGTGTAAAGGTTTTAGACCAAAAACGAATATCATGAATGTTACCAATTACATTATTGCCTCCTATAAAAATTGAGCTATTAGAATTGAAGTCTAAATCTCCATTTAAATTTGTATAACCAGTTACCTCTCCATTCTCAAATATCAGTAATTGAGGGCTGCCTCCAGTTTGATACACTAAAGAATAGAAATTATATTGAGAAGGATTTATTGTTGCAGTTACGGATGCTCCTCCCACACTAAATGTAAGGTCGTTACCTTCTAAGCTAGCATTAATTCCGTTTTCTTGAGTAATTAAATCTCCAACTCCAGTGGTTGCATTTTTATACCAAAATTGCATGGTAAATGCACCATTTGGTAATATTTGATATGGTAATTCTATTTGATTTGCACCCCCATCTAAAAATACAGAAACACTATGGTCTATTTCTTGTTGAGTCTGCAAACCCGTTACTTTAATATGAGTTAAGTCACCTTCAAAAACAGCTTCATTAAATCGCAAAGAAATATCTTCGCCAACATCTAAAATACCATCAGAAGGTTGTGGGGTGCCAAATAGCACTGGTGCATTTAAATTGACAACTCCTTGTACAATTGGCGAAACGTTAATAACATCATCAGTACAATAAGAAATTGCTCTAAACTCGTAATTGCCATCTGAAATATTTTCTCCAATAATATCCCAATTAAAGGTGTATTCTGATTTTGCAGGATCTATAACTGCACCATCGTCATCTTCTGCTGCACCCATTAAAGCTAGCGTACCATAATAGGTTTTAAACTTCATCCAATTTGCAGAGTTTGCATTTCTATATTGCAATTCTATTTTTATGAACCCCGCAAAATCGGTATTAAAATCTGTAAACGTAATGGGTAATTCGTTTGTTGTAGTGGTTGTAGCTCCATTATTATTTGTAACTGTAGTATACCCTTCTGCTCTGTTAAAAATCCAATTGTCTTGTGGTGCAGAAACAGTTACTGTAGAGCACGATGGTTTAAACTCTACCGAAACATCTATAAAAGCTTCAGAAGAATTAATATCATCACAAGGCGCTTTTAAATACACTCTAATGTTATCATATTTAAAGATACTTGACGCAGATGATTTATACACTTCAAAAGGAAATTCTACCGTTTCATTATAAGGAATATATACATTAACCCCATTAGGTGCTATGTTCGTAGAAGCACCATTTAAGGTTAAAGCGTCAACCTCTATAATGTATTCTAATGCAGATTGTGTTTCACTATTATTCTTTAGAAGTAAAGTAAACAATGCCCCTTCACTTTCTGGAATATTTTTTAGAACACTTTTGTCTGCTCTTACATCTGGTTTATACACGCTATTTGTTGCGTCTCCTAGAACCTCACCTCCAACACCAATTCCGTTTGTGCTATACGCTTCTGCTTGTTCATAAAAAATAGAGGTTGTTTCGCCTTCGTAAGGACATGAGGTAGAACCACCTTTTGTTATAAAAACAGGTCCATTACCATCAAACATATTTACCACATCTACACTTAATACATTAAATAAATCATTATCTTTTAAGGTATACGAAATTGTGGTTGTAATCTCTTCTTCAGAATTAAGTATATCTGTATCTATTTCTGAATGTACTTGAGTAAACACAGAATTATAACCTACACTATTTACAAAGTTACCAAGTTGTTCTTTAAATTCATTTGATGTTTCAATTGTTATTTCTGTAGATTTTCCATTAATTTTAACCGTAGAAATAGCACTTGTAAACGCACCCAAACCAGCATCAAAAGATTGATTGGAAAAGAAATTTTCATTTACCAAATTATTTATTTGAGTTTGATATTCTCCAAAACCATTAACTTTTTCTAAAACTTCTTGCTTATACGTTTCTCTATTATTCTTTGCATCAAACTTCGTTTTTTCATTTTCTTGAATAATTCGTTTCCATAAATTTGCTTGATTTGTGTATGACTCTGCTGTTCTTAATGATCCTACTGGCTCAGAACTTTGATCAAAACCCTCTGCAAAAGCAATCAACTCTGGTATTAAAGTTTCTACAATATGTTTTTGAGAATACGAGAAAAATGTATTTGTTGGTTGCTCTCCAATAACACGATCTTTTCTAGTACTTACATATAAATCTTTACTGTTACCTCCTTCATCTACACCTGTTATTGTAATATGTGCCACTGCTGTTCCGTTTGTTGACATTAACACGTTTTCAGTAATAAACATATTATCAAAAAGACCATAATACATATTTTTAGCATTTCCAATGTATAAATCTCCATCAGAACCTACAAAATCAATAGCATCACTAGTAGAAATTGTTTGATTAAATGTATAACTATTTGTGGTTACATTTTGGCTTGTATTAGTTATCGATTTAGACATTAAACCTTCTGTATCTGCAACAAAAGCAGTTTCTACATCTGTATATGCCGCAATTGCACCTGTACTAATTGTAATATTTGGTCCAATAGACGCATAAAAACCAACACCGTCTTCACCTGCTGAAGCATCTACTTTTTCTGATGTATAAGTTATTGTTGTTCCTTTTTCTATGGATGCAAAACTATTTGAGCCTGGTGGATCTCTTAAAATAATATCTGGAACCTCTGGTGCAATGGTAGCAAAAGCTACACCACCAGAACTTTTACCTCCTTTTACAATTCCTTCATTTTTAAAATAATCTAAATTAGAAATAGTCAATGTATTACTACCTGGTATACTATATTGAACCGTAATTGCACTTTTAAAAGAATCAGCAATTGAAATATTTGGTTCTCCTGCGTAAAAGGAGTATTTATATTGTGTTCTATTTTGAATAAGTGCCATTGTACTTGCACCTGCAATCTCAAAATTATTTGTGATATTAAAAGTTCCTTCTGTAAAAAATTCTTTAATTAAAACGTCTACTGCAGCATCTTTATTTACATAATTCTGTGAGACTTCGAACAGCATATTGTACTTTTTTCTCTGAAGATATAAAGGAACTGTTAATGCAGCAATATTATAGATATTTCCACCTATTTCAATTTCCCTCTCATATTCTTGGTTTATCAATTCTACAGTTACAGGAGCGTTGTATCTAAAACTTTTTTTATGATGAAATGCTTCTGAAAACAATTCTGTACCGTCTTTTGTTGTGTAGCTAACAGAGTCTAAAACTGGTGTTGTTACTAAATTAAGTGTTTCAGTACTGGTTAAAAAAGCACCATTTAAGGCTGGGTTTGACGGAACTTTTAAATCACCAGGTTTAATATGATATATATACGGAATTAAAGAAGTTTTATATTCGCCGGTTATGGAATCTGTTGCAACAGAAACATCTAAACTAGTGGTATTAATATTACCTTTTAAGATAATCTCTGCAATACCAATATTATTTTTAGAAGAAATTAGCTCTGTTTCTTCATTATCTGTACCTGCGTTATTTGTATAAGAAAACGCACCCTCTAATCCAAAACCTACAGGTTTATCCGATTCTATTTTACCTCCCACAACTCTACCAACTAAAGAAATTCTTGTAGTGTCTATAAACCATCTTTGTTCTATTTGGTCTTCAACAAAATTAAAGGTGTCTGAGGCTGGAAAATAACCATTATGAGCAAAAGTGTGTCCATCTTTTCTAACTTCTATCCGATGTTGTCCAATAGGTACATTAATACTAAAACTACCATCTGAATCTGTCTCTACTGGTTGGTTATTTGCATTAATCACAATGTTTCCGTCTATGTAGATATTGGCTTTCTCCAAACCAATTACGGGGTATTTTTTTAATTCTCCGTCTTCATAATATCCGTTATTAAGATTTATAGTACCGCCATCGTAATAATACTGCCCTTTATTGAGAGTAATTCTATTATTATTGCTGGTAACTTGATATTGATTATAACCAAAATCCTGAATATCTCTATAGGCTTCAGTATTATCTAAAGTAGTACTATTAAATACACCTTGAACATTATAAACTGCTCTACCATTAAATTTAAAAGAAGAAATGTCTTTAAAATTTAATTGATTCACCACACTTGCTTCTGCTCCTAAAAATAAGGATTGGCTTGCGGGTTCAAATTTATGTACACCTAAAGATGGTGAAATTACAAAAGACTCTCCTGTACCTGCATACCCAATACTAGAAATGGTATAAGCACCATTTGCATCTGTAACTCCAAAAACACCTAATTGTTTTTTTGTAGGAGTCACCGAACTAAAACCAACTTTACTGCCAAAAAAACCATCGTTTTTGTTTTGACGAAATCCTTTTTTAGAAAAATCATACACATTGGCACCTTCTTTTTCATCCATTCTTAAGTAGATGCTTAAATCAGTTTCGCTACCACTTATATACCTTCTGTAATCTCTTCTTATTTCATCTTCAGAGAGTGCACGTTGCCAAATTCTAACCTCATCTAAATAGCCATTATACCCGTCTCCATTAATACCTTGTCCAATAATTACTTTATCAATGGTAGCATCTATAGTATAATTTGAGAATACACCAACATTTAAACTAGGTTTAGAAACGCTATCAGAACCAAAAATACCATCTATATATGCTTGCGTTATTTCTCTTCCGTTAAGATAAAATTTTGGTTTACTTCCTTGTTCTAAAACAGTAGAAACATGAATAAAAGATGTATCTGTTAAAGAAGAAATATTTTCAAAAACATCATTTCCTTCATTATCTAATTCTCCTGTAGGATAAGAATCTTTTAATATAACCGTTGTAAGTTGTTGACCATTAATTAAAACTTCTAACTTGATAGAATGCACAGCGCTGTCTATGTCTATAAATTTACCCGCACTGAATTCTATATTATAATTATCTGTGGTTTGTAATTGAATAATATAATCTTGTTTAGTAACCCAAGTTTGTAGTGTTAATTGCTTGGTAGGTATTTCATATTCAATATTATTAATCTCCACAAAACCCCCTATAAATTGTAAACTAGATCCAGAATTGTTATCCGCTCCGTTTGCTTCTGCAAAAACAAGAGCATCTTGCACTGGGCTACCTCCATCAAAACTTATAGATCCAGAAACCGTGGCTGTTGGATTTCTAAAACCCACACCTGTTATATACGTAGTATACAGTTCTTCAATCTCAGAAACACCCACAGCTTCTACTTTATATTCGTATAAAACACCCCCTTGTGTTTGGGTGTCATTATACTCATAAACATCTTTGCTTACGCTACTAATTAACTGCATTGGCGTTACACTCCCTAATTCTTTTCTATAAATATTAATTTTTTCTGTAACATTCTGGTTTGCACCAAATTCCCACTTAATATTTACCCTATCGGTATAATACCCTTTTGAAACTTCGAAACCATCGATAACAAAAGTTTGCGCAATATATAGGATGCCATAAGGAAAACCAAACCTAGTTCTAAATGCACTAGGATATAAAAAAGAAGGAAGTGGATTTCCTACTTGCATTTGCAAATTATAGTCATCAGTAGATTTATAATCTATAGCAGCATTACCAACAAAAAGTTGGTGCTGACTCTGCTCTTGTGCCTTGGCAGTATGAACCAACAAACACAAACAGATAACTTGTAGTATTTTATTCATATTGTAAAATTTTAAAAATGACTATAATTTTATGATATAATTTACACCGTAACTACTTGGTCTAATCTCCTTATTATCAGTAGCCGTAAAATCTGTAGTACCTAATACGTCATGCAAGTGAGCCCCACTTTCACTAATAGCATCACCCCCTCCTGAAACAGCAGCAAAACTTTCATCTTGTCCATTTGAATCTTTTAGATGTGGCATACCACCATTACCAGTAATAATTTGACTATCCATAGGTAATTTCTCAATATCGTGTCTATGCTCTCCTGCCCCGTTCGTGAATAAACCAGCTGAACCATGCAAATGTTGCGTTAACCTAGTTTGCTGACTTTGAAATTGATTTAAAGAAATTTCATCAACGAAATCCCCGTCATCTCTTGCACCAACACCTTTTAAAAACCTACCACTAAGGTTAGGTACATTATTCCCTATTAAGTTTTTTAATGCTATTGCATCATCATTATTTTCTATACTTCTTCCATCACAAAGCACCCAACCCAAAGGAGCATCTGTACCTATATAAGGCATAATAGCACCTGTAGGAACGCCATTGGCAGCATGTTCTGCATTTATAGCATAATGGGCATAGGGTGTATATTGAAATGTTTGATCGTAAACTTCTATAGTATTACCTTCATAAACTACAGATACTTTCATTTTTAAATCTTGAATTGAGAAATCTATCTCACTAAACACAGTTGAATTCTGTGGAGTTCCATTTTTTACGATGTGAGAAAAAACACCAAAAACATCTGTCTTAATAGTCTTTGTTTCTGCATAAAGCTCTGTATTGTTATTTGTTGTAATGCTAAACGTAAAAGTTAAAGGTTTATCCGTAATGGCAGAACTTTGGGCATCTCTGGCAATTCCTTGAACAGAAATACCTTGTGCAAAAAAGTTTACAGAAATGCAAAAGAACAATAGGCTTAAAAATGATTTTTTCATGATAAATATAATTTAGGACTTAATTTACTCGCAAGTAAGGCAATAAATAATGGTTAAAGCATTAAGTGAGGAGTTAATATCTCTATAATTTTTTAGTCCTCTTTTACAAACCAAGTATAAAACCACACTAAGTAACTTAAAAACCAAGTTTTAAATAAATTATTTTTATTAAAAAAGAATAGTTTTAAAAAATAACCTTTAAATTGTGTTTTCTATATTTACTCTCTAAATGCTAAGTGTATTTTTTAATAGCTCAGAAAAGGAACACTTTTTGCGATATACATTTAAACTTAAAAAGGTCTATTTTTGAATTTCATTATCATTAAAAATATGCATCAAAAAATAACAATAATTTTAGTCTTCTTTTTTAATTCTGTAATTTCTCAGAACATAAAAACGATACAATTAAGACCTTTACAAGAAAACTACTTTTCTTCAATTGTTCCTTTAGGCACCGTTTTAGAATTGTCTTTTGATGATTTAGATGCAGATAGCAAAGAGTATAAATATAAAATTGAGCACATGACGCACGATTGGCAATCTAGCAGGTTATTATCTAGCCAATATATTGATGGTTTTAATCAAAATTCAATTATTAATGTAACAAACTCATTTAATACACTTCAGAATTACACACATTACGCAGTACAAATTCCGAATATAAATACTAAAATTAAAGAAAGCGGGAATTACTTATTATCTGTTCTTGACAAATATGATGATGTTGTTTTTACAAGACGTTTTATACTATATGAAAAAGCGACAATAGTTGGTGTTTCTGTTGAAAGAAGTAGAAATACAAAAACATTAAACACCCAACAAACCATTCAGTTTTCTGTAAATCATCCAAATATTAGAATTAACAATCCAAATCAAGAAATTAATGTTGTGATTCTAAAAAACAATAATTGGAGCGAAAAAATAACAGATTTACAACCTACTTTCTTCAAACAAAATCAACTTTTATACACGTATACAAACAAAACAAATTTTTGGGGAGGAAATGAATATTTTTATTTTGACAATAAAATCATTAGAAACGGTAGTTTAAACATTATTAAAGTAGAAAAAAAAGAGGTTTACCATCATTATTTATATCCGTTTACATTTAATGAGTTTAAAAGATACAGCTACAACCCAGATATTAATGGCCAATTTGTAATAAGAACTTTAGAAGCATCTGATGCTAAAACTGAAGCCGATTATGCAATGATGCATTTTTCTGTTTTGGTTGATACCCCTTTTACAGAAAAGGAAGTTTATGTTTATGGCGCTTTTAATGATTTTGCAATTTCTGAAGAAACCAAAATGTATTATAATGCTGAAGAAAAATCTTACAAAGGAAACTTCCTATTAAAACAAGGTTTTTACAACTACACTTTTGCTACCGTTGGTAAAGATGGTTTTGTAAACACAAACGAATTAAATGGTACTTTTTACGAAACAGAAAATGAATATTCTGTAATTGTATACTACAAACCTTTTGGTAGTTTTATAGAACGTGTAATTGGTGTTGGCACAGGTTTCTTTAATCAAAATAGATAAAAGAAAAATTGATTTGTGTTTAATCCACAAAAAAGCTACTTTTACTATAATGGTAGAGCAAATTACAAAAGGGATAAAAATATCTGTAAAAACTAAATACAACGGTACAAACTATAGAAATAATAGGTTGTTTTATACTTTTGCATATATCATTACCATAAAAAACACGTCTTCAAATACGGTAAAACTTACAGATAGGTTTTGGAAAATCTACGATTCTTTAAACAAAACAGAAATTGTAAGTGGCGAAGGTGTAGTTGGGCAAACTCCTATTTTAAAACCAAATGACGTTTACACCTATAGTTCTGGTTGCTTTTTAGAGTCTAACATGGGCGCTATGAAAGGTTTTTACACAATGATAAACCTAGAAACGTACGATCAATTTAAAGTATATATACCAATTTTTCAACTAACAACACCTGTATTATTAAACTAACTAAAACAAAGAAAAAGGTAGCAATTGCTAAAG
This sequence comes from Polaribacter sp. SA4-10, assembly GCF_002163835.1. Lineage (NCBI taxonomy): Bacteria > Pseudomonadati > Bacteroidota > Flavobacteriia > Flavobacteriales > Flavobacteriaceae > Polaribacter > Polaribacter sp. SA4-10. The sequence continues at coordinate 2,801,538 of NZ_CP019331.1, read as the reverse complement.
ATCCAGAATGTTTAAACTGTGGACACCCATTTAGTGGGCAAGAAAAATTCTGTCCAGATTGTGGACAAGCTAACAAAGGAAACAAAATTACTTTTAAAAATTTTATTCATGAAATTTTTAATGGATTGTTCAATTTTGATGCAAAATTTTGGAATACAATAATTCCACTTTTAATAAAGCCTGGTAAAGTTTCTAGAGACTATGTTGATGGAAAAAGACAGCGCTACTCAAATCCTTTTCGTTTTTATTTAACCGTTTCTATTCTATTCTTTTTAATCTTAGGGCTCTCTAAAAGCATCGATAAATTTAAAGAACTGAAAAACGGCACTGAAAAAAAACAATCGAGGGTAATTTCTTTTGAAACTGATGACGTTTTTAAAGCTGTTGATATAGACTCGTTAAAAAAAACTGTTAATAAAGAACTTAAAAACTCTAGGATTCCTTTAGACGCTGTCAAAAGAAAAGAAATTGTAGGTAAAGTTATTGAAGAAGCCGAAGATTCTACAAAAAAAGTTCCTAAAAATAAAATTAATTTTGGCAGCCTTCAAATTCAAGATTATTTAAAATTTCAAAAAAAACATCCTAAAATAAATATAGATGAAGCTTTAGATAGCCTTCAAAAAAACAAAACATTCCTTAATAGGTTTATCTATAGCCGAGCAAAAGTGATTAATTCTTTGATTGATGAAGCAGAAAGTCAAGAACAATTTATTAGCCAATTGCTCTCTTATGGTTCCGTAGCATTATTTGTGTTTTTACCCTTCTTCACCCTATTTTTAAAATTATTTTATATCAGAAGAAAATACACATATGTAGATCATCTGGTTTTTGTGTTTCACACACAAACCGTGTTCTTTATGCTTTTATCTATTTACTTTTTAGTAGAACTATTTGGGGCAAAACCACAATTATGGGTTTTTACAATCTTGTTTTTAATGTATCTTTTGATAGCCATGCATAAGTTTTATCAACAAGGTTATTTTAAAACCCTTATAAAATTCATATTACTCAACCTTACCTATCTTTTAATTTCTATTATTGGTGCTGTTATTGTTGGATTGATTTCTTTTGCACTTTATTAGTTGTTAGTAAATCTAAGTAAGTCATCTCTATTGCTGATGCTATTTTCTTTACCGAAGTTACACTTACAGTTTCCACAAAAGAGCGTTTCATTTTTAAAGAAATATCTGGAGTTCCTAATTTTTCATTTTGATGAAATTCAAGTATTTTATCTTGATGAAACTCATTATTATTATTTAACCAATTTACAAACCACTCTTTTCTTAAGGTTTTCATTTCATCTGCATATAAAGTAGATGAAGACCAAATTTTAGGTTCTTGTTCTAGTTTGGTTATATGTTTTATTTTTCCATCCCACACAAATTCATAGGTTTCTATTTTATTTTCCCAATCTACCAAAACAATTGTAAAAGGTTCAATTTCTGTAAAATCAAAATCATTAATAAAATCAATTCCATCATCAGCAGAAAGTACCTTTTTTACAATAACTCCTCTGCTCATTTTATAATATTGATTTCTCTGATGCTTTTCAAATCCTCCATTTAGCAAACAAACCAATCTTTTCTTATCACTAATACCAATCCAAGTTCCTCCTGCCAATTCATCTTTTGGATATATTAACTCCACACCATTCTCATCATAAGAAGTTGGAGGAATTGTTTTTCTTAAAGGAGTTTCATCACGATTAGATGTTAAAATAAAATCATTATTTCCTAAAGGGAGAAAGGTTACTGTACACATATATAGATTTACCTAATTACAATAAGTTTCAAATTTCACTCTTATTACTGAATTTACTACAATAAAAGACATTAAATATCGGGGAAATTTATTAAAACAAAAATTGTAACTTTGAGACTTATAATAAGTCGATTTAATTTTTAAAAACATAGAATATGGCAAGAGGATTTTTTAAAGTTCCAAAAGCAGTAAATGAGCCTGTTAAAGGATATGCTCCTGGCTCTCCTGAGAGAGAAGAGTTGTTAGCAACATATAAAACCATGTTTAACAGCAATATTGATGTGCCTATGCATATTAATGGTGAAGAAGTTAGAACTGGAAACACAAAAAACATTACTCCTCCACATGATCATAAACATGTTGTTGGACAATATCATACTGCAGATAAATCTCATGTAGATACTGCAATTTCTACTGCTTTAGCAGCAAGAGAAGCTTGGTCTAGCGTAAGTTGGATGGAACGTGCAGCTATTTTCTTAAAAGCTGCTGAATTATTAGCGGGTCCTTATAGAGCAAGAATGAATGCTGCAACTATGATTGCACAATCTAAAAATGTATATCAAGCTGAAATTGATGCTGCTTGTGAAATGATTGATTTCTTCCGTTTTAACGTAGAATACATGACTGATATCTTTAAAGATCAGCCAACATCTTCCGCAGGCGTTTGGAACAGAGTTGAGTATAGACCACTAGAAGGGTTTGTATATGCAATTTCTCCTTTTAACTTTACATCTATTGCAGCAAACTTACCTGCAGCAGCAGCTTTAATGGGTAATGTTGTTGTTTGGAAACCTTCTGATCATCAAGCGTATTCTGCACAAGTAATTGTAGACTTATTTAAAGAAGCTGGTTTACCAGATGGTGTTATTAATGTTGTTTATGGAGATCCTGTTATGATTTCTGATACGGTATTAGCTTCTCCAGATTTCTCTGGATTACACTTTACAGGTTCTACGCATGTTTTTAAAGAGTTATGGAAACAAATAGGAAACAATATTCATACCTATAAAACATATCCAAGAATTGTTGGAGAAACTGGTGGAAAAGATTTTATCTGGGTACACAATTCATCAAATCCTTTACAAGTTGCTACTGCAATGACAAGAGGAGCTTTTGAATATCAAGGTCAAAAATGTTCTGCAGCTTCACGTTCTTACATTCCTGCGTCACTTTGGCCGGAGGTTAAGAAACATTTAATTGCACAAACTAGTGAGCTAAAAATGGGGTCTCCAGAGGATACTTCAAACTTTGTAAATGCAGTTATTCATGAAGGTTCTTTTGATAAAATTGCAAGTTATATAGATGCAGCAAAAACAGATAAAGATGCTGAAATAATTGTTGGTGGAAACCATGACAAATCTGTTGGATACTTTATTGAACCAACTGTAATTGTTAGTAATTCTCCAAAGTACGCAACAATGTGTACAGAGTTATTTGGACCTGTAATGACGGTTTATGTTTATGAAGATGCTGAATGGGAAGCTTCATTAAAATTAGTTGATGAAACTTCAGAATATGCATTAACAGGAGCTATCTTTTCGAAAGACAGATATATTGTTGAGAAAGCTTCTAAAGCATTAGAAAATGCAGCAGGAAACTTCTATATTAATGACAAGCCTTCTGGCGCAGTTGTTGGTCAACAACCTTTTGGAGGAGCTAGAGCTTCTGGAACAAATGACAAAGCGGGTTCTGCGCAAAATTTATTACGTTGGACTTCTGTTAGATTGATAAAAGAAACATTGGTATCTCCTATAGATTATAAATACCCTTTCTTAGGATAAGAAAAATCAATTTTTTACATACATAAAAAAGCCTCATCAAATTTGATGAGGCTTTTTACTTTTATAAAAACAAGTTACTTAATAATAAGTTTTCTTGTAGTTTGTTTAACTCCATTTTTAACTCTTACTAAATATAGACCAGGAGATGTCTTATCAAAAAAGATCTTTTTAGAGAAGTTATTTTTTGTATTTAAATAATTTTTCTCGCCAATTAACCTTCCTGTAATATCAAATAATTGAACAATAACTCTGTCTGTATCTACCACTTGAAAATTTAAATTAAACGCTCCATTTGAAGGATTTGGATATAAATTAAAACCTTCAAAAGAAAAATCTTCAACTGAAACAAGACTATCTACTATAAGAGTGTAATCTTCTGTTTCACCCCATTCTGTTAAATGATCTTCATCACAAGCACCATCACCAAACCCATCAGTAGGATCATCATACTCTATAACAACCCTCATTCTTGTATTACCTAATTTAGCATCACTGGGCACAGTAATAGTAAAACTTACAGTTGCTACATTATCTACTTCTGTTCCTAAATCATATCTTTCTGTTGTTTTATCAAAAATATAATCATGATTCCAATCAATAAACACATAACAATGGTCTTGATAGCCTACTGTATCAAAAGTGACACTTACTTGATGAGTATCGCCTTGCATTACTGTTGTGTTTGTGTTTGTGAAATCTTCATAACCATCTTCAAGATCATTATGAGAAGTATTATTAATTGTATTAAAAGTTACATTGGTTATGTGTTCAGAACCCCCTGCTTCATCTGTAAAAGTTGAAGTACAGTAAGAAGGCGTATAAGTTGTAAAACTGAAAATACTAGAGTAAGAACCTTCACCACAATTATTTTTAACCTTTACCCTCCAATAATAAGTTGTATCTCCTAAAAGATCATTTGGAAAATATGAATTTGTGGTAACATTTCCACTAGATATAACGAAACTAAAATTATTATCTGAAGCTACTTGTACATCATAAGAAACAGCATTAGAATCCGCATCCCATTTTAATTCTTCTGACAAAGCAACACCTGTTGCTCCATTTACGGGTGCTATTAATGTTAACAAGTCAAAAGTAGAAGTTGTTAAATTTAATTCAACATCGATGTTTTGGCTAACTGTTGTTGCGTCTGCTTTAATGTTAATCGTATAATTTTGAGGTGTTATTCCATCTAAATTAGAAACCTCCATAACTACATCACCACTATTATTTATAGAATTTGGTGTAAAAAAAATAGTGGCATCAGAAGGTTGACCAGTTGTAGTAAAAGTTACAGCTTCTGAGAAACCATTTAAAAAATCAAAATTTAAAACATAGCTAACTGTTTCATTTCCTGAATTACATGCAGATTGAATTCCACTTGTGTTACTCATTAAAAATGTTGGAGAAGTAGAATTTATTGTAAAATCTATTGAATTTACATTATAAAAAATATTGTCTGCAGCTTCTATCATTATTCTAGCGGTAGTTGTTGCATTATCTGGAATAACAACATCCTCCGTTCCATCATTTGGAGTATTCGATTTTATAGTTATCGGAAAAGTTAAGCCTCCATCTATAGATAATTTAATATTTACATTTTGGCAATTTATAGGAGCTATATCTGTTGTTCCTTTATTCCATGTAATTGTTTGTGTAGAACCTGTGTCCCAATTAACTAAAGAATTAGGCGTTAAAACAACAAATGCTTCTGCTGCTGTTACCGTAACTTCCATATCATCTCTAGCTGTACTTCCTCCTCCTGCATTGTTATCTCTTACAAGAAAAGAAAAACTCATGTCTCTTGCTACAGATGGCAAAACCTCCCAAGTTGTAGATGTATTACCTGCAACAATTGTTGCTAATTCTGGTAAATATCTATTTGGTACTACTTTAGATGGCAATGATCTAAACAATGGTCCTACTGTATTTGTTGATAAAGGTGGCATTGATGCAACTTCATTATCTATCTGTTCCCAATTGTAAGTTAAACTAGAAGTACCATCAACGTCTGTTGCTACTCCTTTTAAAACAAAAGGAGTAGATTTTGGTATGCTATAATCAGATCCTGCATTCGCTATTGGTCCTGAATTACCCGTATCTGTTAACGTAGCACAATTTGCAGAAGATTGAATGGTATTCCACATTTCAGTGATACTTATAGAGTGAAAATAATCATCACTTTGGTTTTGTACGTTTGGTAAACAAATACCTGCATACCCCATAATTGTAGATGCACTTCCTGGCTCTACAGCTGTTACATTATTTCTATTACAATCATTATTTTGAGTATGATTAGCACCAAACTGATGGCCAATTTCATGCGCTACATAATCTACATCATAGGCATCTCCAACAGGCTCACTTCTACCAGTTACTCCTTTTGCCTTCTGACCTGGAACACAAACTACACCTCCACCTGCTAAACCATCTCCTCCAACACTAAAAATATGACCGATATCATAATTAGCATTTCCGATTTTTGTGTCACAAATAGCTTGAACTTCATCAAGCATTGTATTAGGATCTCCATCTGAAATTCCATCTGTTGCAGCATCTAAAAAAATTACTTCTTCATTATTAGCTACTAAAACCATTTTTACAGATAAATCTCTTTCGTAAATTCCATTAATTCTAGTTAATGAAGTATTCATTGCCGATAAAACAACTGCTTTCTTTTCTGCGTCCGTTGCAGATGCAGGCACATCCTGTCTTGTTAAATGAAATTGCGCATATTCTCCACTACAAACCAATGCCAAACGAAAAGTTCTTAGTTTTCCATCGTTTGCATTTCTAGCCAAATTATCTCGTTGTAAATTTTCATTTACCACCTCTTCTACTTGACATTCAAATTCTTTTTCATCTTTACCTAGATCACTTCTCTTATAAACAATATAATCTTTATTGTCTTTTGAATAAGGGTCTATATATACCGTTTTTTCTTTTCCAGAATATACAACTGCATGAAAGCCGTCTATACCAACACTAATTTTAGCCACAGATGAAGGGTCATCTATACCTTGTGCTGAATAGGATTTTATTGTTGGAAATTTCAAAGACAAATTAGACTCAAAATTTGAAGTCTCTTTAATACGAAACCTCAACAATTCTCCTTTCTCATTTGGCAATGATATAATTTGATGTTTTTTCTTTAAGTCCGTTTTTAATTTATTAATATTTAATGACAATAATTTATACTTAGAAGGAAGATTTTTAATTTTATGAATTTCTTTTCTTTGTAATAAAGAATTAGTATTCTCTAGTTTTTTCCAAACTTTTTGAGCGTTAACCTCTCCCAGAGACATAAAAAACGTAATAAATACAAAAATAAAGGTTACTCTAATTTTCATGAAGTATAATTTAAAATAGAAGTTGTAGTATTCAAATATAAACAAATATTTACCTTTGTTGTCGAGATTATGAATAGAAACATACTACTAAAAGACTTATCTGTTAAAGATTACAAAGAAACCTGGGATTACCAATCTGAACTATTGCAAAAAATTGTAGACGTAAAGATTGATAACAGAAGAAATAATCATGCCAAAAAAACAGAAAATTATTTTTTGTTTGTAGAGCACCCACACGTTTATACATTAGGGAAAAGTGGTGACTTAAGCAACTTACTACTTAACGAACAGCAACTTAAAGAAAAGGAAGCTGCTTTTTACAAAATAAATAGAGGAGGAGATATTACGTATCATGGTCCTGGACAAATTGTTGGTTACCCTATTTTAGATTTGGAAAACTTTTTTACAGACATTCATAAATATTTACGCTTATTAGAAGAAACTATTATTTTAACCATAGCAGAATATGGTTTAAAAGGCGAAAGAAGTAATGGAGAAACTGGTGTTTGGTTAGATGTTGGCACTCCATTTGCTCGTAAAATTTGCGCTATGGGAATTCGTTCTTCACGCTGGGTAACAATGCATGGTTTTGCACTGAATGCAAACACCAATTTAGGTTATTTTGATAATATTATTCCATGTGGAATTAGAGGAAAAGCTGTAACTTCTATGGAAGTTGAACTAGGTGAGAAAGTAGACGTAATAGAAGTAAAAGAAAAGATCTTAAAACACTTTAAAACTTTATTTGAAGTAGAAGAATATATAGTTTCTTAAATATGAGATTCCTTTTTTTAAACGAAATAATGTAACTATTGTTATTATAAAGAATGAAGTAACCTCATATCTAACTACATTACAAAAACAGGTTACCACTTCATGTATGTATCCTCAAAATAACAATTAAATCTATTTTTCTTCGTTGAAATATACTTTATAAAATTTCATTTTTTTCTCTTCATCATAACCTCTCTCTAAATATTCTGATGCTGCATCTGGCGCATCTACATCTAATTTTATAACAATATTTGTGTCTAGCTTAATTTCTGTTTTTAGCTTGTTTTTTTCTTTCTTTAAAACAACACCAGAAACATCGAAATTATTTCTGATTAATACATCGTTTAAAGTTTCGAAATGTTTTTTATATTCATCAAACTGTTCTTTGTGTTTCTCTTCTTCAAAAACTTCGTCTTTAAAAGTAGCGTAATCTACAGCTTCATTTTCTTTAAAATAATCTACCGTATTTGCTAAGAAGTTACCCTGTTCTTGCATACCAAGTTCGGGTTTAATTACCTCTTCTGAAAACTCTTTACACATTTCTAAATAACTTTGTGTATGAGAATTATAATCATCTGCTAATTTCACACTCAAGAAGTTTTTAATCCAATATTGAGCATCATAATTGTTGTTATCTACAGACAAAACAACAGTACCTTCTGTATCTGAAGTGTTTAAAATTAAACAGCCTTTATCTATTCTTTTTGTACTAATTCCTTTCTGAACAACGACATCAAAATTCTGATTATCATCTAAATAACTTTGGAAAAAGTCTACTTTATTTTCAATTTTAAAAACACCAATTGCTTCTGTTAACACATCTTTATATTCTATTCCTTCAATAAAAACAATTAAGACATCACCTGTTTTTATTTGTGCAGAATTAGATTGCTCATATAAATGATTTACAATGTTTTTAGAATATTCTACAAATGAGCTTTCTTCTTTAAAAACTTCTGAAGCATAGTTATTCAATTCATTTAAACGCACATCTGCATGATGAGAAAAACGATAACTCTGTGTTAAACCACCAAAAGGTTTTAATAAAAAGTTTTTCATTAAATCGTAACTTTCTTGATCGAAACGAATTAAATCTTCTGAAAAAACATTGCTTCCGCTATTAAACTTATTGGCTACTTTATGAAGTATACATTTGGTAATTTCTGCGCGTGTCTTTTTAATCATTATCTAAAATTGAGTTCGTAAAAATAGTGGAAGTATTTAAATAATTATAGAATAAATGAATGAGATTTCTAAAAGTAAGTAAGTAATTTTAACCCTGATTGCAACCGTTCAAATATCTGTTGCTATTTTTAACCTTTTTATGCTGAACTCGTTTCAGTGTCAGTTAAGTTAAAAAATATGTTTGAAAGAAGGAGCAGGTACTGAACTAAATTCAGCTTAAAAGAGATAACCTCTAGACTTCGCTCAAGATAAATTACAAGCAGGAAATAGCTACTAAAAAAGTAGTTGTTTTTCACCCTATAGCTTTAATTTAATTTGTTCTGGCAATAGTTTAAAGGTTTTTCTATGATGAATTGTTGCACCAAATTCACGAATTCCATTTCGATGTTCTTTCGTAGGATAACCCTTATTTTTAGACCAATTATACATAGGAAACTCGTTATGAATTTTCTGCATATATTCATCTCTATACGTTTTTGCCAATACAGAAGCTGCTGCAATACTCATAAATTTAGCATCTCCTTTTACAATTGTTTCGTAAGGAATTTCTTTATAATTTCTGAACTTATTTCCATCTACAATTATAAACTCAGGTACTATTTTAAGAGCTTCTATAGATCTATGCATACCAGTAATTGATGCTTGTAAAACATTAATTTCATCAACTTCTTCTTGCCAAACAAAAGAGACCCCAAAAGCAAGTGCATTTTCTTCTATAAAAGGACGTAATTCTTCTCTCTTTTTTTCTGATAATTGCTTAGAATCATTTAAAAACGGATGGGCAAAATTCTCTGGTAAAATTACAGCTGCAGCTACAACTGGTCCACATAAACAACCTCTACCGGCTTCATCTGTGCCTGCTTCTAAACAGAAGCCACTAAAATTTGATTTTAACATGCGACAAAGAAAAGAAAATTTTTCCTTTTTAGATTCCTACGAACCAACCTAGTTCAGCAGAAATTTTATAGAAATTAAAATTCTAATGAATTTTTAAAAAACTATAAGAAGAATTATAAATTATTAGATTTCATCATACTTATTACCAATTCTTTTCGTTTAATTATTTTACATTTGTGTTTGTTAAAATTTGGAATGAAAAAAACAGTTTTTTTAACCTTTGTATTATTTGGCTTTGTACTAAATAGTGTTTACTCTCAAAGAAAATTAGGCACAGGTGCCAAGAGAGAGAATACATTTGTAGGTGCAAATGGTAAAATTGATACCTTAAGAAATACAGGTTTTACCAAGGTTGTTTTATCTGGGAAAACAAAATATACAGACTACAAAATTTTCTCCCACAAAAGAGACACAACCTATATAGACACTACTTTAACAATTAAAAAAGAGTATAAATTTAATTATTTAAGAACTGATAATTTTGAGTTATTGGCTTTCCATAATCAAGGACAGGCTTTTAATAATTTAGGGTACAGCTTTAATAACATTAAGCAACTACCAGATATTGGTTTTACCGCAAAACAGTTTAGTTATTTAGATATTGATGAAATAAAATACTATGAAGTTCCTACACCAACAACAGAGATTCTTTATAGAACTGGCTTACAACAAGGGCAAGTTTTAGATGCGTTATTTACTGTTAATTTTTCAAAGAGATTAAATGTTTCTCTTTCTTATAAAGGACTCCGTTCTTTAGGTGCATATAGAAGAGCTTTAGCTAGTAATGGTAATTTTAGAGGTGCTTTTCATTACAGAACTAAAGAAAATCAATACGAAATTCGTGGCCATTTAACCAAGCAAGATTTTTTTAATCAAGAAAATGGAGGTTTAGACGCAGTTGCTTTAGAAAACTTTATAACTGAAAACCCTAATTTTGATACAAGATCTCGTTTAGATGTTAATTTAACGGATGCAGAAAATCAATTTGATGGTACAAGAGTTTATTTTGAGCATAGTTATAAATTGTTAGCCAATAAAGATTCTATTAGTAAAAAGGACTTTAGTAACTTAAAGATTGGACACGTTTTTACTAGTGAAACTAAAAGTTACAACTTTACACAACGTACAGCTACTACAGCTATTTTTGGTGATATAAATGATGCTAGTGCAGATAATAAAGAAGCAACAAATAAAATTTTAAATAATGAGTTTAATTTAGAATTTAACTCTAAATATGTTCTTGGAAAATTTAAAGCTAAAACAAACCTTACTCAATACTCTTATGGTTATGACACCATTTTAAATAGTAATAGTAGTATTAATAAATTGTCATTAAAAGGAAAAGCCATTTCTTTTGGTGCAGATTGGAATGCAAAAATTAAAAAATTTCAGTTAAATGCAGATGCATCTATAACTCCAGGAAATAGTAGATTATCTGGTAACTTTTTAAAAGGGGAAGCTTTTTATGAAAAAGACAGTCTTTTTAGTGTAAAAGGAAGTTTATTGATTAGTTCTAAATCGGCAAATTTTAATACCTTATTACACCAAAGTAAATATGATGATTATAATTGGCAAAATGATTTTAGCAATGTAAACACTAGAGATTTAGGTTTCACTTTTAACTCGAAATGGATAAATGCAGCTTTAAATTTTACAAATATTGACAATTATACGTATTTTGATGAGAGTAGTGCTCCACAACAATTTACGGATCAAATTGCATATTTAAAACTAAAAGTAAATCGTGAATTTAAAGTTGGTAAATTTGCGTTGGATAATACGCTTATGTATCAAAACGTAAGTAGCGGAAGTACTGTTTTTAGGGTTCCTGAATTTACAACTAGAAACACGTTGTACTATATGGATTATTGGTTTAAAGGAAAGCCAATGTTGGTGCAAATAGGAGCTACTTTTAAATACTTCACAAAATACAATGCAAACGCTTACAATCCTTTATTAGCTGAATTTACATTACAAAACGATGAAGAGATTGGCTACCCAACTTTTGATGTTTTCTTTAATGCTCAAGTTAGAAGAACAAGATTGTATTTTAAAATTGATAATGTAACTTCTAGTTTTTCAGAAAAAAATTATTTCTCAGCGCCAAATTATCCTTACAGAGATTTTGTTATTCGTTTTGGGTTAGTTTGGAATTGGTTTATTTAATCCACAAATGTGGAAAGTAATGTAAAAAAATTGCGCATTTATATATAAAGTAAATTTTGAAGCTTTAAAATTATTAACCTTGACAATAAATGAAAGAACAACTTAAAAATAATTGGAAACTCTTTTTAATAGCAAGCTTAACTTTAGGTTTAGCGCCTTTTAGCCCACCACATATTGTTGGAAAAATTAAATGGCTTTTTGGTGGAGGTGCTTTTTCTGGAGAAAACGCGATGCAGTTTATGGATTGGTTTGATGTTTTACTTCATGGTTCTCCATGGCTTCTTTTAATACTATCTATCGTACTAAATCTTTTTCCATCACAGGTAAAAAACGATTAAAAACAGTACTTTCTTTTTGAGAAATAGTTTTAAAACCTTGGCTTTTATAAAAACTCTCCGCATTTAAATCTGCTAATAAGTTTATAGATTTACATGCTAATTCTAAAGCTGTATCACATGAGTGTTGCACTAATTTTTTACCAATGCCTAAGCCAATAAATTTTGGTAATACAAACAAAAATTCTAATTCAATTGTTTGATTTTTTGGTTGATTTAAAATATAAAACCCTGCAACTTCATCTACTTCAAGAAATTTAAAGACCAACATTTCTTCAATCATATTTTCAGAAACAGTTAATTCATCTGTCCAACTTTCTAATTGTTCATTAGAATACCCCCAAAAAGATTTCGATTTTAAGGCTATATCTGTTAGACTTTTTGCATCAGAAAGAGTTGCAGGAATTATCATTTTATTTTTTAACTAATTGTCTAATTTTAATATTTAGAGCTGCAAACAACAATGTAGTAAATGGACTTAACCAATTAAAAATAGCATACATAAAATAGTCTGCTACATCAACTCCTAAAACACTAGATTGATATGCTCCACAAGTATTCCACGGTATTAATGCAGATGTTACAGTACCAGAATCTTCTAAAGTTCTACTTAAATTTTCTGGTGCTAAGCCTTTATCTTCGTAGGCTTTTTTAAACATTTTACCTGGAATTACAATTGCTAAATACTGATCTGAAGCAATCAAATTTAATCCTAAACAACTTACAACTGTACTTGCGAACAAACCAAAAACAGAACTAGCAACAGAAAGTAAGCTTTTTGTTATTTTTGCCAATGCGCCAATTGCATCCATAATTCCTCCAAAAACCATTGCACAAATTATTAAAAAGATGGTCCAAATCATTCCATTCATTCCTCCAGCAGAAAACAACTCTGTTAATTTAGCATCATCTGTTTGTATTTGAGTATCTGTTAAAACTGAAGACATAAGAGCTTTAAAACTAGAATCTGACAAAGTTGATAAAACATCAGACTGAAAGACAAGTGCAAAAACTCCTGCTAATAAAACTCCAACTCCTAATGCTATTAAAGGTTTTGTCTTTAATAAAATCATTGCAATTACTGCAACAGGAACCGCAAATAACCACGGTGTAATATTAAATGTACTTTTTATGGTTGCTAATAAGCCACTAATATCTGCACTTCCAGTTGTATCTATTGTTGTACTTAAAAAGGCAAACACAATTAATGTAACTATGATTGTTGGTACCGTTGTATAAGACATGTATTTTATGTGCGTAAATAAATCTGTTCCTGCCATTGCTGGCGCCAAATTTGTAGTATCTGAAAGTGGCGACATTTTATCTCCAAAATAAGCTCCAGAAATTACAGCTCCAGCAATCATTCCTGTAGGAATTCCTAATGCGCTTCCAATACCAACTAAAGCAATACCAACGGTTGCAGAAGTGGTCCAAGAGCTTCCTGTTGCAATAGAAATTATTGCTGCAATAATTACCGATGCGGGTAAAAATATTTCTGGACTTAATACTTGTAACCCATAATAAACCATTGCAGGAATAATACCACTAACCAACCAAGTTCCTGCCAAAGCACCAACTAAAAATAAAATCATAATTGGCACAAAAACACTTTTCCAATTCTCCCAAACTTCAGAAATCATTGTATTTATAGAAACTTTATTTAGAAAGCCTACAATTGCAGAAATCACACCCCCTATTAATAAAATATATTGATTTGAATAATCTCCAAACCACGCTCCATCTGCAAAGAAAATATTATATGCCAATAAACCCATCAAAATTAATACAGGAATCATAGCTTCAGTCATACTTAGCTCCTTATTATTAATAATTTCCTGATCTTCAATTTTAATTTTTGATAGATTTTTATCGTCTTGCATTGATCGCTGTTTTTAGTTCTGTAATGTTACGATTTTACAAGAAGCTATGCAAATAGGTAAAAAGTGTCATAATAAATGAGCATTTCTTAATTGCCATTTGGGTGTTTCTTATATTTGCTTCTATGGATTCATTAACTCAAATTGTTTTAGGTGCTGCCTGTGGAGAAATTGCGCTTGGTAAAAAAATTGGAAACAAGGCATTATTATTTGGTGCGATTGGTGGAACAATACCAGATTTAGATGTATTTATTGGAAAGTTTTTATACAACAATGAAATACAAGCAATGGCTTTTCATAGAGGATTTATGCATTCCATTTTATTTGCAATTTTAGGTTGTTTCTTCTTCGGATTCATCACTTTTAAACTATACAATTCTGGGAAACGTAAAGAAACTACAACCTTAAAAGGTTGGATTTGGCTCTTCTTTTTAGCCCTTTTTACACACCCTATTTTAGATTGTTTTACGCCTTATGGAACGCAATTATTTGCACCTTTTTCTGATTATAGAGTTGCTTTTAATAACATTTCTGTAGTGGATCCTTTTTATACTTTACCTTTTTTAATATGTATGATAATTGTATTATTCTATAAAAGAACAAACCTTAAAAGATTAAAATGGACGAAAGTCGGAATTTATATTAGTTCTTTTTACATGGTTTTTACTATTGGAAATAAATTGCATATAGATTCCGTTTTTAAAAAATCCTTTAAAAAAGCAGGGGTTTCCATGAATCGTTTTTCTGCACAACCAAGTATTCTAAATAATATTTTATGGTATGCTGTTGCAGAAAGTGATACGCAATATCATTTGGCTTTTTATTCTTTGTTTGACAAAAGTTCTACATCAGAAAAAATGATACATATTAATAAAAATCATGATTTAATCGATATGAATGATGAAAACTTAAAAACCTTAGCTTGGTTTAGTAATAATTATTATCACATTTCTAAAAAAGATAAAATTGGCACATATAAATATACAGATTTACGTTACCCAATGTTAAATCCTGATGATCTAAATACTGCTGTTTTTAATTTTACCATTTTCTTTGGAAATAATAAATGGGATATTTTACCTTTTAACGGAACTCCTCCTAATAAGGAGGAGTTTTCTAAATTTACAGAACGTTTTTGGGGTATTTAATTTTTATTTACTACTAACTAAAACTACTAGATAGAGTTTTCTTTAAACTTTAGAAAAACACTAGAAGAGACAGCATATAAAAATCTGTGTGTTCTAAAAAATAAAATTTATTCTTTTAAATTACTTCATTTTTAGAATTGCAATTTGCGTTAAGGATTGAGCAATTGATTGAGCTCTTTTTTGTTTTTTCTACAAAAAAAAGCGAGTGCGAAAGCCTGACTAGGTCCTGAACGCCTTCAGGATAAAGTAACGCCCAAAAAATAATTCTACCTAAAAACTATTTAAATATATCTATTAATATTGGTTTTAAACCGCTAAAGAAAAACTCTACAGCAATTACCATTACTATTAATCCCATTAAACGCATCATAACATTTATGCCTGTTTGACCCAAAATTTTTATAATTTTTGAAGCGCTATAAAGGATTAAATAGGTACATAAAATAACAACAAAAGCTCCTAATATTAAAGCTATTTTTTTCTCTATAGAATCTGCATCTTCCATCATAACAATTGCATTTGTCATTGCTCCAGGACCACAAATCATTGGAATTGCTAAGGGTGTTACAGAAATATCATCTACATAGGTTTTAATTTCAGACTCTTTCATTTTTACTTTTCCAAGTCTTGCTTGTAACATATCCATTCCCATTAAAAAGAAAATTACACCACCAACTACTCTAAAACTATTTACAGAAATGCCAAAAAAATTAAATAAAACCTGACCAGAAAAAGCGAAAACTATAATAGTTAAAAAACTAACAATAGCTGCTTTTTGTGCTGTTTTTGTTCTATGACTTTTATCTAAGTCTGCCGTCATAGTCATAAAAATTGGCATAGTACCAAATGGGTTTATCAACGTAAAAAAAGACGTAAAAGATAAAATTCCGAAAGCGATTACTTCATTCATTATAGTGAAATTATAAAACTCCTATTTCTTTCATACAGGCCTTCATTGATTGATACGTTCTTTCAATATCATTATCTAAACCAATAGAAAAACGAATTAAACCATTAGATAAGCCCATTTCTTTTTGTTCATCTTCTGGTATTTCTGATGACGTTGAACTGCCCGGAGCAGAAAATAATGTTTTATAAAAACCTAAACTTACCGCTAAATTACCAAGGTTTTTGTGCTGCATTAATTCCATTAATTCATTTGCTTTTTCTAAAGAACCAACATCAATTGTTAACATACCGCCAAATCCATATTCTGCATTCATCATCTTTTTAAAAAGTTTATGAGAAGGATGAGATGTTAATCCTGGGTACACCGTTTTTAACCCATCAACTTCAAATTTATCTGCTAAAAAAGTTGCATTATAACTATGTTGCTTCATTCTAAGATGTAGCGTTCTCATGTTTTTTAAAACTGATGAAGCTCTTAAACTATCCATCGTAGCACCCAATAACATGCTTGCTCCATCATTTACATTTCGTAAATCGTTAATAAATTCTTGTGTACCACAAACAACACCTCCAACACTATCTGAAGAACCATTTATATATTTTGTTAAACTGTGCACAACAATATCTGCGCCTAATTTTGCTGGTGAAATAGATAACGGTGAAAAGGTGTTATCTACAATTAATTTTAAATTGTATTTTTTCGCTAAAGCGGATAAACCTGCAATATCTGCAACTTCTAAAAGCGGATTACTAACAGATTCACAATACAAAACTTTGGTGTTTTTTGTGATTGCTGCTTCTACAATAGCTAATTTTGTAATATCTACAAAAGTTGTTTTTACATTAAATCTTGGAATAAAATTCTTAAGAAAAGCATACGTTCCTCCATAAATTGTTCTACTAGATACGATATGATCTCCAGCACCGCATAATTGCATTAAAACTGGCGTAATTGCGCCCATACCAGAAGCTGAAACATTTGCAGTTTCTGTTCCTTCCATTGCGGCCAAAGCTCCTCCTAAATGTAAATTACTTGGTGTAGAATGACGTGAATATAGATAACAACCATCTGCATTTCCTTCAAAAGTATCAAACATTGTTTTTGCTGATAAAAAAGTATAAGTAGATGAATCTGAAATTGATGGGTTTACACCTCCAAATTCGCCAAAGTATTGTAAATCTTGAATATTATCTGCTGGGTTGAATTTCATAACTATTAGTTTTATTTTTATACAAAATTAAATAACATAGAAATTAAATCAATACAAATTAAAAAATATAGATTATTTATCTAAATTTGATTTAATTATTAGTTTTAAAAACTAATAATTATTCATTATAAATCATTTTTTAGAAAAATTTTAATATGCATTTAGACGCTACAGATAAGAAACTCATCAATTTATTACAAAATGATAGCAAACAAACTACAAAACAGTTGTCTTTACAACTCAATTTATCTGTAACGGCTATTTATGAGCGTATTAAGAAATTAGAAAATCAAAAGGTGATTAACAAGTATGTTGCGATCATCAACAAACATAAAATTGAAAAGTCTTTTTTGGTTTTTTGTCATGTAAAATTAATTCAACATTCTAAAGAATATGTAACTACGTTTGAGCGTGAAATTCTAAAATTGGAAGAAGTTTCTGAATGTTTTCACGTAAGTGGAGATTATGACTACATCTTAAAAATCTATGTAAAAGACATGGATGAATATCGAGGTTTTATGGTAACAAAACTAACCGCTATTAAACATATTGGAAGCACACACAGTACTTTTGCTATTGAACAAGTAAAAAACACAACCGCTATAAACCTATAAAAAATGCAATCTACCCGCTATAAGTCTCTTGAGCTTTTAATAATTTTTGTTCTAATCCCTTTAAGTTTTGCATTTAATTATGCACCTATTTTAAAATTAGTAATTGGTATTTTAGGTTTTAGCTATATTATTTATGTGTTGTTTAAAATTGAAAAAATTAAAATTGAAATTGAAAAAAATATCAATTGGAAAGCCTTTTGGAAATCAACAATCATTAAATTATTAATTATTATGGTTATCACATCACTTTTTGTTTGGTTTACAGATGCAAAAAATCTCTTTACGGTGATGCTTAACAAACCCAAATTATGGGTGCTAATTTTACTCTTTTATTCTTTATTTTCAGTGTATCCCCAGGAGTTACTCTACAGAACTTTCTTTTTTAAACGCTATGAACACTTATTTAAAAATGAAAAATTATTTATTTTTATAAATGCCCTATTATTCTCTTTGACTCATTTATTTTTTAAAAACACATTGGTGCTGCTACTTACTTTTATTGGTGGAATTTTATTTGCAATCACCTTTAAAAAGTCTAAATCAACTTTACTAGTTTCTATTGAACATAGTATTTATGGTTGCTGGTTGTTTACTGTAGGAATGGGAAATATGCTTGGTTTTCCCTCTTAATAAATAACTAAAAAGAAAAACCCAAAACTTTCGTTTTGGGTTTTTAAATTATTCTTCTTTAAATAAATAGTACATTATTTATTTGCATGTGATCCGTCACAATACCCGTTTGGGTCTTGCGTATTTCCACATCCACAAGGTCTATCTGCTTTCTTAAGTTTCATATTTATAGTGATTTTTAAATTTATAGTATTAGGGTTTATAAGCGTAAGAATTATGCTTTCGTTTTTACTTCAAAAGACATTTCCATTAAGTCATTTATAAACTTATCTTTTAAGCCTTCTATCCATCTTTTAGAACCATATTTTACATTAAAATCTGCTCTGTCAACGTTAAAAACATCACTTTTAAAAGTAGTTACTCCACCTTCTTCAGAAATCATTGCAGGTATTGTAATACTCTTTGTAACATCTTTAATTTGTAAATTACCAGTAACTGCTAATTTCCCTTCAGCTTCCACTACAGAAGTAATTACAAATTTTGCAGTTGGATATGCAGCTACATCAAAGAAATCTGCTGATTTTAAATGACCTTCTATTTTTCCTGCTCCATCAGCTCCAGCCATATCTACATTTGTAATAGTACTCATATCTATAACAAATACTCCTTGAGTTAATTTACCATTTTCTACAAGTAAACCTCCACTTTTTAAAGCTACAGTTCCATTATGTGCTCCTGTTGGTTTTGTTCCTATCCATGTTAACACAGAAGATGTTGCGTCTACATTATTTAATTCGTCAACATTTACAACTACTTTTACAGCTTCTTTAACGTCTACTTTTTCTTTTTTATTTTGTTTGCATGCCGTTAAAACTGATGCTACTACTACTAATGATAAGATTATTTTTTTCATTTTTGTTTGATTTAATTTTTGACTTATTTATTTTCCATGGCAAATATACATTAATTTATTTTCCCTGGAAACTATTTATTACTTTTTATGATAAAATTAATAACATGAGCTGCTGCTTGTAAACCAAAAGCCGCTGGCATATAACTAATTGTACCATAATATGATTTTTTAAAATTGGTACCATCTGTCATTTTTACACTTTCAGAAATTTGAAATTCTTCAGAATACACCGCTTTTATACCTTTATTTACTTTCCGTTCTTTTAATCTTTTACGTAAAACACGTGCCATTGTACAGTTTCTTGTTTTACTTATATCTTTTATTCTAATTTTAGTTGCATCTAACTTTCCTCCTGCTCCCATTGAGCTAATAATTTTAACTTTTTTTCTTCTTGCAGCAACTAGTAAATTAACTTTTGGCGTAATACTATCTATGCAATCCAATACATAATCATATTCTTTTGATACAATTTCATACGCTCTTTCTGGTGATAAAAATTCTTCTAAAAGGGTAAGTTCAATAGCTGGATTTATATCTTTTAATCGACTTGCCAAAACGGTTACTTTAGGCAAACCAATTGTAGAGTTTAATGCAGGTAATTGTCTATTTTTATTAGTTTCATCAAAAACATCGCCATCTACAAGCGTCATTTTATGTACACCTGCTCTTGCAATAAATTCTGCTGCATAAGAACCTACGCCTCCTAAACCAACAACTAAAATATTGGCTTTTTTTAATTTCTCTAATCCTTCTTTTTGCACTAATAACTCTGTGCGTTCTAACCAACTCATCTTATAAATATTTTATTAAAATTTTGATGTATTTTTTTTAGAAGTGCTTCAACTTCTATCTTTTTTATTTCTGATAATTTTTGATAAACTTCTTTAATTGTTATTTTAGAATCATCTGTTTCTAACAAAACAACGTCTAACGGAATTTCAGAAATTACTTCTTGTAGTTTTTTGTTTTTGATAATTGCTGCCCCAAAAGACAATACAAATCCGTTTTTTAATACATCTTCAGCAACTTGTAGGTTCTTATTAAAACCATGAAATATCCATTTCTGTTTAGGTTGCAACTCTTTTTTAAGTTGAATAATTTCTTGAATCGCTCTTACGCAATGTATAATTAAGGGTTTTTGATATTTTTCTGAAAGTACTACTTGCTTTTTAAAAACGACAACTTGAAGGTTAAAATCTACTTCAATCATTTTATCTAAACCACATTCTCCTAAAGCGAAGCAATTTTTTAATTCTAATTTTTCTTCTACAATTAAAAGTTCTTTTTCTAAAGTTGCTTTTTGTATAAACCAAGGATGAATTCCTATAGAAAAAGGGTTTGAAAAATCTGAAGAATTTGGATATTTATTTAAAATTGAAAACACATTTTCATCTAAAGAGACACTATGTGTATGTATATCAAAATAATACATACAGCTTATTCTTTATTTTTAGAATCTATGCTAATAGTAACAGGTCCATCATTTATCAATGCCACTTTCATGTCTGCTCCAAACTGACCTGTTTGCACTTTTTTATTAATTTCCTTTTTTAAAGTTGCTACAAAGTTTTCATACAAAGGAATGGCAATTGGTGGTTTTGCTGCTTTAATATAACTAGGTCTATTTCCTTTTTTTGTTGATGCATGCAACGTAAACTGACTCACAACAATAACGTCTCCATCGATCTCTAATAAGGATGCATTCATTACACCCTGTTCATCATTAAAAATTCTAAGATTTGCAATTTTTCTAACCAGCCAATTAATATCTTCTTGCGTATCGGCTTCAACAATACCTAAAAGAAGTAGAAGTCCTTTTTTAATATCTGCAACTTTTACTTTATTAATAGTTACAGTTGCTTCAGAAACTCTTTGAATAACAACTTTCATTTTACTCGTTCTCTTCTTGATTACGAATATCTGTTCTATAGTTTTCTTCTTCGCCGTCTATAATCTGTAAGTAACTTTTATAACGAGACCAAGAAATTTCTTCAGCCTCTAAGGCTTCTTTAACTGCACAATTTGGTTCTTTAACATGAATACAATTATTAAATTTACAATGTTCTTTCAGTTTAAAAAACTCTGGAAAATAATCTCCTAATTCGTATTTATCTATATCTACAACACCAAAACCTTTAATTCCTGGTGTGTCTATAATTCTTGCATCAAAACTTAAATCGAACATTTCGGCAAAGGTGGTTGTATGCTTTCCTTGGCTATGTTGATCAGAAATTTCTTTGGTTTTTAAATTTAAAGAAGGTTCTATGGCATTGACCAAAGTAGATTTACCAACTCCAGAATGGCCAACAAACATAGATGTTTTACCCAGCATCATTTCTTTAATCTTATCTACATTTATACTTTCTGTAGCAGAAACCTCTACACATCTATACCCAATTTTTTCATAGATATCTTTAAGGTATAAAATCTCTGCACGTTCTTCAATTTGGTAAGAATCTATTTTATTAAAAACCAAAATAGTGTCTATTCTATACGCTCTGGTAGAAACTAGAAAACGATCTATAAAAGTGGTTAATGTTGGTGGGTTGTTAATTGTAATTAACAAAAACACTTGGTCTATATTTGCTGCAATTATATGCGTTTGTTTAGAAAGGTTTACAGATTTACGAACTATAAAATTATCTCTATCTAAAATAGTTTTTATAACGCCCGTTTCTTCATCTCCTTTTTTCTCTAAATCAAAAACCACCTTATCACCAACTGCAATAGGGTTTGTGCTTTTAATGTCTTTTATTCTAAATTTTCCTTTAATTCTACACTGATGAAAATCACCATCTGCAGATTTTACATGATACCAACTTCCTGTAGATTTATAAACAATTCCTTTCATTAGTACAAAGATGAGAATAAATTACGAATTTAAAATAAAAAAGACAATGTGAGTTTGAGTGATTTTCAATTTTATAAGAAAATCGTCATGAAAAAACTTAAGGAGTTATTAAGTTAAACTATCTGGAATTACTGGAAACATAAAACCCCTTTAAAACTAGTTCTTTACTCCATAAATTTTAATCCTTATATTTACTACTAAACTTAAAAAATTATTATGAAAAAATTAATTACTTTATTTACTCTTGTAATCTGTATCAATGTAGCAAATGCACAAACGAAATTATATGTTCATCCTGATGCTAAAACATATGTTGCAAACACAAAAAAAATAGCTATTTTACCTTTAAATGTTCAAGTAAAATTAAGACCAAAACAATTAAAAGACTTTACTTCTGAACAGATAATTGAAATGGGGAAAAATGAATCACTAGATATTCAAAAAGCAATGTATACATGGTTTTTAACAAGAAAAAAAAGAGGTACATTACTTGTTGAAGTTCAAAACCCAAAAAGAACGAATGCATTATTGAAAAAAAGTGGAATTGACATTCATTCATATGATGAATATTTACCAAGTGAATTAGGAGAGATACTAGGTGTAGAAACTATAATTACCGGCTCTTATGAAACATCTAAACCAATGTCTAATGGCGCTGCTATAGGATTAGCTGTTTTAACTGGAGGATTATTTGCTACAAATAGTGCAACTATGAATATGGATTTCACAAGTACTACAGATGATGAATTAGTAGTTAATTATCTTAAAAAAGTTAAAGGATCTCTTGGTTCTGATGCACAGGATTTAATTAATGTTTTAATGAGAAAAGTTTCTAGAAGAATTCCTTACACAAAATAAAATAGTTTTGTACCCAAAAAAACTGCCAATTGGCAGTTTTTTTATTCATAGAAATGTATAAAATATTCACTTAAATTAAAAAGATCCTTCAAGTAGTAAAATTTGAAGGATCTTTATATTTTATTCGTAATTTTTAAAGAACTTCCTTTTAAGGTTGCGCTTTGCGTTAAGGATTGAATGGTTTGTCTGAACTCTTTTTTGTTTCTTAAAAAACAAAAAAAGTGAGTAATGAAAGCCTGACTTTATCCTGAACGCCTTCAGGATAAAGTAACGCCCAAAAATTATCCGTTAATAACCTTTTCTTGATGATTGATAGATTCTTGGTGAATTGCTTTAAACATTTTTAAAATAAACTCTTCACTTAAACCTTTGCTATCACCTTCTAAAATCATGTTCCCAAGAATTTCATTCCAACGTCTAGACTGTAAAACAGCAACGTTTTGATCTTTCTTTAAAGCGCCAATTTTATCTGCAACCTGCATTCTCTTGCCTAACAAATCAATTAACTGGTCATCTACAATGTTAATTTGAGCTCTTAAGTTTTCCAAAGGTTCTCTGTAACCAGAAGCTGTTTCTGTTAATTTCTTAATCTTTAATTCTTCCATTATAGACTTTAACTTTGTTGGTGTAACTTGCTGGGCAGCATCACTCCATGCATTCTCAGGGTCAAAATGAGTTTCAATCATTAAACCATTAAAATTTAAATCTAAAGCTATTTGAGAAACATCTTGAATCATTTCTCTATCTCCTGTAATATGAGATGGATCGTTGATTAAAGGTAAATCTGGAAATCTATTTTGAAATTCAATAGCTAATTGCCATTCTGGTGTATTTCTATATTTTGTTTTCTCATAGGTAGAAAACCCTCTGTGTATTGCTCCAAGATTTTTAATTCCTGCAGTATATAATCTTTCGATACCACCTAACCATAAAGCTAAATCTGGATTTACTGGGTTTTTAACTAATACAATTTTATCTGTTCCTGCTAAAGCATCTGCAATTTCTTGCATGATAAAAGGAGATACTGTAGAACGTGCACCAATCCACAATAAATCAACATCGTTTTCAATTGCTAATTTTACGTGTGCTGCATTTGCAACTTCTGTACAGGTTTTCATACCTGTTTCTTCTTTTACTTTCTTTAACCATCTTAAACCAATTTCTCCAACACCTTCAAACATTCCTGGTCTTGTTCTTGGTTTCCAAATTCCTGCTCGGAAATAACTTACATCAGAATCTTTTAATTCGTGTGCAATTTTTAAAACCTGCTCTTCGGTTTCTGCACTACAAGGCCCTGCTATTACTAGAGGATGCTCTAAATTCATATCATCCAACCATGTTCTTAATTCTTTTGTATTTTCCATTTTTCTACTTGTTTTGGCTTATTATTTTATGCCGTTTAATATTTGCTTTATGTGATTTGTGCTTTCCATTTCTTTATAGATTGCTTCAAAATCGCCTTTTATCATCAACTCTTTAAATTGTTGAAGATTGTTAATATATTCTTCTAATGTCTCTATAACATTCTCTTTATTCTGTTTAAAAATTGGTGTCCACATTGCTGGTGAACTTTTTGCCAAACGAACTGTTGATTCAAAACCTGAACCTGCCATGTCAAAAATATCGCGTTCATTTTTCTCTTTATTGATAACCGTTTTACCCAACATAAATGCACTAATGTGAGATAAGTGCGAAACATACGCAATATGCTTATCATGAGAAACAGGATCCATGTATCTAATACGCATTCCAATGTCTGTAAAAAGCTTTAATGCTTTCTCTTGAAGCTTGAAAGTTGTTTTTTCAACTTCGCAAATAATATTCGTTTTTCCAACGTATAAGCCAGAAATTGCAGCTGTTGGTCCAGATTTCTCTGTACCTGCAATTGGATGACATGCTAAAAAATTTCTTCTTTTTGGATGATGTTCAACGGCCTTACAAATTGCTTCTTTTGTTGAGCCAGCATCCACTACTAAACCATTCTCAGAGATTTTATCTAAAATAGTTGGTAATAATTTTACAGTGGCATCTACAGGAATTGAAACAATTACTAAGTCTGCATTTTTTATATCATCTAAAGTTGCTTTTTCATCAATTAGATTCAATTCTAACGCCTTATTTAAGGTTTCATCTTTTCTGCTAATTCCGTGAATAACAGCATTTGGATTGTTTTTTTTAATGTCGATAGCAAAACTACCGCCTATTAAACCAATACCAATCATGTATATATTTTTCATTTCTTGCGCTTTTCGCCTTTAGCTTTTTGCTATTAGCTATTCCTCTTTTGCTAATGGTTAATTGCCAATAGCTGAAACCCTGTTAATTGCTTCTTTAATTATTTCTGAAGTTACACATAATGAGAAACGTATATATCCTTCTCCTTGAGATCCGAAAATGGTTCCGGGAGTTATAAAAATATCCTTATCATATAAAACTGAATCTGTAACTTCTTCTGATTTTTTTCCTTCAGGTATTTTTGCCCAAACAAATAATCCTGTTGAATTTTTAGTATACGTAGCGTTTAGCCTGTCTGCTAATTGCCAAATAAGGTTTCTACGTTCTGCATATATTTTATTCTGCGCTAAAAACCAATCATCAGATAATTGTAATGCTTCTATTGCTCCTTTTTGAATTCCGTAAAACATACCAGAATCCATATTACTTTTTACTTTTAAGATCTCGTTGATAAAAGTCGCATTTCCTAAAACCATACCAACTCTCCAACCTGCCATATTAAAAGTTTTACTTAAAGAATTTAATTCTAAAGCAATGTCTTTTGCACCTTCTACTTGTAAAATGCTAATAGGTTTATCATTTAAAATAAAACTATACGGATTATCATTTATAATTAAAATCTGATGTTTTTTTCCGAATGCAACTAACTTTTCAAACGTTTCTAAAGTTGCATTTGTACCTGTTGGCATATGAGGGTAATTTACCCACATAATTTTTACTTCTGATAAATCTTGACTTTCTAATTCCTCAAAATTTGGTTGCCAATTATTAGCCGCATCTAAATTGTAAAATAAAGGTGCTGCACCCACTAATTTTGTTACAGATGTATATGTTGGATATCCAGGGTTCGGAATTAAAACTTTATCGCCTTCATTTAAAAATGCCATAGAAATGTGCATGATTCCTTCCTTACTTCCCATTAAAGGCAGCACCTCATTTTCTGGGTTAGAAACTACATTAAACTTATCTTTATAAAAAGCAGAAATTGCATTTCTTAATTCAGGTAAACCCTGATAGGATTGATACTTATGAGCGCTCACATCATTCAAACTTCCTTTAATTGCTTCTAAAACTTGCGCTGGTGGTTGTAAGTCTGGTGACCCAATTCCCATATTGATAATTGGTTTTCCTGCAGCAATTAAACTTCTAACTTCTCTTAATTTTTTAGAAAAATAGTATTCCTGAACTGTCTCTAACCTTTTGGCTGCTTTAATCATAATTTTTTTTTTGATCCTGAAACGAATTCAGGACTGGGCTAACGCCTGCCGTTTTTATAGGTTCCTAAAATCTTGAACTCCTCCGCCATTATTTCAATAATTTTTATCGCTTTCTCATAGTCTTTATAAACATCAAAAGTGATATCAACAAAAAATGAATACTTCCAAGGGGTTTCAATAACTGGTAAAGATTGAATTTTTGTTAAACTCATTTTACAATCACTCAGCACATTTAAAATGGCTGCTAAACTTCCTCTTTTATGATTTAATTGAAATTTTAAAGATGCTTTATTAATTTGATCAATTCCATTTTCTGGTTCCTCAGTTTGTACAATTACAAATCTTGTTGAATTATCTTGTATTGTCTGAATTTCATCTTCAATAACTTCTAAATTAAAAATTTCTGCTGCAATTTTTGGTGCTATTGCTCCAATACCAACTAAGTTTTCTTTAGAAATTCTTTTAGCAACCTCTGCAGTATCTACATCTTCAACTAATTTAATGTAAGGGTATTTTTTAAAAAACGCCTTACATTGTAACAATGCCATTGGATGAGACCAAACTTCTTTGAGGTCTTCGATCTTCTGACCTTTTAAAGCCATTAAATGATGATGAATATTTAAATACTCTTCACCAATAATATGTAAATTATTATTGTCAATTAATGCATAATTTGGAATAATAGAACCTGCAATAGTATTCTCTATAGCCATCACTCCATAAGTTGCAGATTTATCTAATAAGCTATCTACCAAAATATCAAAAGACATACATTCTTTTAATTCTATTGATGTTCCGTAAAAGTCGCGCGCAACTTTATGGTGATTTGAGCCTTCTGCTCCTTGTATGGCAATTACTTTATTCATTTAATTAAAATCAAAAAAAAAGTCTCGAATTAAATTCGAGACTTTATATTATGTGAATGTTTCTTAACAACATGATACAGCGCCTCTTCTTTTATTGTAAAAATAAAAGTATAAATAGAAATGAGTAAAATGGTTGTTTAACATTTTTGTTATCTAATGGTTGAAAGAACAAATCTAAAGATTATATTCAGATATACAAATATTATTAAAAAAGTTTATAAATTTTTACGGAATTCTCAAAATGAGTTAATTATATTCATTAAAATTTAATTTACGTTAGATTATATTTAAATAAATGCAATAATATTTAAAGAAAACATTTTTAGAGCATCAATTGACAGCAACTTTAAAGTAGATATGATTTGCCTTAAATCTTTCTTAGCGACTGAATAGCACCAAAGATATTTAGAAATCCATGAAGAATGAGTTTGGAGCAGTGGAGTCTTAGAGAGTTAGTTTTTGTATCTTTATATTCTTAAATTTAAAAAGCGAATAAATTGGAATTAAACGTATTTAACAAACCCCTAGAAAGTTGCTGTACTGAACCTGCCACTGGTTATTTTAGAGATGGTTTTTGCAGAACAGTTTCTCAAGATGTTGGTACACATACCGTTTGTGCAGTGGTTACTCAAGATTTTTTAGATTATTCTGCTTCTAAAGGAAATGATTTAATGACGCCTATTCCGCACTGGAATTTCCCCGGGCTACAAGCTGGAGATCAATGGTGTTTGTGTATTTCTAGGTGGTTACAAGCTGAAAAAGTTGGAAAAGCACCTTTTATTAGGCTAGAAGCTACACATATAAAATCGTTACAATACACAAGTTTGTCCGTTCTTCAAAAATACGCTTTCATTAAAAAGTAATTAACATTGGACTATTCACAAATTATCCTACAAATTTCCCTTTTAGTTGATGTTGGATTGGTTGTACTTATTTGGATGGTACAACTTATTATTTATCCGAGTTTTGTGTATTACAGACCTGAAAACTTAACAAGATGGCATCAAAAATATACAACAGGTATTGCAGTGCTTGTAGTTCCTTTAATGCTTTGTCAGCTAATAGTAGCCACTACAGATCTTTTTCTGAATTTCAGTTTCCAATCACTATCTGTATTGGTTATTGTGCTATTTCTCTGGGTTTTTACTTTTTTAAGCTTTGCTCCCATTCACTTAAAAATCACCAATGGTGAGGTTACCAAAGAATTGCTAAGCCGTTTAGTTCGCTTGAATTGGATTCGAACTTTTTTATGGTCTTTATTATTCATTTTTCATCTTCTGATATCTATTTAATTAAAAAAAAAGAAAATATTTGGAGCTCTAAAGAAGAAAAAAAACATCAATCTCTAAGTGTACTTAAGAAATTAGATGACAAAATTTTCAGAAACAATTTTTCTTATTTTTTTAGTAAGTGATCTCATAGCGTTATAACTGGTATGTTCTAAAACGATAACGACCAAATCATCTTCCAAATATTTTGTGAGTCCTGTACTAAAACCGTTCCATTTTCCATAATGATAGATGCTTTTTTCTCGCTTACTACCAATTCTAAAACCGAGGCCATAGGGTACTTTTCTACCATAAACTGTTTCTCCTTTTGAATACATCAGTGCTAATGATTCTTTCGATAATAGTTTTCCTGTACTTAATCCATGGGTCCATTTATACAAATCTTCTGCAGTAGTATACACATTTTTATCGCCAACAATCGCGTCATTTACAGTACCGCGTATTTTTAAATGTCTCCATCCTCTATACAATCGGTATCCAATTAATTGGTCTTCTTTAATACTATCATTTTCAAAACTGTACACATATGACTGTTTCATTTGTAGCGGTTCAAAAATATTACTTTTTAAAAAAGAGCTAAAAGAAGTACCTGAAACTTTTTCAACAATAGAAGCCAATACAAAATAGCCTGTATTAGAATAATCAAAATTACGGCCTGGTTTAAAGTATCGCTGCACATTACTTGATTCTAAAAACTCCATCATTTCACTGTTTGTAGGGGGCTTTTTCTTTAACCATTTATGCTCTGCTACCCAAAAATATTTTGGCAATCCTGACGTATGATTTAAAAGATTCTTAATCGTAACATTCTTAAATGGAAAACATGGAAAATAAGCGTTTACAGTGTCTGTAAGCTTAACTTTATTCTGTTCATTCAAAAGCATAATGGCTGCTGCAGTAAACTGCTTACTAACAGAAGCTAATTGAAATACTGATTCTTTATTTAGGGGAATTTTCTTTTTAAAATCTGCAATTCCTATTTGGTTACTATACAAGATTTTTTCATTCTTCGCTACTAATATTGCCCCATTAAAATCATGCCTCTTGTTAATACGTTTTAATAATAAATCTAATTTGTGGCTTACATTTTTTGTAACTTTTTCAGAATAGCGTTCTATTAAAATGGGAGGTTCCTCTTTTAACGGCAATAATATAGGTTCTTTTGTTACTAACAAGACATCCTTAGATGCTGTTGTCTTTGTTATGAAAAAAAACACACATACCAAAAGCAGTAGTAATAAGGATATTTCTTTGCTATATTTTTTTAAATACAATTAGAATAGTTTGAGATGCAAGTTAACAATCCTTTTTATCTTTTTAAGATACTTGGCTTAAAATTACTCCTTACAAGCAAGTTTTATGCTTTTATTTAACTTTTAATAAATAAAAAAGCCTAGTATTTATGTCTAATTATAATCTCTTGATATTTTTTGAATTGATACTTGAGCCCTTAAATAGTCTTTAAAACATTTGTAAAACACAAAAAGCATCTCAAATCATATGCTTTTTTATAATTGCATATTTTCTGTGTTTAACCTACTACTTATTGGTTATTTTTACTATTAAGTAATTATTTGGTTGAATCGTTGTTTCTCCAAGTACTACTTTTCCCTTTGAGTCTAAGTCAACTTTTATTGCAGATTCACTAAAGTTAAAGTAACATTTAACTTTATCTCCTTGATACTCTCTAATAAAAGAGATGCAATTGTTTAAAAAGGTTAATTCCTCATACTTACCATATTGAAAAACTGGTTCAGAATTCCGTAAAGAAATCAATATTTTATAGCTATTCAACATTGACTTTTCGTTTTTAGTCAGACTATCAACATTTATATGTTCATAGTTTGAATTTACTTTAATCCAGGGTTTTGTAGCAGAAAAACCTGAATATTTTTCAGTATTCCATTGCATCGGACTTCTAGATTTATCTCTATTATGCTTATTTCCAATTTCAAGCGCCTCTTCTTTAGACCTTCCATTATCTAAGGCTAAATGAAACTTTGTACGACCTTGAATATCCATCATTTCATCAATTGAGTTGGCTTCAATGTTTTCCATTCCAATTTCCTCTCCATAATAAATAAATGGAATACCCTTTGCTAAAAGCATTAATGCCGCCAATGATTCTGCTCTTTTAGTGTTGTTTTTTGCCAATCTACTTATTAAACGAGGCATATCATGACTTCCAAAAAATAACGTTGGGTAATTGGTCATGCTTTTTTCCATACTCTGAAGTTCATCAAAAATACGTTGTGCTGAAAACTCAGGAATACTCCCAAAATTAAAATTAAAAACTACATCTAATAATTCCGTTCCTTGGTATTGCTTTAAAACCTCAATTTTATCACTTCCTATTTCACCAACAATAAAGCGATTGTCAAATTCATTTACAGTTTCCCGTATTATTTTCATGGCGTCTTTAACACCTTTCTGATTGATGTCATTTAGATGTTCTTGTTCTCCTTTTTTATTTGTTGGATTGTCTAAAGTTACACCTTCAGTAGTTAAAAAATTAATGACATCTAGTCTAAATCCATCAACACCCAAGTCTAACCAAAACCTTAAAACATCCTGAATTTCTTCAACAACTTTTGGGTTTCCCCAATTAAGGTTGGCCATTTTAACATCAAACTGGTGGTAATAATATTGGTTAGTAGTACTGTCTAATTCCCAAGCGGATCCACCAAAAAATGATTCCCAATTGTTGGGTTTATCATTCCAAATATAATAATCCCGGTAAGGATTATCCTTTGATTTTTTAGACTCTTGAAACCATTTTGATTCAGTAGAAGTATGATTTACCACTAAATCCATAATTATTTTTATATCTTTTTTATGTGCTTCATTTAAGAACAATTTAAAATCTTCTAATGAGCCATACATTGGATCAACTTTATAATAATCAGCAACATCGTATCCATTATCTACTTTTGGCGATTTAAGAAAAGGAGTTAACCAAATACCTTTAATTCCTAAGTTTTCAATATAATCTAATTTTGAAGTTACCCCTTTAAAATCACTGAAACCATCACCATCACTATCTTTATAACTGGGCATATAAATTTCATAGAAAACAGTCTCTTTCCACCAAGTTTTTTCAGTAGCGATTTTTACTTTATCTGTACAAGAATACATTATTGATGTTACTACTACTAATATGATAATCGATTTTAGGTAACGCATCTATTCAATTTAAAAATGATATGAGAGAACTATTATTACTATCAACTTTTTTAATTTACTTTGGAATATCTAAAATCAATAACAGTATCATTGGCATACAATTTTCCATCTTTTTCTAAAATTTCAGCATCTTGAGGCACTAAAACCAGTAAAGATGAATTTTCCTTATCAACTTTAAAAGTAAAACTGCCAGTTATATTTTTTGCTATAAATGCTCTTTGCATGGCATCGTAAATCATTAGTTCTTGCTCTCCTGTTGAAATAATTACTTCCTTTACTTCTGGGTTTGGATTGTAATATAAGTAAGAAGGATAGGCTTTCTCTTTATAAAAATCTGTTGCTAATAAATCTAACTGAAGAATATTCTCTACATTGGTTTTAGAAATAATGGCACCTGCAATTCCAACATGTCCGCTGCCGTAAACACTAAATTGAGATACTTTTGGATTGTCTTTATTCCAGTGCATTCCATCTCCAATTGCCACCGGAGCTTCAAGGTGTTCATATTGCTCATAATGTGCTTTTTTTATAAGTGCTTCATAAGCAATTACACCTTTAGTATGTACTTTTTCTTCAGGAATTGTTTGGTGTTCATCAGGAATTTCATTTGGATAAAATAATCGAGATGCATTGGCTGCATTTAACATCCATTTTCCAATAGAATTTGCATATCGTTGATCGTAACGAACCATAGGTACCAATGGCCACATGGTATCAAACGTATTCATTAAGAATCCAAACCCTCCATTATGAACTGTACTTCCTACTATACCAGAAACATCATAACCGTTCCAATTATCAACTAGCACTCCCCAACCTTCTCTACAGACAGAAGAACCGTCAAAAGTCCAATCTAATATTTTTGAAAAATCATAATTAGTGCCTTGTTCGGCATTCATTCTTGCTGCAACATAAGCTCCAAATGGCATTAATATTTCATAAAACCGATTCTCCTTTTGATTTAGAAGTGCTTCCAAAGAAGATTTTGCACCTTCTAAATATCTAGGATCCTGAAATTTTTGATACGCTGAATATAAAACATACGCATGACCTGCAGCAACATCTTCTTGCGCACAAATCCAATTTTTTGTAGGCTTCATAGTTGCATAATTAAAAAACGAATAGTCATAATTTCCGTCTAATACAGCATCCGCTTCATAAAATTTATCTGCTACTGAACGAAGTATTGGTTCATAGCCTTTTTCTTCTGGATAAAAATCTGCTACGGCATATAACATAACATTTGGGTATACATCATACCACCAATCTCTTGCATAACCTCCTCCTAATTGCGCAACTTCCGGACTGGTATTATTCATCATAATATTCCATTTCGTTTCTGAATTGAAATAGTTTTTCAGCATTCCAACATAGTTTTCACCATTTTGATTGGATTTATTAATACCTACTAAACTACCGCCTAAAACAGAGCCAATACTTGCCAAAGACTCATGAAAAATACCTTCATAATGTTCATTTCCTTGCCTAACATCACCCATAGCTGTATAGATACCAAACGTTTCTTGGTCAAAGTTTTTACGAGAATTATCTTTCCAAATTAATGGCCAATACTCACCTGTTTGATTCGGATCATACACCAACTTATCATAATTCTTTGCAATTTCATTGAAATCCAATATTTTAAATGGTTGTGGTAAATTTGGCATTTCTTCAACTCTGTGAATTGATTCTTGCTGAACTGGTGATGCTATGTCAAATTTAGAAGGACTACATGCCGCTAGAAATAAGCTATAACTAACTGCAAAAACAATTCTTTTCATTTTATTTTTTATGTTCATTTTCAAGTGTATCTTGTTGTTTTAATAATTGTTTTGCAATAGGTATTGAAAGTAATTGGAGCACTCCAATAATTAATAAAGCATATCTCAAAGCAACATCTGTATTTATATAAAAAGCGATAACCAAAAAAGTTCCTGCTCCTAAAAAACGACCAATAAACAACCCTACTTCATGATTTAAAATATATGAAAATTCATTTCTATTTTCTATTGATGAGAGTAAATCTATCACTTTTAATTGAATAGGAAAGTAAGCAATATCAAGCACTGGTCTTGCTATCAATAACAAAAACATGAATATAATAACACCTGTTGTGTTAAACAGCAAACCGTTAAAAAAGGATGCTAAGAAAAAACAAATTAACCCTACAGAGAATATTGTTAATCGGTGCTTTGGTTTAGATATTTTACCTAGAATAAGCATAATTACTGCTGCTATTACAGCACCAATAGATATTGCTGAACCTAATGCACCTTCAGAATTAAAAAATTTCATCATCAACATTGCTGGTGCTGTAACAATAAACCCTTGGGCCAACCCTTTTAAAACAGCCAATTGTAGCATCTTTTTCCAAAGTTTATGAAACGTGAAATATAAAAATTTCTCACTCTTGGGTTTTTCATACTTCCCAAAATGAAATACAATAGAAGCTAAAATTGTGATACCAAAAACAATCATTGTAATCACTTTATAGGCTGCATTTACACCATCATTTGCAATTTTACCTTCACCTTCATTTCCACTCATTAAAAACCACCCAATCATTACAGGAACAATAGATGCAATTATTGTATACAAAAATGTTTCTAAGCCATAATAAAAATTTCGTGTCTTATCTTTAGTTGTAGCCAGCACCAAATAGTCTCTATTTGCCCAATATAAGCCAAAAGACATTCCCATAATTAAACCAGCAACTGCTATTCCTGTATAATTAATTTCATCTAAAGACATCATAAACACCATAGAAACTCCACTTAGTATCATTCCTAATGAGAATAATTTTTTGATATTAATCTTGTTCAATAAATATCCATTTATAAAAAAAGTAATAGGAATACCTGTATAAATAGCCAATTGGTATAAAATAACTTTTGAAGGGTCATTTGAATTTCTCATAATATAAGACGCTACAAATATATCTATGACGGGCAATACAAAGGCATAAATTGTATTTGTAAGTATCAATATTTTCGCACTTCTTGTAAAATCTTTTAACCCTACTCCTGCTAATTTTACCATTATTGTTCTAGTGTTTTTAAAATTTCATTAATTGAAAAGTTTGCAGAACAAACAAATTCATCCGATGCTCCGTAATACAGATGTATTATATCTCCATCTACATAGTGGCCATTCGTAAAAACTACATTTCCAAAAAAGCCAGTTTGTTCATATGCTGCAATGGGCTCCATAATAGGCTCTTCTGATCTTGCAATTACTTTTGAAGGATCCTTTAAATCTAATAAGATAGCTCCTAAACAATATCTGTTTTCTGCTGTTGCACCATGGTAAATTTCTAACCACCCTTTTGCTGTCTTAATTGGTGCTGCTCCCGCTCCTAGACGTTTACTATCAAACTTTCCTATCCGTGTTTTAGCAATACATTTATGATTTCCCCAATGAACACCGTCAGGAGATTCTGCTAGCCATATATAGTTACCACCTAATTCAGGACTGCTAGGTCTGTGTAAGGCATAAAATAGTCCATTGATTTTTTCTTCAAAAATGGCGCAATCTTTATTATGAGGACTAAAAATCATTCCTTTTTTTTCAAAATTCCTCCAATCTTTGGTTGTCCTTAATCCTACCCCAACTCCGTTAGAAGAAACCATTGTATAGGTAAGATGGTAGGTACTATCTATTTTAGAAACTCTACAATCTTCTATTCCAAAAGACTCATATTCTCCTTCGCCAAAAATAGAAGGATATTCCTCTGATTCTTCAAAACTGATTCCATCATTACTAAAAAGCAATCTTAAATGAGAAATGGTTGTTAAATAGTCTGTTCCATCATAATTAATAACTCTAGCATCTGAGGAATCTAATTTTGGATCCTCTCTATTAAAATCAAGAATTTCAACTTCTCCAACACTATTGTAAATAGGCACTGATACAATGCCTTGTTTTTGAATTGTTCTTTCCGCAACCCTTACTAATAAACCTATTTTTCCATTAAATTCAAACACTCCAGGATTCAATAAACATTCAATTATCATGTTTTCATTGCTTGGCTTTAAATCTTTGGGAGCTAATAAAGGGTTTTGTTCTTTTCTAGTAGATATGTCTGTCATAAAACTAATTTATTGTGCTTTATTTTATCTCTGTTTTGTTAATTTTAACTGCTTTTTTCATTTTCAATAAAACAACAATCACTAAATTGTTATTTATATCTTAGTTTATTCACTTCATACAAACCTTCAATAAAAACAGGGTTAAAACCTTGTATTTTAGTTTAATTTTGTCCATTTTTCAAGACAAGCATCTAACCAATTCGTTCGATTAGTAAAATACTATTTCCTATTTTAAAATTAATAAACTTTAAATATTTCATGAACTATCGTATGAGAACCAAAAGCAATTTGAGGCTAATCAGTACTTAGATTGAATTGACAAATTGCTCAATTTTTCTTAAATATATATATTTAATTAATTTAAGCAAAACTGTTTGCACTATATTTCTAAATAGGTGCAAAACAACTTGAAATATTTCTTTAAAAAAATACAGCTATTTTAATGATGTATAAAATCGCATTAAAAAAGAGAAGTAACGTAATATCATTAATTCTCTTTTTATTTTTGAGGTATTTATATAATTTACGCTGTTTGGTAACTTTTCGGATAGAATTGCTAAACCATTAGCAGTTGAGTTAACTCTCGCTTTTCCCATAATTTGATTGATGATTGCTACAGAACCAGCATAACCTCAATTTTAATTATTCTTTCTATTAAAATTTCCTAAGATTTTTGAAAAATTTTGATTGGATACATCTAAGATAGACAACAATATTTGACTTTAATTGTTCTGTTATTTGTATCTAAATATATTGCGTTATTATCGTTTTGTCAGCTATTATCAGGAATGTTAATTCCATCGTCAAATAAGCATGATACACTAATAAAAATTAAAAGGAAGTAGAGCGTTTTGTTTATAAAAAATATATATTTAATTTTCTTACGCTAAAAAAGAGAGTATCCAACAAAAAACATACACAGGAACACACCAAAGGTTTAAACTATTTTCCTAAAGGAAATCTTAGTGAAATAATAGTACCTTTTAAAAAGTTTTTTGAAATTTCTAGACTTCCCCTATGTGCATCTAAAAGGTCTTTGACAATTAATAACCCTACACCTGAGCCTTCTTCATTATTAGTACCTAAAGTAGAATTTATTTTTTCTTTTTTAAAACCAACCCCTTGGTCTATAATCTGTATTTTAATTTCCTCTTTATTTTTTTCTGCTTTTATAATTATTTCACCTTTACATGAAAACTTTATGGCATTACTATATATATTTATTAAAATGGTATTAAAAGAATTTAAATCTGCTAAAACAGTTAACGAATCTTCAATAATTAAGCTTGTAACTAGTTGCTTCTTACAAGCTAAAGTTTGATATGGTTTAATACAATCTAAAACGCTCTTTCTAACATTAATCTGTTTCTTAAGTAAAACCATACCATCTTGTTGAGACTTTGACCAATTTAAAAGATTTTTTGTTATTTTATAATTGCGGTTGACATGTAAATTAATTATAGAAACATACTCTTTTCTTTCTTTATCTGTGAAGGTATCATAGTCTTGTTCTAATAAGCTTGTAAACCCTAGTATTGTGTTAAACTGATTTGCCAACTCGTGAGATATAATTGACAAGAATTTTCGTTTTGTTTCATTCGCTTCTATTAAAAACTTTACATTCTGTTTCATTTTCTTGTGTTTGATTTGTTTACCTTATTTTAAAGAAGAGGCATCTTTAATCATTTCTTTTTTTTTACTTTGAATCTATTTTTAAGAGTAACCAATAACTTCTTAGTACTTCCTTTTTCATTAATAATCATGAAAAAATAAGTTTTATATTCTATAGTTAGCAACAACTACAATTTAGGTAGGTTTGTTATTTTAGCAAAATGAGTAACTTCATCAACTATATCATCGTACTCTTCAAAGAACCAAGATTCGTATTCATAATCAATTGAAATATCTTTTTCAAATCTAGCAACTAAAGGATATTCTCCTCCTACTAAAACTAAGTGTTTTTCACTTTTATAAAATGTGTCGCTTACTTTTACTAAATCAGGCTCGTTGTTTTTTACATCTTTAAATTCCATAATCTTATTATTACCGAAGTTGCTAAAACTTTATATAATTAAAGACTAGTATCTACTTATTTATTAACATTATGTTTTTACTCTTAATTCTGTGTTTATCTATTTTTTAAGGTCAAAATTATTAAATTAAAATGAGGTAATCATTCTTTTCTTACCAATATAACCTGGCATTAAAAACTTAACAACTGCATCTACATTCTTTAAATTTCCTAAAAATATCTGGTTAAAACCTTTGTATACAACTTTAGAAATGCCTTGTCTTTTTTGTGAAATTAGAACATGTATTAGCACCCTTACATGAAACAGTAAAACCAAGTGCTTTTTGTTGCAAATTGTTTTAAGCCAACTCCCACAATAAATAATCGTCTAATTTATTGTAAGAGTTGGCAAATATAGATTTATATATACCAAATAAACACCGTATTAATACTAAAAACACTAAGTAATAGTACTGAAAATAACCAGTGGCATATATCTTGATAAATATAGCTTACCGTAGCGTTAAGCAACACATTACCCCTTCTAACCCAATTATAGAAACCTTTTAGGTTAACACTTACGGAAGGCGGATAAAAAAGAGAAGGTAACTTTGATTACCTATATATAATCTAACAAGTTATTTTAGGGAGACATAAAGTAAAAAGTTAAGAGAATTTGTAGCGCAGGTGTTACCAAGTTTTTAAACAATCTAACTATTTTAAAAAAAATAAACTCAATAACTTCACAACTAATGCTTTACCATTTTTATAATTATTTTCTTCAATAGTGTACTCCTACTAATATGTTTCTTTGTTTTTCTATAAGAAGTAAAGTAGAAGCGTCTTTTACACCATCGTTTTAAAGTTAACAACTTGTTTTTCTTAAAAATCACAATACTTATCTTTCCATGAATACAGTTTTGTGTTCTATTGCTCTAGACTTGTTTTTGTATTGAGTATAACTATAATCTATTAAAGAGACTTGGTCATTATCCTATTTATACATTTTTTTAGCATTTTAAACACCCTTACCTGTCCTGTTAAACGTTTTGCTTCGTTTTGACAAAAAATTTGGATTATTATGATTTTGTAAATAAGCTGCCTATTGTATATCTGGTCTACTTAAACTAGGTTGCCTTTCTCTATAACCTGTTACTTTCTTAATACTTAATTTGTTTTGCGCATTAACACCACCAAACTGTTTGCGTTCTTGCGGAGACAGATGGGGTACTTTAAGTGTAAAAGTGGTTTCTAATATTTAGAAAGTATCTTAAATGGTTGTTTATCTGTTTCTAAAAAATGACACCTGATAAAAAATTAAAGGTGTCCTATTTTTTTATTTTTAATATCTAGTTTCTAAAATAATAAAAAATAGTTATTTTTTGTAGTTTGTGTTTCAATTTTATTTTTAAGAAGGAAGACGTATAAAGCAATAACAAAATTATACTGTTACCCAGAATTTATGTCCGTATTTTTTTTTGTAAATGCTTATTTTATAGATACTACAACAAGTGTAGCAGAACAAAGAGGTAACTTTATAACAACAACTACAACTTGTGAGTAACCCAAGCATCTACTTGCCCTAAAGATCTAGGATGCACCAATATTTTTAAATCTTTATCTAATAAAAAATAGGTTGGTGTAGCGTTTATATAATAGTCTTTTGCTGCTTGGGTTTCCCAACCTTTATAATCGCAATAGGTTTGCCAAGGCGTATTTTGGTAAGTGGTTTTAAAAGCTTGTTTATCTGTGTCTAAGCTTATATACACTACTTCTATATTTTTTCTGGCTTTCCAAGTGTCATAATAGCCTAATAATTCTAAAGCTTCTTTTTTGCAGTGTGTACACCCACTTGCACCAAACACAAGCAATACCGGTTTTTTAATACTACTTAATGTGGTGCTTGCATCTAGTTGTATATCTGGTGCAATAGCACCCACTTTTAAATCTTTATATTTTTGCATCGTATTGGCTAAACTGGTGCTTAACACACATTGGTCTTGGCTTAGCATTTGGGTAGCTAAATGTGCTGCTGCAGGGTATAAACTTCGTTTTTCAAAGTATTTAAACAGTGTTTCTGAAACGGTGTTTAACAAGCTGTCATTCTTCTTTAGGCTTTTAATTAAATAATCTGTACTTGTATTCATTTGGGTATAGACACTGTCTAAATTTTGCCCCATATTTTCTAGTAAAAAATAATGCCCTTCTATCAATTCTTTAAATAAACCACTTGTTTTAAAATTTGGGTGGCTAAAGTCTATACTTCTAAACTGCTGTATGTTTTTAGGTAAGTTCTCTGTATACTTATGGATGGTTTCTGGCATGTCTTTTACCAAAGTTTGCATGGGTAAAAACCAATGTAAATAGCTTTTTTCTGGTATTAATTTTATAGCATTGGCAGCTACTTGCTCTAAACGTTCTAACTCTTTGTCTATTGTTTGTAGTACTTTTTTTTTCTGTTTTTAAAGTTTCTATATTTGTATACTTGGGTTTTAGATAACGCCATGCGCTGTACGCTTGTTTGCCTTGGGTATATGTCTTTGCATACGTTACAAATTGGTTGTTTTCTTTACTATTTATAAACTGTAAACTAGCTGCATCTTTTAAATGTGTGCCTGTAATTTGTGTTTTAGATTTTTTAAGTAGCATTACTAAACTACTATTATCTTGGGTTTTTAAGATGCCCATACCTTTGTAATTTTTTGGGTAGTTTAGGCTAAAATTACCAAGGCTATCTGCAACTGTTTTGTCTAAATCTAATGCTTTGTAATAGTTAAAGCCTATTAAGGTTATTGTTTGCCCTTTATGTTGTGTTAATGTGCCCTTTAGTGTTTGAGCCTTTGCTTGCAGTATGTTTGCTAGTAATAATGTTAGTAGTAATGCGTTTCTCATCTTAATCTTTCTTTTTTAATTATTATTTTAAAAGCATGGCAAAAATTGTTTTCCTTAATGCAACGTACCGAGAAGCCGTTTGCACGATTGTTATTGTTCATGTTAGCATTACTGCTATTGAAGTTCAGGTTACGTGCGTTCGTACTACTTACGGTACTTGACCAATAGTTGCCATTTGAGCCAACATTGTTAAGCGTACCATTACTGTTGTTGCGGTTGCCCGCAAGAGGTACTATTAAACACAAACTTGTAATTTAATATACAACATATATTTGTATACTAAATGTTTAAAAAAACATGTCCTTACAATTTGTAAGAGTTGTGTTAGGATTACAAAACACTCCTATTATTAAATTTATAAAAAATTTAGGTAATAGCTCCGGCCGTGTATTTTTGCCATGCTGTTAGTTGTTTTGATACTTCTTCTATTTTTAAGTTTAAGGCCACATAAAGTCTTGCAGTTAGTACCTCTAACTCTTTTGCTATACGAGATAGCAAACGTAACAACTCTACATGTTCTCTTGCGGTATCTATGTGTACTAATCTGTTATTTTTTTTAGCTTTGTTTGCTTTAAAAATAGCTATTAGCACCTGTATACTTTCTTCTTTTAGTTTTTCACCTATCGTGTATTTATGTTCTCTTGTAAAGGTGTTTGTATATCTATGTACGTCTAACAATACATCGTAGCTTGTTTTGTAAACAGGTAGGTTTGTGTATAGTGCCATAGCCAATAGTCTTTTTTTATATAGGTTTTAGAATAGTTTTTTGTGAACCCAAAAAAGTAATAAAATTTACTGTCTAGGTTTTGTAATGTTTTTACTATTAGGTTATAACATTTAGCATGGCTTAAAGTACCTAAATAAGCGTTTAATAATGCTCTTACTTTTATCATTGTTTCCCAGGTAATTTGAAAATTTGCAGTAATTAAATGATTTATTGTAGGTATGGCCTTATAAAAATTTGCTTTTGTACGATTGCTTATATACGCTCTGTATGGCTTTATATAATGCCCTAAAAACAAAACGCCTTTTGTGTAATGTTGCAAGTACATTTTTTTAGGATGTATTGTTAATCCAACAATGTCTAACTGTGCTTGTATTTTGGGTATTATTTTTTTTAACACTGTTTTATTTTTATGCACAAATATCATATCATCTACATACCTGCCATAATATTTAATTTGCAAGGTGTTTTTTATATAATGGTCTAGTTGATTTAAATAAATATTACCAAATATTTGTGAAGTTAAGTTACCAATTGGCAAGCCAATACCAGCGGGTTTGTTAAATAAACTTTTATCTTTTGGTAGCCCAACCCATTCGCTTTTACTACCTTTTATGTGGCAATTACTAGCTACATCTGCAAAAATTGTTTTGCGTAAAAGCTGTATTAATGTTTTTGAAGGGATGCCTAAATACTCTTTTTTAGTTATAAAAGCCATTACTTTATTGTATAGTAAGTTATGGCTCATATTCATAAAATAACCCGAGATATCTAATTTTAAAATGTACGCTTCTTGTGTATAGTTTTGTGTGCAAGAACGTATAAAATGAGTTGCTCTTTTTACGCCATAAAGTGTACCTTTTCCCTTACGGCAACTGTAACTATCTTTTATAAAAAAAGGATCTACGTGTTTATGGTATAAACACCTGTAAATTAAATGATGTACTACACGATCTGCAAAATCTGCTGCAAAAATTTCTCTTTGCACAGGTTTATTTACTATAAACGCAATAGCCGGTTTTGGTTGGTAGCTATTGGTATAAATTTGAGCTGCTAGAGTGCATAAATTATGCTCTAAATCTAGCTCGAAAGCTAATTGATTATGCGTGTTACGTTTGTTTTTACGCGCATCTAAGTAAGAGAAGTAAAGTTGTTCTGTTAAGTTTTGCAATTTTTATTTGGATATGGTTCTATAGTTGGTGGGTTTTTGGTTGCTTACTATTGCGTAAGACTATCCCAGGCTAACAAGATGTGTGCAAACAAGACGGGTTACTGTATACTAAAATAACACACTATAACATTTTTTTTAACTGTATTAAAAACTCAAAGGCTTCTATAGGTGTTTTTATTGCCATATTAAAATTTTGTAGTTGCGTACGTATGTTTGTGTATGGTTTTATTGTTTGTATTGGTTGTGCATTTGGCCTTGGCAAATTAGCACACCAACTTATATAGTTTGTTGTTTTTATAGGCTGTTGTGTTATGGTATAACAACATAAATTTGAAGCCGTATTATCTATATTTTGTGCAGTAAAAGGCTTTAAATTTAATGTATT
The DNA here is from genome assembly GCF_002163835.1 of Polaribacter sp. SA4-10. Lineage (NCBI taxonomy): Bacteria > Pseudomonadati > Bacteroidota > Flavobacteriia > Flavobacteriales > Flavobacteriaceae > Polaribacter > Polaribacter sp. SA4-10. The sequence goes on along the minus strand of NZ_CP019331.1, from coordinate 2,758,277 downwards.
TAAGTAGGTTACAGGAAAACCAATACTAAACACCTCTTGCTGTATATTTTTTATGTATTTAACCGTTACATTGTACCGTTTTATTTTTTGTACAAACCACATTGCATTTTGGTTATACGCTTTGTAAAACATGCCTTCTTTAAAAAGGTACAACCTATTAGGTTGTGCTGCTAAAGTTACTTTTTCTTTTAAAGTCATTGCTTTTTTTGTTAAAGACCAACGTTACGGTTTTGTTTGTTGTTTGCTTGTTGTTGCGTGAAACTCTTAGGTGCTTAAAGAAGAACACAACAAACTAGGTATAAAACAAACCTACTTTTTTAAATTTTTATTTTGACCGCTAAAGCGGTGTTTTAAAAACTGGCTGCCCTACGGGACAACCAGTTTAAGTATAAAGGGTACAAAAACCCAAAGTAATTAATCCTTAATGCAACGTACCGAGAAGCCGTAGGTACGAGTGTCATTGTACATGTTAGCATTACTGCTATCGAAGTACAGGAAACGTGCGCCCGTACTACTTACGGTACTTGACCAATAGTAGCCATTTGAGCCAACACTGTAAAGCGTACCATTACTGGAGTAGCGGCGGCCCGCAAGAGGTAATTTTAATGGGCTATCTATGGCTCCATCACTATCATTAGAAGACCAAGAAAGATGTTCTTGGGTTAATTCTGTCTCGGTTGGCACTCTATACCCAGATGGACAAGGGTCGTTAGCAGTTTTTACAGGAGCTATTTCTGTACCAGTGCTCCAACGCACATCATCTTGTGTACTTAACCAATCAGAATTACCAGTAATAAAGTTTGCACCTTCACTACCACTAGCCACTGGCCCTGCTGCAGATGAAGAAGAACCGCTTGGTGGATTAGTACCATTTGGTAATGTGGCTGCATCTCGCATTATTACTTGGTGGCCATCTGCAGCTCTACCCCATTGATATAAATTTCCATAAGATGCAAAATCTTGACTACCAGTGGCTACTTGTGTTGCTCCTAAATTACGGTCCATCCATATTTTACCGGTAGTAGATACAACATCATTTTCACCTACCTGAATATTAAAACAAGAGGTCCAGGCCCCATTTTCGAACCCTTTAAAACAGTTACTTGATAGATCGTAAATAAGCATTCCATTTACGGGAGCGGTAACTGCGGCAATATTAGCAACACGCGGCAAAAGAACACCACTAGTTGTAGACACTACATCTAAAGCTGCTTGTGGCGTTGCGGTACCAACACCAACCTGTGCAACTGTTGTAAAACTTGCCGCTATAAATGCAGCACATAATAATAGTTTTTTCATAATTTTATTTTCTTTTTTTGTTAGTTAATTGTTATTTTTATTTAAATGCTATTTGTGTGTTTATTTTTAGAAACCAGTACCTGGTGACTCAGCACTAGCAGCTTGTGCTTTTTGTGGACTTAAAATTAGATACGTACCTAATGCTGTTAAAGCAGCATACTTTCCATAATTTCCTATTTTAGAAATGGCTTCTTTTCTAGAGATTTCTTCTTTTTCTTGCTCCACAAATTTCTTGTTATTTACTTTCATTTAATTGAAGTTTTTATTCGATAATTAATTTTTTATGAAACGTACCCAATTTAGAAACAACACTTACAATGTAAACGCCTGTTGGTAACATTGGTAATGAAATTTCTTTTACACGCTGTGCAACAAATTGTGTAGCCAATACTTCTTTACCACCAATGTTATACATTTGAAGCGTAGCATTACCTTGTGCTTTTAAACCTGTAATTTTTAGCGTACTATTAGAAGTTTTATATAAGTTTACACTATTATCTACAACGTTATTCTCTAAACTTAAGACACTACTAGAGGTACGTAGGTAAAACCGACCAATACCATTTAAAGCAGTAGTAGTTGTTATTTCTACAGATGCATCGGTTAGGTTTGTAAAAGTATTGTTAAAGCTATCTTCTAAATAGACTGCTACGCCGTCTGGCACATTATTAGCAGCTACACTAAATGTTAATTTTTTATTTACAGCAGCGTACACAGATAAAGGTATTGCTACCTCACTATCTAAAACACTTGTTGGTAAAGATTGTCTGGTAAAATCGATGCCTTGGCTATCGGATACCAAATGGGTGTTTATAGAAAATGAAGGGGTACCGTCTTGGTAGGCACCTGCATCATACCCTACATCTAAACCTGTAGTTGAGCTGTCTAAAAACGTTAATTTTGTAGCTTTGTTTACAGCACCACTTGTAAGATTTACTAAAATAGTAGGTATTGAAGAACTCCCTTTATAAAAAGTGGTTGGACCACTGTTATGGTTTTGTAAACCTTTGCTAAAGGTAAATGTTTCATTCAAATTAATTGCTTTCACCATAAAAGCTTGCCCTGGAGCTAACTGTAAAGCAGTATCCGAAAGCCCTATAGGATCATAAGAAGTTCCATTCCAAACATATAAAAAAGCAAAACTTGGGTCTAAATTACCAAGGTTACCTGTTAACACATTTGCCACTGCATTTGCAGCATTATTTACAGCTAAAAATGATGGAAACGGGTTTCCAATACAACTCCAACGATGCGTACCAGCATTTACAGTTGGTATTGACACAGCAACATCTGTGTTTGCCATGGCACCAGTAAAGGTGTAAGCGCCAGTAGCGGCCTTCTTCATACTATACCCTTGCCCCGAAACAAAATTTGTTAATGTTTCTTGATTTTCTGGAGCCGTGGTTGCCGTATTATGATACGTCCAACGATTACCCGCAGCATTGGTGTTGTTGTAATAAGACACCCCGTAATTACTTGTTGTACCACTTTGAGCTACTGCATTGCCAGCAACCCCTACAAAAGTAGGAATGCTTTGACTTGTAACAGGTGCAGAAACCAAATGCCAATCAGTGTCAGGTATATAACGCTTATACGTAATGTCTCCTGTTGTGGTGCCACTCACAATAAAAGAGCCACTTACAGTAGCATCTGAGGTAGTGGTTAAGCTTGCTGATGCATCTACGGAGGTATTGCTTCCTGAAAATAATACGCTACCGGGTAACGTTGTTATTGCTGCTCCTGAACCTACATGCAGATCTTGAGACCATGCAACATTGGCACTTACAAGGCCAACTATTAAAATTATAATTTTTTTCATATCTTATTTCTTGCTGTTTAGTAACTAGCAAAAATAAACCTTACTAAGATTTAAAGCGAAAGTGAACATATAAATGCCCCCTAAAGAGCAATAAGTGCAGTTGTACAGAAATAGTTGTTAAAAAAATATTTTAACAACCCACTAAGTCCTATCTAATTTGTTAAATTAGAGACTTCACCATGAAGGGTTTGTTTTCTAAGAAAACTAGAATTATTTTATATTTAAAAATTTTTTAAATTGTTCTTGCCTTCTTAACGCTATAGATAGGTGTTTTCCATTATTCAATACGCAATAATAACCATCGGCTTTAAAAACTTTAACAACCTTGTTAACGTTAACATGGAATTTGTGGTGTATTCTAAAAAAACTATCTCCTGGCATTAATTTATCATATACTCCAATATTTTTTGATGCTACTACTGGGTCTTTGTTTTCTAGGTAAAACACAGTATAGGTACCATCTGCCTCTAAATACAAAATATCATTAATTTCTATTAAATCTATAGAGTCAATTGTAGCAACTGCTATATTTTTTTTATTATTATAGCCGTAATTATCACTCTTAATATTTCTCCTTTTTATATCAATATTTTGAACAGCAACAGCTAAAGCATTTCTAAAACTAAAAACATCTATAGGTTTTACTAAATAGGCAGAAACGCTGTGTTTGTTAATTGCATCTAAAGCATATTGTTCAAAAGAACTTGTAATAATAATTTCGGCAGTGATAAGGCCTAATTCAGCTAATGTTTCAAGCGAGGTTTTATCATCATCTAAAATAATATCAAGCAACAGAATATCTGGGTTTATTTTAAAGTATAAATCAACAAATTCCTTTGAGCTTTTTGCAGGTCCTAGGACTTCAATAGTGGGGAAATATTTCTTAAAATAAGCTTCAATTAACTTATAATTTGATATATTATTCTCAACAACAAGTACCTTTAAATTTGCAATCATATAACTCTTATATAATAATTTATTCGCAAAAATAAAATAAAAAATTAAATGAAGCATCAATTTTAGCAAAACATAGAAGTAAGTTTTTTTTAGACACTTAACTCTTTTAAAGAAGTCACTAACAATAAATACAATTCATTAATCCTCCATTAAATAACTTACCTTTTTTGGATTTTAAACCGAAGATAGAAAACAACTTAAAAGAACACGGACTAAACAGAAAACAAAAAATCCTTAACTCTCTAATAAATAGATTGTTAAGGACTTTTTAAGCGGTCTGGACGGGACTCGAACCCGCGACCCCCTGCGTGACAGGCAGGTATTCTAACCAACTGAACTACCAAACCGTTGCTTATAGCGGGTGCAAATATAACACACATTTTTAAGTACACAAGCATAAAATCAAAAATTATTTAATTTTTTTTCTTCTTATTAAATATGCGGTTAAAACCGCATTAAATCCTTGGTTAATAGCTACAGGAACATAATCTATTTTATACTGTAAACATTTATTTTTCAACTCTTTAAAATACGCACTAACAAATTCTTTATATTTTTCTTGAATATTTTCTGCGTAGATATTTATTTCTTCCCCAGTCTCAACATCTACAAATTTTTTGGGTGCATTGTCAAAATCGAAGCTTAATTCTGTTTTTTCATCATAAGTATGGAACAAAACCACCTCATGTTTGTTATATTTTAGGTGACGTAAAGCTTCAAAAAGGGCTTTATTATCTTTTGTTGGTTGAAACATATCCGTAAAAAGAAAGATTAATGACCGTCTATGAATCTTTTCTGCAATTTCATGTAAATATTTATACGTCTCTGTAGTTTTCTTAGAACTTGAAACCAGTAATTGTTCTAGCTGATGCAAAATCATCTTCCTATGACGCGCAGATCCTTTTTCTGGTGCATAATACTCATAAGAGTCAGAATAGATACTTAAACCAACAGCATCTCTTTGCCTTTTTAAAATCTCCATTAAAGAAGCTGCTGCAACTGCAGAAAAACCAATTTTATTTAGAGTACCTAAAGATTGCTTTTTTACAACTGGGTAATGCATAGAAGCAGAATTATCTATAATAATATGACAACGAAGATTTGTTTCTTCTTCATATTTTTTGGTATATAATTTTTCTGTCTTTGCAAAAAGCTTCCAATCTATATGCCTTGAACTTTCTCCTTTATTGTATAATTTATGCTCAGAAAATTCTACAGAAAACCCATGAAATGGGCTTTTATGAATACCTGTTACAAAACCTTCTACCACTTGTTTTGCAAGTAGGTCTAAGTTTTTAATTTCAGATGTTTTAACTTCGGATAAATTCATGTTATTTTTTAATGCTTTGAGCTCTGGTTAAATTATCAGTAGTTTGCAATAGCTTTTTTAATAAAATTGGATTATAATTTGGGTTTTCTTTTAGAAACTGCTGTAAAATATCAAAAGCTTCTTTAGATGAATAATTACCAATAGAACTAGCTAACCATCCTTTAGGAAAGAAAATATCTCCTGTTAATTGTACTTCTTCTAATTTTTCTAAAACCGACTTTAAATGCTTTGTTGATGAATTTTGTCTTAACGGATGATGAATCGTACTCAAAGCAGTTTGAACCCAAGACTCTTTTTCTCTGTTTTCTTTTTGTAAAAGAGAACTCATAAAAGTAGCTCTTACCTCATCATCATTAGAAAGTGATGGCATCAGCCATTTAAAACGCTCTAATCGATCTTTATTTGAAATTCTAGTATGTTGTTCTTCTACTATTTCTGCCGCTTTTGAATGTTTAAAAATTGCTAATTTTATTGCTAATGAAGTAAAATCATTTTCATTTAAAAACAGCTTTTTAATCTTCTTATTTTCTTTCCAAATTTGATATAAATTTTCTTTTCCTTCTTCAGAAATTGCAATTGATTGATATAAACCAAATAACGTTTTTTTAATATTTGCTGGCAGTTCTTTCTCTAGTAAAACAGCAATGCTATTCTCTGTTTTATTTTGAATTTTATCTTGTTGTTCTTGATGTAAAAATGACCAAAAGATAGTTTCAATTCTTCCTGATAAATAATTTACTATTAATTCGTTTTTTTCTATAAGAATCGCATCTAAAAAAACTTGAAACGTTGTTAATGGAATTTCATTTCCTAGTAACATATTTTCATATAGATTAATAAATTGATATCCTCTAGAAACCTCATCTTTGATCTCTTTAAAAGTAGAAATCTTAATTTTATAAATAGGATAAACACCATATCCAAAACCATTTGTATTGTATAAAACTTGCTCAGGCTTAAAATCTTTAACGGCTTCAGAGATATCAAAAGAAGCGCCCATGTTTTCTATATTGATCCCTTTCTCAAACCCACTTTCATCTAACAGTTTAATTTTAAAAGACTGTGTCCAAACTTTATCAGAACCATCTTCTGCATTTTGATGAATAATAAACTTCGTAACATTTCCTTTTTCATCATATTTAATCTCTTCAGAAAAAATAGGTCTTCCCGATGAATTTACCCAAACATCACTCCAGTTTTTTATATCTGCTGGTGATTTTTTATCCAAAATTGAAACCAATTCATTCCAATCTGCATTTGAGTTTTGGTAGGTTTTTATGTACTCTTGAATTCCATCTCTAAAACCTTCTTCACCCAACAAATACTCCAACTGACGCATCATAATTGGCGCTTTGTTATAAATAATTCTCCCGTACAAAGAACCTGCATTTTTAAGGTTTCCTAAATATTGACGAATAGCATTAGTGCCTTTTGTTCTGTCTTCTGAATAGGCACTTGGGTAATGACTCATCATAAAGTTTAAATCATGATTTACTTCAGGGAAAACAGGATTCATAATTTTATCTGCCATAAAGTTGGCAAAAACTTCTTTCATCCAAACATCATTAAACCATTTCATTGTAACCAAATCTCCAAACCACATATGTGAAGTTTCGTGTGCAATTAATTTTGCTCTACTTAATTTTCTATTTTGAGTTGCATTTTTATCTAAAAACAACGACGATTGTCTGTATTGAATTGCACCAACATGTTCCATACCTCCATATTGAAAAGGTGGAATTGCAGCAAAATCCATTTTTTGAAAAGGGAATTTAACAGCGGTATATTCTTCTAAAAAATCGATAGAATTCTGATGAATTTTAAATACTTCACCAACACTTTCAGTTATCTTTTCTTTGTTATTCTCCCTGTATAAAAAGCGCATATCAAACGCTCCTGGATTTTTAGTTTCTTGGGTAAATTTACCAGCTACAAAAGAAAACAAATAGGTACTCATTAAATCTGAAGTTGCAAAATTGTGTTCTGTAAAATCATCAACCTCTAAACTACTTTCTTCAAAAGCACCACAAAGAACTTTCCAATCTTTTGGAGCTGTAATTCTTAAATTGTATTTGGCTTTTATATCTGGTTGATCAAAACAAGGAAATAATGTACTTGCTCTATCAGGAACCAATAGCGTGTATAAAAATTCTTCATTTCTATTGAGTGATTTTTCTCCTGCATCAAAAAATATTTCAACACTATTTTTACCTAAACTCAATAATTTTTTATTAATAATTACATGTTCTTTTTGATGATGAATTGCTGTTTTTTTACCATTTACTTTGATTGAATGTAGTTTTGAAGCATCTTCATTAAAGTCTAGAAACACATCGTTTACTAAATCATTAATGATAAAATTTACTTCCAATATTGAAGAAATAGGATTGGTTTTTTCTTTCGGAATTTTAAAATGCAAATTATAAACAACATCAGAAATTTGTTGCTTTCTATATTTTGACAATTCAAAAGAGATTCCTGTTTCAAGTTTTAGTTTATTGTCTTGCTTGTCACAAGAAACAAAAAACACAATACATAATAGGTATAAAAAATTCTTCATCATTCTGGTTTAATTAAAAAATACAAACCTTAAAACCACAAAGGCACATAGAAAACACAAGCTATATGTGTATGTAGTAAAATAGAGTTGCATACTATTAAAGTTCTAAAAATAAAAAAAGGTTTGACGTTAGCCAAACCTTTATCTTATTAAAAAAAAATAATACTATTTATATAACAGCATCAATTTTACCCGTGTAAACATTTTTAGGTGCAACACCTACTTGTTTATCTACAACTTCTCCGTTTTTAAAGATTAAAACAGTTGGTATATTACGTACTCCGTATTTAGCTGCAAATTCTTGATTTGCATCAACATCTACTTTACCAACAATCGCTTTACCTTCATATTCTGCGTAAATTTCATCAACTATTGGTCCAACCATTCTACAAGGTCCACACCAAGCAGCCCAAAAATCTACCAATACTGGCTTATCAGACTTTAATACTACTTCTTCAAAATTTGCATCTGTTATTTCTAATGCCATATTATTTTTTTTAAATTGTTATTCTAGTTTTATGCTACAAAAGTAATCAAAATTTTAACTACTTCTATTTTACAAAAATTACTTTTTACTATTTGTCTATAAATTGTGTTTATACTTAAAATAAAACTTCAAGAACATTGTTTTAATTAAAACAACTCAGATGCTATTGCTTGTATATTATCACTTTTACCCATAGAATAATAGTGCAATACAGGAACACCTGCTGCTAATAATTCTTTAGATTGTTGAATTGCCCATTCAATTCCTACTTGACGAACATCTTTATTTGTTTTACAACGCTCAACATTAGAAATTAATGTTTCTGGTAAATCAATTCTAAAAACTTGAGGCAATAATTGCAAATGACGTTTTACAGCAATTGGTTTAATTCCTGGAATAATAGGCACATTAATTCCTGCTTTTTTGGCAGCTTCTACAAATTCAAAATATTTCTGATTATCAAAAAACATTTGCGTTACTACATAATCTGCACCAGCATCAACTTTTTCCTTCAAACGTCTTAAATCAGTTTGTAATGATGGAGATTCTAAATGTTTTTCTGGATACCCTGCAACTCCAATACAAAAATCTGGCTTAGTGGTAGACTCTATAACATCGTGCAAATATTTTCCAGAATTCAAATCATTAATTTGAGATACTAAATCTGCAGCATAATGATTCCCTCCGTCATTTGCTGTAAAATACTTTTGATGACTCATTGCATCTCCTCTCAACGCCATTACATTATCAATTCCTAAATAATGACAATCTACCAAAAGGTACTCTGTTTCTTCTTTTGTAAAACCTCCACACAACACATGAGGCACTGTATCTACATTATATTTATGCTTAATTGCAGCACAAATACCAAGAGTTCCAGGACGCATTCTAGTTATTTTTCTATCTAATAAACCATCTGCTTTATTAATATACACATACTCTTCTCTCGAAGTTGTAACGTCTATAAAAGGTGGGTTAAATTCCATTAATGGATCTATATTATTATATAAATCTTGAATATTATTTCCTTTTTTTGGCGGAATAATTTCAAATGAAAACAATGTTTTTCCTGCTGCTTTTTTTATGTGATCTGTAATTTTCATTTATGCTGAATTTAGTTCAGTATTTTATTTTTTTTGGAGTTTCTTTTCAGGTCGCGCTTTTCACTATATCTTTTTATACTGAATCAAGTTCAGCATAAAAAGGTTAAAAATATGAGCAGCTATTTGAACGGTTTCAATATCTAACGCTGCTTACTTAGTCACTTTTTTACATCTTCAAAATCTTCTTGATATTCCCAATATATCCATCTTCCATCTACATAATCTGTCAGATTATATTTTTCACTTAAAGATTTAATTCGTTAAACTGCAACTAATTTTTTACCAAATTTACCTGCAAGAATAGGTACAACTAGCTCTTTGTTATTCTTATCATAACCATGAGAAATAATATAGCTTCCTAAATGTAATTCTATAAATTCCATTTTCTATTGTTCTGCAATATTAGGATGCAACCACTTTCTTGCTTTCGCTTTTGTAATGCCTTTTCTTTCTGAATAATCTGTAATTTGATCATCTGTCATTTTACCCAAACCAAAATATTTTGCTTCTTTGTTTGCAAAATAATACCCAGAAACCGATGCTGCCGGCCACATTGCTAAACTTTCAGTTAAAGTAACTCCAATATTTTCTTCTACTTTTAGTACATCCCAAATGGTTTCTTTTTCTAAATGATCTGGACACGCAGGATACCCGGGTGCAGGTCTAATTCCCTTATAACTTTCTTTAATTAAATCATCATTTGTTAAATCTTTATCAGCATCATAACCCCAAAATTTTGTTCTCACCTGTTTGTGCAAGTATTCTGCAAATGCTTCTGCAAACCTATCTGCAATTGCTTGCGCCATAATTGCATTATAATCGTCTTCTTTTTCTTTGTAACTATCTGCTAATTCTTGTGCTCCAAAAATTCCCACACAAAAAGCCCCCATATAATCTGTTACCCCAGTTTCTTTTGGAGCAATAAAATCTGACAATGCTATATTAGGAATTCCTTCACGCTTTTTTAATTGCTGACGTAAAGTTCTAAAAATAGCAACTTCTTTTCCTTTTTTCTGAACAGAAATATCATCTTCATTAATAGAATTTGCTTCAAACAAACCAAAAACTGCTTTTGGCTTTAAAAGTTGTTTTGCAATAATTTCTTTAATCATTTGTTGTGCTTCTTCATACATTATAGAGGCTTGTTCACCCACAACTTTATCAGTTAAAATAGCCGGAAATTTACCATGTAAATCCCAACTTCTAAAAAACGGACTCCAATCTATAAAAGGAACTAATTCTCTTAAACTTAACTGCTCTAAAACTTGAATACCTAATTGATTAGGTTTTATAATTTCTGCTGTTTTCCAATCAATTTTATATTTTCTTTTACGCGCTTCTTCAATAGAAACATATGATTTTTCTTTACCTCGTTTTAAAAACTTAGTTCTAAACTCATCATAGTCTTTCTTTAATTTTGCAGTGTAAATATGTGACGTTTTTTTGTTTAATAAATCACCCACAACTGTAACAGCTCTAGATGCATCATTTACATGAACAACTGCATTTTTATACTGTGTATCTATCTTAACTGCTGTATGTGCTTTTGATGTTGTTGCGCCACCAATAAGTAATGGTAATACAAAATTTTGAAGTTCCATTTCTTTGGCTAAATACACCATTTCATCTAAAGAAGGCGTTATTAAACCAGATAACCCAATGGCATCTACGTTTTCTCTTTTAGCGGCTTCAATAATTTTTTCTGGTGGAACCATCACTCCTAAATCTACAATTTCGTAGTTATTACAAGCCAAAACAACACTTACAATATTTTTACCAATATCATGAACATCCCCTTTTACAGTTGCCATTAAAATTTTACCAACAGGTTCTTGTAAATCGCCTTTTTCTTCTTCTATAAAAGGATTTAAATAACCTACCGCTTTTTTCATTACCCGTGCAGACTTTACTACTTGTGGTAAAAACATTTTTCCTGCTCCAAATAAATCTCCAACCACATTCATACCAATCATTAAATTTCCTTCAATGACTTCGATTGGCTTTTCTGCTTCTTGTCTTGCTTGTTCTACGTCTTCAATAATAAAAGCATCAATTCCTTTTACCAAAGCGTGTGTAATTCTTTCTTGCAATGGTTTTTCTCTCCAAGATAAATCTGCAGTTTTACCTACTTTAGACCCTTTTACGGTTTCAGCAAAATCTAACAAACGTTCCGTTGCATCTTCTCTTCTGTCTAAAATTACATCTTCTACACGTTCTAATAAATCTTTTGGAATGTCATCATAAATTTCTAACATGGCAGGGTTTACAATACCTATATTCATACCTGCTTGAATTGCATGGTATAAAAACACAGAATGCATTGCTTCTCTAACGCCATTATTCCCTCTAAAAGAAAACGACACATTACTTACACCTCCACTTACAGATACATTTTCAAGATTTTGTCTTACCCAACGTGTTGCTTCAATAAAATCAATAGCATTTCTTTTATGCTCATCCATTCCTGTAGCAACAGGAAAAATATTTAAATCAAAAATAATATCTTCGGATGCAAAGCCAACTTTATGAACTAAAACATCATAAGAACGTTTTGCTATTTCTATTCTTCTATCATAACTATCTGCTTGTCCCGTTTCATCAAAAGCCATAACAATTACTGCAGCTCCATATCGTTTTATTTGTTTTGCTTCCCAAATAAATTTTTCTTCCCCTTCTTTTAAAGAAATAGAATTTACAACACACTTACCTTGTACTACTTTTAAACCCGCTTCAATGATTTCCCATTTAGAACTATCAATCATAATTGGGACTCTACAGATATCTGGTTCAGCAGCAATTAAATTCAAAAAACGAACCATCGCTTCTTTTCCATCAATTAAACCATCATCGAAATTAATATCTATAATTTGAGCTCCTCCATCTACTTGATGTCTTGCAACATCTAGAGCTTCATCAAATCTTTCTTCTTTTATTAAACGTAAGAATTTTTTAGATCCTGCCACGTTCGTTCTTTCACCTACATTTATAAAATTGCTGTTTTCATTCAAGATTAGTGGCTCTAATCCTGATAAATGCATGTATTTAGTTTGTTTCACTTTCATCTTCTTTCCCGCTAGTTAACTTTTGAAACATGTTCCGCATGTTTTCTTGGTTTATATTTTGCAGCAATATTTGCAATGACTTTAATATGTTCTGGACTTGTACCACAACAACCACCAATAATATTGATTAAATTTTTCTTTAAATATTCTTCAATTTGCTCACCCATTTCTTCTGGAGATTCATCATACTCCCCAAAAGCATTTGGCAAACCTGCATTGGGGTGTGCAGAAATCGCAAAATCCGTTTTGTTCGCAATCGCCTCTAAATGTGGTTGTAATAAATTGGCGCCTAATGCACAATTAAATCCTACAGATAATAATGGAATATGAGAAACAGAAATTAAAAAAGCTTCTGCAGTTTGCCCAGATAATGTTCTTCCTGAAGCATCTGTAATCGTTCCACTTAACATTATTGGAATGTCTATATTTCTTTCTTCTTTTACTTCTTCTATAGCAAACAAAGCTGCTTTTGCATTTAAAGTATCAAATACTGTTTCAACCAATAATAAATCTATTCCACCATCAATTAAAGCCTCTGTTTGTTGTTTGTATGCAATTCTTAAATCATCAAAAGTTACAGCTCTATAACCAGGATCATTTACATCTGGAGACATACTTGCAGTTCTATTTGTTGGGCCAATAGAACCTGCTACAAAACGTGGTTTATGAGGTTCTCTTGCAGTAAATTCATTTGCAACTTCTTTGGCTATTTTTGCAGATTGGTAATTTAGTTCATACACCAAATCTTCCATTTGATAATCTGCCATTGCAATTGTAGTACCAGAAAAAGTGTTGGTTTCTATAATATCTGCACCCGCTTCAAAATATTTTCCGTGAATGGTTTTGATAGCTTCTGGTTGCGTTAGAGACAACAAATCATTATTGCCTTGTAAAGGTGTTGGATATTCTTTAAAGCGTTCTCCTCTAAAATCTTCTTCAGTAAATTTATAAGCTTGTAGCATCGTGCCCATAGCACCGTCTAAAACCAAAATTCGTTCTTGTAAAGCTTTATATATATTTGACATTATTATGATATTTTCATCAATATGTCATCAGGAAAAGTAATTTTTTCGCTGTTATCTGTCAGATTAATTCCTGAAATAAGTTCAGGATAAACTGTAGAATGTAGCACCTTTATTTCGAAAAGAAATGGGTTGCTAAGGCGTCAACGGGTCTAATCCCTCTGCCTTTCGTGATAACGTAATCAATAAGTTAATGAACTATTTTACAAAGAAAAGGATTATTTTTTTATTTGCAGAATCTATTTGTAAAATCTAATCTTTTTCGAACAAAGTAGATGATAAGTATCTATCTCCTCTATCACAAATGATAGCAACAATAACTCCTTTGTCTATCTTTTTAGCAACTTTTAACGCAGTTGCTACCGAACCTCCACTACTCATACCTGCAAAAATACCTTCCTCAGACGCTAACCTCTGTGTCATAGCTTTTGCTTCTTTTTCGCTTACTTCAATTACCTCATCTACTTTAGATGGTGTAAAGATTGCTGGCATGTATTCTTCTGTCCATTTTCTTATTCCAGGAATTCGAGATCCTTCACTTGGTTGCGCTCCAATAATAGTTATATTAGGATTTTGTTCTTTTAAATAATCTGAAACACCCATAATAGTGCCTGTTGTTCCCATTGCTGAAACAAAATGTGTTACTTCTCCTTCTGTATCTCTCCAAATTTCTGGACCCGTAGTTTTGTAATGTGCTTTAGAATTATCTGTATTATCAAACTGATTTAAACGATAATATCCTTTTTTATACTTCAATTTTAACGCATGATCTCTAGAGCCTTCCATACCTAACTCTTTTGAAGTTAAAATTACTTTTGCCCCATAAGAACGCATTGTCTTTATTCTTTCTTCAGTTGAATTTTCTGGTAAAACCAATACCATATTAACACCTAAAACTTTTGCCATTAACGCTAATGCAATACCAGTGTTTCCACTAGTTGCTTCAACTAAAGTGTCTCCTTTTCTAATATTTTTTCTTTTAATTGCTTCAGAAATCATATTATAAGCAGCTCTATCTTTTACGCTTCCTCCAGGATTATTACCTTCTAATTTTAGCAATAACGTAACACCTTCTTTTTGTAAAATATTTTTCGCTTCTACAAGTGGGGTATTTCCTACAAAATCTATAATAGTTTTAGTTTTCATATTAATTTCTTTTTTGAAAAATATTATTTTCTGATTGCACTGTTACAATTGAGTTACTTGGGACTGAATCTGTGATACAAACATTTGCTCCAATTACAGAATTTTCTCCAATAACAACGTCTCCACCTAAAATGGTTGCATTTGCATAAATAACAACTCCACTTTCTATAGTTGGGTGTCTTTTTGTAGATGCTAAACTTTTTTTTACTTGAATACCTCCCAATGTAACTCCTTGAAAAATTTGCACATTATCTTTTATAACAGTAGTTTCTCCTATAACAATTCCTGTTGCATGGTCTATAAAAAAAGAATCCCCTATTTCTGCACCTGGGTGTATATCTGTACCTGTTGAACTATGCGCAAATTCACTCATCATTCTTGGTAAAACAGGAACTTCTAATTTTAACAATTTATGACTTAAACGGTGAACAGCAATTGCATAAAAACCAGGATACGCTAAATAAATTTCTTCTAAACTTTTAGAAGCAGGATCATTTTTTTCTGCAGCAATAGCATCTAAATCTAATTTTTGTCTGATTCCATAAAAAGAATCATTAAAACTTCTCCAAATATCTTCACCGTTTTCAATAGACAATCGCTCTAGAATCTTTAGAAATTTATTTTTTGTTTGCGCACCTTTTTCTGCCAAATGATTTGCATCAAATAAATTATTGATAATTTCTTTGGTGAAAATTTCTACAGCATCTCTTAAACACATACTATAGTTTTTTAATACTACAATTTCTTCAGCTCTCTTCATTTTAGCTATTACATTTCTGGAGCTAATACTACTTCTAACCCGTTCATTTCTGATGTCATCTGTATCTGACATCCTAATCTACTGTTATCTTCTACGTTAAACGCTTCTGCTAACATCGCATCTTCATCATCCGTGATTTCTGGTAATTTATGATCTGACACCACATAACATTGACAGGATGCACACATCGCCATTCCTCCACAAACTCCAATTGTACCTTCTTCTGCCAATTCATAAGAACGAACTACTTCCATTAAGTTCATTGCCATGTCTGTTGGCGCTACAACTTCATGAGTTTCACCGTTTCTATCTGTTATTTTTATATTGATGTCTTGCATCTTTTTTCTCTTTTATTGTTATTGTCTGCAAAATTACATAAACCTAACAAAAATTGTGCTATTGAATTGCTTTTACTACTGCTTTTGGTGCTTCTTTTCTTGTTCCGTCAAAACCATCTACACCACCAACAGTTGTATACTTCATTACATATTTTTTATTTGGAAAAATACGTTTGTAGGCACTTTGACACATTAAAGTTGCTTCATGGAAGCCACATAAAATCAATTTCAATTTTCCTGGATATGTATTTACATCACCAATTGCATAAATTCCTGGAATATTTGTTTGATAGTCTAATGCATTATTTACTTTGATCGCATTCTTCTCAATTTCTAATCCCCAGTTTCCAATTGGACCTAATTTTGGCGATAAACCAAACAAAGGGATAAAGTGATCTGTATCTACAATAAAAGCATCTTCGCCTTTTTTCTCAACGGCAACACCTGTTACTTTATCTGTACCAATAATTCCTTTTACTTCTGCAGGAGTAATCATTCTAATTTTTCCTAAATTCTTTAGCTCTTGTACTTTTTCAACTGAATCTAAAGCACCTCTAAATTCATTTCTTCTATGAATTAAAGTTACTTCTGAGGCAACATTTGATAAGAAAACAGCCCAATCTAAAGCAGAATCTCCACCTCCGGAAATCACAACTTTTTTATCTCTGTATAATTCGGGTTCTTTAATAATGTATTCTACACCTTTATCTTCAAAATTTGCAATAGTAGGAATTAGTGGCTTTCTTGGTTCAAAAGAACCTAAACCTCCGGCAATTGCAACAATTTTTGCATGATGTTTTGTTCCTTTATTGGTTGTTACAATAAACGTTCCATCATCTTGCTTATCAATTGTTTCTGCTCTTTCTCCTAAAGTAAAACCAGGTTCAAATTGTTTTGTTTGTTCTATTAATTTCTGAGTTAAATCTCCTGCTAAAATTTCTGGATATGCAGGAATATCATAAATTGGTTTCTTTGGATAGATCTCTGAACACTGACCTCCAGGTTGCGGTAATGCATCAATTAAATGACATTTTAACTTTAATAATCCAGCTTCAAAAACGGTGAATAATCCTGTTGGTCCTGCTCCAATAATTAGTATATCTGTTGTAATCATATTAAGATTCTTTTTTCTCAATTAATCCTTTGGTGAATTCGTTTAGCGTTTCCACTTTTTGTTCGAAATCTCCTTTTATTGTTTTTCTAAACTCATTTAAATTCTGTACCAAATCATCTACATTTTCAGGAATTACATCCTCAAAAAATTGACGCAATCTTTTGGCTGTTGTTGGCGATTTTCCGTTTGTAGAAATAGCCAATTTTACATTCCCTTTGGTTACAATACCTCCCATATAAAAATCGCAAAATGGAGGATTATCAGCAACATTAACTAAAATACTTCGCTTTCTACAATGCGCATAAACAGTTTCATTTACTTTAGGAAACTCTGTTGTTGCCACTACAATATGTTTTCCTTTTAAGTAACGTCTACTGTATTTTTTATTGATGAGTTTTACGTTTCCTTTTTTAGCTAAGGCTTTTGTACCTTCTCTAAACATTGGGGAAACGATTGTTACATTTGCATCTGGACTCGACTTTAATAAAAAAGTCAACTTTTCTTCAGCCACAAAACCACCTCCAATAATTAATACTTGTAAGTTTTGTGTTTTTAAAAAAATAGGATATAAATTATTTCTTTCCATTAAACTATCCTTGTAACACATTTGCATATTGTTGCTTTATATCTAAAATTATTTTACGATGTTTTACAACCTCTCCCAACACAATAATTGCAGGATTTTTTAATTCCTTTTCTGCAACAATATGTTCTATAGTAGCTACCGTTCCAATTCCTACTTTTTCTCTAACAGTAGTTCCATTTTGAATAATTGCTACAGGTAAATTACTTTTACCTTCATCTTGAAAAAACTTTACAATTTGAGATAATTTACTCATACCCATTAAAACAACTACAGTAGCACTTGACTTTGCTGCCAACGCAATATCATTAGATCTTTTATGCTCTTTTGTTGTGCCTGTAATTACCCAAAAACTTTCTGCACTTCCACGTTTTGTTAAGGGTATATTTTGATAAGCAGCTACTGCTAATGATGATGAAATTCCAGGAACAACATCAACATCTATACCAAAACTTGCAGCATATTCCATTTCTTCTGCACCTCTGCCAAAAATAAATGGGTCACCACCTTTTAAACGAACCACATGTCCGCTTGATTTTGCTCGAGCTACAATTAATTCATTTATTTGTTCTTGCTGATATTTATAACAACCTCTTCTTTTTCCTACAAAAATTTGTTCTGCTTCTGGGTTTATATAATCTAGTAATTCTTCATTCACCAAAGCATCGTACAAAACTACATCCGCAGTTTTTAAAACTTTTATTGCTTTTACTGTAATTAAATCTACATCGCCAGGTCCTGCACCAACAACTGTTAATTTTGGTTTCTTTATATTCATTCTATTCTTTAAAGAGCTTTTGTTGTTATTGCTGCTTCTCTATATGCTCTTACTTTTTGTAAAAAAATAGTTGCATTGTCTATATATTTTGATGCAAAATCTTTTGTTGGCGAAAATTTATTAATTTGATATATCATATCTGTAAAAGAAGTACCTAGGTCTATTTTTCTTGTTGAAATAAATTCTTCATCGAATTGAGAAATAATACTTGCGTGTGTATTCGTTTTCTTTTCTGCTGCCAATAACATTGCTTTTGCAGAATTGGCTAAAGACTGATATGCATAATAAATAGCACCAGAATACACTCCGTTTTCAAAAGCTTCATTTGCATTTTCAATTTTCTCTTCACTTTCAAAAAATAAAGTGGCAATTAAATCGATCATAACTCCTGCACACTCTCCAATTCCTATTGCTTTAACATATTTTTCTTCTTCTCCCCAATCAATAAAATCTTCTTGAGTTAAATTAGTAACGTCTTGTAGATCATTTAATAAATCGTAAAAATATTTTTCTCCTTTTTCCTTATAATAGGTAACAAATTGCTGTCCGTTTCCATTTGCTTCAAAATCATTAAAAATTCTTCGCAAAGCTTCAGGACCTCTTTTACTTGGTACTTTTACTACTTTATCTGCAAAAGCTCCGTTTCCATTTCCAAAATTACCTCCACCTAATAAAACTTGTAATGCTGGTGCAACTAATTTATCTGGAGTTCTTACTGTCATTCCTTGAAAACCAATGTTTGCCATATTGTGTTGTCCACAAGCATTCATACAACCACTGATTTTTATAACTAAATCTTCATTTTTTAAGTACTGAGGATATTCTGCAGCAATTACTTTTTCTAATTCTTTTGCGATTCCTGTACTACTTGAAATTCCTAAATTACACGTATCAGTACCAGGACACGCTGTAATATCTACCGCTTTATTATAACCTGCTTCTACAAATTCTAGTTTTTTTAATTCCGAATAGAAAAGTGGCACTAAATCTTCCTTTACAAAAGGGATTACGATATTCTGGCGTAAGGTTAAACGAACTTCTCCTGCTGCGTATGTCTCAACTAAATCTGCTAATAACCTTGCTTTGTCTGTATAAAAATCTCCTAATAAAACTTTAATTCCGATTGCAACATATCCTTTTTGTTTTTGAGGAATCAAGTTTGTTGATTTCCACAAATCAAAAGCTGTTTGGTCTTTAATTTCTACTTCTGGAGCTTCAATTGTAACTGGTTTTGACGTCACATAAGAGGCAACATCAATAGCAACCGTTTTAAATTCAATTGCTTTTTGTTCTTCTTCAATTAAGTTTCTAAAAGCTTCTAAACCGATATCTTTTAATAAAAATTTCATTCTTGCTTTGGCTCTACTTTTACGTTCTCCAAAACGATCAAAAACTCTTAAAACTCCTTCCATTAATGGAATAATTTTATCTGAAGGTAAAAACTCATACAACGTTTCTGCATGTCTTGGCTGAGAACCTAGCCCTCCTGCAGCCATCACTTTAAAACCTCTAACTCCGTTTTCAATTTTAGCAATATATCCTAAATCATGTAAATAAGACAAACCTGTATCTTCATCCGTAGAAGAAAAAGAAACCTTGAATTTACGCCCCATTTCTTGACAAATAGGATTACGTAAAAAGAATTTATACAATGCATCTGCATAAGGAGAAACATCAAAAGGCTCGTTAATATCTATCCCAGCAGTTTCAGATGCAGTAACATTTCTTACCACATTACCACAAGCTTCACGTAAAGTAACATCATCACGTTCTAATGCTGCCCACAATTCTGGCGTTCGTTGTAAATCTACATAGTGAATTTGAATATCTTGACGTGTTGTAATATGTAATCTTCCTCTTGAATATTCATCTGAAACTTCAGAAATTCTTCGTAATTGATTACTCATTACTTTACCATAAGGAAGCTTAATACGAATCATTTGAACGCCTTGTTGACGCTGACCGTAAACTCCTCTTGCTAAACGTAAACTTCTAAATTTTTCTTCATCTATTTGTAGGTTATTGAAAGCAGCAATTTTATCTGCTAATTCAATAATATCTTTTTCTACAATTGGATTTTCTATTTCGGTTCTAAAACTTTGCATATTAAAGCCCATCCTAACCTTCCCAAGGGGAAGGAACTCTTACTCGGTAGGTAAGAATATTGTTAATTATTTTCTATTTTTTTCATTTATTAGCAAACTTGCTAAATTTCCCCTTCGGGGAATTAAAAGGGGCTTTTATTTTATAAAACCTACTCCAACTGTATTATTCGTTTTTGGGTTGATTAAAATAAAAGATCCATTAGATTTATTGTCTTTATAAGAATCAAATAACAATGGTTTACTTACTTTTAGTTGCACATCTCCAATTTGATTTAATACTAATTCAGATGGATTTTCTTCAATTCCAGAAAAATCAGTTTTAATGATACTTGATAGTTTCGTGATTTTCGCCTGCGCATCATTTACACCATGTTTGATATAGTATTTTTGCAATGCTTGTAAAGGCTCTCTATCCATCCAACAAATAGTTGCCGCTAATTGTTTTGCAATTGTTGGTTCTTCATTTACTTTTACCAACATATCTCCTCTACTTACATTTACATTATCCTCTAAAGTGATCGTAACAGCACTTCCTCTTTTAGCAGTTGCATACTCTTTATTGAAGAAATTAATACTTTTAATTTTTGATTTTGTTTGCGATGGTAAAACAGAAATCTCATCTCCCACTGATAAATCTCCACCATAAATCTTACCTGCATATCCTCTAAAATCGTGATACTTTTCTGTTTTTGGTCTAATTACTGTTTGAACAGGAAAACGTACTTGAGAAACATCACTTACATCTTCTGTATCTAAACTTTCTAAATGATGCATTAATGTTACACCGGTATACCAAGGCATATTTTCTGATACAGAAACTACATTATCCCCTTGTAAAGCAGATAATGGAATGAAAGTTAAATTCTGACCTTTATATTCACTTTTACTTGCTAAATATTCAATTTCTCCTTTGATAACATTGTATTTCTCTTCAGAAAAATTAACCAAATCCATTTTATTTATAGCGATTACAACCTCTTTAATTCTTAATAAATTATTGATAAAAAAATGACGATAAGTTTGCTCTACCACTCCGTTTCTAGCATCAATTAAAACAATAGAAACTTGTGCAGTTGAAGCTCCTGTAACCATATTTCTAGTGTACTCTATATGACCTGGAGTATCTGCAATAATGAAACTTTTAGATGGCGTTGAAAAATAAATATGTGCAACATCAATGGTGATTCCTTGCTCACGTTCTGCAACTAAACCATCTGTTGCTAAAGAAAAATCTAAATAATCAAAACCACGCTGTTTGCTCTTTTCTTCTATTGCTTCTAATTTATCATCAGTCAATGATTTTGTATCATATAAAATACGACCAATTAAGGTACTTTTACCATCATCTACACTTCCTGCTGTTGCTATTTTTAGTACTTTCATTTTTATTAGCTGTTCGCTATTAGCTTTTGGCTATTAGCTTAGTTTGTAATCGTTTTCATTTTCCGCTAAAGGCTAATAGCCAATTGCTAAAGGCAAATTTTAAAAATACCCTTGTTTTTTTCTTTTTTCCATAGCTGCTTCAGAACGCTTATCATCAATTCTTGCTCCTCTTTCTGAAATAGAAGAATCTCTAATTTCTTCAACAACTTTTGCAATATCTACTGCATCAGATAAAACGGCTGCTGTACAACTCATATCTCCTACAGTTCTAAACCGAACCATTCTTTCTTCTACTATTTCCTCTTCATCTCTAAAAACAACTGTATCATCTGCAGACCAGATCATACCATCTCTTACAAATATTTTTCTTTTGTGTGCAAAATAGATAGAAGGAATTTCGATATCTTCTTGTTTTATATAAGACCAAACATCTAATTCCGTCCAATTAGAAATTGGAAAAACTCGTACATTTTGTCCTAAATCAATACGCCCATTTAACATATCAAATACTTCTGGACGTTGGTTTTTTTCATCCCATTGTCCAAAATCATCTCTTACAGAGAAAATTCTTTCTTTTGCTCTTGCTTTTTCTTCATCTCTTCTTGCGCCACCAATACAAGCATCAAAACCAAACTCTTCAATAGCATCTAATAACGTTTCTGTTTGCAACATATTTCTACTTGCATATCTCCCAGTTTCTTCTTTTACAGTTCCATTGTCAATGTTATCTTGAACATTTCTTACAATTAACTCAACGCCCAACTCTTTAGTCAAACGATCTCTAAATTCTATGGTTTCAGGAAAGTTATGACCAGTATCAATATGCATTAATGGAAAAGGAATTTTTGCAGGAAAAAATGCTTTCTGCGCTAAACGCACTAACGTAATACTGTCTTTTCCTCCTGAAAATAATAACACAGGTTTTTCAAATTGTGCTACAACTTCTCTAAAAATATAAATTGCTTCACTTTCTAAAGCAGCTACTTTTATTGTTTCTTGACTCATAATTTTATCTTTTTAGATATGTAATCCACATTCTCGATTACTTTCTACTTTTGTTGGATCGAAATACACAAACTCATTTGGCAAACCTTTTTCAATTAAATAAGCATCTAATTCTTGATCTGTTGCATTGTAAAACGGACTTACTTTTATAATACCATCTTTACTTTGTGAGACTACATCTATACTATCTCTAAATGCAGTTTGCCCTTTTCTTAAGTTAGTAAACCAAACTTCTGGCTGGTGCTCTTTCATTGCTCTAGAAAAAGGCTCTAATTTTACTTGCTCTGTAAAAACTACATGTTTAGGATCTTCAACTGATGGAACTCCTAAAACAACATTTCTATGAGCAACCGTTTGTTTTGGTGTATATAAATAAATGTTTAAGTTCAGTTTTTCTATTATTTCTTCTGCATGTTTATAGGTTTGTATCGTATTATAACCTGTATCGCACCAAATTACTTTAATGTCTTTTTGCACATCTGTAACCGCTTTTAATATTGCTACTTCATAAGGTCTGAAGTTGGTAGTGATTACTGCATTTTTTCCTAAAGAAAGAGCCCAGGCAATTATTTCTGCTGGTCTTTTACCTTTTAATTCTTTGTTAATTTGCTCTAAATCTAAACTCATTACCTACCCCATTTTATTTTATTCCACAATCTTTCATGAAAGAAATACAATACTAATTTGGTTAAAAAATCTACAGAAGCTATTGATGCTGCTAAAATAAATTCGCCTATTAATATATAAGAAACTATTAATGTATCTATAGTTCCTACAATCCTCCAGCTTAATGCCTTTGCAATACTTCGCAGCGGTTTCTCTGAACTTATATCTTTTTCAAAATTTGATTCTGCTTCCTTTCTACTTAAAATCATTTGCTCTACAATCATAAAAACTAAATACCCTACTAAACCAATAGAGTATGCGAAATTAATGTTTTTTTAAAGTTTGAAATGTATAAAATTAAAATAATATATATAAACCCTATAGATTTAGTAGATTAATAAAAAAAGGATGAAAAAATTAAGAATACTCAATTACTAAAAGGATTTAGTAATGAATACATTTTAATAAAATAAGAAGATGGCTTTTTAGCAATTACACAAATCTGACAACGTAGTGTTTCTAAAGATTTTTAGCGAACTATCTCTAACGTCAATCATCAATTTATTTACTGCGCAAGAATTTTCATCAGGGCAGTCTTCACATTTTTCATAGAAGTTTAAACTAACACAAGGAATCATTGAGATTGGACCTTCTAAAACACGCATAATAGAAGTCATTTGAATTTCATTAGGTTCTTTTAAAAGATAATAACCTCCACCTTTTCCTTTTTTAGATCCTAAAATTCCATTTTTACGAAGTGTAAGTAATATACTTTCTAAAAACTTTAAAGAAATATTTTCACTTTTAGATATTGTAGCAATAGAAACAGGAGTTTTATTCTCTTGTCTTGCCAAATAAGTAAGCGCTTTTATTCCGTATTTTGTTTTCTTTGAAAGCATAAAACAAAATTACACAATTTAATGTGATTACTATAGTAAAATAGTAGGACACACTTTTGTAATAAAAAAAACATGAATTATAGAAACAGAAAAGTCTATAATTCATGCTTTATATTTTTGATGTATTTATTATAATTCTAAAGCTTGTTGAATATCTGCAATAATATCTTCTGCATGTTCTAATCCAACAGAAACTCTAACCAAACCATCCGTAATACCAACCTCTAAACGATCTTCTTGAGACAATCTACCATGTGTTGTAGATGAAGGATGTGTTACAATTGTTCTAGTGTCTCCTAAGTTAGCAGATAATGAACACATTTTTATTTTATCTAAAAAAGCGCTTCCAGCTTCAATTCCTCCTTTAATTTCAAAAGCAACAATATTCCCACCTAATTTCATCTGTTTTTTAGCTACTTCATATTGAGGATGCGATTTTAAGAAAGGATATTTTACAAATGCTACATTTTCATTTCCCTCTAAAAAAGTTGCAACTTTTAAAGCATTTTCACAATGTTTTTCTACTCTTATTGATAATGTTTCTAAACTTTTAGACAACACCCAAGCATTAAAAGGAGACATGGCAGGCCCAGTATTTCTAGCAAATAAATAGATTTCTCTTAACAACTCTTTGTTACCAACAGTAACGCCACCTAAAACTCTTCCTTGACCGTCAATTAATTTTGTTGCAGAATGAATTACTAAATCAGCGCCAAATTTAATTGGCTGTTGTATATAAGGCGTAGCAAAGCAATTATCAACAATAAAAATAAGATTGTATTTTTTTGCAATTTTGCCAATCAATTCTAAATCTAAAATATCTACAGCAGGGTTTGTTGGTGTTTCTATATAAAGAATTTTTGTGTTTTCTTTGATTAAGCTTTCTATTAATTCTACTTCATTCACCTTAAAATAAGAAGTTTCAATATTCCATTTTGGTAAATAATTGGTAAACATTCCATGTGTTGACCCAAATACAGATCTACAAGAAACAATATGATCTCCTGCACTTAATAAAGCCGCAAATGAAGAAAAAATAGCTGCCATTCCTGTTGCAAAAGCATAACCTGCCTCTGCTCTTTCCATAGCTACAATCTTATCTACAAATTCTGTTGTGTTCGGGTTTGTAAATCTACTATATAAATTACGCTCTTTTTCTTCTGCGAAGGATGCACGCATGTCTTCTGCATCATCAAAAACAAAACTTGATGTTAAATATAATGGGGTAGAATGTTCAGAAAACTGACTTCTTTCTGTTTGACCTCTAATTGCTTCTGTTTCGAAATGTTTGCTCATTTTTAATGGTTATTTGTTGTTCCGAATTGACTGAAATACTGCCAACTAAAAACTACCTTCTTTTTTAGTTATTATGTTTTGCTAACCTTAAAATATCTCCAAAAACACCTCTTGCAGTTACACTTGCCCCTGCTCCTGCTCCTTGAATTACAATGGGTTGATCTCCATAAGATTCTGTGTAAATTTCAAATATTGCGTCAGAACCTTTTAAGGATCCTAATGGGGTGCTTTTTGGTGTGGAAACTAATTTCACTTCTAATTTTCCTTTATTTTGTGATAAATCTCCACTTAACTCACCAATATAACGTAGAACGTGATTTGGTTTTTGATGCTCTTTTAAAGATTGATATTCAGCATTTAATAATTCTAAATTACCTAGAAATTCATCTGCAGAACCCTTTCTTAAATTTTCTGGAATTAGATTTTTGATTTCTACTTCTGATAATTCATTTTCTAAATCTAATTCTCTTGCTAAAATTAATAATTTTCTAGCAACATCATTTCCACCTAAATCTTCTCGTGGGTCTGGTTCTGTAAAACCTTTATCAATTGCTTCTTGTAATGTTTCAGAAAAAGAAACATTCTCCGCCGAAAAAGTATTGAAGAGGTAACTTAAACTCCCTGAAAAAACACCTCTAATTTTAGTGATATTTTCTCCTGACTCATGTAATAAACGAATGGTATCAATTAAAGGCAAACCTGCACCAACATTGGTTTCATACAGATATTGCTTTTTGTATTCTTTTAGTTTAGATCTTACTTCTTTGTAAAAATCAAAAGACAACGTGTTTGCAATTTTATTACAAGAAACCAAATCGAAACCAGCTTCTATAAACGGAATATAATTACTCACAAAATTAACGCTTGCCGTATTATCTACAACGATTAGGTTTTCAAAATGGTGCTCTTTTTCAAATGCAATAATAGCATCAATAGAAGTAGTTGAATCTCCATTTTCTAAAAGATTTTCTTTCCAATCTTTAGAAACACCCTCTTTATTTAACAACACTTTCTTAGAATCAGCAACAGCAAAAACATTTAGTTGAATCTTTCTTCTTTCTAAAACAGCTTGTGTGTTTTCAATTATTTGATCAATTAAAGTTCCACCAACCAAACCTTTTCCAAAAATGGCAATATTTATTTTTTTTATAACTCCAAAAACTTGACCATGAATTACATTGACAGCTTTGTGTAATTGGTCTTTTTTAACCACCAAACTCACGTTTTTACCTGTAACCGTATTATTGAATAAAACGGGTACAATTTGGTTTTTAATCAATGCATTATAAGGATGATGAAACTCACTTAAATCTTGACCGATGATAGAAATTACTGCAACATTATTTACAATTGAAATCTGATTAACATCTTGTGAATAAAAATCATTTTCAAACTCTTTTTCAAGAGCAGCAACAGCTTCTTGTGCTTTATCAGCATCAATAATTAACCCAATTCCTCTTTCTGAAGAACCTTGAGAAATAATACTGATACTAATATTTCGATCACTTAAAGTTTTAAAAATACGAGCATCAACACCAACTTTACCTAACAAACCTCTACCTTCAAAATTTAATAAAGCAACATTATCAATTGTAGAAATAGATTTAATTCCTTTTGATGATGATTCTGCTGTAATTAACGTGCCTTTATCTTCTAAATTGAACGTATTTAAAATTCTAAGGTTTATGTTTTTTTCTAATAATGGAATGATGGTTTTTGCATGTAAAATTGTTGCTCCAAAATTGGCTAACTCATTCGCTTCAGAAAATGATAATTGCTCAATCTTCTTTGCATCTGCAACCAAATCTGGATTCGCAGTAAAAATTCCGTTTACGTGTGTGTAGTTTTGTAATTCTTCTGCATCTAAATAATTTGCCAATAATGAAGCAGTGTAATTACTACCATTTCTACCTAAAGTTGTCGTTTCATTTTTCTTATTAGAAGCAATATATCCTGTTACAACTTGTACAATTTCTGGATCAAATTTCTTAAAGTGTGCAATCACATTTTCTTTAGAAATAACTGCTATTGGTTGTGCATTTCCAAAGTTTTCATCAGTAATAATTAGCTTTCTTGCATCTATAGCATTTGCAGAAACCCCTAATTTCTCTAACAAACTTGTTATTAGTTTTACAGACAACAACTCTCCTTGTGCTAAAACGGTATCTTTAATTTTCTGGCTATAATCTCCTAAAAGAGAAACCCCTTCAAAAATGGTTTCTAAAGTTGAAAATTCTTTAGAAAAATCAACAGAACTATTTGGTTCTAATTGATATTCTTTAAATTTCTCAAAATCTTCTTTGTATGGTTTTTTATTTGCTGCCTTGTTTAAAATAGCTTCTAAATCATCTGTAGTATTTCCTCTTGCAGAAGCAACAACCGTAATTTTTTCTCCATTTTTATATTTACTTACTATAATTTCTATAGCATTTTCCAGTCCTTTTCCGTTTGCTAAAGATTTCCCTCCAAACTTTAATACCTTCATCTTCTTTTCTCTATAGTCTTCATTAAAAATAGGCTCAATAATTTTTTGTAATTGCTCATATTCAATTAAAAAAGCATCATGTCCATGCACAGAATTTATTTCGTTGTAGGTAACATTGTCTTTTGTTAATGCTAACTTTTTATGCGTTTCTTTATTCTCTTCCGCAGTAAAAAATAAATCTGAATCAACTCCAATAATGTGAATATTAGCTTCTATTTTATCAAGAATTTCTATCTTCTTTTTCCCACTATCTGTAACATCAATTGTTTTTAATAATTGATTCATTAATTTATAAGAAGATAATTGATACCGTTCTTGCAGTTTTTCTCCATGGTGCAACAACCAACTCTCTACATTAAAAACTGTAGCATCTTCATTTTTAGACCGTTGAAAACGCTCTTTAAAAGATGCTGGAGTTCTATAACACAACATTGCGTGCATACGGGCATCATGAACAGGATTGCTAGAATTTACTAAAAATTGCTCTTGTATTTGGCAATTTCCAATTAACCAATCTGTAGATTTCCAATCTGTTGCAACAGGAATAAAATGTTGCGTAATTTTAGTGTTCAAAACCATCATTTCCCAAGCAATTCCTCCTCCTAAAGAACCTCCAATTAAAGCAAATAATTTATTGATTTTTAATTCTTTTAATCCGATTAAAAACAGGTTTGCAATGTCTCTAGCAATAAAACTTTTATAGTTTTCAATTAAGAAACCATCAAAACCATTACCAGGAATATTAAAAGATAAAATGGTATAAACAGCTGTGTTAATCGCTTTATTTTCACCAACAATATCTATCCACCAACCTTCATTACCTGCAACATTACTATTACCAGTTAATGCATGATTTACTAAAACAACAGGAGCTGTACCTAATTCTTTTCCAAAAACATGAAAACTTAAATTAAGTTCAGGAATTAAAGCACCTTTTTCTGTGGTGAAATTTCCAATTTTAATATGTTGTAATTGTTCTTTCAATTCTTTTGTTTAAAAGTCTTTCAGGTTTTAAAACCTGAAAGACATATTTTACTATAATTATAATTCTGAAAAAGCGGCGCTTAAATCTGCTTTTAAATCTTCTAAATCTTCAATTCCTACAGACAATCTAATTAAATCTTGACTCACTCCTGCACCCGCTTGAGCAGCTTCATCTAATTGTTGATGCGTAGTACTTGCTGGGTGAATAATTAGTGATTTTGTATCTCCAATATTTGCTAATAAAGAGAATATTTTTGTTTTGTCTGCAATTGTTTTTGCTGCTTCAAAGCCTTTTGTAGGGCCAAAGGTTACAATACCACTTTGTCCATTTGGCAAGTACTTATCTGCTAAAGTTTTGTATTTACTACTTTCTAAACCTGGGTAATTTACCCATGCAACTTCCTCTTGTTTTTCTAACCATTTTGCTAATGCCAATGCATTTATAGAATGTTGCTTAATTCTTAAAGGTAATGTCTCTAATCCTTGAATAATATTAAATGCATTTGTTGGACTTAAAGCGCCTCCAAAATCACGTAGTCCTTCTAAAATTAATTTAAAAGTAAAGGCAGCTGCTCCTAAAGCATCATGATAAACTAAACCATGGTAACCTGCAGAAGGTTCTGTAAATTCAGGAAATTTCCCATTTGCCCAATTAAAAGTTCCAGCATCAACAATTGCGCCTCCTAAAGAAGTTCCTTGTCCACCAATATATTTTGTTAATGAATGAATTACAATATCTGCTCCATGTTTTATCGGATTCAATAAAACGGGTGTTGCAACAGTATTATCAACAATAAAAGGAACTCCTGCTGCTTTAGAATGCACAGAAATTGCTTCTAAATCTAAAACATCTAATTTAGGATTCCCTAAAGATTCTACAAAAAAAGCTCTCGTATTATCTTGAACTGCAGCTGCAAAATTATCAGGATTTGATGCATCTACAAACGTAGTTGTAATTCCGAATCTTGGTAAAGTTACACTTAGTAAATTATAAGTACCTCCATATAAACTACTTGAAGCTACAATGTGGTCTCCTGCTTTTAACAAGGTTAATAATCCTGTTGAAATAGCAGCTGTTCCTGAAGCAAAAACTACAGCTGCAATTCCGCCTTCTACAGCCGCTAACCGGTCTTGTAAAATTTGATTTGTAGGGTTATTTAATCGTGTGTAAATAAAACCTAATTCTTTTAATGAAAAAAGATTTGCTGCATGTTCAGAACTATTAAAAACATACGATGATGTTTGATAAATAGGAACGGCTCTTGTTCCTCCATTTTGTGTTACATCATGTCCGGCATGTAATGCGTTTGTTGCTAATTTTTGTGTACTCATTTTTCTAATTTTTTTTGAGTTAATAAATGATTAAACCAAAAGTCAAATGCATCAAAATTTTGATGTACTTACTAGAAAAATGTTAAAAAGAAAAATAGAATATTCCAGAAAAAGGAAAATTCTTTTTTGTTATCTATCCAATTATAAAAATTGGGTAGAATGTAGCACCTTCTTTATTTCTAAAGGGTTGCTAAGGTTTCAATGGGTCTAATCCCTCCGCCTTTCTTGATAACATTTCAATAAGTTATTGAACTTTGTGAGTGCAAATATATGTTTAGAAAAATTTAATATCCAAGTAAAATTGAAATTATTTTTAAGAAATAGTAATATCACATTAAAAGCCTATGTTTTATAATTATCATATAAATTATACTCCGCAAACTTTGTTTTATTGATGATACCATAATTAAATATTATCGTCAAAAATTATCCTATTTCAATTTATAATGTAACTTTGCAAAGAATTTAAGAGGAAAAATTTGAACTGATTGCAACCTCTGATACTGATTTTTCAGTTGAAACAAAAAATGCTAAAGCAGTAATTATCTACTACTTTTAGCGTCCAAGCAATCAATTTTTATTTTTCTTAATTTCCATTTTCTTGGGAATGATAAGTTTAAGAAAAACTCAATGTTTAACATTGAGAAATCATTTTTTAATATTAAAAAAGATTCATATGTCATATTTATTTACCTCAGAAAGTGTTTCTGAAGGACATCCAGACAAAGTTGCAGATCAAATTTCCGATGCATTAATCGATAATTTTCTAGCATTCGATAAATCAAGTAAAGTTGCTTGCGAAACCTTGGTTACTACAGGGCAAGTAATTTTAGCTGGTGAAGTAAAATCTAAAACATATTTAGACGTTCAGCAAATTGCTAGGGACGTAATAAATAAAATTGGTTATACCAAAAGCGCGTATATGTTCAATGGAAATTCTTGTGGAGTTTTGTCTGCAATTCATGAACAGTCGCCAGATATAAACAAAGGTGTAGATCGAGCTAACCCAGAAGAACAAGGTGCAGGAGATCAAGGAATGATGTTTGGTTATGCAACTGATGAGACAGAAAACTACATGCCTTTAGCATTAGAACTTTCTCATCGTTTGTTAATTGAATTAGCACTTTTAAGAAGAGAAAATAAGGATATTGATTACTTAAGACCTGATGCAAAAAGTCAAGTAACTATTGAGTATTCAGATGATAATGTTCCTCAAAGAATTGATGCAATTGTAATTTCTACGCAACATGATGATTTTGATGCGTCTGAAGGTGTAATGTTAGCAAGAATTAAAAAAGACATTGTAGAAATTTTGATTCCTAGAGTTATTGCAAAATTACCTGCTGATATTCAAAAATTATTCACAGACAATATTACATATCATATAAATCCAACAGGAATTTTTGTAATTGGTGGACCTCATGGAGACACTGGTTTAACAGGAAGAAAAATTATTGTTGATACTTATGGTGGAAAAGGAGCTCATGGTGGTGGTGCTTTTTCTGGAAAAGACCCAAGTAAAGTTGATAGATCTGGGGCTTATGCAACACGTCATATTGCAAAAAATTTAGTTGCTGCAGGACTTTGTAAAGAAATTTTAGTTCAAGTTTCCTATGCAATTGGTGTTGCAAAACCAACTAGTATTAATGTTGATACTTATGGTACTGCAACCGTTGATTTAACTGATGGAGAAATTAGTAAAATAGTAGAATCCATTTTTGATATGCGTCCTTACTTTATTGAAAAACGTTTAAAATTAAGAACGCCTATTTATTCTGAAACTGCTGCTTACGGACATATGGGAAGAACTCCAGAAGTAAAGACAGTAACTTTTTCAAATCCTATGGGAGAAACTGTTTCTCAAGAAGTTGAAACATTTACTTGGGAAAAATTAGATTATGTAGACACTGTTAAAAAAGCTTTTAACTTATAAAATCAATTCATACACAATATAAAACCTTCAAAAATATTCTTTTTTGAAGGTTTTTTTTATGTTTAAAAAACCTGTTTTTTAACACTTAAGCTACTTTCTCTTTAACAAATTTTTAAGAGTTATTTTTTTTTAGTTTGCTTAATTTCGAATTAAATTCAAATCAAATAAAATATTATGATAAAAAAAGTGATCCTACAGTTTCTTTTAGTTGCTTTTGTTTTTGGTTTTTCATCAGAAACTAATGCACAATTTTGGAAGAAAAAAAAGAAAGAAACTAAAACAGCTCCTAAGCCTAAACCTAAAAAAGGAGAAATTCAACCTTATGGAAAGGTAGTTACTAAAGAACACAAAACAGATGAAGGTTTGTTTAAAGTTCATACAAAAGATGATTCTTATCTTTTTGAAATTCCTGATTCTCTATTAAAAAGAGAAATGTTAATGGTTACAAGAATTGCTAAAACTGCAAACGGAATTGGTTTTGGTGGAGGAAAAACCAACACTCAGGTTTTACGTTGGGAAAGACAAAATAAACAAATATTATTACGAATTGTATCTTATGATGTTGTTGCAGATACTCTTTTACCAGTGCACGAAGCGGTTGTAAATTCTAATTTAGAACCTATTTTGTTCTCTTTTCCTATTAAAGCAATCAGTAAAGATTCTACGGCTACCGTAATAGATGCAACTACTTTATTTTCAACAGATGTTAAACCTTTAGGTTTTCCAGCGTCTTATAGAAAAAGATATGGTGTAACAAGAATGGATAAAGACCGTTCTTATTTAGATAGAGTAAGCAGTTATCCTCAGAACATAGAAGTAAGACATGTAAAAACATATGCTGCCACTAAAGCGCCATCAAATAGTGCATTAGGTTCTATTACTTTAGAAATGAGTAACTCAATGGTTTTATTACCTAAAGTACCAATGAAGCGTAGGTATTTTGATGAACGTGTTGGATGGTTTGCAAGAGGACAAACTGATTATGGTTTAGATGCTCAAAAAAGTAAAACTGTAACTTATTTAGATAGATATCGATTAGAAGTTAAGGATGAAGATATTGAAAAATTTGAAAGAGGAGAATTAGTTGAACCTAAAAAACAAATTGTTTATTATGTAGATAGAGCAACTCCAGAAGAATGGGTTCCTTATATTATACAAGGTGTAAACGATTGGCAAGTTGCTTTTGAAGCCGCTGGTTTTAAAAATGCAATTATTGCAAAAAGAGCTCCAACAAAAGAAGAAGATCCAGAATATAGCCCAGAAGATGTACGTTATTCTGTAATTCGTTATTTAGCTTCTCCAATTCCAAATGCAAACGGACCTCACGTTAGTGATCCACGTTCAGGAGAAATTTTAGAGTCTGATATTAACTGGTATCACAATGTAATGTCTTTATTACATAACTGGTTTTTTATTCAAACTGCAGCTATAAATCCTGATGCAAGAGGAAACAATTTTAAAACAGAAACAATGGGAGAATTAATCAAATTTGTTTCTTCTCATGAGTTAGGTCATACTTTAGGATTGCCTCATAATATGGGAAGTTCTGCTGCATTTCCTGTAGATTCTTTACGTTCTGCAAGTTTTACTAAAAAATACGGAACAGCACCTTCTATTATGGATTATGCTCGTTTTAATTATGTTGCTCAACCAGAAGATAAAGGTGTTGCTTTAATGCCAAATATTGGTGTGTATGATAAATATGCAATTTCTTGGGGATATAGACCAATTTTAAATAAAACTGCTAAAGAAGAAAAGCCTGTTTTAGATAATTGGATTTTAAAACATGCTGATGATCCAATGTACAGGTTTGGACATCAACAAGCGGGTGGCGTTGTAGACCCAACTTCTCAAACAGAAGATTTAGGTGACAATGCGATGAAAGCTTCTGCTTATGGAATTAAAAACTTAAAAAGAATTTTACCAAGATTAGAAGAATGGACTTCTAAAAAAGGAGAAAATTACGAAGATTTAGCTACAATGTATGGACAGGTTTTAAGTCAGTTTAACAGATATATGGGACATGTTTCTGCAAATGTTGGTGGTGTTACAGAATACTTTAAAACTACAGACCAAGAAGGAGCAGTTTATACGCATATTGATAAAGCAACTCAAAAAGAAGCTTTACAATTTGTGATTGATGAATTGTTTGAAACGCCAACTTGGATGATAGACAAAAACATTTTTAGTAAAACAGAATTTTCTGGATCAGTAGAAAGAGTTCGTGGCTTACAAGCAAGATCTATAAATAACCTTTTAGATGCTGGTAGAATGGCTAGAATGATAGAAAATGAAACTTTAAATGGTTCTGAAGCATATACTTTAGTAAACATGATGAGCGATTTACGCAAGGGTGTTTGGTCTGAAATTTACGCTAGAGGTTCTATAGATACGTATAGAAGAAACCTACAAAGAGTACACTTAGATCGATTAGATTATTTATTGAATAAAGCCAAAGATCAAAAAGGTAGAAATAGTGGTTACAGAAAGACTTCTGGTATTACAGTGAATCAATCTGATATTAAATCTGTAGTTAGAGGAGAATTAAAACGTTTACAACGTGATGCAAAATCAGCTTCTTCTAGAGGAAACACAATTTCTCGTTACCATTTACAAGATGTTGTAGATAGAATTGACACAATTTTAGATCCTAAATAATCTAAAAAAATACATTTTATAATTATTGAAAACCTCATCTTAATTGATGAGGTTTTTTTATACCAAAATAATCTGGATTGTTTCTAAGTTTAAAAATGCTAACTTCGTTATCGTATTAAAACTGGCCATATCAATAGAGTTAGAGACAATTAGAACACAATGAAGACAATTACCTTACCAGACGAATTAAATTTGAGCTCTTCTAAGTCTATTGTGATTTATGATTATGAAAGCACTAAAGAAATTTCTAAGCAACAAGTCTTACTAAACAAAAACACCTTTAGTTTTCTTCAAGAAGGGAAAAAAGAAGTTTTTTTTGATAATTCTTCTTTTTCAATAGATAATTCTCAATTCTTGTTGATGAAATCTGGACATTGTTTAATGACTGAAAAGCTTTCTAACATTGCAAATTACTATAGAAGTATTCTATTCTTTTTCTCTAACGAAGACGTTTTAAAATTCATAAGAAAATTTGAACTTAACCCAACAACCTCAAGCAAACTGTATTCTACGTATTCATTTAATTATGATTCATTTATAAAAAGATTTGTAGATAGTCTTTTAGATATTTCTAAACTTTCAGCATCAATTCAAAGAAATATTTTAGATGCTAAGTTTGAGGAAATAATGTTATATCTCGTTGAATTTAAAGGGGTAGGATTTTTATACTCTATAATTAACAATAGTGACAACCACAGTCAAAGGTTTATTCAGACAGTAGAGAGTAACCAATTAAATAAACTAACTATAAAAGAACTTTCATTTCTATCGAACATGAGTGTATCAACATTCAAAAGAGAATTTGAAAAACACTTTCAAAGTTCACCAAGCAAATGGTTTCAAGAGAAAAGACTTGAACATTCTGCATTCTTACTAAAAAACAAATCAAAAAGACCATCTGATATCTATGAGGAAATTGGATATGAAAATTTATCAAATTTTATTCAGGCTTTTAAGGTGAAATACGGAATCACCCCAAAACAGTATCAATCAAATTGAACTTTTATCAATAGTTTTTGAACTGTATGAAACACAAGGTTTACTACTAACTCTCTTAATTTTGTTCCCAAACTAAAAAACAAACATTATGAAAAAATCAAATTTAATTATAGGGTTACTAATCACCTTATCAAGTACAGTATTTTCTCAAAACACGTTTACTTTGTCAAGTAATGATTTGGGTGGAGAAGCTACTATAAATGAGGTGTTTAATGGCTTTGGCTGTACTGGAGAAAATCAATCACCACAATTATCTTGGAAAAATGCACCTGAAGGAACTAAAAGCTTTGCAGTAACTATGTATGACCCAGACGCACCTACAGGAAGTGGATGGTGGCATTGGCTAGTATTTGATATTCCTGTTAACGCTAAAGAATTAGTATCTGGTGCTGGAAATACAGCGCTAAACCTAACACCTGAAGGCGCTATTCAAAGCATTACAGATTATGGAGCGAATGGTTATGGTGGACCTTGCCCTCCAGAAGGTCACGGTTTACATCAATATATAATTACAGTTTACGCATTAAAAACAGACAAACTTGGATTAAATGAAAGTACGAATCCTGCTGTAGTTGGATATTACTTATGGAATAACACATTAGCTAAGGCTAGTATAGTAACATATTACCAGAGGAATAAGAAATAAAAACTATCTCTAACAACATATAAAGTCAATAGCGGTTTGGATGTAAATTCAAACCGTTTTGTACTTAATTAAATATATTGTGACCAAAAAGTAAATGTATTTTAAGCCGCTACTGCTCTTATACAAACACAATAACGAAATTCCAAATTAAAATAAAACTTACACCTTCTAAACAGACCTAAACAATTTAAATTTGTTTTGCTTTTATGCGCTATAATCTTTTCTAAATCCTCTAAAAACTATGGTATATTTGCGTAACAATATTTTTCATGAGCCAGACATTACTATCTTCTCCTTTACAGGGTTTTACAGATTATAAATTTAGAAACGCATTCAACCATTTCTTTGGTGGAATAGACACGTTTTATTCGCCTTATATTCGGCTAAATGGAAAAATGGTGATTAAAAATTCCTATCAGAAAGATATTATTTTAGAAAATAACACCGAATTAGAAGTAATTCCGCAAATTATTACAAATGATGTCGATGAATTTTTATTCGTTTCTAAATATGTTCAAGAGTTAGGGTATAAAGAACTGAATTGGAATTTAGGTTGTCCGTATCCAATGGTTACAAAAAGAGGAATGGGCTCTGGGTTAATTAGCGATTCTGAAAAAATAAATAGTATTCTTCATAAAATTCATAATGAATCAGACATTATTGTTTCTATGAAAATGAGAATGGGTTATGACAATCCTGAAGAGATTTTAGACGTTTTAC
The DNA here is from genome assembly GCF_002163835.1 of Polaribacter sp. SA4-10. Lineage (NCBI taxonomy): Bacteria > Pseudomonadati > Bacteroidota > Flavobacteriia > Flavobacteriales > Flavobacteriaceae > Polaribacter > Polaribacter sp. SA4-10. The sequence continues at coordinate 2,720,868 of NZ_CP019331.1, read as the reverse complement.
CAATTTTAGATAATTATCCTTTAAAAAATATTGCAATTCACGCAAGAATTGGAAAACAATTGTACAAAGGAGGAACTAATTTAGAAGCATTTCAAAAATGTTTAGATAATAGTAAGCATAAAATGTATTACAATGGCGATATTACTTCTGTTACCGCTTTTAAAAAACTACAAGAACGCTTTACCAAAATAGATCACTGGATGATTGGAAGAGGACTCATTGCAGATCCTTTTTTACCACAAATGATTAAAAACAATACAACTGAATATCCAAAAAATAGGTTTGAAATATTTAAAGATTTTCACGACCGTATTTTTACCGAATACGATGCTGCACTTTCTGGGCCAACACCAATTAAAATGAAAATGCTTGGTTTTTGGGAATACTTTTCTCAAAGCTTTCCAAATCCTCAGAAAACCTATAAAAAAATTAAGAAAGCATCTAATGTGAAAAACTATTTAATTGCTGTTGATGAAATTTTTAAGGAAGCAAAAAACAACTAATTTACTTTAATCTAAACTTCATCTCTACAGGTAAATGATCTGAAGCTTGTTCAAATTGAGTTAATACTTTTCCTGAGATATATGCTATCGTATTTTTTGTGTAGAAGATATAATCTATTCGTTCATAAGGATTTTTTGTATCAAAAGTATTTATAGGGTTAACAGAATTAAAAGCTGCATTTCCAACACCTTCCTTTGCAAACATTTTTTGAATAATTGCTTCTTTATCTCTAGCTCTAGAATTAAAGTCGCCTAATAATATTGTTGGATAATCATCTTTATATGTATTAAAAATTGCTAAAACCTCTTCAAATTGTTTTACTCTTGTCGCTTTATCAAAAGCTTCTAAATGTATATTTATAAGCACAATTTCCTGTCCGTTTAACTCCACTTTTACAACTTGTGCTAAACGTTCTAAATAAAATACATCTCTATAAAATGGTGTATCTTCAACACGATCTAAAACAATTCTTTGGTGTTCTTTTAACGGATATTTACTAATAATAGATTGTCCTGAAATTACTTTCCCAAACTGCATACTTATTGGCCAATAAGGAAAAGGCAAATATCTTTCATCCCAATTTACAGCTTCAGCAACATAATTAAATCCTAGTTTTGCTATTTCGTTCTGTTGATTTACATCATAACTTCTTGAAGCTTTATAATCTATTTCTTGAAACGCAATAATATCTGGATTTACAGCTTTTGTTTCAGCTAAAACTTTCTGTAAATTAGTATCAAATAATTCTTTTGATTTTGGTATTGGAAGGTTGTTTGTCATTCCACTTAAATAACCAATATTGTAGGTTACAATGCTAAAAATAGAATCGTTATCAATGGTGTTTTCATATTGATTTTTTATCAACCTTGAATATTCATTTTCTTCTAAAGTTGAAGAAGATGCCCAAAAAAGGAAAATAACAACTGCTATTATTAATAATAAAAAAACACGAAAAACTATTTTTAAGATTCTTTTCATTCTGTTATTATTGGATTTTCACTATTAAATTCAGTCACAACCTTTGTAATAACTGCATCAATTCTCTCTTTATCTATATTGTATTTAAGATTCAATCCTTTTTTCTCAGGAAACTGTTCTATAGTAACCGTTGTTGATGGAAAAGCAAAATCTACCCCTAAATCTTTGGCTAATTTTACAATTGCAATATGCAATCTATGTTTAGATGACTGCTCAATGCCCCAAGCTAAACTTTTAAAATACACATTTACCATAACGAGTAAAGCAGAATCTCCAAAACCTGTAAATTCTACATTAAAAGAATCTGAACGTGTTTCTGGATGTGCTATAACTATCTCTCTAACTCCTTTTACAAAAGCTTCTATTAACTCTGGTGGCGTGTCATAACGCAAACCTAAATTGGTATTATAACGTCTAAATAAACGCAAGCCTTTATTATTAATTACCAATTCAGACAATTTACTATTTGGTATTTGATACAAAGAAGTATCTGCTGCACGAACTTGTGTAGATCTAAAACCTACTCTTTCTACGGTTCCTACAACTTCTCCTGCTTCAATCCAATCTTCAATATGAAAAGGTTTATCTAGAAAAATCATGATAGTTCCTATCAAGTTTTTCACCGTATCTTGAGAAGCCAATGCAAATGCCAAACCTCCTATTGTTGCACCTGCTAACATTGTTGATGCATCTACTCCAAATAGAACTAATAACCTAAAAAGACCAACTACAATAACCAACCCGGTAAGAAAACTGTCTAAAATTGGTACCAATTGATCATCTAATCTACCATGTGTTCTTTCTGTAAATTGAGCATAGATTTGCATTACAACTTGTACTAGCTTTAAGAAAACGTATATCCAGAAAACAGTTTTTGCAATATTTAATGTTAAAAAGACCCAAGTATTTGTTTTTAAGCCTAATTGAAATGATGGGAAAACAGTAGCAATAAAACTTACTGTAACCAATAAACTGATAGGGTGCGCTAACTTTTTAAGTACCTTATTTACTTCTATATTTGAATTTTTAGTTATTAGCTGTTGAATTCTTCTTAATATAAAAAAGGCAATTCTTTTCGCTATTAGAAAAATAAGATACCCTAAAACTAAGAGTAAAATTAAACCAAACAACTGCCATAATTGTAATCCTAAAAATTTTTTATGTCCAGAAACGGGAATTAAACCCTGTAATTTTTGCACATACCAAGGGTATACTTCCTTATATAAACTTTCTATTGAAGCAACTGTCACTGAAGAATAATACCATTTATCACCTATTTTTTCTACATAAATCTGAGGCATCCTTTGAGGAAATAAAACATACTTATCAAATGAAGAATAACCAATAGTATCTTTATAACTAGGGTTTGTGGGTATTTTATTTACATCTACAAATAAACCTTTACCATCTAAGACTTGTTTAATTTTTATTGCTCTTTGTATCGCTTCATCCTCTTCTAAACCTTGAATTGTTTTTGCCGCTTTTTTAGGTTCGTAAGAATCTGATTGTAAAAAATATAAGTGTGTATATACTGTAGCATGAGGGTTACTCAAATCTACACGAATACTGTCTTGTGCATTTGTAAAAAAAGGAATAAAAAATAAGAACCAAATTAATCTCTGCATTTTCTGAATTGTTAAAAAAGTATTAAATAAAAAACAAATTTAAACTTTTTAATTTTTTAAGTGTCAAAGAAGTATAATTAATAATATAAACATTTATAGAGATGAAAAAATTAGTAAGTATTATAGTTTTAGTATTCGCTTTTACTTTAACTACACAGGCACAGAAAAGAGGAGATAGAAAAGGACCTAAACTTTCTACAGAACAACAAGTAGATTTAGCAGTAAAGCAAATGACTTTAAAGTTAGATTTAACTGCAAAACAACAAAACCAGATAAAACCAATTCTTAGTACTCAAATGGCTGAAAAAAAAGCTGAAAGAGATGCTAGAATGGCAAATAGAGAAGAGAGAAAAAGACCTACTTCTGATGAGGTGTATGCAATGAAAAGCAAACAATTAGACAATAAAATTAAGATGAAAGCTGAAATGAAAGAAATCTTAAATAAAGAACAATTTGAGAAGTTTGATAAAATGCAGAAAGGAAGAAAAATGATGGCTCATAAGAAAATGGACAAAAGAAAAAAAGGAGAAAAGAAGAGAAAAGGAAATAAAGAGAACTAGTTTGGTTGATTGATAAAACCCGATTTCTTAATTAAAATCGGGTTTTTATTTTATACGCCATTTTGCATTAGCGCTTGAAACCGTTCAAATATCTGCTGATATTTTTAACCTTTTTATGCTGAACTTAATTCAGCATAAAAAAATATAGTGTAAAGCGCAACCTTGTGTAACACCCAAATTCTATTCTTCTTTAAACCAACTTGAGTATTTTATATAATTATCTGAAATTCTATTTATTTCTCCAGAAATTAATTCTTCTGAAATATCTTTTACTTTTTTAGCAGGAACTCCTGCATAAATACTACCACTTTTTACATGTGTATTTTTGGTAACTACTGCGCCAGCTGCAATAATTGAGTTAGATTCTATAATACAATCATCCATAATTATACTTCCCATACCAACCAAAACATTGTCATGAATTGTGCAACCATGTACAATTGCATTGTGTCCAATAGAAACATTATTACCAATTGTTGTAGGTGATTTTTGATACGTTGCATGAATTACTGCACCATCTTGAATGTTTACTTTATTACCAATTTTTATAAAATGAACGTCGCCACGAATTACTGCATTAAACCAAACACTACACTCTTTTCCTAAAGTTACCTCACCAACAATTGTTGCATTTTCTGCAACATAACAATCTTCTGGTATTTGTGGATATTTACCTCTTACCGCTTTAATTATTTTCATATTATTTTAACAACAAACGTTGCCCAATATTTAGGTTATTATTTTTTAATTCGTTTATTTCTTTCAGTTTTGCAACAGACGTTTTATACTTTTTGGCAATAGAATACAAAGTATCTCCCTTTCTTACTTCGTAAGAATCATCAATTGCATTTAAAGGTTTATTATATTTTAATTTTCCTTTTGTAACCTTAAAATCTTTCTTTTTAATGTTATCAAAATCATATAATTTGTAGGTTTCAATAATTTTAATTAATTTATTTGGGTATTGTTTATCTGTTGCGTAACCAGCTTTTTTTAATCCTTTTGCCCATTTTTTATAGTCTTTTTTTCTATAATTAAACAAAAAAGAATACCGACTTCTTTTAGTTAAAAACTCTGAATGATCATTATAAGAAGTTTCTACATATTGATATTTTCTAAAACATTCTCCTTTTTCATCATCATCATGATAAACACGTTCTCCTTGCCATTTTGTATGACATTTTATACCAAAATGATTGTTAGATTTAGCAGCTAACTCGCTTCTACCTCTGCCAGATTCTAAAATTCCTTGTGCTAAAGTTATACTTGCTGGAATTTCATAAGCATGCATTTCTTTTACAGCAATTGGTGCATATTTTCTAATGTAAGCTAATGTATGTTTGTTTAATTTTGGGTTTTTCTTTATTAACTTTTTTGTAAACTCTTTTTGATTTACGGAGGGTAATTTTTCTGGTATTGGTTCACTTAAAACCACACCAGAACCTTTCTTATTTTGAACTACTCTCTTCTTAGACCCACAACTTGCCAGCACCAAGAAAAACACACAGGATATTATAACTCTTAACTTCATTAACTCTTAATTATTTGTTGATTTTTTTTCTTTAATTTTTCATTAAACCCTCCAATTCCCTGAATTCCTCCAGTATGAATTGCTAGAATTTTACGCTGCTCTGAAAACTTATTTTTTTTGATTAAATCTATAATTCCGAATACCATTTTACCTGTATAAATTGGGTCTAGCAAAATGGTTGTTTCTTCTTTAAATTGATTGATAAAAGAAACTAAATCTTCATTATATTTTGCATAACCTCCAAAATGATAATCAGTATTTAAACGCCAATTTTCTTTATTTCTTACAAATTGATGAATTTCATTCTGTAAAAAGTCTCCTTTTAAAGCCGGAAAACCAATAACTTTTTGATGTTTTTTTGCTGAGTTTATCAAACCAGAAATGGTTCCTCCAGTACCCACCGCACAACAAATATAATCGAATTTTGAATCTTCTTTTGTTAAAATTTCTTCACATCCTTTAATGGCAAAGTCATTTGTTCCTCCTTCTGGAATGGTATAAAAATCACCAAACTTTTCTTTTAATTTATTTACAAACTCCTCACTTGTCTTATTTCTATAGGCTTCTCTAGAAACAAACTCAAAAGTCATTCCGTTTTTTTTTGCTTCTCTTAATGTTGAATTATTAGACAATGTCTTCTCTAAATCTCTACCTAATTCATCTCCTCTAATTATTGCAATTGTCTTCAATCCGTTTAAATTCCCGGCAACAGCAGTTGCTAAAATATGATTAGAAAATGCACCCCCAAAAGTTAGTATCGTTTTTTTCTGTTGATTTTTTGCTTCCTTTATATTATACTTTAGTTTTCTAAACTTATTACCTGAAATAAATGGGTGAATTAAATCTTCTCTTTTTACAAATAACTCTACCTTATGTTCTTCTAAAACCGGGAGTTTTATTTGCTGATTTTGAGTTACTAAAACACTATCGAAAAAAGAATTATTTGTATGAATCACTTCAGAAAAATTATGTTTACAAAAATAATAGTTATTATTTTGATAGCATGCTAAACTTCACATTTTAAATAAAAACCCTTTTAAAATAACTACTTTTGCCTTCTATAAATAGGATTATATAAAGACTTTGATACATTTGAACTACTTCCAACATTTTAAAGAAAACATCTCAGCAATAGCGCTTCCAAAGAAATTTACATTTCCGTTTTACTATGAACCGCATTTGTTAAGTAAAATTGCGGTAAAAGAATTGCAAGAATACTTAGAAAATCAGACAGATTTTGAACATAATTTTGGATTAAACTCAAATTTAAATGAGTTACCTATTGGAAAAATGTTTGGTGTTTTAGTTGTTAAAAATCAACAAAATGAAATTGGGTATTTAGCTGCTTTTTCAGGTAAATTGGCTGATAAGAGTTTGCCAGAAAAATTTGTTCCTCCTGTTTTTAATATGAGAACTGAAGGTAGTTTTTATATAAAAGGTGAAGATGAAATTGGTGAAATAAATAAACAAATTGGTTCTTTAAAAAAAGATGAAACCTATTTAGCTTTAAAAAAAATAGTAAAAAAGACTTCAACTATTATTGCTAATGATTTAGAGTTACAGCGAAAAAAGATGAAAGCTTCTAAAGTTAATAGAAGAATCCGTAAGAAAAAAGCGAAAGAAAATCAAAATAATGAAACATTTAAAATGCTCAAAAAAAAATTAGAACAAGAAAGTTTTAATGATCAATTTTTTTATAAAGAATTGCATGAGTATTATGAAAGTAAGATAGAAAAAGACAGAAAATCACTTGCTGACTTTGAACTTAAGATTGCTTCTTTAAAGAAAGAGCGTAAAGATAAATCTGCAATTCTTCAGCAAACTTTATTTGAAAAATATCAATTTTTGAATAGAAACAAAGTGTTAAAAGGTTTAAATACTATTTTTAATAATCCGCAAATAAAACCTCCTGCAGGCGCTGGAGAATGTTCTGCTCCAAAGTTATTACAATATGCTTTTGCTAATGATTTAACACCAATCTCAATGGCAGAATTTTGGTGGGGAATTTCTCCAAACTCAGAAATCAGAAAACATAAAAACTATTATCCTGCTTGCCAAGGAAGATGTAAACCAATTCTTTCTCACATGTTAGAAGGTCTTAAAATGGATGCTAATTTACTGCTGCAAAATTTATCAGAAAAACAAGACCTAGAAATTATTTTTGAAGATGATGTTCTACTTGTGGTTCACAAACCTACAGAGCTTTTATCGGTTCCCGGTAAAGAAATTAAAGACTCTGTATATACACGTATTAAAGAAAAATATCCTGAAGCTACAGGCCCTTTAATTGTGCATAGATTAGACATGTCTACTTCTGGCATTTTAGTTCTTACTAAAACAAAAGAGGCTAATAAAGTAATGCAAAGTCAGTTTATTAAAAGAACGATTAAAAAACGTTATGTTGCTTTATTAGATGGAAATATTAAAGAAAATGAAGGAACAATTAATTTGCCTTTAAGAGTAGATTTAGATGATAGACCTAAACAATTGGTGTGTTATGAACATGGAAAAAAGGCAGAAACAAATTGGAAAGTTATCAAAAGAGAAAATGATAAAACTTTGGTTTATTTTTATCCAATAACAGGAAGAACGCATCAATTAAGAGTTCATGCTGCACATAAAAACGGATTAAATATGCCTATTATTGGTGATGATTTGTATGGAAAAAAAGAAAACAGATTGCATTTACATGCTGAGTTTATAGCGTTTATTCATCCATCAACAAAAGAAAAAATGACCTTTAAAATTGATGCTCCTTTTTAAAAAGTTACCTCACAAATCTATACGTAGCTTTTATTAAAAAAGTATCTTCTAAGGGTCTGTCTATGATTTGATTTCGAAAACTTTTAGTTAACGAATTTCTTGAATCACCAGCACCTACACCTCCTCTAGCCCACACAAAAAACAACTCAGAACCGGGTATATATTCCCAACGTGCAACTAAATTTGTTCTAAATTGTACATAAGAATAATCGGGTTTTTCAAAACTATAATCTGAAGCAGCATCTAAATTTTCATCTATATTATAAATTGAAGTTCCATCTGCATTTAAACCTTCAGAAATCTGATTAGAAGTATACAAAATCACCTTATCATTTATACTTTCTGAAGTAGGATTATTCACATAATTAAAGTTAGAATACCTACCTCTTGCAATATAAGGTTGCCCATAAAATTGAATAGACATATTTGGGTTAATACTATAATTCATTCTTAAAGTAGTTGTCCAAGATTGATTATTTATCTTCCCTAAAATATACCTTTTTTCATTTCCAAAATCGCGCTCTGAAACATATTGTGTTTTGTCTTCTGTTTTTTCAAGCTCTGTTTCTAATGACAAATTAAAAGAATCGAAAGGTTGATAATTCATACGAACTACATATTTTTTAAAATCAACTACATTTTCTTTTGAAACTCCATCAACATACCCCAAAGTAAAACTCATTTTTTTACTTTTATCAGAACCAAAAAATAAGAAACCAAAATTTTCATCAGCAAAACGCCAACGTGGACCACCTCTTAAAAATGAATTACCAAAAATTCTTGGCTTGTGACCAAAACCAATTTCTGTCGACCAATTATTAATCCAATTTATATTTCCTTGAAATTCATATTGTGTTCTATTATGATTTCCATCAAAATCATAGGTATTAAATTGCTCTATTCTTAATTGAATATCTCTGTACGTTTTTGTTGGAACTTGCCATAAATATCTAAGATTTGAAAACTGAATTACCTCATCTGTTTGCCTTAAAAAACCAACATCATTTAACTCTAACTCTGGCGAACGCCATACAAAACCTCCGTTATAACGCCAGTTTCCTCCACCTTGTTTTCCTGCTTCAATTCTTCCTCCAGTTCCTGTTAAAGAGGTTCTTGTTGGATCTACTTCTACATGAGTTGCATCTACTCGTTGAAAATACCGTGCAATAGAACGCTGTGTATTTTCTATTGCTTCTTCGCTTCCTAAAACATGACTTAATATTGCATTTCCTTCAATATAATAAGCTCTATTTTTCCAATTATGTCTAAAATCTATTCCTCCAGAATATGCAGCTTTATGTAATTCTGAAAAATTACCGTCTAAATTTCTATTTGTTGCTGTAAAAATTCCTCCTATAAAAGTATTTCTTTTGTTAAAATCTTTTTGAGCTCTGGCTACAAAATAATTTGTTAAAGGTTCTACGATCTCTTCTCTTGTTTCGCCATCTACTTCCCTAACTTCTGTATATTCATTAGCCGTAACACTTTCTAAAACTCCTAAAGACCAACCATTTTGTGTTTTTCCAGAAAATTTTGCTGCACCTAAAATTGTTGAATTTATTGGCTCTTTAGAGAATTCTCCATCTGCTAAATTTGCAGTTCTATGAGGATTTCTACCAATTCTTCTACTATAAAAAAGATTATCTCTACCGTTTGCAAATTTAAAATCGAAGATGTTTTTATTTTCAACAAAAAACGGACGTTGTTCTTGGAAAAAAATCTGAAATCCATCTAATGCAATTGCTCCAGGATCTGCTTCAACTTGACCAAAATCTGGGTTGATTGTTAAATCTAAAGTTAAATCGTTTGTAATTCCAATTTTTGCATCTAAACCTCCATTTACTTTAAAATCACTTCCATCTCTGTAAGGATTTCCTGCTTCAGCTTCATAGTTATCATATTGTAAAACTGTAAAAGGCTGAATTTCTAATTGTTTTTGTGGCACTAGATCTATCAATCCATGCAATTCTCCTGCTTCACTTATAAATCCAGATTGATCATTTGGAATTCTTTGCCACAAAGAGCGTTCGTTTTTTCTAAAAATAGTACGATTAATATTAAAGCCCCATATTTGTTCTTTCGCTTTTCCAAAACGCAATTGACTAAAAGGAATTTTCATTTCTGCGGCCCAACCTTTATCATTTACTTTTGCATCTGTATACCAAATTGGATTCCAACTTTCATCCCAATTACCTCCATTTTGGGTTGCAATTTCTTCCCCTTTTACTCCTGCAGCAGTAGTTGTAAATACAAATGCTGTTCTTTTATCATGATAACTATCTATAATAACGTTTACTCTATCACCAGCAAAACCATCCCTTCTTGTTAATCTTTGTTGAATTAATTCTGGATTTTCATCAAAAGCAACAATAGCAACGTATAGATATTTAGCATCGTACATTACTTTAAACTTTGTTTGATGCGTTGGCGCAACACCTTCATTGGGTGTCTTTTGAACAAAATCTGTAGACCATTCTACAACATTCCAAGCAGCCTCAGAAACATCACCATCAATAATCGGTTTATTTTTAAGTGGTTTTGTTGTGTAAATTCTTTTGGTAATAACTTCAGAATTAATTTCTTGAGCAGTACTATTTATTGAAATTAAAACACAAAAAAAGAAGGTTATAAATGAATATTTCATCAAAATATTTTTAATAAAAAAGTTAGAAAATAGCTTTCAAATAAGGTGCAAAAATAGTGGACTATTCTCTTAATGATATGTTAATTATTTGCTGTTTTCTCAAAGAAAATTAACATTTAAAGAAGGGCTATGTTAAAGCCGTTTATTTTTTCAATAAAAAAATTTTCCTATTTTTACTTTTTTTACTTGTTGACTTTCACATCTCTATAGAATAAATTATACTTTTTAGAAAATGCTTTATGCTTACTAAATTGTTAAAAACCTATAACTAAGAATAATTAGCTTAAAATATTAAATTAATAGCACCCATTTATGCCACAACGAACCATCTTAAAATTACCTGAAAGATTTCAATTACTGAAAACTTTTAGCTTTACTTTTTTAGCCTTTTCTTTTATTATTCGTGCAATATTATATTTTTTAAGTTTTAATCACTTTAATTTTTCTTTTCTAAATTTTATTGAAATTTTTGGTATTGGTTTTATTTTTGATATTGGCTCTTTGTCCTATATTTTAGTTATATACACCCTATATCTACTTCTTATACCAAATAGGTTCTATGGAAGTAAATTAGATAAAATAGTAAGTAAATTCACTTATGGTTTCTTTTTGTTTCTGCTTATTTTTTCTTTTTTAGCAGAAATTCCCTTTTGGCAAGAATACCAGCGTCGCTATAATTTTATAGCAGTAGATTACCTTTTATACACGTATGAGGTTATTGAAAACATTCACCAATCTTTTCCGCTATATTTACTAGTTGGGTTAATTATTTTAATACTGATTATTAGCATTCGTTATGCAAAAAAAAAGAAGGCCTATAAAAACACTTTTGAAAGCAGAAATCGTTTTGTTTCTAAATTAATTCCCGCTTTTATAATCTTCGGAATATTCGGAATATTTCATTTTTCAGTTAAAAATATTCAAGCAGAAGTATTTGATAGTATTAGTGAAAATGAACTTGCTAAATCTGGTTTATATTCATTTTTCGCTGCCTATAAAAGCAATGAATTAAATTACAATGAATTTTATTTAACGCTACCCAAAAAAGAAAGTTTTAAAATAACAAGAAACCTAGTTAAAGCAACAAATGACAGCTTATTAAGATCTTCTAACAGTATTCTTAGGTTCACTAAAAACGTAGGTACAGAAAAGAAACCTAATGTTATTTTTATTGGTTTAGAAAGTTTGAGTGCTTCTTTCCTTAATAGATACGGATCTAAAAAAGAACTAACTCCCACGATAGATTCTTTATTAAAAGAATCGATTTCATTTACCAATATGTATGCAACAGGAACAAGAACTATTAGAGGTCTTGAAGCCATTAGCTTAGCAATTCCACCAACACCAGGAAGAAGCATTGTTAAAAGAGAAAACAATAATAACCTTTTTACCATTGGAGAGATCTTTAAAGAAAAAGGATATTCGAGAACTTTTATTTATGGTGGTGATGCTCATTTTGATAATATGTTAAACTACTTTAGTTACAATGGGTTTGATATTGTAGATAGAAGGAAATGGCATCGTATAAAAGAAGAACTACCAACTAAGAGAAATAGAATTAATGATAATGAAGTTACTTTTGAAAATGCTTGGGCAACTTGTGATGAAAATCTTTTTGATAAACTGATAAAAGTTGCAGACAAGCAATCTAAAACAAAAGAACCCTTTTTTAATTTTGTAATGACAAGTTCAAATCATCCACCTTATACATTTCCAGATGATCTAATTGATTCTAATCAAAGAACAAGAGATAATGCCGTAAAATATTCTGACAAAGCATTACAACAGTTCTTTGAAAAAGCAAAAACAAAACCTTGGTTTGCAAATACTGTTTTTGTTATTATGGCAGATCATTGTGCTTACAGCGCAGGTAGAACAGAAATTAACGTTAAAAATCATCATATTCCTGCATTTATCTATAATTTAAATGATAAAACTCCTTCAGAAGTAAATAAATTATCATCACAAATAGATATTTTCCCAACACTTTTTGGATATTTAAATTGGAGCTACACCACAAACTTCTTTGGAAAAGATATTTCTAAAATGTCACCGAATGATGAACGTGCTTTTATTGGTAATCACAGAAAAGTATCACTTTTAAAAAACAACAATTTACTCGTATTAGAAACACAAAAAAAATTCTCCTATTACGAATGGGATACTAAAAAAAACACGCTATCCCCAGTTAAAAAGAATACTCCTTTTCTTAAAGAAACAATTTCATATTACCAATCTGCCTCTGAGCTATTTAAGAGTGGGGCAATAAAGTTAAAAGGGGCTAAAAAATAAAACTAAAACCCTATTTGTGAATCAAATAAATAGTGGTATATTTGCACTCCTTTTTTAAGGAAAATTAATTATTATTAATAAACAAAAACTAATAGTGTAATTATGAACACATTAAGTTACAAAACAGTATCAGCAAACAGCGCTACCGTAAACAAGGAGTGGGTTTTACTTGATGCGGACGGGCAAACGTTGGGTCGTCTAGCTTCTAAAGTAGCAAAGCTAATTAGAGGTAAATACAAACCAAACTTTACTCCTCACGTAGATTGTGGAGATAACGTGGTTATCATCAACGCAGAAAAAATTGTTTTAACTGGAAAAAAATGGACTGAGAAGTCTTACATCCGTCACACGGGTTATCCAGGAGGACAGAGATCATTAACTGCAACAGAAATGTTTGAGAAAGATCCTACAAGATTAATCGAAAAAGCAGTAAAAGGAATGTTACCTAAAAATATTTTAGGAGCAGCGCTATTCAGAAACTTGTATGTATATGCAGGTGGAGAGCACAAACAAGGAGGTCAAGAGCCTAAAGCTATTAACTTTAACGATTTAAAATAATGGATATAGTACACAAAATCGGTAGAAGAAAAACGGCTGTAGCTCGTATTTATCTTTCAGAAGGAAAAGGAAATATTACTGTAAACAAAAAAGATTACAAAGACTATTTCCCTATTGCAACTTTACAATATAAAGTTCAACAACCATTAATGTTAACAGAAAACTTAGAATCTTATGATATTAAGGTAAATGTTTATGGTGGTGGTGTAACTGGACAAGCTGAAGCAATTCGTTTGGCAATTACAAGAGCATTAGTTTCTATTGATGCAGATCATAGAATAATCTTGAAACCAGAAGGATTATTAACTCGTGACCCTAGAATGGTTGAACGTAAGAAATTCGGTCAGAAAAAAGCACGTAAGAAATTTCAATTCTCGAAACGTTAATATTTTACAGATTTATTTCTGCAAATTATTATATCGAGAACTGTTATATAAATTAATATTAAACAGTTTAGCATCTAAATATATAAGACTCGAAAGACTACTTATACATTGATTTCAAAACAGAAAGTAAACACATTTAAAAAATGGCAAACGTAAACATTAAAGAATTATTAGATAATGGTGTACACTTTGGACACCTTACTAGAAAATGGAACCCTAACATGGCTCCATACATTTATACAGAGCGTAATGGTGTTCACATCATTGACTTGTATAAAACTGCAGCTAAAATAGAAGAATCTTCTGAAGCTTTGCAAAAAATTGCAAACTCTGGACGTAAAATTTTATTTGTTGCAACAAAAAAACAAGCAAAAGATATTGTTGCTGAAAAAGCAAAAGCAGTAAACATGCCTTTCATTACAGAAAGATGGCCAGGTGGTATGTTAACTAACTTTGTAACTATTAGAAAAGCTGTTAAAAAAATGGCTTTAATTGATAGAATGAAGCAAGATGGTTCTTTTGATGCATTGTCTAAAAGAGAGAAATTACAAATTAATCGTCAGAGAGAGAAATTAGAAAAGAATTTAGGTTCTATTTCAGATATGACTCGTTTACCTGGTGCATTATTTATAGTTGACATCAAAAAAGAGCACATTGCAGTTGCAGAAGCTCAAAAATTAAACATTCCTATTTTTGCAATGGTAGATACAAACTCTGATCCTAGATTAGTAGATTATGTAATACCTGCAAACGATGATGCTTCTAAGTCTATAGACAAAGTATTATCTTTTGTAACAAATGCAATTGCAGAAGGTTTATCAGATAGAAAAGCAGATAAAGAAAAAGTTAAAGAAACTAAAGAAGTAGCAACTCCTAAGGTTAAAGAAGCGAAAGCTGAAGAAACTAAAGAAGTAGCAGCTCCTAAAGTTGAAGAAGCGAAAGCTGAAGAGACTAAAGAAGCAGCTCCTAAAGTTGAAGCTACTGAAACTCCTGCTAAAGAAACTAAATAATTACAATTAACAATATAGGAACTTAGATTTCTATAAAAACAAATAAGTGACATGGTAAAAGTAAGTGCTGCTGATGTTAAAAAATTAAGAGAAGCAACTGGAGCTGGAATGATGGACTGTAAAAAGGCATTAGTAGAAGCAGAAGGAAACTTTGACAAAGCAATAGACGTTTTACGTAAAAAAGGTCAAAAAATTGCTGCAAAAAGAGCTGATAGAGAATCTACAGAAGGTGTAGCTGTAACAAGAATTAACGACAGTAAAACTGCTGGAGTTGCTATTGTTTTAGCTTGTGAAACTGACTTTGTTGGTAAAAACGAATCTTTCGTAGCTTTAGGTGGTGAATTTGCAGACATCGCTTTAAATTATTCTGATAAAGAATCTTTTTTAACTGCGGATTTTGGTGGAATGACTGTTGCAGAAAAATTAATAGAGCAAACTGGTGTTATTGGTGAAAAGTTAGACATAACAGCTTTTGAAAAAGTTGAAGCTGCATATGTTGGTGCTTATACACACATTGGTAAAATTGCTGCTTTAGTAGGTTTATCTGCTACGGTAGACAATGCAGAAGAATTAGCTAAAGATGTTGCAATGCAAGTTGCTTCTATGGGAGCAACAACTTTATCTTATAAAGATTTTGACGCTGCATTTGTAGCTGCAGAAACTGAAGCTAGAATTGCTGTAATAGAAAAAGACAATATTGAGTTAGGTAGATTAGGTAAAACACTTAAAAATGTACCTCAGTATATTTCTATGTCTCAACTATCTGAAGAAGTATTAGCAAAAGCTGAAGAAGTTGCAAAAGCTGAATTAGCTGCTGAAGGAAAACCAGAAAAAATCTGGGATAGAATTTTACCAGGAAAAATGGAAAGATTCATTTCTGACAACACTACTTTAGATATGGAGCAATGTCTTTTAGACCAAGCTTTTATTAAAGATGACAAGAAAAATGTTGCACAATATGTTAAAACGTTTGGTGATGTTGAAGTAAGTATCTTTAAAAGAGTTACTTTAGGATAAACGATTCTATTATTTCTATGAAAGTAGAAATTTAAAAATTATTAAAACCTCGCAACTTTGCGAGGTTTTTTTTTCTCAAAAAATTAAAAATCAAAAAAAAAACGTAATTTTGCATAACTTTCAACAAAACTATGCAATACAAAAGAATTCTATTAAAATTAAGTGGAGAAGCATTAATGGGTGAAAGACAATATGGAATCGATCCAAAACGTCTTTCAGAATATGCAAAAGAAATAAAACAAGTAGTAGAAAAAGGAATTGAAGTTGCCATCGTAATTGGTGGTGGAAATATTTTTAGAGGAGTTGCTGGTGCAGCCAATGGGATGGACAGAGTGCAAGGAGATCACATGGGCATGCTTGCAACTTGTATCAATGGATTAGCACTGCAAAGTGCGCTAGAAGCAGAAGACGTTAAGACAAGGTTACAAACTGCTTTAGAGATAAAAGAAGTTGCAGAACCTTATATAAAGAGAAAAGCAATTAGGCACTTAGAAAAAGGAAGAGTTGTTATTTTTGGCGCAGGAACAGGTAATCCTTATTTTACAACTGATACAGCTGCCGTATTAAGAGCTATTGAAATTAGTGCCGATGCAATTTTAAAAGGGACAAGAGTGGATGGAGTTTATAGCTCAGATCCAGAAAAAAATAAAGATGCAGTAAAATTTGATACAATTACCTTTAAAGAAGTTATTCAGAAAGGATTAAAAGTAATGGATATGACTGCTTTTACATTAAGTGAAGAAAATAATTTACCAATTATAGTATTTGATATGAATACAAACGGAAATTTAATGAAACTTATTTCTGGAGAAAACATTGGTACAATTGTTAATAATAAATAATCATAATCTTTAAAATTATTACTGAAGGTGAACGAAGAAACTGAATTTATACTAGACACTGCTAAAGAAGCAATGAATAATGCCATAGAGCATTTAACAAAAGAATTACGTGCTATTAGAGCTGGTAAAGCATCACCATCAATGTTAATAAATGTTATGGTGAATTATTATGGAGCACAAACTCCTTTAAGTCAAATTGCCAACGTAAGCACACCAGATCCTAGAACAATTAGCATTCAACCTTGGGAGAAAAATATGCTGCAAGAAATTGAAAAAGCAATTCAATTAGCAAATTTAGGTTTTAACCCAATGAACAATGGTGATATTATTATGATTAATGTTCCGCCATTAACAGAAGAACGAAGAAGGGATTTAGCAAAACAAGCTAAGGCTGAAGCCGAACATGCTAAAGTTGGTATTAGAAACGCACGTAAAGATGCAAATAACGACATAAAGAAAGCAGACATATCTGATGATATGAAGAAGATAGCAGAAGATGATGTACAAAAATTAACAGATGCTCATGTAAAAGACATTGAGGCAAAATTTTCTTTAAAAGAAGTAGACATAATGAAGGTTTAAAAAAACCATTTATCATAAAAAAAGGGTGTTTAACAACACTCTTTTTTTGTTTAAACACGAATACAATTTAATTACCTTTGCATAAAATTTTTCTAAATGAATTTCTGGACTAAAGTTGCTGGTATTATCTTAAGAAACCGTTATTTGGTACTATTAATAATTGCCATTATAACAGGTTTTTTAGCTTCTCAAATGAAGTATATGAAATTCTCATATACAGAAGCAAATCTTTTACCAGAAGATCATGAAGCAAACTTGGAGTATAATAAATTTCTAGAAATTTTTGGAGAAGAAGGAAATTTAGTCATACTAGGCGTTAAAGATTCTACGGTTTTCACACCCAAAAAATTTAATGCTTGGAATAATTTAGTAAAAAAGTTTGAGGAGCTAGATGAAATTGATTTCACATTATCTATTGCTGATGTTCAAAAATTAAAAGCAGATAGAAAAAATAGAAAATTTGTTCTAGAACCTTTGTACGAAGGAGATCCTACAACATCAGAAGAAGTTTTAGAAATTAAGAAACAACTTTTTGAGAAACTCCCATTTTACGATAATTTACTTTACAATAAAGAAACAGGAACACTACAAACTGCTATTTATATAAAAAAAGAGATTATAAATACTCCAAAACGTAGAGATTTCATTTTTGATGTATTAAAGCCAACCATAAAACAGTTTGAGAAAGATACTAATTTAGATGTTCGTGTATCTGGAATGCCCTATATAAGAACTTTAAATGCACAAAACATACAAGATGAAATTATACTGTTTGTTGGTGGTGCCTTAGGCATTACTGCAGTTATTTTCTTCTTCTTTTTCAGGTCTTTTAGAGCAACTTTCATAACACTTTTGGTGGTCTTAATTGGGGTTGTTTGGGCATTTGGTTTTATTGGTTTATTCCGATATGAAATCACAGTATTATCTGCGCTAATTCCTCCCTTAATAATTGTTATTGGAGTTCCTAATGCAGTATTTCTCATCAATAAATACCAGCAAGAAGTAAAAAAGCACGGTAATCAAGCAAAATCGCTGCAACGTGTAATTTCCAAAATTGGAAATGCTACTTTAATGACAAATATTACCACTGCATCTGGTTTTGCAACTTTTGTTTTTGTAAAAAGTAGCTTACTTAGAGAATTTGGTATTCTAGCTTCCGTAAATATTATTAGTATTTTTATTTTAGCGCTATTGATAATTCCTATTATCTACAGTTTTATGCCGCTGCCTAAGAAAAAACATTTAAATCACCTTGAAAGAAAGTGGATAGAAAATGTTGTAAACTGGATGGAATCTATGGTGAAAAAGCAACGTATTACTATTTATTTTGCTACAGTACTTTTTATTATTTTAGGTATAATTGGGGTTTATCAAATTAGAGTTTCTGGAAGTTTAATAGAAGACATGCCAAAAGGTTTAGAGTTTTATAAAGACATAAAATTCTTTGAAAAAGAGTTTGGTGGTATTATGCCTTTAGAAATTTTAATTGACACAAAGAAAGATAAAGGAGTTATGAAGTTATCCACCTTAAAAAAGATGGATAAAATTAATGAAGTTATTGAAAATTTTCCTGAATTATCTAAACCCATCTCTGTTGTTAACTTGGTAAAATACTCTAAACAGGCCTATTATAAAGGAAATCCAAAATATTATCAACTACCTACAAGTCAAGAACAAAGTTATATTTTTTCTTATACCAAAAACTCTGATAGCAATGCAGGAATGCTAAAAAGCTTCGTAGACTCTACGGGACGTTATGCAAGAATTACTACGTTTATGAAAGACATTGGAACTGAAAAAATGGATGTTATTCAAGAGCGATTAAAGACTGTTATTAATAAGGAATTTCCTTCAGAAAATTATACTGTTTCTGTTACAGGAAAAGCTTTGGTTTTTATAAAGGGAACAAATTATTTAATCAAAAATTTAGTAATATCATTATCATTAGCCATTTTATTAATTGCAATTTTTATGGCTTGGATGTTTAGATCTCCTCAGATGATTTTGATTTCACTTATTCCAAATATGTTACCACTTTTAATTACAGCGGGTTTAATGGGCTTTTTAGATATTCCTATAAAACCATCCACAATTTTAGTGTTTAGTATTGCATTTGGAATTTCTGTAGATGATACGATTCACTTTTTAGCAAAATACAGACAAGAGTTAATTGCAAATAAATGGCGAATAAAACCTTCAGTGTACTCCGCTTTACGTGAAACAGGTGTAAGTATGTTTTATACTTCAATTGTTCTATTTTTTGGCTTTTTAGTGTTTACACTTTCTAGTTTTGGAGGCACAATAGCATTAGGAGGATTAGTCTCCGTTACACTTTTATTAGCAATGGTTTCTAATTTACTTTTATTACCTTCATTACTATTAACTTTTGAAAAGAAAATAGCAAATAAGAAAGTTTTTAAAGAGCCTGCAATGAAAATTTTCCCCCCAAAGGAAGAAAAAAACAAAGAAAAATAAATTATCTTTGTTTCTTTACATAAAAGACTTTATTCGCATAATAATATATTAAAGATGATGAAAAGAAACGTTGCCGAAATATTAAAATCAGATGCATTTTTACAAGAAGTACATTTAAAAGGTTGGGTTAGAACTTTTAGAAGTAATCGTTTTATTGCTATAAATGATGGTTCAACAATTAATAATATTCAATGTGTTATCGATTTTGAAAACACATCAGAAGAAATACTAAAAAGAATTACAACTGGTGCTGCAATTTCTATTAAAGGGATATTAGCAGAGAGTCAAGGAAAAGGTCAATCTGTGGAAATTCAAGTTTCAGAAATTGAAATTCTTGGTGATTGTAATCCTGATGAATATCCTATTCAGCCTAAAAAACATAGTTTCGAATTTTTAAGAGAAAATGCACATTTACGTGTAAGAACAAACACATTTGGCGCTATAATGCGTGTACGTTCTAAACTCTCTTTTGCGGTTCATAAATATTTTCAAGAAAACGGATTTAACTATGTAAATACGCCAATTATTACTGGTTCTGATGCTGAAGGAGCAGGTGAAATGTTTAGAGTTACCAATTTTGAAGACAACAAAGCTCCAGTAACAGAAGATGGCAAAATAGATTTTTCTAAAGATTTTTTTGGAAAAGAAACAAACTTAACTGTTTCTGGACAATTAGAAGCAGAAACCTTTGCAATGGCTTTAGGTAAAGCGTATACTTTTGGACCTACTTTTAGAGCAGAAAACTCAAATACAACACGTCATTTGGCTGAGTTTTGGATGATAGAACCAGAAGTTGCATTTATGGATTTAGATGGAAACATGGATTTATCTGAAGACTTTATTAAATCTGTTTTAAGTTATGCTTTAGAACACTGTAAAGATGATTTGGCTTTCTTAGACCAACGTTTAACGCAAGAAGAAAAAAGCAAACCTCAAGCTGAAAGAAGCGATATGAGTTTGTTAGAAAAACTAAAATTTGTTATAGATAATAACTTTAAACGTGTTTCATATACTGAAGCTATTGATATTTTACGTAATTCAAAACCAAATAAAAAGAAGAAATTTCAATATCCAATTAATGAATGGGGAGTAGATTTACAATCTGAACACGAGCGTTTTTTAGTTGAAAAACACTTTAAATGCCCCGTAATTTTATTTGATTATCCTGCAGATATTAAAGCATTTTACATGCGTTTAAATGATGATGGAAAAACAGTAAGAGCTATGGATGTTTTATTTCCTGGAATTGGTGAAATTGTTGGTGGTTCTCAAAGAGAAGAACGCTATGATGTTTTACTTGAAAAAATTAAAGCCATGGGAATTGATGAAAAAGAAGTTTGGTGGTATTTAGATTTACGTAAATTTGGTACGGCAGTTCATTCTGGTTTTGGTTTAGGTTTTGAACGTTTGGTTCAATTTACAACAGGAATGGGAAATATTAGAGACGTAATTCCGTTTCCAAGAACGCCACAAAACGCAGAATTTTAATTAGATTTTTGTATCTTTAATTCTATGCTAAAACAAGGTTTACAATATAAACTCTTACAAAAATTATCTCCTCAACAAATTCAGTTGATGAAACTAATTCAATTGCCAACACAGGCTTTTGAAGAACGTTTAAAACAAGAGATTGAGGAAAATCCAGCACTAGATACTGGTAAAGATGAATCTGACTCTTTTGACGAGGATTTATCTAATGAATTTGATGATGAGGGTACTGAAAAAACAGATGCAGATGATATAAATATTGATGAGTATTTAAGTGATGATGACACTCCTAGCTACAAAACTCAAGCAAACAATTATTCTGCAGATGATGAAGAAAAATCAATGCCTTATGCATCTGGAACTACTTTTCATCAGTCTTTAAAAAACCAATTAAATACATTTCGTTTAAACGATGAAGAACGTTCTATTGCAGAATTCTTAGTTGGAAGTATAGATGATAGTGGATACATTAGAAGAGAAATTATTGATTTAGTAGATGACTTAGCTTTTACTGCAAATGTATTTACAACTGAAGAAAAAGTAATTTCTATCTTAAAGGATGTTGTACATACGCTAGATCCAGTAGGAGTTGGAGCAAGAAATTTAAAAGAATGTCTTATCAATCAATTAAAATCTAAAGAAAGTAATAAAATTAGAAGTTTATCTATAGATGTATTAGAATCTGCTTTTGACCACTTTGTTAAGAAACATTATGTTAAGCTTCAAGAAAAATTTAATATTTCTGAAGATGAATTAAAAGAAATTAATAAAGAGATTTCTAAATTAAACCCTAAACCTGGTAGTTCATATGCAGGTAATAATAAAATTGCAGAACAAATAGTACCCGATTTTTCTATTAAAATCATAGATGGCGAATTAGATCTTACTTTAAACTCTAGAAATGCGCCTGAATTACATATTTCTAGAGAATATAACAATATGTTAAAAGGGTATCAAGAATCTACTATAAAAAGTAAGTCGCAAAAAGATGCAGTATTTTTTATTAAGCAAAAATTAGATTCTGCAAAATGGTTTATTGACGCAATTAAACAACGTCAGCAAACTTTATTTGTAACCATGAATACAATTATGCATTATCAATATGATTATTTTTTAACTGGTGATGAACGCAAGTTAAAACCTATGATATTAAAAGATATTGCAGATAAAATTCAGATGGATGTTTCTACGGTTTCTAGAGTTGCAAATAGCAAATATGTTTCTACACCTTATGGCACAAAATTGATTAAAGAATTCTTTTCGGAATCAATGAAAAATGACCAAGGTGAAGATGTTTCTACAAAAGAAATTAAAAAAATACTTGAAACTGTAATTTTAGAAGAAAATAAAAAGAAACCATTAACTGATGAAAAACTAGCAAATATTTTAAAAGAAAAAGGGTATCCAATTGCTAGAAGAACTGTTGCTAAATATAGAGAGCAATTAGATTTACCTGTAGCACGTTTACGTAAAGAGATTTAATGAAGTTTTATAAGTATATATCTGTAATTTTACATCCCATTGTAATTCCTACAATAGGTATACTTCTCTATTTCTTATTACTACCTAATAACCTTGGAAGTAAACAAGAACTAAGTGTTTTAGTTCTAATATTTGTTACAACATATCTTATCCCTTTATTTATTTTAATATTATTTAAAAAGATAAAACTCATAAAATCGTTTAACGTTACTAGTATTAAAGAAAGGAAAATACCTGTTGCAATGATGATTGTGTTGTTCTACTTATTAGGAAACACGTTGTACAACGTATCTAATATAAGAGATATAGGACTATTGTTCTATGCTACCACTACAGGGTTAGTTTTTATTTACATTCTATTTTCTTTTCAATTTAAAACAAGTATCCATTTATTATCATTAGGTATTTTTACAGGGTTCTTTATCGTTTTAGGAATAACATACTCAAAGAATTATATTTTAATTATAATAATAGCCTTTTTACTCTCAGGAGTACTTGCTACTGCAAGGTTAAATTTAAAAGCTCACAATGATAAAGAAATATATTTAGGTTTCTTCTTAGGGTTTATATCTCCTTTTCTTGTATTCTATTTTTTATAAAAGATAAAGTATAAGACCAAATTTTATAACTTTGGTTTCTATTTTCTCACCCTCAATATTAGCATCATTAAAAATAGGTGTTAAACCATAAAAGATATTCATATTAAATTTATCATAACCTGCAGAAAGTGTTAAACCATATTGCAGTTTATTATAAGCTGAAACATTTAAGTATTTAAAATCCATGTTATTAACATCTATATACTGGAAAGAATTAGACGTGTTATAAATAAATTTCACACCACCATAAATCCTCCAAAAATCATATTTATTTGAAGTAGAAGTCCTCCACCTTAGCTCAATAGGAAGTTCTAAATTATGAGCTTTAAAAATATTAGAAGTTATTGTATTATCAGTGCTAAAAACAGTTTCATTGTTACTCTCTTCAACTTTTAATTCATGGTTAAAAACATCATAGCCATAACCAATTCCTAATGCAAAAGAAACACTCCCTTTTTTATTTAAAATAAAATCTTTTAGAAACCCTATAGATACTCCATAAGAAAAATTACTTTTTGTTATTACTGATGGTTGGTCAAAGAATTGCGTGTAAGAAATTGATGCATAAACTTGGTCATCTGCATATCTACTTCCTAGTAGTAAAGAATCTTTTTGGCCAAAAGAAATTGATGAAATTAAAAGAAAAATCAGAAAAATTAGAATTCTATTCATTGTATTATAAACGAGTTATAAAGATACAATATTTCATAAAGAATAAATTATTTATAATAAATATTGCTATTTCTAAAAGCTGAATTTAATTCATAAAAAAAAAGGGATAATTCAAATGAATTACCCCCTTTTTTAGAAAATATTATTTCTAAATTAATTAGCGCTTTTTGAAGCTGAATAACTAATTTTAAGAGCATTTACATCTCTTAACTTTAATCTAATGTCTGTAATAGTACCAACATTAGACTCTTTATCTGCTTTAATAGAAGTTGTCATAAATGGAACTTCTGCCTCAGAGACTTTTGATCTTGCGTTTATAATAAACGAAGGAACATCATCTGCACTAGCTATTTTATCATTTAATTGAATTCTATTAAATCCTGTACCATGCTTTACATCTTTAGATTTTCCAACATAAATTGTACTCACTAAACTTTTGTGCTCCAATTTTTTTACTTCTGAAGCAGATGGTAATCTTGGGTTATCAATTTTTAAATCAGTTTCTCTCATGGTTGTAGTAACCATAAAGAAAAATAACAACATAAAAACGATGTCTGGTAAAGCAGCAGTATTAACTGCAGGCATTCCTTTCTTCTTTTTTCTAAATTTAGACATATGTTCTATTTTTAAAAATTAATTTGTTGGCTCTGCATCAGAAATAATTTGAGGATAACTAGTTTTGATATCTTCAACTTTTTTCTTTAAAGCTTCATTGTTCTTGTCATCTTTATAAGCTTCTTCTAGCTCAGAAAAAGGAACTCTATATTTTTCTAAACATAGTCTATTTCTTAAGTCTCCATAAGCTCTTAACAATTCATTTTGTACTATAATATAAGTACCATATTCTGTTAATCTATCACTTTGTACAGAAATAATAGCTTTGTTTGGATGGTCTGAAGAAGATTCACTTCTTTCCCCTTTACAATACGTACAAGGTCCTGTAGCTACTCCGTTTTCAACTTTACCATCACCTCCACCATTATCTATAAAAGCAATAGCAGCATCTTTTAAATTTTTAACATCCAATCTTTCGCCTTCAACTAAAAGCTCATTATTTCTGTTAATATTAACTTCAAAGATGTTTTTTTCTTTAATAACTGGCGGTACATAATCTGCAGGTGGTTTTTCAGATAGTTTTTTTGAAACTCCTGAATCCACATTCATTGTAGTAGTTACTAAGAAAAAGATCAATAACAAGAAGGCAATATCTGCCATAGAACCTGCATTAATTTCTGGATTCTCTCTTCTTGCCATAAGTTTATGATTTTATTAATCCTTTTAATAAATCGTATACAAAAAATAGACTTGCTACTAAACCTAATGCAATACTATAATATATACCTGTACCTACCCATTTATTAGTTGCTGTACCTGCTTCTCCTCCTGGAAGTATTTTCCCTGCTGTATCTAGAACTGCATTATCATCTGCCATAAAATAAGCAACGACTAATACAACTGCCATTACAGCAACTCCTAATAAAGCCTTTTTTAAATTTTCAGGATTTCTTATCATACTCAAAAGAGAAAGTGCTAAAGTAATAACTACTGCTGCAATGAATAAGAAAGTAGAAAAATAAATTATTGGGCTAATTACACCATTCTGAAGGTCTACATCAGTTTTAAATGCATCTGCATCGTCAACCATAAAGATTCTAATAAATAGAAAACCTCCAATTACAGCAATCACTGCAATAAAAATATTTAATATTTTAGATAAATTATTACCTTTCATAATTATTATTATTTTTTATATTTTACTAATAAATCGATTAATTGAATAGATGAGTCTTCCATATTGTTGACAATACTATCAATTTTAGAAACGATATAATTATAAAAGATTTGTAAGATAATTGCAACTATTAAACCAAATACTGTTGTTAATAATGCAATTTTAATACCACCTGCAACTACAGCTGGAGAAATATCATTTGCTACTGCAATTCTATCGAAAGCATCAATCATACCAATTACAGTTCCCATGAAACCAAGCATTGGTGCTAATGCGATAAATAAAGATAACCATGATACATTTTTCTCTAAAAGTCCCATTTGAACTCCTCCATAAGAGACTACTGCTTTTTCAGCTGCATCTACTCCTTCGTCTACTCTATCTAAACCTTGGTAAAAGATAGATGCTACTGGTCCTTTAGAATTTCTACAAACTTCTTTTGCAGCTTCTATACCACCAGAACTTAAAGCATCATCTACACTTGCTACTAATTTCTTAGTATTCGTTGTTGCCATGTTTAAATAAATAATTCTTTCAATTGCGATAGCTAAACCTAATATTAAGGCTACTAATACAATTCCCATGAATCCTGGGTCACCTTCAATAAAACGAAGTTTTAATTCTTGGTGGAAAGTTCTTGATTCTTCAGCTGCTTCTTGTGCGAAAGTTGATTGAATAGCTCCAAAAAACATAAATCCTGTTACAGATAGGACATTTACTACTTTTTTCATCTCTGTTATAATTAATTTTAATAGTTAACGGGTTAAATATATAAATTTTAAACTCAAAAAAAATAATATGAAAGTTAAATTATATATAATTGCCTCCTTTTATACTTTTGAGAGTGCCAAGTAACAAAAAAATATTGAACATTAAAAAAAAAACTCAATCTATTTAATTCTTAAAAGTTGATTTTATTCAATTATAAATTTAAAAATGATATTTATCAGTTAATTCACCTCTTAATGATTTTTCAAAAAAATGTTTAAACTCAACAATTGATAAATTTTCATTTAATAAGTACATTAACTTAGCAACAGCAGATTCTGTAGTAATATCCTTTCCATTAACAACCCCTATCTCTTTTAGCAACAGACTTGTATCATAATGCCCCATCATAACACTACCACTTTTGCATTGCGTAACGTTCACAATTTTAATTCCTTTATTAATTGCATTTCTTAACAATTCGATAAAGTTTTTTGAATTTGGTGCATTACCAGATCCATACGTTTCTAAAACAACTCCTCTTAAATTTGAAATATTTAAAATACTTTCAACAACTACCTTTGAAATTCCTGGAAATAGTTTTAAAATAACTATTTCATTAACTAGGTTCTTTCTAACAATTATTTTTTTTTCTCCACCTTCTATTTGATGAACTAAATGCTCATTAAAATTTAAATGAACTCCACTTTCCGCAAGTGGAGGAAAATTCATAGAAGTAAATGCTTCAAACTGTTCTGAACTTATTTTGGTAGTTCTATTGGCTCTATATAATTTATACTCAAAATATAAGCATACTTCAGAAATAATTGGCTTGCCGTTTCTTGTTGCGCTTGCAATTTCTATAGAAGTAATTAAATTTTCTTTTGCATCTGTTCTTAAGTCTCCAATTGGTAATTGAGATCCCGTAAAAATGATAGGTTTTTGCAAGTTTTCTAACATGAAACTAATAGCAGAAGATGTATAAGACATGGTGTCTGAACCTGTTAAAATCACAAAACCATCAAAACGAGTATAGTTTTCTTCAATTATTTCTACAATTTCTAGATAATATGCTGTATTCATATTAGAAGAATCTATAGCTTCGTCAAAAGAGATACTTTCTATTTGACAGTTTAACTGCTGTAGTTCTGGAATTTTCTCTACGATCTGACTAAAATCAAATGCTATTAATGCATTTGTCTTATAATCTTTAACCATACCAATAGTCCCTCCTGTATAAATAAGTAATATGTTAGGTTTATTTGTCATTTTGTCATTTTTCTATTATTTTTTTATGTAAAAATAATCTTGGAATAATTTATGTTGTAAATTTATCAAACAAAAATGATATAAAAATTTAAAACAATATAAATTATGATAGGATTCTATATTTTAATCGGCGTTATTTCTTTAGCAAGCTGGTTAGTTAGTAATAAATTGAAAAGTAAGTTTAAAAAATATTCTCAAGTTCAATTAAGAAACGGAATGAGTGGCGCAGAAATTGCAGAAAAAATGCTTTCTGATAACGGTATATTTGATGTAAAAGTAATTTCTACTCCAGGTAGATTAACGGATCATTACAACCCAAAAGACAAAACAGTAAATTTAAGCGAATCTGTTTACAACCAAAGAAATGCTGCTTCTGCCGCAGTTGCTGCTCATGAATGTGGTCATGCAGTACAACATGCAAAAGCGTATAGTTATTTAACATTGCGTTCTCAATTAGTGCCAATTGTAAGTGTTACTTCTAAATTCTCTCAATGGTTAGTAATTGGTGGATTAATTTTAGGTGCCGCTTCGGGAGCTGGTGGAATCGGTTACTACATAGCTATTGCTGGTTTAGTTTTTATGGGCTTTGCAACACTTTTTAGTATTGTAACGTTGCCTGTAGAATATGATGCAAGTAACAGAGCATTGGCTTGGTTAAAAAATAAAAACATGGTTTCTCAACAAGAGTTAGCGGGTTCTACTGACGCATTAAAATGGGCGGCAAGAACTTATTTAGTTGCTGCTTTAGGTTCTTTAGCAATGCTGTTATACTGGGGATTGCAAGTTTTAGGAGGAAGAGACTAACATCTAAGATGCTTTTACATTTCACTATTATGAAATTAAATTTTATTAAAATGCTCTTGGTTTTATCAAGGGCATTTTTACTTAGACAACTTTCTTAAATATTTGTCATTCCTGTAAAAACAGGAATCTCTAAAAGTAAGTTTAAGCTCTTGATTTTACAGGAATGACAAATAGCTAACAAATAAGTTTAGCCCACATTGAACGGTTTGTTTGAGCTCTTTTTTTTATGCTGAACTAAATTCAGCATAAGAAAAAAGCGAGTAGTAAAAGTAGGAAATAGCTTCAAATAAAAAACCTTCTTGATTTCTCAAAAAGGTTTCTGTCTTTATTATTTTATCTTATTTCTTAGCTAGTCATTCAGCTTTAAAACTGCCATAAACGCTTCTTGCGGAATTTCTACATTACCAACTTGACGCATTCTTTTCTTTCCTTTTTTCTGCTTTTCTAACAGTTTACGTTTTCTAGAAATATCTCCTCCATAACATTTGGCAGTTACATCTTTACGTAATGCTTTTGTAGTTTCACGCGCAATAATTTTTGCTCCAATTGCTGCCTGAATAGGAATATCGAACTGTTGTCTTGGTATTAATTCTTTTAACTTTTCAACTATTTTCTTACCAATTGTAAACGCATTATCTGCATGTAAAAGCGCAGAAAGTGCATCTACTGGTTGTGCATTTAATAAAATATCTACACGTACTAATTTTGATTCTCTCATTCCTATAGGAGAATAATCAAAAGAAGCATATCCTTTAGAAACTGTTTTTAGACGATCGTAAAAATCGAAAACAATTTCTGCCAAAGGCATATCAAAAGTTAACTCTACTCTTTCTGTTGTTAAATACGTTTGATTGGTGATTTCTCCACGTTTTTCTATACACAAGCTCATTACTTGACCAACAAAATCTGATTTAGTAATTATTGAAGCCTTAATAAAAGGTTCTTCTACTCTATCTAATCTAGATGGATCTGGTAAATCTGTTGGATTATTCAAAAGAATCAATTCATTAGGGTTTTTCTTAGAATAAGCGTGGTAAGAAACGTTAGGAACTGTTGTAATAACGGTCATATTAAACTCACGTTCTAATCGTTCTTGAATAATTTCCATGTGTAACATTCCTAAGAATCCACAACGAAAACCAAAACCTAAAGCCGCAGAGCTTTCTGGCGCAAATACTAAAGAAGCATCATTTAATTGCAGTTTTTCCATAGAATAACGCAATTCTTCAAAATCTTCTGTATCTACAGGATAAATACCTGCAAAAACCATTGGTTTTACATCTTCAAAACCATCAATAATTTCTGTTGTAGGGTTTAATGCATCTGTAATTGTATCTCCTACTTTTACTTCTTTTGCTGTTTTAATACCTGTAATTAAATATCCAACATCCCCTGCTTTTACAGATTTCCTAACAACTTGCTCTAATTTTAGAGTTCCTACTTCATCAGCAAAATACTCATTATTAGTTGCCAAAAATTTAATACGCTGTCCTTTTTTAATTTCTCCATTAAAAACTCTAAAATAGGTTTCAATTCCTCTGTAAGAATTATAAACTGAATCAAAAATTAAGGCTTGTAATGGTGCTTCGGGATCTCCTTTTGGTGCAGGGATTCTATCTATAATTGCTTCTAATATATTATCTACCCCAAAACCTGTTTTTCCACTAGCGTGAATAATATCTTCTGGATCACAACCTAATAAATCTACAATATCATCTGTTACTTCTTCTGGGTTTGCAGAAGGTAAATCTACTTTATTTAAAATAGGAATAATCTCTAAATCATTCTCTAAAGCCAAGTATAAGTTAGAAATTGTTTGTGCTTGTATACTTTGTGCAGCATCTACAATTAGCAAAGCGCCTTCACAAGCAGCAATTGAACGAGAAACTTCGTAAGAAAAATCTACATGACCTGGAGTATCAATTAAATTTAAAACATATTGCTCTCCTTTATGTTCAAAATCCATTTGAATAGCGTGCGATTTTATGGTAATTCCACGTTCGCGTTCTAAATCCATACTATCTAATAACTGATCTTTCTTTTCACGATCTGTTACAGAGCCTGTATATTCTAACAATCTATCTGCTAACGTACTTTTACCATGATCAATATGTGCGATAATGCAAAAGTTTCTAATATTCTTCATACTTCGTTTTCTAACTGCGTTCAACTCGCAAAGATATGCTATTTACAGACCTTGTCAAATAAAAAAAGTACAATGAAACTCCTTGTACTTTTACTTAAAAATGTATTTAATTATAAATCTCTTTCTAGTTCAGAAATTGCTACTTTAAATTCTTCCCAATTGATAGTATCATCACTAAATATATCATATCCTTTTAATAACTCATTTGCAACAACACTTCTTAAGAAACCATTTACTTCAGCACCTTTTAATAATTTTTTTATTTCAGACTTTCTTAATCTACCCTCTTTATCTGAATCAAAAAAACGAAATGCTTCTTCTGGACTATCAAATTGATTGGTAATTAAAATTCTAATTTTTCTTAAAATATTGTCTTTTGCGCTCATGTTTTAAGTTAAATGTTTATACATCCAACAATTTACAATTTATTTTTTAAAAGTAGTACTCCCTTGTTAATCTTGCCATTCTGCAATAAACAAGTTGGTATCACGTCTTGTGGTATTTCAGAATGTCAATCCTGTTAGTCTTGCCATTCTGCAATAAACAAGTTGGTATCACGTCTTGTGGTATTTCAGAATGTCAATCTTGTTAGTCTTGCCATTCTGCAATAAACAAGTTGATATCACGTCTTGTGATATTTCAGAATGGCGATCCTGTTAGTCTTGCCATTCTGCAATAAACAAGTTGGTATCACGTCCACCTCCATTATTTCTGTTTGATGAAAAAATTAATTTTTTACCATCATTTGAAAACACAGGAAAAGCATCAAAAGTTTCTCCATGAGTAACTCTTTCTAAATTTTTTCCATCTAAATCAATCATATATAAATTGAAAGGAAATCCTCTTTCTGATTCGAAATTTGATGAAAATAAAATTTTATTTCCAGAAGGATGAAAAAACGGACTCCAATTTGCGTTGCCTAAATCTGTTAATTGACGCAATTCAGAACCATCTGCATTACAGATATATAATTCCATTTCTGTTGGCTGAACCAAACCTTCTTTTAATAAATCTTGATATTCTTTAATTGCTGCGGCAGTTTTTGGTCTTGAAGAACGAAAAATTAATTTTGTTCCATCTGGCGAGAAAAAAGCTCCTCCATCATACCCTAATTGGTCTGTAATTTGTTTTATATCAGAACCATCAATATTCATTGTAAACAACTCTAAATCTCCTGTTCTCATCGATGTAAAAACAATTTTATCTCCTTTTGGAGAAACTGTTGCTTCTGCATCATAACCAGGCGCCGTTGTTAATTGTTTTGTAATGTTCCCTTTTAAATCTGCAACAAAAATATCATAGCTTTCATAAATTGGCCAAACATATTTCCCTTCTCTTCGTAAAGGTGCTGGAGGACATTCTTTTCCTCCTAAATGCGTAGAACCATAAACAAAACTTTTATTGTCTGGTAAAAAATACGCACACGTTGTACGCCCCAATCCAGTACTAATCATTGGTGGAATCGCGTCTTTAAAAGTTTCATCAACATCCATTAAAAACATTTGATCACAGTCCACTCCCCAGTTTTTATTATTAGATTGAAAAATAAGTTGTTTATCATCAAAACTCCAGTAAGCTTCTGCATTATCACCTCCAAAAGTAATTTGCTTCATCGTTTTAAAATGAACTTCTTCAGGATAAATTAATGTATCAATCCCTTTTTTTATTTCACTAGATGCTGTATCAACATTTCCTTTTTTATTGGTTTTACATGCGCCAATTAATACCGTTATTACAAGGATAAAAAGTATTTTAAATTTCATTTTTATATAATTCATGAAGTGATAATAATTCTTTAATTTTGCAAAAATAATATTTATCATCATGAGAAACATTCTATTTTTAATCTTTTTATGTTTTTTAATTTCTTGTAAACCAGCAATTAATCAAGAAAACAGAATTAAAGAAGACGTTACATTTTTAGCTTCAGACACATTAGAAGGAAGACAAACTGGAACAAAAGGAGAAAAAGTTGCAGCAAGCTACATTACAAATAGGTTTAAAGAAATTGGTTTAGAACCTAAAGGAACAGAAGGTTTTATTCAACCTTTTACTTTTAAACCAAAAACAAACCCGCATGATGAAGTTAAGTTTGATGTAAATGGAGATGGAACAATCACTGGAAATAATGTTATTGGTTTTATAAATAACAAAGCAGAAAACACCGTAATTATTGGTGCACATTATGACCATCTTGGTTTTGGTGGTGAAGGCTCATTATATAGAGATTCTATAAAAGCAATTCATAATGGTGCAGATGACAATGCTTCTGGTGTTGCTATTTTACTAAATCTAGCTGCAAAACTAAAAAAGAAAAACACAAATAACAATTACTTGTTTATGGCTTTTTCTGGCGAAGAAATGGGTTTATTAGGTTCTAACTATTTTGTAAAAAACCCAACAATTGATACGCAATTGGTTTCTTACATGATTAATATGGATATGGTTGGCCGTCTAAAAAAAGATAGCGCTTTAGCCGTTTATGGAACTGGTACCTCTCCAATTTTTAAACAAACACTAAAATCTCATAATGATAATTTTAAATTAGTTTTGAAAGAATCTGGCGTTGGACCAAGTGATCATACAAGTTTTTATTTAGCAGATATTCCTGTTTTACATTTCTTTACTGGACAGCATGAAGATTATCATAAACCTGGAGATGATTCAGAAAAACTGAATTATGAAGGAATGGAAACTATTAGTACATACATTTTTAATGTTATTACCGATTTAAATGATAATGGTAAACTCGCTTTTAGAAAAACAAAAAATGAAAGCGAAGAAACGCCAAGGTTTAAAGTTGGTTTAGGTGTAATTCCAGATTATATGTTTGATGGAAAAGGAATGAGAATTGATGGAATTTCTGAAGATAAACCAGCACAAAAAGCAGGATTACAAAAGGGAGATATTGTTATTGAATTGGGTGGTAAAAAAGTTACCGATATGATGAGTTATATGAAAGCTTTAGCTGTATTCAAAAAAGGAGATAAATCTAAAGTTATTGTAAAAAGAGGAGAAAAAGAAGTTGAAAAAGAGGTTCAATTTTAATTAGAAAACAGATATTTACAACATGGTTAAAATAGGCAACATAGAATTACCCGATTTCCCACTTTTACTAGCACCAATGGAAGATGTATCTGATCCTCCATTTAGAGCTTTATGTAAAGAACAAGGTGCAGATGTTGTGTATACAGAATTTATTTCTTCAGAAGGGTTAATACGCGACGCTGCAAAAAGTGTTATGAAATTAGACATTTATGAAAAAGAACGCCCAGTTGGAATTCAGATTTTTGGTGCTAATTTAGAATCGATGTTAAAAACAGTGGAGATTGTAGAAAAATCAAACCCTGATATTATAGATATTAATTTTGGTTGTCCTGTAAAAAAAGTAGTTTCTAAAGGAGCTGGAGCTGGAATTTTAAAAGACATCGATTTAATGGTTTCTTTAACTGAAGCAATGGTAAAACATACTAATTTACCAATTACAGTAAAAACACGTTTAGGTTGGGATCATGATTCTATTAGAATTGTAGAAGTAGCAGAACGCCTGCAAGATGTTGGCTGTAAAGCAATTTCTATACATGGTAGAACGCGTGCACAAATGTATAAAGGTAATGCAGATTGGGGGCCAATTGCTGATGTAAAAAACAACCAAAGAATGCATATTCCTGTTTTTGGAAATGGAGATATTACCTCACCAGAAAAAGCGATGGAAATGCGTGATAAATACGGTTTAGATGGCGCTATGATTGGAAGAGCTGCTATTGGTTATCCATGGTTTTTTAATGAAGTAAAACATTATTTTAAAACGGGTACCTATTTGGCAAAACCAACTATCGGCCAACGTGTAGAAATGGCAAGAAGACATTTACAAATGGCTATTGATTGGAAAGGACCAATTTTAGGTGTTTTTGAAACTAGAAGACATTATACCAATTACTTTAAGGGAATTCCACATTTTAAAGAACATAGAATGAAAATGGTTACTTCTGATCATGCAAAAGATGTTTTTGCTGCTTTTGATGAAGTTGAAGCTAAATTTGGAAATATGATTATTCCTGAATATCAATAGTTTTATCTTTCTATAAAATCTTTAGAAATTCTACTACTTGCAATTTTTGATGCTATAAAACCTAGTATTATTATGGTTATAATAACTATAAATAAGTTAGAAAACCTAAATTCAACTGGATATGCTAAATTTGCTGTTATCATAAATAACCCAAATTGTTTTTGAAGAATAACTAATATGACTCCTAAAGACAAACCTATTATCATACCAAAAAAAGTAAGTAAAAACCCTTGAAGAACAAATACTTTTTTAATATCTTTTATAGTTGCTCCCAAACTAAAAAGTGTTTTTAAATTATCCTTTTTATCAATAATCATCATAATTATTGCTCCAATTACATTGAATAAAGCAATAATAACAATCAATGTAAAAATTAGATAAGAAACAAAATTCTCTGTATTTATTACTTTGTAAAAAACTTCATTTAATTGTTCTTTGGTCTGTACTTTAAAATTGTTTCCTAATTGTTGTTGAAGCTGCTCAGAAATTTCATCTACATCAGTATCATTAAAGAGCTTTAATTCTATTCCTGTTACTTTATTCTCTTGATAATTTAATAAATTTTGTGCTTCAGAAAGGTTTACAAAAACAAACTTATTTTCAAACTCTTCTGTTCCAGAATAAATCCCTATAATTTGCGCATTCATTTTAAAAAATGCATTTCTTGCGTTTAAAAAACCGGTTCCTGGTTTTGGGACTAAGATTGATAATGGCTCACCAAAATTATGAACTCCTAAAGACAATTTTCTAGAGATTCCGTTTCCAATTACGGCTGTATTTGTTAATTCTGGATCTAGCCAAGTGCCAACATATATTGCAGAATCTATTTGTGTAATAGAAGAATAAGTAGACTCAACTCCTTTTATATAAGCAATCTCATTTTTATCATTATACTCTAAAAAAACACGTTCCTCAATAATTTTTGAACTCGCTTTTATTGCTGTATTGTTCTCTAAAACTTGCTGAACATTATCCGTGTATAAAAAAGACTTTCCTTTAACCGATGTTATTTTAATATCCGGGTCTGAAACATCTAATAAGCTATAACTAAAAGTACGCAAACCAGAAAAACCAGAAAGGATAATAAACAACGCTAATGACCCAACAATTACTCCAAAAGATGCAATTATTGTAATAATGTTTATCGCATTATTACTGGTTTTGGTAAATAAATATCTTTTGGCTATGTATAGAGGAAAACTCAATTAAGAAGTTTGAATTTAATTCTTTTTACGTCTTGGTAAAACCTCTGGATTTTTAATAGGATTGTCATCTTCTCCTTTTAAAGACTTATCTATTTCTTCAATATAATCTAAAGTATCATCACCAAAAAACAACAATTCTGGCATTCTGCGTAATTGATTTCGAGTTCTTTTTGCCATTTCATGACGAATTAAAGGCGTATTAGATTGCACTCCTTTAATCAATTCATCTCTTTCGCTAGAAGGAAAAATACTTAAATATACTTTTGCAACCCCTAAATCTGCGGTTACATGTACTTTAGAAACAGAAATAATAATCCCTTTCATTCCATCTTGCGCCGCTTTTTGCAATACATCTACCAAATCTTTTTGTAGAACACCTGCAATTTTTCTCTGTCTGTTAGTTTCTTCCATGCCGCAAATTTACAATATTTTTATGGAGTGTAAATGTTATTTTTTATTGCATACATTACTAATTCTACTCTAATTTTTACATTCAATCTGAAGTTTAAAGGTTTCTAAGTAAAATGTTACAACTCTTACCTCTTCAACAAATGTATTGTCATCATAAGAGCTTTCTTTATGTAATTGTAAAGCTCTTTTCTAAGAAATTAAATCTTATAAGTTTTTATGCATTTTGTTTTTACTAAAAGAAGAGAATATAAAAAAATAATAACAACCTAAATGCTAGTTAAGTAATTTACTAATAATAGATAGTAGATATTATTACACTATAAATAATAAGGTGTTTACTTCTAATACTTTAATAAATAAATTTACACTATACAAATCAACTGTTTAGTAAAATTGCTATAAAACGATAAAACCTCAAAGTAAATATTTACTTTGAGGTTTTATTTTATAAAAATAGATAATACTTAATCAGCTAAGATTATTACTTTATTATCGTTTAATTCTAATGTTCCAGAATTTATAATTAATGTTAAAATTTTATCGTCTCCTTCAAGAGGAACTAGCTTCACATTTAAATCATCTAGCTTCAAGTTTACTTGTGAGTGAACATGAATATTAATAATTCCATCTTTTAGAATAGAAACTATTGGTGCGTGATTATCAAGCATTTGAAATTCTCCATTAATACCAGGAACTGATAATGAATCAACCTCTGATGAAAATAAAATAGCTTCTGGTGTTACAATTTCTAAATACATTCTCTATAGTTTTATGCTTCTGCTAACATTTTTTCTCCAGCATCAATTGCATCTTGAATTGATCCTCTTAAGTTAAATGCCGCTTCAGGATATTTATCTAATTCTCCATCCATAATCATGTTGAACCCTTTAATAGTATCTTTAATGTCTACTAAGACACCTGGTATACCTGTAAATTGTTCAGCAACATGGAAAGGCTGAGATAAGAAACGTTGAACACGTCTTGCTCTGTGAACTACTAATTTATCTTCTTCAGATAATTCTTCCATACCTAAAATCGCAATAATATCTTGTAATTCTTTATAACGTTGTAAAATTTCTTTTACAGCTGTTGCAGTATTATAATGCTCATCACCTAATACTTCAGCAGATAAAATTCTTGAAGTAGAATCTAAAGGATCTACTGCAGGATAAATACCTAATTCAGCAATTTTACGAGACAATACTGTTGTTGCATCTAAGTGAGCAAAAGTTGTTGCTGGTGCTGGATCTGTTAAATCATCTGCAGGCACATAAACGGCTTGTACAGATGTAATAGAACCTTTTTTAGTTGATGTAATACGTTCTTGCATTGCACCCATTTCTGTTGCTAATGTTGGTTGATAACCAACTGCAGAAGGCATACGCCCTAATAATGCAGATACTTCAGATCCTGCTTGTGTAAAACGGAAAATATTATCTACGAAGAAAAGAACATCTTTTCCTTGAGCATCACCTGCTCCATCTCTAAAATATTCAGCAATTGTTAGTCCTGATAACGCTACACGCGCACGTGCTCCAGGTGGCTCATTCATTTGACCAAAAACAAAAGTTGCTTTTGAATCTCTCATTCCAGGCTTATCTACTTTAGATAAATCCCATCCTCCTTCTTCCATAGAATGCATAAAGTCATCACCATACTTGATAATTCCAGATTCTAACATTTCACGAAGTAAATCATTTCCTTCACGAGTTCTTTCTCCAACTCCTGCAAAAACTGATAAACCACCATGTCCTTTTGCAATATTATTAATCAATTCTTGAATTAATACAGTTTTACCTACTCCGGCTCCACCAAATAAACCAATCTTACCTCCTTTTGCGTAAGGCTCAATTAAATCAATTACTTTAATTCCAGTAAATAGAACTTCTGTAGAAACAGATAAGTCTTCAAATTTTGGTGCAGATCTATGTATCGATAGTCCGTCTTTTCCTTCTTTTGGCAAGTTACCTAAACCATCAATTGCATCTCCAGTTACGTTAAATAAACGTCCGTAAATATCATTTCCTATTGGCATTTGAATAGGATTTCCGGTAGCGATAACTTCTGTACCTCTACTTAATCCATCAGTTGCATCCATAGAAATGGTTCTAACTGTATCTTCACCAATATGTTGTTGAACCTCTAAAACTAAAATTGAGCCATCAGATTTTTTAATCTCTAATGAATCATAGATTTTTGGAAGTTCAGCATTTTCTGTATTAAATTCAACATCAATTACCGGTCCGATAATTTGAGAAACTTTACCTGTTATTGTAGACATTACGTATCTAATTAAAGTTATTTATTTTATTTCGTGGATTTTGCACCTCTTTTCAAGGGTGCAAAGGTAATTTTTTATATGGAATTTTAAAAATGTTTTAGGTTATTTTTTACTTGTTAATTAAGATATTGAATTCACCTCTCTACTTATTGATTCGATTCACTAATTTTCAACTAAAATTCAACCCAATTATAGCAGTAAAAAATTAAGGATAACATAAACTTTCCAAAATAAATTAGAAAAAAAAAGGTCTCATCATTTCTGATGAGACCTTTTTACTATTATTTTTGAGAATTAGTTAGTTACCTTAACCTCTACTCTTCTATTTTTAGCTCTACCAGCTCTTGTTTTGTTTGAAGCTATTGGGCTCTCTTGACCAAAACCTGTAGCAGTTAATCTTGCCGCATCAATTCCATTTTCAACTAAATAACCTTTAACAGCATTCGCTCTTGCATTAGATAGTTTTAAGTTTCCAGAAACACTTCCTGAAGTATCTGTATAACCTCTAATTGCGAATTCAGCTGAAGGATATTCGTTAATAATAGCTAACATACCATCTAAGACTTTAGTAACTCCTCTTTGAAAACTTGCGCTTTCTAAGTTAAATAAAATAGCCTCTGCAAATGTGTTGATACCCATTTGTGCCTCATTTGAAATTACTTCAGGACATCCTCCTTCAGAAGCAATACCAGCAACTAATGGACATTTATCATCTTTATCTAAAACGCTATCTCCATCTGTATCTGGCCAAGGACAACCTCCGTTAACCGAAGGACCTGCTACTGTAGCACATTTATCATCTTTATCTACAACACCATCGCCATCTGTATCTGGGCAACCTTTATTTGCTTTAGTTCCTTTAGAATTAGGACACATATCATCGTTATCTGCAACTCCATCGCCATCAGCATCTGGACATCCATTCATAGCTGCTAAACCTGCAACATTTGGACAAGCATCATCAGAATCTTTAATACCATCATTGTCAGCATCCGGACACCCATTCATAACTGCTAAACCTGCAACATTTGGACAAGCATCATACTTATCATATACTCCATCGCCATCGGTATCTGTTCCTCCAAATTTAATAACTAAACCTAAAGAACTTTGGTAATGAGATTTTACTTTATCAGAAAAACCCATTTTAGTTCCTGTTTGAAAGTTGAAGCCTAAGTTATCACTAAACCAAGTGTTGAAACCAATACCCGTATTTAACATACCTTCCCCTTCAGAATCTACAGAAGTATAACCTCCACCTAAATAAACATAAGGATCAAACCAAGAAGTATCACCTACTAAGTTATTTAAATCATATTTTACATTTGCATCTAATGACCAGTAAAGAGAATCAGAATCATCTATTTCATTAATAGTCTCAATCTTATTAATAGAACCTGCTAATTGCAAAGAAAAACCTTTATCAATATACTTTTCTGCAGAAATTCTTGAAATAGAAGGTAAGACATTCCAATCATTAGGTTCTACTAGATCTGTTACTTGGTCTCCAAATGCTTCATAGTTATAAAAGTCTATAACGTTAACACCAAAACCTACTACCCAAGGGTTGTTTTCATCTTGTGCGCTTACATTACTAACAGTTACTAACGTAAACAAAGCTATCACAGCTAATTTTAATTGTTTCATTATTTAATTTTTAAATTAAGAGTTGATTTATTCTAAGCCACAAAAATAGAAAAAGAAAAGCTATCTACAAAGATAAATCTGTATGTCATTTTAAAACACGGTGTATTAAATATCAAATTAAAAAGGTTTTACACACTCTCGCTGAAAAAAATAGACGTATTCTATAACTTTTTCGTAAAGTATAATTAAATTAAATACTTTAATTCCTGTGAATAAAACTAGTGTAAAAACAGATATATCTTCGAACTTAGACATTGAACGGTTAATTGTCCCCAAACTTTATCTTCTTTTTTTAAAGAACCCTTGACTATCAAATATACCTTCCGTTAAATTAAATGAATAAATATATTTTAAATTGAAACTTCAGCATCTCTGTTTGATTCATCATTATTACCTGTAGAATTAGTTATAATAACCTATTAACCAGGATTTTTAAATAATCATAAAAATGTAACCATCGACACTTTTAATTTAAGACAAATACTTAATACTATGAATTTCAGCACTTTAAATACTTAATTTAAAATTAATTATTGATTCAATAATTTAAAAAAGAATCTATTGCTATG
The DNA here is from genome assembly GCF_002163835.1 of Polaribacter sp. SA4-10. Lineage (NCBI taxonomy): Bacteria > Pseudomonadati > Bacteroidota > Flavobacteriia > Flavobacteriales > Flavobacteriaceae > Polaribacter > Polaribacter sp. SA4-10. The sequence goes on along the minus strand of NZ_CP019331.1, from coordinate 2,680,016 downwards.
GCCATCTGTCTCTAAATTATTATTTTAGATATTTAACAAAAACTCCTCTTTGGGATAAATACACTTATTATGAGGTACAAAGGAGCAAAAAAAAAGGTCTCATCGCTTCTGATGAGACCTTTTATTATTTTAATTGAGAATTAGTTAATTACCTTAACCTCTACTCTTCTATTTTTAGCTCTACCAGCTCTTGTTTTGTTTGAGTCTATTGGACTCTCTTCACCAAAACCTATTGCAGTTAACCTTGCAGCAGCAATTCCATTTTTAACTAAATAATCCTTAACAGCATTTGCTCTTTTATCAGATAATTTCAAATTACCTTTATCACTTCCTACACTATCTGTAAATCCTCTAATTTCGAATTCAGCCGTAGGATATTCGTTAATAATAGCTAACATACTATCTAAAAATTCAGTGACTCCTAATTTAAAGCTAGATCTACCTGTATTGAATAAAATTGCTTCAGCAAATGTATCGATACCCATTTGTGCTTCATTTGAAATTACTTCAGGACATCCTCCTTCAGAAGCAATACCAGAAACTAATGGACATTTATCATCTTTATCTAAAATACTATCTCCATCTGTGTCTAGCCAAGGGCAACCTCCATTAGCAATTGGTCCTGCTTCAGTTGAACATTTATCATTTTTATCTACAACACCATCGCCATCTGTATCTGGGCAACCTTTATTAGCTTTAGTTCCTTTAGAATTAGGACACATATCATCTTTATCTGCAACACCATCGCCATCAGCATCTGGACATCCATTCATAGCTGCTAAACCAGCAACATTAGGACATGCATCATCAGAATCTTTGATTCCATCACCATCAGCATCTGGACATCCATTAAATTCTTTTAATCCTGGTACTTCAAGACAAGCATCTTTTTTATCATATACACCGTCTCCATCAGTATCTTTTCCTCCAAATCGAATAACTAAACTCATACTTGTTTGAAAGTGATTATCTATAACATCAGAAAAACCATTTTTAATTCCTGATTGAAAGTTTAAACCTATATCCTTACTTAACCATGTGTTAAAACCTGCACCAACATTTAACATTGCTTCTCCACTTGAATCAATAGAAGTATAACCTGATCCTGCATATACATAAGGATCAAACCATCCTGTTTGCCCTACTAAATTATTTAGATCATATTTTACCGTTGCATCGATTGAATAGTAAAGTAAATCTGAAAGTCTAGTTTTATTCAAATAACCTGCTAATTGTAAAGAAAACCCCTTGTTTAGATACCTATCTGCCGAAACCTTAGAAATAGTAGGTATGTAACTTACGTCTCCAGGCCCTATAAGTTCTTTAAACATTCCACCAAGATCACTGTTAGAGTAAAAATCTATGCCATGTATTCCAAAACCTATAGCCCACGGTTTGTTTTCATCTTGTGCGTTTGCGCTGCTAACCGTTACTAGCGTAAACAAAGCCATTACGACTAATTTAAATCTTTTCATTTTCAAGTATTTTTAATTAAACTTTAATTTCACTAAGTAAAAGTAATCTCTTAAAACGTATTCACAAAGAAAATTTTAAATAATTTTCAATTCTTTACCAACTTCAATAAAAGCTGATATCGCTTTATTTAGGTGCTCTTTTGTATGCGCTGCTGACAACTGCACTCTTATTCTTGCTTTTCCCTTAGGTACTACAGGGAAAAAGAAACCGATAACATAAATTCCTTTTTCTAATAGTTTGTTTGCCATTACTTGAGAAAGTTTTGCATCATACAGCATCACGGGCACAATTGCTGCATCTGCACCCACTAAATCAAAACCTGCTTTTTCCATTTCTGTGCGAAAATAATTTGTATTCCATTCTAATTTATCACGAAACGAGGTGTCATCAGAAATTAAATCAAATACTTTTAAAGATGCTCCAACAATTGCTGGCGCTAAAGAGTTTGAAAACAAATAAGGTCTAGAACGCTGACGTAAAATTTCAATAATTTCTTTTTTACCAGTAGTATAACCACCCATTGCACCACCCAAAGCCTTTCCAAGCGTTCCCGTTACAATATCAACTCTATCCATTACGTTTTTCAACTCTACAGTTCCACGACCTGTTTTTCCGATAAAACCAGTTGCGTGACATTCATCTACCATTACTAATGCATCATATTTATCTGCTAAATCACAAATTTCATCGAGTTTTGCTACAATTCCATCCATAGAGAAGACACCATCTGTAACAATAATTTTAAAACGATGATTCTGTTTATTCGCTTCAATCAATTGCTCTTCTAATGAAGACATGTCATTATTATTATACCGATATCTTGCTGCTTTACACAAACGCACTCCGTCAATAACAGATGCATGATTTAAACTATCTGAAATAATTGCATCCTCTTTTGTTAGTAATGGTTCGAAAACACCTCCATTTGCATCAAAACAAGCAGCATATAAAATAGTATCTTCTGTTGTATAGAAATCTGCAATTTTTTTCTCTAACTGCTTATGAATGTTTTGCGTACCGCAAATAAAACGTACCGAGCCCATACCAAAACCATGAGAATCTAAAGTATCTTTTGCGGCCTGAATTACTTCTGGATGGTTTGATAAACCCAAATAGTTGTTGGCACAAAAATTTAGCACCTCTTCGCCTGTAGAAATTTTAATGAGTGCGCCTTGTGGAGACGTTATAATTCTTTCAGATTTATATAAACCTGCTTCTTTTATTTCTTGAATCTCTTTTTCTAAAGTATCTTTAATTTTACCGTACATTTATTATTGATTTAACAAACACAAAGTTACAAAGTTTATTTTTTCTAACTATACTTCAACAACATCAATTTCTTCATTAATGTAAATAAGTAGTTTTTTGATTACATTAAAATTCATCAACTTTAAGACTTGCTCATATTTTAATAATTGTTGATGATAACTTTTAGAAGGTTTCCCTGTTTTATAATCAATAATTACAACTTCATTTTTACTATTAAAAACCAATCTATCTGGAATAATAATTTGATTATCTTGAGCTACAATCTCTCTTTCATTAAAAATAACAACCTCATCAGAAAAATATTTTTTTAATTTTGGATGATAAACAACCTTATTTATACTTTCTTCAATTTGCTTAGTTTGTATTTCATCTAAAATACCTTGCTGCTCATATTTTGAAACAATCTTTTCTATGTCTTTTTCAATTATAATATGAGCCATTATTTCATGCAATAAATTACCATAATCAATAGCTTCACCTTTTACTGTATTCCATAATTTTGATGCACTTGCCAATAAGTGTATATTATGTTCTTGCCAAGGGGTTGATATAAATTTTTGATGAATTTCTGAAATAGACTTTTCTTCTAGCCTTTCACTAACCCTCTCTTTTTCTCCAAAACAAAACTCCAACTCATCCTCATCCCAAAGGTTTTTTTGTTTTAAATAATTTATAAAAACACCAGAATAAAAACCAGTATTTTCTTCTCCTTTTGTAGATAATTTTTTATCAGTAATAATATACAATTGTTCTTCTGCTCTCGTTAATGCAACATATAAAAGATTAAAATTATCTAATTCTAATTCTTCTCTTTGATCATTATAAATCTGCAAACCTCTATCATTTACATAACTCAAGTCTTTATTAAAAGGAACTAATAGTTCATTAAAATTGGTATAACTCTCTGGCAATTGATCTAGCCAAACTTTAGGGTTTATTTGCCTATAAATATCTACATCACAAGGAAAAATAACAACTGGAAATTCTAATCCCTTCGACTTATGAATTGTCATTACCTGAACAGCATTTGCACTTTCTGGCGCAACAATACTTAACTTGTCTTTCTTAAGCTCCCAAAAGTCTAAAAACTCTTGAATACTTGTCCCTTTTCTTTGTTGTTCTAATACTGTATCTAAGAAAAATTGAATATATGCATCTGATGAATTTACGAGTTGAAAACCTCTAATAATTTCTTCAGTTTTCTCATAAAAAGGCAATTGATGAAAATTAAAAATGTTAAATAAAACTCCGTATTTTTTTAATTCATCAAAAAGAATTGAATTTGTAGATTTTATATGTGCTTTTAAAAATAAGTGTTTTGGTATTTCTATTTTTAAATGTTGATGTAAAAAGTATAAAAAATCAAAACGCGTTTCTTCATCATTTGGGTGTTGAAGCATTTGTAAAACATGCGTAATAAAAACAACTTTTGCACTATTCTGTAATAATAGCGTTTCAGAAGAAATTATAGCAATTCCGTTTTCTGATAAATAATTAGCAACTGCAATTCCGTCTTTCTTTTTTCTTACTAAAATACAAATTTCATTTAATGAAAATTCATCTGTAAGTTGATTAATTTTCTCTAAAACTTTCTTTGGATATTTTATTTTATTTTCATCTACATCCTCTTCTTTTTCTAAAAATGAGAGTGATACAAAACCTCCTTTTTTAATATTCTCCAACTGTTTATTTCCTTCTAAAAAGATATTTTTATAAGCTGTATTTTCAAGAAAATTAGAAGTGTGTTGAAAAAAATCATTATTAAATTGAATTACCTCCGAGTAACTTCTGTAATTAGTTGCTAGCTCTTTTATTTCTTTAAAAATTTGAAACGGATTTTTACTGTTTTCCTCCTCAGAACCTAAGTTAACAAACTGCTTAGCCTCTCCTCCTCTCCATCTATAAATAGCTTGTTTTCCATCGCCAACCAAAAGCAAACTACTATTTTCTTGTGCTAATGCATTGTCTATTAACGGAATTAAATTTTGCCACTGCAACACAGAAGTATCTTGCATTTCATCTATAAAATAATGCATAAAACGTTGTCCAATTCTTTCATAAATAAACGGCGCTGGCTGGTCTTTTATATTATCAGAAATTAATTGATTAAATTCTGCATTTAATCTAATATTATTATCCTCTTTTATATTGTTTAATTCTGCATTAATATTATTTAAAACCGCCAAAGGAATAATACTTTTTAATGCTAATTTATTTAAAATAAATTGCTGATAAATTTCTTGAGCTTTTCTAAAAAAAGTTATAACCTGTGGAATAATTTGTTCTATAGAGTCTGCAATTTCACTACTCGCTGTTTTTTTGTAATACTGATTGTTTTCTATCGCTTTTTCTATAGTTTCACTTCTTTTTATAAAATCAATATTTACCGATTTCTCACTTAAATCTCCAAAAAACTTAGGAATTGTTCCTCTTAAAAAATCTTTAGGATCTAAATTTGCTGAAGCAATTATTTGCAAACAATCTTCTCCTACTTTTTTTAATTCTTTTTTTAGTTCTTTTTGGTGTATAAAAAGTTTTGATTTTAAATTAGTGAAATCTTCTAATTTTTTATCCGCAAGTTTTAAAAAATGAGCATTATCTTCTTCATTTAAAAGAACTCTAGCAAACTCATTTAACTCTCTAGAAATATCCCAAGATCTATCATCATCTGTTTTATCTAAAGAAAAATCTATTAGTAATTTAGTCAATTTCTCATCTGTACCAATTTTAGAAATTAAAACATCTACCGCTTCATTTAATAAAGAAACTGCATCCATTTCTACCTCAAAATTAAGAGACAAACCTAAATCATACGCAAAACTTTTAATTATTTTATGGGTAAAACTATCAATTGTAGTAATTGAAAAAGCGGAGTAATTTTTTAAAATTACATCTAAAACCTTCTTACTTCTTTCTTTAATCGTAGCTTTATCAACTACAATTTCAGTACTAATTTTTTGAAGTAAATCACTTTCTATTCCTTCAGAGAATTCTTCTAAATTTAACAAAATACGCTCCTTCATCTCTGCAGCAGCTTTGTTTGTAAATGTTATTGCTAGTACTTTCTGAAATGTAAAAATATCTTCAGAAATCAATAAAATTTTTAAATATTCTTTTACGAGCGTAAAAGTCTTTCCACTTCCAGCAGACGCATTATAAACTTCAAAAGTAGCAGGTTTTTGCACAGAATAATTTTACTGCAAAATACAAAAAGCCGAACGAAAGTTGTTCGGCTTTTAAAATTAATTTAATTCTATCTATTCTACCCTAAACCAACATCTAAAGACATCATTACAATAAAACCACCAATAAAACCAAGAGTAGCAATATCTGTGTACTTATCTCTCTGAGTTTCCGGAATCACTTCTTCCACAACAACAAAAATCATTGCTCCTGCAGCAAATGCTAATGCATAAGGTAAAATTGGTGTAAAAAACGAAACGGCTAAAGCCCCTAAAACTGCAGCAACTGGCTCAACCACTGCAGATAGCTGTCCATACCAAAAACTTTTTAATCGACTTACACCTTGTCTTCTTAAAGGCATTGCAACTGCAAAACCTTCTGGAAAATTCTGAATCCCGATACCAATTGCCAAAGAAATTGCAGCAATTATCATTTCTGTTTGCTCTACACCAACTAAAGTTGATGCTGCTCCAAATAAAACCCCAACTGCTAGACCTTCTGGAATATTATGCAACGTAATTGCTAAAACTAACAACGTTGTTTTATGCCATTCTGTTTTAACCCCTTCTGCTTCGCTTTCCTTAAAATTGATATGTAAATGTGGTAGGATCTTATCCATCCCAAAAAGAGATAAAGCTCCTAACCCAAATCCAATTGCTGCTGGCAAAACTTTCATAAAACCTTCTCCAGGACTATTATCTATTGCTGGCGCTAGTAAACTCCAAAAACTTGCAGCCACCATTACACCACCTGTAAAGCCTAACATTCCATCTAAAACTGCTCGGTTTAATTTCTTGAAAAAGAAAACCAAAGACGCTCCTAAAGCCGTTAACCCCCAAGTAAAGAGAGATGCGTATAATGCTGCTAATATTGGATGTTCTTTTCCAAACTCAACTAATTGATCAAATGTGCTCATGATTATTAATTTTTATTGTTACTCTTTTGAATGTATAAATTATTTGCTATTTTATTTGATATTGATAATTTCTTACCAGCTATCTCAATTGAAAACGAAGCATCAAAAACTTCTTTATCTAAAATTGTAATTTCTTTTCCAAGGGTGATTCCTTTTTTATCTAAAAATCTTAAAAACTCTGATGATGAATCATTTACACCCACACAAATTCCACTTTCATTTTTTAATAACGTTGATAACAAACTCTTTTCTATTGGGTTTAAATTCCCTTCTTTATCAGGAATTGGATCTCCATGAGGATCTTGTTTTGGAAAACCTAAAAAAGCATCTAACTGATTAATTAATTTTGATGATTTTATATGTTCCAACTGTTCTGCTACATCATGCACCTCATCCCAAGAAAAATTAAGTTTTTCAACTAAAAAAACCTCCCATAAACGATGTTTCCTAACAACATTTGCCGCAGTTTTCTTACCTAAATCTGTTAACTTTACACCTTTGTATTTTATATAAATCACAACTTCTTTATCAGATAGTTTCTTAATCATATCCGTTACAGAAGATGCTTTTGTTTCTAATTTTTTAGCAATAGCATTTGTACTAACTCCCTTATTAGAAATAGCCTCTAAATGATATATTGCCTTTAAATAGTTTTCTTCTGAAAGTGTAAACATTGTAATTATTTGATATGCAAATATATTATTTTTTATTTATATAAAATATTTTTAGACACATCTAAAAATTAAATTACATTTGTCGAAAAAAAATAAATGAAATATTCAGTTTTTATAGTTTTTTTAGTTTTATCTACTCTTAGTTTTGGACAAACTATTAGTGGAAAAATAACCACAGAAAATGGTGATGAAATTCCATATGCAAATGTGTATTTAAAGAAAACTAAAATTGGTACTTCATCAGATGAAAATGGTTTTTATAAATTAAAAAACATCTTAAAAGGTAGTTACACCTTACTGGTTAGTAGTATTGGTTACAAAACAATAGCTATAAAAATTAACCTTACAAATAACAAAAAAATCGTTAAAAATATTACACTTACAGAAGATAAATCTTTAGATGAAATTGTAATTTCAGGAACTTTAAGGCCCGTATCAAAAACTGCAAGTCCTGTTCCTGTAGAAGTTTATAGTAAAAGTTTTTTTAAGAAAAATCCTACGCCTTCTATTTTTGAATCGCTGCAAAATGTAAATGGCGTAAGACCTCAATTAAATTGCAATGTTTGTAATACTGGTGATATTCATATTAACGGCTTAGAAGGTCCCTATACATTTATTTTAATTGATGGAATGCCAATTGTAAGTGGCCTTTCTACAGTCTACGGCTTAACAGGAATTCCGCAAGCTTTGATAGAAAGAGTGGAAATTGTTAAAGGGCCAGCCTCTACTTTATATGGTTCAGAAGCTGTTGGAGGAATCATAAATATCATCACTAAAAAACCAACAAATGCACCACAATTAACAACAGATACTTTTATAAGTTCTTGGGGTGAACTCAATACCGATATTGGTTTACGCTATAATATATCAGAAAAAACCCAAGGTCTTATGGGAATCAATTATTTTAATTTTCAAAATAGAATAGATAATAATAATGATAATTTCACTGATTTAACTTTGCAAAACAGAATATCACTCTTCAACAAAATTAATATCGAAAGAAAGAGTAATAAAGTTTTTACCATTGCGGGAAGATATGTTTATGAAGATCGATGGGGAGGAGAAATCGACTGGAAGCGAGAATTTAGAGGAACTAACATAAAATACGGTGAAAGTATTTATACGAATAGATGGGAGACTTTTGGAACGTATCAACTACCAACATCAGAAAATATTAATTTTCAGTTTAGTGCAAATGGGCATTATCAAGATTCTTTTTACGGAACTGATTCTTATGATGCAGAACAAGTTATCGGTTTTGGTCAGTTTGTTTATAATAAAAAAGTTAAAGAAAATCATGAATTACTTTTAGGCCTGGCTTACAGGTATACATTTTATGATGATGATACTTTTGCAACTTTTAAAGATGATGGAGTTACAAACAAGCCTTCCATAACCCATTTACCTGGCGTTTTTATTCAAGATGAAATCAGTTTAAGTAAAAGAAAAAAAATATTATTAGGTGCAAGGTGGGACCACAATAGTGCACATGGAAGTATTTTTTCGCCAAGAGTAAATTACAAATGGAATTCTAGAGATAATTCTACTATTTTAAGAGCAAGTGTTGGAAATGGCTTTAGAGTTGCTAATGTTTTTACAGAAGACCATGCTGCTTTAACAGGCGCAAGAAAGGTAGAGTTCGAAGGTGATTTACAACCAGAAACTTCCTGGAATGCAAACCTTAATTATGTAAAGAAAATAAATACAGAAAATTCTTTTATCACCTTTGATACAAGTGTTTTTTATACTTATTTTGATAATAGAATATTGCCTGATTATGAAACAGATTCTAATAAAATTATTTATGCAAATTTAGATGGTTTTTCAGTTTCTAAAGGAATTTCTCTAAATGCTGATATTCTTTTCACAAATGGCTTAACAATTAACGCCGGAGGAACTTTAATGGATGTTTCAGTAACCGAAAACAAGATAAAAACAAGACAAATATTAACCGAAAGTTTTAGTGGCGTTTGGTCTATTTCGTATAGATTTAATAACGATTTAACGATAGATTATACAGGAAATTTATACGGCCCAATGCGTTTACCTTTATTAGGTCTTAATGATAAAAGAGATGAATTTTCTCCTTGGTACAGTATACAGAATATTCAATTATCAAAGAAATATACAAATACCTGGGAAATTTATGGTGGGGTCAAAAACCTTTTAAATTTTACACCAAAAGAAAATAGTATTAACAATTCAACAAATCCTTTTAACACTGGAATTGATACAAACCAAAACCCTGAATTGGCTTTTGACCCAAGTTACGTATACGCTTCGAATCAAGGAATTAGAGCTTTTGTTGGAATTCGATATACACTTTTTTAAATTATTGCTAAGCAAATTATAACTTTCACGAAAAGACTTCTTTTTCTTTTCTTTAAGTGGTTTATAATCTATGCTCTGTAAAGTAAGGAAAAAGGTGCTTTTTATAAGATAACAACTGCCTTGATTAAATATAACAAGTCTATTAATGTTCCCACATTCTTGGTTGCATAGATCTAAACCCAAAACTATAAACAAAACCAACAGAAATCATGAAATGAGACTTTTGACTAGTAAACTTAACTTGAGAGTCTTTATACATTATCTGAGAATTAAATCCATATTTACCAGAAAACCAATAGGTGTTACCAATACCAAAGTTAGTAGTTGGTGTTAAACTGGAAGCGTTAATAAGGCTTCCCCCTATAAAAACGTAGGGTACAAGACTATTTTGAGAGGTCCCAAAATCATAACGTACTAGACCGTCAAAAGTTGTATATTTCATATTTCCTCCAATTACAGTTGAAAAAGAGCCAACAAAAGTGATATTGTAGGACATATACTTCGCTATAGAAAATCTTGGAGATTGATTTAAAAGAGAACTAGCAATAGTGCGGCCATCCTTAATTAGATATGGTATGGAAGCCAAATCTAGAGCGAAAGTCCATTTGTTATTTGCACTTTGACTATGCAGAGGAGGGAATGACATTATCAAAAACAAAAAACCAATTATATAATAATTGTATTTTATTTTCATTTTGTGTATTACATTGACGAGTAAACCAAAGGTAAACGTAAATTTTAATTTTGGGCTTCCATTTCAATATAATATATAATAAATTTAATCTTGTGAATCAAATATTCAGAAAAAAGCAAAACCTAGTCCAGCATTAATTGTATGTATTACCTCTTCGGCCATAATAAATCTTGTTCTAGCAACAATATATGGCACGAAAATTTTTTCTGATGTGCCAAAATCATATCTCGAAAAAGCATCAAAAGTTATATACTTTTGATTCCCGAATGCTACTGAAAAAGCAGCCCCTAAAGTAAGATTATGAGACATGTACCTTGATACAGAAAGCCTCGGAAACTGAACTATAGAAGTTTCATTTAGCGCTTTACTATCTGTATCTGAATAATTAGCCATTGCTACATCTACATCAAAGGTCCAATTGTTCTTTTCTTTTTGGGCATTTACATGAAATGAAAAAATAAATAAAAGTAATGAAGTTCAAATTTTAAAAATCATAATATAGGGTTTAAAGATTAGGAAATAAAACGACGTATAAGAATAATAACACAAAATATTTTAAATTTCAGAATAATAGTTTGCCATATTTTTTAGTTTAATCACATATTATAATAGCTAAACGGTATTTGTAATAATAGTCTGATGTATTATAAAACCAAAGAAATAAAACAGGTTTTTATGAATATACGACTAACATTTGTATAAAACTTAGTAGGTTGAACAAACAGCAAATTGTGAATCAATACCCAACATCTTAAAATGTTTCGCAGATAATTACACAGCTTCAACAAGAACAAAACAATTTTAAAATACAAAATTTGGTGGGTTCGTCATTTTCTTTTGTCATTTTTAAGACGTTTAAAAAAAACATACAAAGAAGAAGCTGCTTATGATTTAGAGCGACTTTTATGTGATTAAAGCGTGCTTTTTTTACCCTAATTCTTAAAGAAGACCTTATCAAATAGAAGAACCAGATACTGCTAATTTTTTAGTACGTTCTGAAGTTTTAATTAGCGTAAAAAACCAATTACCGTATTTTACTTTGATTCATTTTAGAAGTAAAACTGAAGACGGAAATTCAGGAACGCAGGAACTCACAGAAGAATTAGCTTCTTTAAATGGAAAAATTCATTATCCAACAACCACTATTTTGAATTCAAATTTAGAAATTAATGTTTCATATCCCAGATACGGCTTTGTCTTTTGCCAAAAACCGAATTCATACCAAATCTATACACAACACCCCCAATAAGCTGAACGTGAGAGGCCATTGACTCAGCATCAGAAGACACATACTTATAGATTAATCTTGCTGTAAGACCAAATCTTTTTAAAATCCAAAGAGTACCGCCACCCATAATATTTAAACTCAAAGACCCCTCAGAATTTGGTGCGGTAGTCGGACCTTGAATATACCCTAAACCTACACCTCCAAAAGGAACTATCTTTAAAAAGGTTTCTGGAAGATCATACCTTAAATAAGCATCAAAAGAAGTATATTTAAATATATTTTCAATACCACTAAATCCTAAAAGTTGAAAATTATATATGAAATCTGCTGAAATATTTTTTACTAATTTTCGGCTAACATGAATATTTGGGAATTGTGTATTTACGCGATCCTTAACTTTGTCAGAACCTTCACCACTAAAAACTACTACTGACAAATTAACACCAAAAGACCATTTATCATTCTCATTCTGACTTTTTATTGATAAAACAAACAATAAAAATACAATTATTAAATAGTTAGTTTTCACTTTAATCTATGGCTTTAAAATCAAATTAACAAATAATATTTAGCAAATATATTGTAATAATTAAGAAAATAAAACACAAAATAGTTTTTTAAAATATAAGAACTTACATTTATCAGAATGTAAATTAAATTGAGTTCCCAAAACATTTTAAATAAACACCAAAAATCTGAGAATGTTACGCACTTAATTACACAAGTTCAACAAGACAGAAACCACTTTAAAATATAGAACCTGGTGAGTTCGTAATTATCTTTTGTCATTTCTGAGACGTTTAAAAAAACCGACAAACCTTATCTTTTAATTTTTAATGACAAAAAAGAAGCTGCTTATTATTTAAATGATTTAGAACAACTTTTAGGTGATCAAAACGTTCTTTTTTACTCTAGTTCTTATAAAAGACCTTATCAAAGAGAAGAAACAGATAATGTTAATGTTTTACCGTTCTGAAGTTTTAAATAGAAGTAATTAATGCAAAAAAACCTGCACTAATAGTTATGTACTCTACTGATATTTTTGAAAAAATTGTAATTAAAAACAATATCTTAAAAGTTGCTATTGGAGAAAGTATGTAGTTTGATTTTGTTACAGAATCAAATGAATTTTCTGCACGTGGAGGAATAATAGATGTTTTTTCTTTTTCTAATGACCAATCTTATAGAATTGAATTTTTTGATAATGAAATTGATAGCATAAGAACATTAGATATAGCAACTCAACTATCTAAAGAGAAACTTAAAAAGGTTTCTATAAAGCGTGATGTAGAAAACAAAACACTACAAGAAAACAGAGAAAGCTTATTAAATTCCATTTCTTCTAATACTATTGTATTTATTAAAAACATCGATTTACTTTCAGGGAATTTAGACAAATTCTTCTCTAAAGCTGAAGAAAATTAAAATTTCATATCCCAGAGATGACTTCGCCCCTTGCCAAAACCCCTATTCCTACCAAACTTATACACAATACCTCCAATTAACTGAACGTGAGAGGCCATTGATTCAGAATTAGAAGATACATACTTATTGATTAACCTTCCTGTTAGACCAAATCTTTTTGAAACCCAAAGAGTACCACCACCCATAATATTAAAACTAAAAGATCCTTGAGGATTTGGTGTGGTAGTCGCGCCTTCAACATATCCAAAACCTATACCTCCAAAAGGAACTATCTTTAAACAGATTTCTGGAAAATCATACCTTAAATAAGTATCAAAAGAAGCATATTTAAATGAATTTGTAATATTACTAGGTACTAAAAGCTGAAAAGTATATATAAAATCAGCTGAAATATTTTTTCCTAATTTTCGGCTAACATGAATACTTGGAAATTGTGTGTTTACAATTTCCTTAACTTTATTAGTCCCTTCTTCTGCAAAAATTGCTGCGGACGCACCAACACCTAAAGTCCATTTATTTTGAGAAGCTAATGAACAAGATATTAAAAAAATAAATAATAAAAACTTTTTCATGCTTTTAAGATTTTACTTCTCAAAATTAATTGAATTAAAACCTTTTTACTATGACATATATCACTTCAGCTCTTTAAAAAAGTTGATTAAAAACTTTAAAAAAGACACTAAACCATTCTCCTTTTGAAGGGTGCTTTTTATAAAACCATTTTACTTGATTATGATTTCAATAGCATCTTATTCTAAAGCATACAAGTTCAAATTGTTTAATACTTCTTTTTCTTTGCCAAAAATCAATAAAGCATATTTTTTAAAAAAAAAACATGCTTAGCTTTTCAATATTACTTATTTCAATGCGTCAAAAGCTCTTTAAAAACAACTTCTGTAATATCACTTTTTTCTAATTCTTTAGTTTCATAACTTCTAGAAGTAAGTTTTCCTTCAACAGCAAATTAATTTACTTTTTCTAGAACTTATACATTATCCGTGTGTTAACTAAAAACATTACAGCTTGCCAAAAAGTATTCTCAAACTAGGGTTTCTCGTTGTCATTATTTACGGTAAAAAAAAATTCTATTCATATTATAAATATTTTAATAGGTATCGTTAGCATTAAAAGTCATATTCTTCTCAATTTGATCCAATAAAAAAGAAAAAGTCTGAAAGACATATAAGTATGCAGTTTTCAATTTAATATATTTGCATAAAATATTTTACGTTGAGTACCCAGAACATTGTAAATCAATATCAAAACTCTGCGAATGTTTCGCAGATAATTAAGGCCTTTCAACAAGACAAAAACCATTTTAAAATACAGAATTTGGTAGGTTCGTCATTGTCTTTTGTTATTTCTGAGACGTTTAAAAAAACAGACAAACCTTATCTTTTAATTTTTAATGACAAAGAAGAAGCTGCTTATTATTTAAATGATTTAGAACAACTTTTAGGTGATCAAAACGTGCTTTTTTACCCTGGTTCTTATAGAAGACCTTATCAAATAGAAGAAACAGATAATGCTAATGTTTTACTACGTTCTGAAGTTTTAAATAGAATTAATTCGCGTAAAAAACCTGCTGTAATAGTTACCTACCCAACTGCTCTTTTTGAAAAAGTTGTTACTAAAAAAGAATTAGAAAAAAACACCTTAAAAGTTGCTGTTGGAGAAAGTTTATCGCTAGATTTTGTAAACGAAATATTATTTGAATATAAATTTAAACGGGTAGATTTTGTTACAGAACCAGGTGAATTTTCTGTGCGTGGAGGAATAATAGATGTTTTTTCTTTTTCTAATGATGAACCTTATAGAGTTGAGTTTTTTGGTGATGAAATAGATAGCATAAGAACATTTGATGTAGAAACGCAACTATCTAAAGAGAAACTTAAAAAGGTTTCTATAATGCCTAATGTAGAAAACAAAACATTACAAGAAAACAGAGAAAGTTTCTTAAAATATATTTCTTCAAATACCATTGTTTTTATTAAAAACATCGATTTACTTTCAGGAAATTTAGACAAATTCTTCTCTAAAGCTGAAGAAGCATTTTTAGATTTATCAAAAGAGATTAATCATGCAAAACCATCTGAATTATTTTGTAATGGCAGTTTTATAAAAAACCAATTACAGCATTTCACTTTGGTTAATTTTGACGCAAAGCGTCATTCTGAACTTGTTTCAGAATCTAATCAAAAGATAGAGAAACAAGTTCATAATTTTGAAATCATAGATTTTAACACCATACCACAACCTTCATTTAACAAACAATTTAATTTATTAATTGATGATTTAAATGAGCATCATAAGGCGGGTTTTACAAACTATATTTTTTGCGCAAATGAGCAACAAGCAAATCGTTTTCATGATATTTTTGACGATCATGAACAAGAAGTTCATTATGAAACCATCGTTTTTCCACTCTATCAAGGTTTTGTAGATGTTGAGCAAAAGTTGGTTTGTTATACAGATCATCAAATATTTGAACGTTATCATAAATTCCGATTAAAAAATGGGTATGCAAAAAAGCAAGCCATTACTTTAAAGGAAATCAATAATTTAGAAATTGGAGATTATGTTACACACATGGATCACGGAATTGGAAAATTTGGTGGTTTACAAAAAATTGATGTTCAAGGAAAAAAGCAAGAAGCAATTAAGTTGGTTTATGGAGAAAGAGATATTTTATATGTAAGCATTCATTCGCTTCATAAAATTTCTAAATTCAGCGGAAAAGATGGAAAGCCTCCCAAGATTTACAAATTAGGTTCTGGCGCTTGGAAAAAAATCAAACAAAAAACAAAAGCAAGAGTTAAACATGTTGCTTTTAATTTAATTAAACTTTACGCAAAACGAAGATTACAAAAAGGACTTGCCTTTGGCAAAGATACTCATATACAACACGAGCTCGAAGCCAGCTTTATTTATGAAGATACGCCAGATCAATTTACAGCGACTCAAGATGTAAAGATTGACATGGAAAAAGAACAACCCATGGACCGTTTAATTTGTGGTGATGTTGGTTTTGGAAAAACAGAAGTTGCAATAAGAGCAGCTTTTAAAGCTGTAGATAATGGCAAACAAGTGGCAATTTTAGTTCCTACAACTATTTTAGCTTTTCAGCATTATAAAACTTTTACTGAACGATTAAAAGATTTTCCTGTAAGAATAGATTATTTAAATAGATTTAGAACTGCAAAACAAAAAACGACAGCAATAGAGGGTGTAAATGATGGAAGTATAGATATTATTATAGGAACACATCAACTTACAAATCAAAGAATAAAATTTAAAGATTTGGGTCTTTTAATTATTGATGAAGAACAAAAATTTGGTGTTGCTGTAAAAGATAAATTAAAAACCCTCAAAGAAAACGTAGACACACTTACTTTAACGGCAACTCCAATACCAAGAACGCTACAATTTAGCTTAATGGCAGCAAGAGATTTATCAGTAATAAAAACTGCTCCGCCCAATAGACACCCAATAGAAACAAATGTAATTCGCTTTAGCGAAGAAACAATTAGAGATGCAATTTCTTATGAAATTTCACGTGGTGGACAAGTATTTTTTATCCATAATAGAATTGAAAACATTAAAGAAGTAGCAGGTTTGTTGCAACGTTTAGTTCCATCTGCAAATATTAAAGTCGGACATGGACAAATGGAAGGCAAAAAATTAGAGGAATTGATGCTTGGTTTTATGGAAAATACTTTTGATGTTTTGGTTTCTACCACTATTATTGAAAGTGGTTTAGACGTGCCAAATGCAAACACCATTTTTATAAACAATGCAAATAATTTTGGATTGTCTGATTTACATCAAATGCGTGGTAGAGTTGGGCGATCTAATAAAAAAGCATTCTGTTATTTTATTACTCCTCCTTATCACATGATGACAGATGATGCTAGAAAACGTATAGAAGCTTTGGTTTTATTTTCTGATTTAGGAAGCGGAATTAACATTGCCATGAAAGATTTAGAAATTCGTGGAGCTGGAGATTTATTAGGTGGTGAACAAAGTGGATTTATTAATGACATTGGGTTTGATACGTATCAAAAGATATTACAAGAAGCTATTGAAGAATTAAAAGAAAATGAGTTTAAAGAACTCTATCCAACAGATAATTCTAAACCAAAAGAGTTTGTGAAAGATGTTCAAATTGACACAGATTTCGAAATCCTTTTCCCAGATGATTATGTGAATTCTATTACAGAACGCTTAAATTTATACAGCAAGTTAGGAAGTCTTAAAACTGAAGATGAATTACAAACTTTTGAATCTGAAATTATTGATAGGTTTGGAGAAATACCAACACAAGTTGAAGATTTATTAGACTCTGTTAGAGTAAAATGGCTAGCAAAAGAATTAGGTTTAGAAAAAATTATTTTGAAACAAAAACGCTTAGTTGGTTATTTTGTTTCTGATCAACAAAGTACTTTTTATCAAACAGAAGCTTTTACAAGAATGTTAAAATACGTTCAGAAAAATGGAAAAAGTTGTGTTATGAAAGAAAAAGAAACTAAAAACGGATTGCGTTTATTAGTTACGTTTATTAAAATTGATTCTGTAAAAACAGCTTTAAATATATTGAGCAAAATTTAATGAAAAACTTGCATGTAAAAAACATATCTCTTTTACTTTTAGCTACAATTTTTATAAGCACATCTGGTGTTTTAGGAAAATATATAGATATGTCTCCAGAAGTAATTATCTGGTTTCGATCTATTTTTGCTGGTGTGATTTTGTTTATCTATTGTAAATTTAAAAAAGTAGATTTACAGATAAAAAAGAGAAAAGATTTAGTGCCATTTGTAATTAGTGCATTTTTAATGGCAGCACATTGGATTACTTATTTCTACGCATTAAAGATCTCTAATGTTGCAATAGGAATGCTTTCTATCTATACTTTTCCAGTAATTATTGCATTTTTAGAACCACTTTTTATCAAAACGAAATTCAATCCAATACATATTTTTTTAGGTGTATTAGTTTTAACAGGCTTATATATTTTAACCCCAGAACTAACTTTTGAAAACGCTGATTTAAAAGGAATACTTTTAGGCGTTTTCTCTGCTTTTTGTTATGCAATTAGAATTTTAATTTTAAAACAACATATTGCCAATTATAATGGTAGTATGTTAATGTTTTACCAGACTTTAATTATTAGTATTTTATTGCTACCTCTTTTGTTTTTTGGAGATTTCTCTAATTTTGGAAATCAGTTGCCGTATTTAATCTTATTAGCACTAATAACCACAGCAATCGGACACACAATGTTGGTGCATTCTTTAAAGCATTTTTCAGCTTCTACAGCAAGTATTATTAGTAGTATTCAGCCAATTTCTGGAATTATAATTGCCTATTTTATTTTAAGTGAAACGCCCAATAATGCAACTTATATTGGTGGAGGTTTAATTTTACTAACCGTTATTATTGAGAGTTTTAGAAGTAAGAAATAGCTTGCTTTTTTAACAAATAGTTAGCAAACAAGTATTGCCCTGATTGAAACCGTTCAAATATCTGTTGATATTTTTAACCTTTTAATTGCTTTTATAAATATGCGTCATTGCTAAGTTTACGAAGTAATCTGTTTTAATTAAAAGATTGCCACAGTTTACAAAAAAGTAAACTTAGCAATAACAACAGTCATAAAAAAACATAATGGAAAACAGAAAATAGCTCCTAAAATAATTCTTTATTACTAATATCTAAGTAGTTACGCTTTACAAATGCGAGAATTGTTTCAAGAATTTCCCCCATATTCTTACAGTCTTTAAACTTTACATCTCCAACATAATCTATTAAATGTTTTTTTAGTAATTCTACATTTTCTGGATAAGAAATAGTGTCTGCTTTCATACACTTAATTAAGCGAGCTGTTCTTCTTGGCGCAGTAATCATTCTTTTTGCCATAAAAGAACGTTCTTCTATTTTGTATTGTATAATAGAATCATTTTGCAGTTTTTTACCAACCATTTCTACCATTTTAAAGTTCTCTTTCATAAACTGTAAGTTGTACACTTTTAGGTTTCCTTCAAAAGATTGTTGATCGAAATCTATGGCTCTAATTTTGTAAATAATATGGTCAAAATCGTGTGTTGGCGTAATTACGTAGTTATAAGAGCGCATATCGCCCAACAAACGAATTAAACAACGTTCTTTAAATTTTACAAATTCTTTAGCTATTTGAGATTTTTCTAATTCTGTACAATGTGGCAAAATATCTCTTATAAAATCGTCTCCAGGAATTCCTGCAATATGCTCTTCAATTAAGGTATCTTTATGTACTAAAAAGTTCATATTATGTGGAGATAAAATATGCTCTAATTCCAACCCATAAATTCGCGAAGCGTCTGCTTTTTTTACATAAAAATAACTAAAGTTGTCATTTAAAATATTTCTAATTTTAATTCTGAATGGTTTCGAATTTCCAAACGTACAATAATCAATGGCATCTACATTTAAGAATGGAATGCTCACTTCATTACCATCTGAATGCAACATTGTGTAGACTTTTTTTAAGCTTCTGTCTATCTCTTCTCTATCTGAATCTGAATAGTACGTTCGAATCCAAAGTGTGTCTTCATCATTTTTATCATAGACAGTAACTGAACCTTGAAAACGCAGCAAATCTTCATAATAAATAGAAATTTTTATGTTTCTATTGTAATTTTTTAGATACGCATCTAACATTTCATTTACTGGAAATGCAGGTTTTTTCTTGGACATCAATTTTTTTTCTACTGCCATCTTTTGTATTGATTTGCCTCAAAAATAAGAATAAATAAAGGATTTTTTTGAAACCAAATAATTTAAATCAATTCAAATAATTTTCCTGGTAAAGGTTTTAAAACACCTTTTAATTCCATTTGAAGTAAAATTGAGGATAGTTGATAAATAGGAATCGTACATTCTATAGAAATTAAATCTAAAACTTGTTTCCCTTTTTGATGAAGAAAATTGTATATCTTTTGTTCATTTTCATTTAATTCAACAAATAATTGTCTTTGAATTTCTTTTGGTTTTTCTACAATATCCCAATTTAGCATTTTTATAATATCTGTAGAAGAATTTAATAAAAATGCCTTGTTATTTTTTATTAAACTATTACACCCTTTACTAAATAAATCTGTTGCTCTACCTGGCAAGGCAAAAACATCTTTATCATAAGAGTTTGCAATATCTGCAGTTACTAAAGAGCCACCTTTTTCTGCAGATTCTATAATAATTGTGGCTTTAGATATGCCAGCAACAATTCTATTTCGTTTTAAAAAATTTTCTCTTAATGGGGTTTCATCATGCCAAAATTCGGTTAAAAAGCCTCCATTTTCATTTACTTGATTTATATATTTTTTATGAACTTTTGGATAAATTTCCTCAAAACCATGTGCTAAAACTGCAATGGTTTGCAACTTATTTTTTATCGCTGCTTTATGAGCACAAATATCCACACCATAAGCAAAACCACTCACTATAATTGGATTGTATTCTGCCAAATCATCTATTAATTTATTGCAAAAATGGCTGCCATAAGAACTCATATTTCTTGTACCAACAACAGAAATTATTCTTGGGTTATTAAAATCTATGTTTCCGTCTTTAAAAAAAAGAATTGGCGAATCGATACAATGTTGTAAATTAATTGGATACTCCTCTTCTAAAAAATACGAATACCCAATCTTATTTTTATTAATATAGTCTAGTTCTTGTTCTGCAAGTTTAATATTTACTTTATCAAATAAATGATTCGTAACATGCTGCCCTATTCCATTTATTTTTTGAAGTTTACCTGGACTTTCTTTAAAAATTTGTTCAACACTACCTGTTGCAGCAATTAATTTTTTTGCAATAATACAACCTATCGCTTTTGATTTTTGCAAACGCAAAATAGCTATTAATTTTTCTTCTTTCAAGTGTAACAATTTGAATACCAAGATATAAAATTTTTGTTGATAAACTTTCAGGCACTTAGTTTCATTTAGTTCTCAAAATTCATATATTTGTTACTATGACTTTAGCTACTTACATTAACGATTTATTATATAGATATGACTGCGTAATTGTTCCAGATTTTGGCGGTTTTGTTACTAATAAAATTGGCGCAAAAATAAATCACTTTACGCACACATTTTATCCACCAACAAAACAAATTACATTTAACAGTCATCTTAAACACAATGATGGTTTATTAGCTAATTATATTGCTTCAGTAGAAAATATTTCTTTTGAAAAAGCTTCAACTGCAATTTCTTTGTCTGTAATAAAATGGCAAAATGAATTAGAATCTAAATCTGTTGAAATAGATAGTTTAGGTAGTTTAACTTTAAATGAAAACCGTAAAATAGTTTTTGAACCAAATAAAGAAGTTAATTATTTAACAGCATCTTTTGGTCTTTCTACTGTAGATTCTTCTACAATAAAGAGATATAAAGCACAAGCAAAATCTTTAATCCCTATAGTTAAAAAGGAGGAGAAAAAAGGAATTCCTGTATTTATTAAATATGCTGCAACTGCTGCTATTTTATTAACTTTAGGTTTTGCAGGTTACAATGGTTATCAACAAAACCAGCACAAGGAAACACTTGCAAATCAGCAAAAAGATTTAGAAAAAAAAATTCAATCTGCAACTTTTATAATTTCTAATCCTTTACCAACAATTGAGTTAAATGTTGTAAAAGAAACAGCTAAACCCTACCATATTATTGCAGGGGCTTTTCAGTTTCCAGAAAATGCTGAGAAGAAAATCAATCAGCTAAAAAGGAAAGGTTTTGATGCCAAAATTATTGGTGTTAATAAATGGGGATTAACTCAAGTTTCTTTCAACAGTTTTGCTGACAGAGATGAAGCAACTAATAACCTTTATAAGATTCAGGACACCCTTTCTAAAGACGCTTGGTTACTTATTAAAAAATAAGATTAACCTCCTCTTTTCTTTCTATATTTTAACCTTACTTTTAATATAGTGATTAGTATCTTTGCAGAAATTACTTTTTGATGGAAGCAAAAACACCCAAAGAATCTTTAACGATACTTACTGATTTAGTTCTACCTGGAGAAACCAATTATTTAGACAATCTTTTTGGTGGAGAATTACTTGCAAGAATGGACAGAGCATGCAGTATTGCTGCAAGAAGACATTCTAGAAGAATTGTTGTAACGGCATCTGTAAATCATGTTGCATTTACAAAAGCCGTTCCTGTAGGTAGTGTTGTAACTGTAGAAGCTAAAGTTTCTAGAGCATTTAAATCTTCAATGGAAATCTATGTTGATGTTTGGATAGAAGACAGACAATCTGGTCAAAAAACAAAAGTAAATGAAGGAATTTATACTTTTGTAGCTGTTGATGAAACAGGAAAACCTGTTGAAATAGCTAAACTAGAACCAGAGACTACTTTAGAAAAAGAACGTTTTGAAGGAGCATTAAGACGTAAACAATTAAGCCTAGTATTAGCAGGTAGATTAAACCCTAATGAAGCAACTGCTTTAAAAGCTTTATTTAAATAAATTATATTTTTATGGAAATTTTTAAATATAAAATAATATACTCAATTGCAATATTTGTAATTGCTTTTTTTATTCGACTATTAATTACTAATTCTTTAAAAAAAATTCAGACAAAATTTGGGTTTCAAAAAGCAAGGATTGCAGTAACAAATAAAATAATTACAATTCTAATTTATATTACATTAATTGTAGTTGTTTCTTTTATTTGGGGAGTTGATGAGAAACAATTACTGGTCTATATTTCTTCTTTTTTAACCATTTTAGGAATTGCTTTTTTTGCACAATGGTCTATACTTTCAAATATAACAGCTGGTATTATTTTATTTATAAATTACCCAGTAAAAATTGGAGACACCATAACAATTATGGAAAAAGACAATAATATTACTGGAGAAATTAGAGATATTGGTGCTTTTTTCATCACTTTAAGAACACCAGAAAAAGAATTAATAACATTACCTAATGCTATTATTCTTCAAAAAAATATAAAATATTTTCCGCAACCAAATTAAGAAATATTCATAAAATATAGGTTGTATATTAGCAAGTACGCTTTTTACAATTAATTTTATGATACAATCTTACAAGAAAAACCCAACTTTAGCAGAAAATTACGATTCCATTATTATTGGTTCTGGAATGGGAAGTCTTACAACTGCTGCAATTCTAGCAAAAGAAGGTCAGAAAATTTTAGTTTTAGAGCGCCATTATACTGCTGGAGGCTTCACTCATGTTTTTAAGCGTAAAGGTTTTGAATGGGATGTTGGTATTCATTATATAGGAGAAGTACAAAGAGAAAACTCTGTTATAAAAAAGCTCTTTGATTACATTACAGATGCCAAATTAAAATGGGCAGATATGGGTGATGTATATGACAAAATTATAATCGGTAATAAAGAATATGATTTTGTTAAAGGAGTCCAAAACTTTAAAGACAAAATCCTTTCTTATTTTCCTGATGAAAAAAATGCAATTGATGAGTACGTAAATTTAGTTTTTAAAGCCATAAAAACGAGTCAAAAATTTTACATGGACAAAGCATTATCTCCATTATTAAGTAAAATTATTGGAAGAAAAATGCGTGAACCCTTTTATAAGTTTTCTGATAAAACTACTTATGAAGTTTTAAGTTCAATCACAAAAAACAAAGAATTAATAAAAGTTCTTTCTGGCCAATATGGTGATTATGGTTTACCTCCAAAACAGAGTAGTTTTGTAATGCATGCAGCGGTAGCTAAACATTATTTTGCTGGGGGTAGTTTTCCTATTGGAGGATCATCAGAAATAGCAAAACACATAGATACTGTAATAGAAAAAGCTGGAGGAACTATTTTAATAAGTGCAGAAGTTGATGAAATCATTATAAAAAAAAATAAAGCTATTGGAGTAAAAATGAAAGACGGAAAAGTGTTTTATGCAAAAAATATTATTTCCGGAGCTGGAATTATGACTACCTATAACAAATTAATTCCAACTGAAACTGCAGAAACACATCAACTAAAACAACAACTACAATCTGTAAAAAGAGCTGTTTCACATGCCTGTTTGTATATCGGTCTTGATGGGTCTCCAGAAGAATTAAATTTACCGAAAACTAACTATTGGATTTATCCAGATAAAATAGAACACGATACAGCTATAGACAACTACTTAAAAGATGTTAACTCAGATTTTCCTGTTGTATATATTTCTTTCCCTTCTGCAAAAGATCCAGATTGGTCTAACAGATACCCAGGAAAAAGCACTATAGATATTATAACATTATTGCCTTATGATGGTTTCGAAAATTGGGATGGAACTCGATGGATGAAACGCGGTGAGGAGTATAACGAATTAAAAGAAAAAATAGCGAATCGTTTGTTAGAGGTTTTATACAAGCACATACCACAGGCAAAAGGAAAAATTGAACATTATGAACTTTCTACACCTCTAACTACAAAGCATTTTATCAACTATGATGAAGGAGAAATTTATGGCTTAGACCATACTCCTAAACGTTTTAGGCAACGTTTCTTGAAACCAAGAACACCAATTAAAAACTTTTACCTTACAGGCCAAGATATTGTAACAGCAGGAGTTGCTGCTGCTTTATTTTCTGGCGTTATTACTACTTCTGCTATAACAAGTAAGAATATTATAAAGAAAGTGATGAAGAGATAACTATCGTTTTAAAATCCAAGAAGAAGGATTTAAACGTGTAGTGTTTTTAAATAATACAAAAATTAGTTTTGTTTTTCCTGAAACTTTATCCGTGAAAATTTTTCCAATATTTTGACCTGTGACAATTTCATCTCCCGTTTTTACATACGAATTTTGTAAATTATTATACGCAGTAATATAGTTACCATGTTGCACTAAAACATTCTTTCTTCCTTCTGAGGTTAATTGAATCGCCAAAACTTTTCCATTAAAAACACATTCTGCTATAGCTCCTGCACTAGTATTTATATGCAAACCTGTACTATTTACTGTTATTCCACCAATTGTTGGATGTGGTTGAACCCCAAATCTTCTAGTAACCAAACCTTCTTTTACAGGCCAAGGCAACTTCGTTTTATTTTGTTCAAATTTTAACGCTAAAGCTTTTGCTTCTGGACTTAAAATAAACTCGTTTTTCTTAACAAGCTTAGGTTTATAGCTAGACTTTGTCTTTAATTTAGCTTCTGCCTTTGCTTTTTCCAGTGCTATTCTATTTGCTCTAGCAATAGCTTCACGTATAATTTTATCAATCTTACTAGCAACCTTCTTCTCTTCAGAAATTTTATTTTGCAAGTCTTTTTTATACTTACTTTCTTTCTTTTTTATCTTAGAAATTAATGATTCCTTGCTTTTTTTATCAGTTTCAATTTTTAATTTTTCATCTTGTTCAGATAAAATTAATGTATCTTTTACTTGTTTTTGAAACAACAAAGAATCATTCATTTTTGTAACTAAATCTGTTTGTACAAGTATTTCTTCTCCTTGCTTTTTTCTAAAAGAAGTGTACTGCTTCATGTACTCTAATCTTTTATATGCTTGATGAAAATTTTGTGAAGACAACAAAAACATAGTTCTACTTTGTTGCGATTTACTTTTGTATGACTTAAAAATCATATCTGCATAATCTGCTTTTAAAGCTTCTAAATTTTTATTAAGATTTTCTAACTTCTTCTCATTTACTCTTATCTCTTTTGATAAAATTTTAGCTTCTAAATTAATTGTATTAATCAATTTACTTCTAACATTTATTTTTTGATTAAGATCTTTTAAATCTTCTAAAGCATTTTTTTCTTTCTTCTTTTGATCAAAAAGCAATCTATTTACTTGTACAATTTCTTTCTTTAATTTTTTTCGTTGAATTTCTAGCTGCTTTCTTGTTTGTCCTAAAACAGAAAAAGAGCTTATTAAAATAAGAAAAATTGATATATAAAATCTTGCTTTTATCACTATAAATTTATACGTTTATAACCTTTTGGTATAGAAAATGACATGTTTAAATCTGTATCAAATTCAACAGATTTTAGAATAAAATCTATATTAGTAAACTTACTTGCTTGTTTTGCTTTTATCTTTATTTCTGAAGGAAACAACTCATCATTAATCAATGTATACGATGGATAAAAAACATCTAATCGTTGGTTTTTAGCATTGTTTACAACAGATTGTTTATCTAATTTATAATGCGAAGGATTTACAGCAAAGAAAATATCAAATAAATCTGCTTGAACTTCTGGAGACAAAACATAAGAATTATCTATTATTGTTACCTCCTGTTTTTCTTCTTTTAGATTCATCATAGACTGCCCTAATAATAAGTTTTGAAGCTGTAGAAAGTTAATATCTGTACCTAACAGCTTTTCTAACATAGAAAAATCTCCTTCAAAATAATTCTTAGCATAAGGTGAATAAAAACGTACAGAATTTGGAGTTATTTTTGCTTTAAAAATAGTTATAAACTTAGTTCCTTTAAGCCAAATTACCTCATCCTTTTTAATTTTCATACTTACAGAAATACTCTGCTTAATCTTGCCGTTATTAAAATTTGCTTTTAATTTTGCGTCTACAGTTTTTTTATTAAAATTTGCAGAAACATGTTTTCTTATTACTTTTTTTGCCCCCATTTCTTTGGCAATAACATTTGTGCTCATCATATTTTTTTTTGTTTTACAGGAAACAAAAATTAAAGAAAAAACAAGTAAATATTTTATAAACTTCATGTTAGCTTTTTATCTTTTTAGACTTTTCTAAGTATTTTTTTTCTTCTATCAAATTACCTAAACCATTATAAGAAGTTGCCATTTCTTTGTAAAAATCAGATTCCATTCTATCTTCTATAACAAAATCAATACCATTCTGTAAAATAGTTAACGCTTTTTTATATAATTTCTGATTATTAAATGCTCTTGCTTTCATTAAATACATATAAGGTTGCGCTGGAAAAAGTGCAATTCCTTCATCACTATATTTTAGTAAAACGGAAGTACTATCAATAGATTTTTGCAGAATTTTTTTTAATATTTTATATGATTTATCAGAATTAAATTGTTTTATAAGTGAAGTAATATCACTCCTTTCATCAGAGGGTTTAACAACTTCTTTACGTTTTTCTAATTGTCTTTTTAAACGTTTTAACTCAGCAGACAAACCATTATCCTTCTCTATAAGGTGCATTAAAGAAATCGCTTTTTCATGTTCTTTATTGTAAAAAAACAAACCTACCAATAATTCTCTTTCTTTTGGGTTAATAGTAACAACTTTTTGCTGAACTTTTATTGCTTCAGAAAAATTTTTATCTTTAGTATAAATTTTCACTAAGTGTTTTAGCATCCAAAGATTACTAGTATCTTTTTCTAAAGCTCTATCTATATATTCTTTAGCTAATAATGTATTATTAAGTAATAAGTAATTTTTAGAAAACTCAAAATAAACAGAAATTTCATTTGATAAAATCTGATTACAACTTTCTAAATTTTCTATTGCTTTTTGATAATTTCCAATAGATTTTTGAGACAACGCTTTAAAAAAAAACTGCTGAAAATTTAACTCTTTATCTTCAGTTAGATCTTTTGCAGCAGGAATACTATCTTGTGAAAAAGTGTTTAAAGAAAAAAGAAGAAAGAAAAGAACCAACTTAAAATAATCAAATTGCGCCTTTTTTCTTTCTTCTTGTAACTTTATTCTAAATATCATTTAAGTTAACTCTGTATAATCACCTATACTGACAGAAGTATAATCTCCATTATATGTAGCATGATTACCAATCATTGCATTGTCTAAATTTGCATTAGAAATTGTTACATTAGATTGAATTAAAGAATTTACAATTGTTGAATTTTCTACTATACTATTTTCTCCAATAGAAACAAAAGGTCCAATTTTAGTGTTTTTCAACACTACATTTTTCCCAACAAAACAGGGTTGAATAATTTCTGAATTTTCTAAAATAACATCTTCAGAAACTAAATTATTACCTGCTTCTTTCTCAAAACCTAATACCTGTTTATTTGTATCAACAGTTGGGTCTTTTTTACCACAATCCATCCAAGCATCTACAGTTCCAGGAATAAATTTAGCTCCCTGTTGTTTTAAAGATTCTAAAACATTGGTAAGTTGATATTCTCCATGTTCCTTTAAATCATTATCAATTAAATACTTAATTTCTTCACGTACTTTATCTCCATCTTTAAAGTAATAAATACCAATAATAGCTAAATCTGAAACAAAATCTTTAGGTTTTTCTACAAAGTCTGTAATATACCCATCTTTCAGTTTCACAACGCCAAAAGCACTAGGATCGGCTACTTTTTTTACCCAAATTGCGCCATCTGCATTTGCATCTAATGTAAAATCCGCTTTAAATAAAGTATCTGCAAAAGCAACAACACAAGGTCCGCTTAAAGATTCTTTTGCGCAATAAATAGCATGGGCAGTTCCTAAAGCTTCTTCTTGAACATATACTGACCCTTTAGCGCCTAATTCTTTTGCTATTTGTAATAATTTTTCTGTTGTATTTGAAGGAAACCCTTTTGCAGCTGGCCCAATAATAAAAGCAATTTCATCTATTTTTTGATTTACAACAGAAGTAATATCTTCTACTAAACGTTGTACAATTGGTTTCCCTGCAATAACTGTTAGTGGCTTAGGAATTGTTAACGTATGAGGTCTTAAACGAGACCCAATTCCTGCCATTGGTACTATAATTTTCATATTTTTCTTTTATCAATATTATTGGATGCAATATACTATTAATAAAAAGATTCTGAAAGAGTGCTCTTATCTAAAAGAAACTCAAAAGTTTATAAATTAAAGCTCACAGTTTTTAGTGATTTACACCTACTTTTATTTACAATTTCGTTAAGTAGTTTAATTTTATATTCTCCTAATAAACCCACCTGATAAATTGAATTACTCTCAAAAAACCAAGCTAACGTTTGGTTTTTTTATTCCTCTTAACTGTTTACCCCAGTTATCTCATAGTTATCAGTGATAGATAGCTGCTTCTATTCACAATATCATGAAGTCATTTAATTTGATCCCCATAAGAAACCTCCTATTAAATTAAATGATTATCAAAAAACCAAGTTAACGCTTGGGTTTTTTGTTTCTTTGCAAAAAATATAACTTGTGAATTATTTATCAGTAGAAAATATTTCTAAATCTTATGGAGAACATGTCTTATTTGAAGATATATCCTTTGGAATTAATAAAGATCAGAAAGTTGCTTTTGTAGCTAAAAACGGAAGTGGGAAAACATCAATCCTAAACATTATTGCAGGTTTAGACACGCCTGATAATGGACAAGTTGTGTGTAGAAAAGGGATTTCTGTTGCCTATTTAGCTCAAAACGCAGAATTAGATCCTAAATTAACTATTGAGGAAACTATTTTTGCTACTGATAACAAGATTCTTTCTATTGTAAATCAATATGAAAATGCACTAAAAAATCCTGAAAACGCAGATGCTTACCAAGATGCTTTTGAGTTAATGGAACAATACAATGCTTGGGATTTTGAAACTCAATACAGACAAATTTTATCTAAACTTAAATTAGAAGATTTAACACTAAAAGTTGGCGCACTTTCTGGTGGACAAAAAAAACGTCTTTCTTTAGCAATAGTACTTATAAATAAACCAGATTTATTAATTTTAGATGAACCTACAAATCATTTAGATTTAGAAATGATCGAATGGTTAGAAGCATTTTTTGCGAAAGAAAAAATCACCCTTTTTATGGTAACGCATGATCGTTACTTCTTAGAACGTGTTTGTAATGAAATTTTAGAATTAGACCAAGGAAAAATATATAAATACAAAGGAAATTATTCTTACTATTTACAAAACAAAGAAGAACGTTTAGCATTAGAATCTACCAATTTAGGCAAAGCGAAGAGTTTATTTAAAAAAGAGTTAGAATGGATGCGAAAGCAACCAAAAGCAAGAACTACAAAATCGAAGTCTAGAACAGATGATTTTTATCAAATTAAAGAAAAAGCACATCAACGTAGAAAAGATCATGAAGTTCAATTAGAAATTAACATGGAACGTTTAGGAAGTAAAATTCTAGAACTTCATAAAGTGTATAAATCTTTTGGTGATAAAAAAATATTAGATGGGTTTGATTACATTTTTAAACGTGGTGAACGTCTTGGTATTATTGGTAAAAACGGAACAGGTAAATCCTCTTTTTTAAATATTATTACAGAAACAGCGCCACCAGATTCTGGTAAAGTTGTTTTAGGTGAAACAGTAAAATACGGGTATTATACGCAAGCTGGAATTGTAATTAAAGAAGGACAAAAAGTAATTGAAGTTGTTAAAGAATTTGGAGAATTCATTCCGCTTTCTAAAGGTAGAAAAATTTCTGCTTCACAATTGTTAGAACGCTTTTTGTTTGATAAGAAAAAACAATATGATTTTGTAGAAAAACTATCTGGAGGAGAACAAAAACGTTTGTATTTATGTGCTGTTTTAATACAAAATCCGAATTTCTTAATCTTAGATGAGCCAACAAATGATTTAGATGTTGTTACGCTTAATGTATTAGAAAACTTCTTATTAGATTACCCAGGAAACTTATTAGTTGTTTCTCATGACAGGTATTTTATGGATAAAATTGTTGATGCATTATTTGTTTTTAGAGGAGAAGGAGTTGTTGAGAATTTTCCAGGTAACTACTCAGATTTTAGAGCCTATGAAGGTTCTGCTCCAAAGGAATTAGCTACAAAAAAAACGATAGAAAAGGTGGAGAAGAAAGAAGTGAAAAACGCCTTAACTTTTAATGAAAAAAGAGAATTTGGTTCTTTAGAATCAGAAATTGTAAGGCTTCAAAAAAGAAAACTTACAATTGAAACTCAGTTTTTAAATGTAGAAATTGAGCCAGAAAACATTGCAGAAAAATCTAAAGAATTAGAAAAAACCATATCAGAATTAGAACAAAAAGAGGAACGTTGGTTAGAGCTTTCTATGAAACTAGACGACTAATTTACACTTATAATATCTTTATCTTTTAATAATTCTTGATTGTTAAAACGTAATAAAATTTGTGCTACAGCTATTGTGTCTTTTTCACAATAGCTTACAATTCTTTGTATGTTTCTCTCCTTGTAATAAACATCTGCAACCTCACTGCCAACAATATCATCTTTTGGCGAAGGAACCCCTAAAATAGACGTTAATAGCTTAAGAGATGTGTAATGTTTGTAATCTCCAAACTTCCACATTTCTAAAGTATCTAAATGAGGTACTTCCCAAGGTTTTTTGCCAAATAAATTTAGCTGTATAGGCAGCTCTATTTGATGAACAATCATTCTTCTTGCAATAAAAGGGAAATCGAATTCTTTACCATTATGCGCACATAAAACATTACTCTTCTTAACAAAGTGGGTGTCTAATAAAACCTTAAATTCGGTTAACAATTTATGCTCATCATCACCAAAAAAAGAGGTTAGTCTTAATTGCTTTTTATTTTCAATATCCACAAAATAACCCACAGAAATACAAATTATTTTTCCAAATTCTGCCCAAATTCCAGCACGTTCATAAAACGCTGCAGCAGTAAATTCTTCTTTACGTTGGTATTGAGTTTTCTTTTCATAGAGTTCTTGCGTTTCTTTAGGTAATTGATTCCAGTTTTCTTTTTCAGGAACTGTTTCAATATCCAAAAAAAGGATATCATTTAATTTAACAGATAAATTCATAGTAATACGTTTTTCTTTTTCACATTAAATATACAAAAAAAAGCTCCGAATAAATTCGGAGCTTTTAAGGTAAAAAATAATCTTATAGTAATAAAGGTATTTTATCTAATCACTAATTTCTTAGTAGCAGTTTTACCTTCTTCAGTTACTTTTAAAATATAGATTCCTGAATTAATTGCAGAAACATCAACATTTGATTTTACACCAGAAAAATTTGATGAAAGTACTTTTTTACCTAATACATTAAAAATAGCAAACTCTTTTTTACTACTACTGCTGCTAGTAATTGTAAATGTATTGTTTGTAATTGGATTTGGGTATGTCGCAAAGCCTTCGATATTATTCTTCTTTACAGAAGCTGTTGAATTAGTGTATGTGCCTGTAGGAAAAGGAGTTGTTGCTGTTGCATTTGTTGTTTCTCCATCAAAAACATTTATTCCACTAAATATCCAATCTGCACTGTTAAAAGTTACTGATGGTGATTGGTTATTATTTCTATATGCCCAACCATCTAAATGATCCCAATCTTCTCCTGATCCATCAGTATTAATATCACCAAAAAGATCTATTACAGCACCATTCATAAATAATTCTACAGCATCATCTCCATTAATTCCCATAGAACCATCTGTATAATCTGGATCAAAGCCAAAAAAGGCATTAAAGTTTGGTACTTCTGTAGAAATATAAATAAAAGCTCCAGCTGTAACGGCATCTGCTGGAAAAGTAAATTCTTCGCCATCAGTTCCTCCTCCATTATTTGCGCTACCAATTCCGTAAATGCTTAAATCTGCAATATCATTTATAACAAAAAGCTCTACCCCTTTTGGAGTACCACCAGTCAAACCAGCATCATAAAGACCTGTAATCATTAAATCTTGTCCAAAAGACAAAGCTGTTATTAATGTAATTAATAAAGTAAAAATGTAATTTTTTTTCATGTGTAATATTTTAAAGTTTGTTTTGTAAATATAGGAAATAATTCGATGACCTCTTGACTTACAACAGATTAATTAATTGTTAATTTTTACAAGAAACTATTCATTTGATAACAAAAGAGTTACTATTTGTTATGTTATATAAACGTTAATAGAATTCCAACAGATTAAATGATTGTTAAGGAGTTGTTTTTGTTACATAATAATCGCTATTTTTGGTATTCATACTTTTTACACCCATTATGAATAAAAGTGATATTAAAATTTTATTGGTTGATGATGAGCCAGATATTTTAGAAATTGTTGGATACAATTTAAAAAATGAAGGGTATCAAGTATTTACAGCCTCAAATGGAAATGAAGCTATAAAGTCTGCTAAAAAAAATATTCCACATTTAATCTTATTAGATATAATGATGCCAGAAATGGATGGGATTGAAGCTTGTGAAAAAATTAGAAAGATAAAATCTCTAGAAAATGTTATTATTTCTTTTTTAACAGCTAGAGGAGAAGATTATTCTCAAGTTGCCGGTTTTGAGTCTGGCGCAGATGATTACATTACAAAACCTATTAAACCAAAAGTTTTAGTAAGTAAGATAAAATCTTTGTTAAGAAGATTAAAAAACGAAGAAGAGAGTGAAGAAACTTATAAAATTGGAGATATCGTTATAGACAGAGATGAATATGTGGTCTATAAAGCAGGCACTAAAATTTCCCTTCCAAGAAAAGAATTTGAATTATTTTCTTTATTAACTTCTAAGCCAGGTAAAGTATTTAAAAGAGAAGTTATTTTAGATACTGTTTGGGGAAATGAAGTTGTGGTTGGTGGCAGAACCATAGATGTTCACATTAGAAAATTGCGTGAAAAAATAGGTGATGATCATTTTAAAACTGTAAAAGGAGTTGGTTATAAATTTGTATTAGAAGGAGCAGAATAATAAATTTTCTTTTATGAAGTTCAAAAAAACATACACATATGCACTTTGGTCTGCAACCTACTTAACTATTATTACGGTTTTAATTGCAACAATTGCCTACTTTTTTATTAGTAACCAGTTAGGACTTCCCAGTGTTTTAATATCAGTAATAGTTTTTTTCTTTATTACTTTTTTAACTATTCAATATAGAGCTGAACATTTTATATATAGACGGTTAAAAAAGATTTACGAAGAAGTGTCTATTCTTGATGTTAATGATTTAGACAGAGATTCTGCAACTACAGATATTGACAAGCTTTCTAAAAGAATGCAGAAATTTGTTGAAGGAAAGCGTTTAGAAATAGAAAGTTTAACCGAAAGAGATTCTTTTAGAAGAGATTTTTTAGGAAATGTAGCTCATGAACTAAAAACACCCCTTTTTACTGTGCAAGGGTATATTTTAACATTAATAGAGGGTGCTGTAAATGATAAAGAAATAAGAACCAAATACCTAGAAAGAGCTAATAAAGGAGTAGAAAGGTTAGTTGCTGTTATAAAAGATTTAGACATGATTGCTAAACTTGAAACAGATGGAATGAAGCTTAATATAGAATCCTTTAATGTTTTAGAGCTCATACAAGATGTGTGTGATTTGTTTGAAATGAAAGCTAAAAAGAAAAACATAACGCTAAAGTTTGATAAGGCTTATGCATTTCCTGTTTTAGTACATGGTGATATTGAAAAAATTGAGCAAGTTTTAATAAATTTAATAGTAAATTCTATTAAATACGGAAAACCAAATGGAACTACAATTATTGCTGTAGATTCTTACAATATTAACAAAGTGATTGTAAAAGTGATTGATAATGGAGAAGGAATTAAGCAAAAACATCTTCCTCGTTTATTTGAACGTTTTTATAGAGTAGACCATAGTAGATCTCGAGAACAAGGTGGTTCTGGTTTAGGATTATCTATTGTAAAACACATTGTAGAAGCTCACAATGAAACTATTTTATTGAAAAGTGTCTATGGTGAAGGATCAGAATTTTCTTTTACTATGGAAAAGGCTAAATAAATTTGAATTCAATTTAATCTCTTCTGATTTTAAACCTTTATAGTCTTTATCTTCTAATAGTTTTTCAACCGAAAAATCTTTCAAACTACACTGAGGAGCCATTCTTTTTTCTGTTAAATAATTTGCTAAATACGCTTGTTCAGGTTGATTTTTAGTTGGGATAAAAAAAACTTTTTTCTCTAAAACTGATAAATCCATTATTGAAGAATAACCAGATCTGCAAACCACAATTTTTGCCGAATTAATTAACTTCTCAAGCTTATCTGTTAGAAGAAAATTATAAAAAATTATATTTTCTTCCGCCCATTTTTTTTCTACTTCTTCAACTTTACCTAAAACAAAAACAATATTTCTTTTATCGTTTTTAAATGCTGATTTTAATGTATCCTCTAAAAAAGTTCTATTTGGTTCTGGACCAGAAATAAGAAGTAAAACATCAATCGTTTTATCTAAATTCTCTTTTTTAAACCTGCTTAAAACGCCAATATATTTTAAAGTTGAGTTTATTTTTGTTGATGATAGTTTTCCTGAAAACGTTGAATTAGGAGTGTCTGGAATCCAACATTCATCAAACTTTTTTATTATTTTTTGATGAATATAACTTGTTAAAAAAGTGGTGCTTCCTGAGAAAACATTAATTTGATGCGTAATATATATTGACGGAACTTTGCAACTTCTAACGCCAAATCTATTATCAGAAATAACGCCAACAACCTCTTTATCTTTATCAATAAACTCTGCTATTACTTTTTGTTCATTTTTAACAGCACTTACAATTTTTGGAATTTGTAAAAACAACTTCCATTGCAGATTTTTTCCATAAGATATATTGTAAGAAGGTAAATTGAAACTTTCTAAATCTGGAAACGCTTTATTTAAAAATTCTAAGGCTTTGCCATCAGAAGCAAGAACTGGCGTAAAATTATTTTCTAAGAGTAATTCAATAATTGGTACACACCTAGAAACGTGGCCTAAACCCCAATTTAAAGGTGCAACAATTATTTTTTTCATGATTTTAAATTAAATCAAAACCAATGTCTTTTCTATAATTCATCTTATCAAAAGAAATTTTAGCGATACTTCTATAAGATTTCTCTAAAGCTTCTTCTATAGTATCTCCAAAAGAAGTAACAGCCATAACTCTACCTCCATTAGAAACAACTTTATTATCTTTAATTATTGTTCCTGCATGAAAAACAGTAGATTCAGTTACATTTTCTAAGCCCGTAATTTCTTTATTTTTCTCATACGCTTCTGGGTAACCTCCAGCAACTAACATTACAGTTGTGGCTGTTTTAGAAGTAACCTTAAAAGATTTTTCATCTAAATTTTGATTTGCTACTCCATCAAATAAATCAAATAAATCTGATTCTATTCTTGGTAAAACTACTTCCGTTTCAGGGTCTCCCATTCTTACGTTATATTCTACTACAGAAGGATTTCCATTATCATTCATTAAACCAATAAAGATAAACCCACGATAATCAATTCCATCTTTTAACAAGCCGGCAATTGTAGGTTTTACTACTAATTCTTCCACTTTATTTAAAAAGGCCTCATCTGCAAAAGGAACAGGAGAAATTGCACCCATTCCACCAGTATTTAAACCTGTATCCCCTTCACTTATTCGCTTATAATCTTTTGCTGATGGTAAAATTTTATAGTTTTTTCCGTCTGTTAAAACAAAAACAGACAATTCTATTCCTTTTAAAAATTCTTCAATAACAACTGTAGATGATGCTTCTCCAAATTTATTATTAGAAACCATTTCTTCCAATTCAGCTTTAGCCTCCTCCAAAGAATTTAAAATTAAAACACCTTTTCCTGCAGCTAAACCATCGGCTTTTAAAACAAAAGGAGGTGCTAATGTTTCTAAGAAAGCGAAGCCCTCAGTTAGGTTTTCTTTTGTAAATGATTGATAACGGGCTGTAGGAACTCCATGTTTTTGCATGAATTGTTTAGAAAAATCTTTACTTCCTTCTAATAATGCGCCATCTTTTTTAGGACCAATTACTGGAATATTCTTTAAATCTTCATCAGCTAAAAAGAAATCATGTATACCAGCAACTAAAGGTACTTCTGGACCAACAACTACCATTTTAATTTCGTTTTCTAAAACCGTCTTTTTGACCGCTTCAAAATCTGTAAGACTTATGTTAATGTTTTTTGCAATTTTATCTGTTCCTGCATTTCCAGGAGCCACAAAAAGTTGATTTATTTTATTACTTTGAGATAATTTTAAAGCAAAAGCATGTTCTCTTCCACCAGAACCTAAAATTAGAATATTCATTTGTGTTGTTTTGTTAGCTGCAAATATATTTTAAATTCTTTGGATTCCCGCTTTCACAAGAAAGTCATTTTCAAGAAGTCATTTATCTCATTAGAAATTCCACTTTAAAAAATATTTTATTGCAGATGAAATATGATATAAGAATAAATTAAAGTGTTTTGAAGATCCTCTTTGATGGTGGTGTGTAATTTTAACTTTAGGAAAATAGAGTTTATTTTTGTCCATATTATCTATCTTTTTACAAATATCAGCATCTTCCATATATAAAAAATAACGCTCATCAAAACCTTTTAAATCTTTAAAATCTTGTGTTTTAAAAAGCATAAAACATCCATGAATAAAATCTGGGTAAAATGATTTCTCCAAATCTTGATTTCTATACTCATTGTTATATATTTTCTTTTTAGAAAAATTTATTTTTCTATTTATTAAATCAATAATAGTAGGGTGTTTTCTACAAATGTATTGGTATTCATTATTAGGAGATACAACTTTAGGTGAAATAAATGCAACCTCTTTATTTGCTTTTAGTTCTTTGATTAAAGCAGGAATAACTTCAGCATCAAACGCAACATCTGGATTTAAAATTAAATGAAATTGGGAATTAATTTTATCTAGAATAAAGTTATGTGCTTTTCCGAAACCACTATTTTTACCAACAAAAATATATTCAATTTCTGAATTAATAAAATGGCTTTCTAAATTATTATTAGGACTGTTATCTATTAAGTATAACTTCTTTTTAATTGGTGTGTTTAGAAATGAATCAACCGTTTTTTTAAGTGTTTCTATATTCTCATTATATAAAACAATTGAAGCTGTTATCATATTAATATGCTTTTTCTTCTCCCTTAAAAACGTTTAAAAGTGTTTGCATAATAATCTTAATATCTAATAAAAAAGACCAATTTTCTATGTAAAAAATATCAAAACGCACTCTATTTTTAATATCTGACCTCTTTTTTATTTCACCTCTGTAACCACTTACTTGAGCTAAACCAGTAATCCCTGGTTTTACAATATGTCTTTTTAAATAATCATCTACATCTTTTTGATACTCTACAGACAAGCTCTCTAAATGAGGTCTTGGTCCAACAACACTCATATCACCAAATAAAACATTTAAAAACTGAGGCAATTCATCCATGCTTGTTTTTCTTAAAAAAGCACCTATTTTAGTAACTCTTCTATCGTTTTTTGTAGCATGCACTTTGTCTGATTCCTCATTAAACCTCATCGATCTAAATTTATAACAAATAAACTCTTCACCATTAATCCCCTCTCTACCTTGTTTAAATAGTAAAGGTCCTTTTGATTCAAATTTTACAAAAACCCAAAGAATTGGCCACAACCAAGAAAGAAAAAATAGACAAACGAAAAGAGAGAACAAAATGTCGAAAACTCTTTTAATATAAAAATTTTCAGCAAATTCAAAGGGTAGTTTATTTACATTTAAAACTAATAAAGTATCATCATAATACTCTGCACTTTGATTTTTACTATACAATTCATCTGTGTTTGGAATTAGTTTTAAAATAATTTCTTTTTCAGCAGCAAATTTATTAACATCTTTAATTTGGTCTTTTGTTAAGGCTGATAACGAACAATAAATTTCATCTACAACATTTTCATTTGCATATTTAAAAGAGTCCTTTAATCTCCCTAAATAAGTAGAGTTCTTATATTCTTTATCTGAAAAAAAACCTAAATATTTATACCCTAAATTGGCCTTACTATTAAATATTTTTATAATTTTTTTAGTTGAGTCATCGTTCCCTAAAACAATAGTAGTCCTAAAATTATTACCTAATGATCTATATTTTTTAAGTAAGAAAAAAAAGAAAAACTTAAAAAAAGCAATAGCTCCTAATATTGATGTTAATATTAATAATTGATTATTAACAATACTTCCTTCTTTAAAAATACCAAAATAAGCAAAGTACCCTAGAATAAAAAGAATGAACTGCCTACCTAGTAAAGTAACAATTCTTAAACCACTATTAAACCTATATACATTATAAAACCCTAAAAAAAAACTTGCTATTAACCAAAAAATAGAAATATAAGTTAAGAATGGAACATTTAGATACTCCTTATCATAAACGAAGTATATAACACTATTAATAATGAATAAATCAATTATTACCTGTAACGGTTTAATTAAGTAAGAGTATCTTTTTTTCAATTTATTCTAATTATTTAGACAAATATAGGTTTTCTAAAACTTTAATATTTTTTTTTATATCGTAAAAACTTTCAAATTCTTTTCTGGCATTTTTTTCCATATTTATTCTTAAATCATTATTATCTAAAATCATGATAATTTTTTCAGCCATTTCATTTATATCTTCTTTCACCAAGAAGCCATTATAATTATCTTTTACTAAATCTCTATTGCCATCAACATTTGTTAAAACACATGGCTTTCTTAAAGACAAGGCTTCAATAACAGAATATGGCAGGCCTTCATATCTTGATGAGGAAACATAAACTATACTTTTGTTAAGTATAGCTAAACCCTTAGCTCTCTCTAACCAAGGAATTAATGTAATATTATCAGAAAGATTATTCTTTAAAATATTGTTTTCTATTTTTTTTAATATTGGAGAATAAAAACCAACTCCTAAAATTACTAAATGAATATTTGGATGTGTTTGTTTAATTTTTAATACAGCTTCTACTAATAGTTCTGTGTTTTTTTGATAAGATGGTCTACCTATTGAACTTATAAAATTGTTTGGAAGTTTCAATAAAAACTCACTATCTATTGATTCTATCTTATTTTCAATAGAGTTATTCCAAAGAACAATCTTTTCTTTTTTTATTTTTAAATCAACTATAGCTCTATTGTATTCTGAAGACGAACAGGCTAATGTTTTTGCAGGAAAAAACCCAAAAAAACGTTCGATATTTTTTAATAAAAAATATTTCTTTTTAGACTCTGCACTTAAATAAGAATATGCATGAGGTGTATATATTGTTTTTGTATTAGAAACAAATCCAATAATTCTTCCTAAAATCCCACTTTTAGCACTATGGCAATGTATTATATCCGGTTTTATTTTTTTTACAATTTTTAAAATTTTTATTAAACATTTTATATCATTTACAAAACGTATTTCTCTTTTTAGATTACAATGAAGGTGGTCAATTTTAATACCCAAATCATTATTAATATTAATAATATTCTCTTTTGTATTACAAATTATTACATTTGAAAACTTATTACTATCTATGTATTTAGATAATAAAGAAATATAGACACCTACTCCTGCAACAGGTCTAGCAATATGTAAAACTTTTACCATTTATTCATTTACTTTATATGGAATATTTGTTAGGCTCAAAAGTAAGGCATATAAGTAGACACCAACTTGTCTATCTAAAATATTTTCAACTAGACAAAAACTAAAAATTGAAACTAAAAACATTAATTCTAAAATATTATTTTTCTTAAAACTAGAATACAGTAAAATAACTTGAGGAATGAGTAACAACATTAAACCTATAATCCCTCCTCTTAGTAACTCATTTATATACTGGTTATGAGTGTTATAATTTTTATTTATAAATCTATTTTTCTCTGCCTCAGAACCAAATTCTTCATAATTTTTATAATGTTCTAAAAGATTATCTCTTGTCTTTTGTTCACTTCCGGATCCAAAAATATAATTCGAATTTTTAAAAAATAGTTTATTAGCTCCTTTCCAAGTAACAACTCTAGCATCTTTTGATATTTGACTAAACCTATCATTTAAAGAACTATTACTCATGAATATTAAGAATATTATGCCTAAAAAGATGATTAGAGTTTTAATAAAATTCTTTTTATTAAGCTTTTTAGAGATAACAATTAAACTTGTAAAGAATACAATAACAATGGCTAACCTTGCAGAAATGACTATTATTAACAGTAACGAAAAAAAAGAGATAATAGTACTTAATATCTTATTCTTATTTATCGAATAGTAATAAAAACAGATTACAATACTAAGAGCAGAAAAGAAACCTAAGTAAGGTCTTTCATAATTTAATATTTCATTAATTTTTGAATAATTTTTTAGAGCATATTTTTTACCTTCAGTAAAATAGTAATAGTTAATTATTCCATAAACAGAATTTAATTGAATTATTATTATACCAATAATAAGAAAAACGAACCCTTTTAATTTTATTTTATTTTCAATATTATCTAAACAAAAAGGAATAAATATAAATGGCAATAATTTAATATAGTTACTTTTTTCAACTAAAAAAGAGTTATTTAAAAACCCATTTACTAATGTAAACAAGAAAAAAGCTAACAAATAATATAAAACATTATTATTATTTATTGCTTTTTTTTTGTTAAAAATTATACTTAAAAACATTATTATCAAAAAAATATTATCTAACAATAATGATATAGGTAAGAAAAACATCATTAAAAAGTAAGAGTAATTTGAAATTTTCAAGAGTAAATCTTTTTTCATTTTTATTCTTTTTTAGTTTTTACAACTAAGTATTTGTATGTGAAAAAAATAAAAATAAAGAAAACTGGTATTAATAACTTGTTAAAATAAGCCATTGTATAAGCATAACTAGTCCAAATTAAAAGCTGAAAAAATATAATACTAATAAATAAAGATTTTCTTTTAATAAAAATACTTAACAAGGTTTGCATTAAAGAAAGAAATGAAACCAAAATAAAATTTGCGAATAGAGCAATTGGTAAAGGAAAAATTCTAATTAAGATTGAAGGATATGCATTTGTCCAACTTACACCTCTATTTGTTACAGAAATAAAATCTTGATACCTCCATGGCCAAAATTCAAGCATTAAGAGATGCATTCCTTTCCAAAGTTCAAAAATATTCCAAGTATTGGGTTTATTCAAATAAATATATTGTTCCGTTGTTCCCCAAAACACATGTCCTTGTAATCCGAAAAACCTATAAAACACAGATTCTAATGGTGTCATTTTTAAATTTCTAAAAGGATTACTAATAGTGTATTTATATAGTACTAAAAAAAACATTGCTCCAATAAATAATAATAGATATTTATTAAAAATCCATTTAAGTTTAAAGGTTATTTTTTTTTCTGAGGTAAAATATAAAGCAAGTAAAGCACCTGTTATACCTATAAAAAATCCTGTGAATTTCTGCCCTATAAGTAATAAATACGAAACATAAAGTATTAAGAAAAAAATTGATGTTTTTTTATAATATCTAAATAATATTGCAGAACCAAAAGCAACAAAAGCCATTACATTACCAACAATCGATTTTAGAAATGGAAATTTTGAGTGTTCCCAAAAATTAAACTTTGACACATTATCTGAAAAAATAGGTATTGGCGACAAAAACAAATTTAAAAAAGCCATAAAAAAGACAAAACCTATAAATACTCTTGTTATTTGGGGCTCTTTAATTTTACCAAATTTAATTTTGGTCACTTTAATATTCTTAAAAAAATTAGTGAATATTTTTTTAAAAAAAATTAAAGATATTATGGTTGTAATAAAAAAGAGTAATAAAACCAAAGTACTATAAACAAAATATCCATCTCTACCTTGCTCAACAATATGCACACCAGACTCTATAACCATTAGAGAGAAAAACATCCAAATATATTGAACAAATATCATAATTGATAATAAAAAAAGACCTAAATCTTTTTCTAAAAGGTATAACATTATAACTATAGCTATAAGTGTAATTAATATATTAAAAGCAATAATCATTTATAAATATTAAATTCAAATTTCTGGAAAATTGGTTTCAGTAAATTATTATACCTTAAAAGGACATTAAAATTAAGCTTTCTTTTAACACTATCTTCAGATTCTAGATAAATATTTAATAAGGCGCTAGAATCAAAAGAATATATATGCTTTGAACCTAATTTATTAAAAAACAAATCTTCTAATGGCTCATCTGACTTTAGGTAAACAACTTCTTTATTTAAAAACAGCGTTTTTAAGTATTCTAAATCTATTCTTTTACCATTTCTATGTGGCTTATAATATATTTTCTCTATTTGAGGGTAATCGTTTTTTGATTGAATTAGTTTAACCAAATCTTTTAAATTATTAATATATCTATTTTCACCTAATTGATTTATATACCCTTCTTGACCTATAATTAAAACTGTATCTGTTACATTTAATTTTCTTGTAGGGTATTTTAACTTTACTGATTTTTCTGGAAACTGAGACAACTCAGGAACTCTAACATACTGTCTAATAACATTTCTATTCTCTATTCCACTAGAATGTCCTTTATAATATTTAAACCTAACATTGTATGAATTACTTAGTATCCATTTTAGAAATACTTTTTTTTGTGATAAAGACTTTATTGTATGTGGATAATAGTTTAGTGTACCATCTTCTACTACAATACCTTTCATGTTTTTATTAAAAGAAAAAAGCAAGTGATTTGTTAAAACATCTTCTACGTAAGTAAAATACAAAGTGATATTTTCTTCTTTTTTGTAAATATTAAGTTCTCTTATAATCTGTTTATATTGTTTTACCTTAATAATTATATTTTTTAACTCAGATAATCTACCTGTAGACTGATTGTTAAATGATTCTTTTGCATAAATAACTTTATCCCATAACTTTAAATCATTTTTTAAAGTTTTATTAGATATTAAGATATTTTGACAGTTTGTCTTTTTTTCATCTTTTATAATTGCTTCATAAGATGAAATTTGATTTTTAGATAAACCTATATAAATATTAATCATATTTCATTTTTTTTGCTTCATTGTAACGCATGTAAAATAATATAATGCTAGAAATCACAAAAGCTGTTGCTGTTCCGTAAATTCCATAAAAATACGTTAAACTAATGGTTAATAACAGGCTAAGAATAGCAGAAAAAACCATAGATTTTAATAACGCTTTATCTTTATGATAAATATAAAGTTTAAAGTGATAAAACAATGAATAATTCATTAGTCCAGCACCAATTATCAGAAAATAGATTAAAGGTAAAAAATTTTCAAACTCAACTTTATTTTGCCACATTAACAAGGGTTTTATAATTAAAAAAATAAATAAAGATGAAATTAAAGTATGTATTAATAATGATTTTTTAAACTTTTTTAGAAGTTTATTTACATCAGGTAAATTTGCTGATTTAATAAGTTCTGGCAATTCAAAAGATATAACTATTGTATTTATATAAACTGTAATTAAAATAGATATATTAGAATAAAATAAAAAGATACCTGCTAATTCTTCTCCCATAAAGTAGTCTACAATAAATCTATTTGCATATTCCATTGACTTAAGACTAATAGTTGCAAGAAAAAATACGGAACTTATTCTTAACCCCTTTTTTACCCAATTTGAGTTAAGAGAAATTTTTATAAT
The DNA here is from genome assembly GCF_002163835.1 of Polaribacter sp. SA4-10. Classification (NCBI taxonomy): domain Bacteria; kingdom Pseudomonadati; phylum Bacteroidota; class Flavobacteriia; order Flavobacteriales; family Flavobacteriaceae; genus Polaribacter; species Polaribacter sp. SA4-10. The sequence goes on along the minus strand of NZ_CP019331.1, from coordinate 2,635,548 downwards.
TCTATTATAATTCTTTATTATAGATAGAATAATAACATATACTATTGTTAAAGTATTAGCTATCAGCCAAAGAATAAAAATTTTATTAATAGTTATTAAACTATTATTATAATAGTAATAGATTATAATTGAACTCCAACTTACGGTTCTAAAAAATAGTAAAATATTTGCTAATAATACTTTTTTAAAACCAACTAATAGCCTATAAATTTCTTGGGATAAGTGTTCTGTAATTACTAATAAGAGCACTAAAAAGAGATATGGTTTTATATAATTTATACTACTAAAAATAAAGTATCCAACTACAATAAATAATATATAAACGAATAAATATAATGCGAATGTTAGTGTTACTTTGTTTATAATTTCTTGTTTATCCGAAGTTTTTAAAATATCTCTAATACTAAAATTATAAAAATCTAAACCTAAAACAAATATTAAAATTGTTATGATTGATGTTATTAATCCATAATTGCCAAAAACATCTACATCAAAATATTTAGACATTAGTGTAACAATTAAAAACTTACTACCGATACCTCCTATTCTTAAAAAAACATTCAACAGTTTAAAAAAAGGGAAAGTTTTATTCATTTTTTTAAAAAAAATTATCACTGATTATATTCATTAATCAAATTACTTTTCTTTAGAAGGTCTATTACGTCTATATTGTTACTTGATAATATTTTTTCTACAAACTCTCTAAAAACCCCTTCTCCACCTTTTTTTTCTAACTGCCAGTCGACAATTTCTTTCATGTAAATAGGCGCACTTTTAGGCACAGCGCTAAGTCCAACGTTTTTTAACACTAAATAATCATTTATATCATCTCCTATATACGCAATATCAGACAGCTGTATCTTTAGTTCTTTAGCCAAGTCTTTAACAATTTCTAGCTTATTTTTTGCACCTAGAAACAAATAATCTGCTTTTAATTTTTTTGCTCTCCTTTCTACAGATTTTGCGTTTTCTCCAGTAATTATCCCAAAAGGAATATCTAAAAGTTTACAGAATAAAACTCCTGCACTATCATAAGTATTAAACTTCTTTAACTCATTCCCTTTTTCATCATAATACATTCCACAATCCGTCCAAACACCATCAATATCTGTTAAAACTAGTTTTGGCAACATACTATTTAATGTTTTTTAAATAAACTATTTCATCTTTTGGAAGGTCGTTAATAAGAACTTTCCCTACGATATTTGTTTTATCTATCCACTTTACGCCATCACCAGGGCTTAATAAATGAATATCTTTTTCTGTAATTATACTTCCTTTTTTTAAACTTTTATTTGTAGCTATAGATCTTTCTAATTTATTTCTAGCGCTTTCCACAGAGTTTACAATCTCCATTTTCTCGTCCCCCATGGATATATCCAAATTTCTAATATCTCTAAGCATTCTATAAATACCATCAATAGCCAAAGAACCTTTTTGATCTGTTCCTTTTAAATTTCTATCTAAAGTAATATGCTTTTCAATAATTTCTGCCCCCATAGCAACTGCTGCAATTGGTGTAGATATACCAATTGTATGATCTGAATAACCAATTGAATACTGCGGATATTGTTTTTTTAAATATGTTATCGTTTTCAAGTTTACATTCTCATATCTTGTTGGATATTCGGAAACACAATGTAAGATTGAAATATTATTATGATATTTATTTATAGTCTCTAAAGCAAGATCTAATTCCCTTTCTCCTGACATTCCTGTAGAAACTATAATTGGAATTTTAGTTTCTGCTAATGCTGAAAGCAGTGGTAGATTGGTTAAATCTCTTGATGCTACTTTTAGTTTATCTGGAGTAAAAAGGTTGAGCATACTTAAACATCCAATTGCACATAATGTTTCTACAAAATCTAACCCTTTCTCTTTCGTATATTTATAAACTTCAAAATGTTGCTCATCATTTAATTCTAGAAAATCTCTATGCTCTCCATAAGTTTTCCCGAAAGAATGTGGTGTGTTATATAGACTTTTCATCTGAGTTGATGACAACTCTTGAGACAAATCTCTTTTAGTAAGTTTTACAGCATCCATTTGCTTTAAATCATTTCCAAATAAGGTGTCTTTTATGGGTCTTGCTGCAACATCTACAAGTAATTTACATAAATCTACAGATCCATTATGATTCTGCCCTATTTCACCAATTATATATGTCATTTTGTGTTTTCTTTTATTATTTTTTTCATTCCAACTAGCAAGTCTTGCCTTGTTTCTATGTATTTAATAATTTCTAAATATCCTGCATTTGGATTTTCTTTCATGAAATTAAAATAAATATCTTTAAGTATTTCAAAATCACTTTTAGTATCTAATGTACATCTAATATCATTGTTCTGAATATTTTCTTCTAAAAAGCGAACATTAAAATGATTTGGATTTTTATAAATACAATTTGTAACATGTTCAATACAATTATTATCTTTTTTAGAAGCTACTTTTTTTAATGCTTTTAAACTTACCATTTCGGTAAAAAACCCGAAATGAGTTAAAATTGAAGGAGAATTATTAATTTTATATGATAAGTAATCTTCTCCTTTATAGCTTTTAACAATTTTTTCTATGTAGTTCACATCAATAAAAGGATTATCAGAACAAACCCTTATAATTGTATTAAAATTATTTTCTTCTGCACAATCTATAAACCTTTCTAATACATTTTCTTCTGAACCTCTGTAAAATTTTATTTTATGTTTTTCAGCAAACTCCCCTAGAATACTATCTACAGATAAATTAGACGTAGCTAAAACTATAGGAAGTTTAATTTTTAATTTTTTTAACTTATTTAATAAAACATCTAAAAATGTAATTTGTTCATCTATTTCTAAAATAATTTTTTTTGGCAACCTTGTAGATGAAATTCTTGCCTGTATTATTATCCCTGTTCTTTCAACCATTACATAAACTAATTAAACGTTTTCAAATTTTTATCTTTTTCTGATAATACGATTTCCTCCTCCTTCAACATCCAATCAATTCCCAAACCTTCATCATTATAAATCAAACCATCTTCTGCATCTGGTTGATAATAATTATCACATTTATAAGATACAATAGTATTATCTTCTAAAACAGAATATCCATGTGCAAAACCTCTTGGAACAAAAAGTTGATTTTTATTTTCTCCTGATAAAATAATTGAAAAATGTTTGCCAAAAGATTTTGATTCAGGCCTTAAATCTACTGCTACGTCTAAAACTTTTCCTTTTACAACTCTAACTAATTTTGCTTGTGCAAACTTACCTTTTTGAAAATGCAACCCTCTTAAAATACCTTTATTTGAAAATGCCTCATTATCCTGCAAAAAAACTATTTCTAAATTGGTTAATTTTTGGAACTTTTCTTTATTAAAAGTTTCAAAAAAGTAACCTCTTTCATCTCCAAAAATTTGTGGTTTAATTATAAAGCAATCTTCTAAATCAGTTTTTGTAACTATCATTATAGTTTCATTAAGCTTTCTCCATAACCACTTTTCAATAAAGGTGCTACTAATTTATATAATTGTTCTTTTGTTATAAAACCACTTCTATAAGCTGCTTCTTCAATAGAACCTATTTTTAAACCTTGTCTTTCTTCTATTACCTGTACAAATTGAGATGCTTGCATTAAAGAGTCAAAAGTACCCGTATCTAACCAAGCCGTACCTCTATCTAAAACTCTTACAGATAAATTTCCGTTCTCTAAATATATTTTATTTATATCTGTAATTTCTAATTCACCTCGTTTACTAGGTTTCATGTTTTTTGCAATTTCAATCACAGAATTATCATAAAAATAAATACCTGGTACTGCATAATTAGATTTTGGATTTAATGGTTTTTCTTCAATAGAAATTGCATTCATATTTTCATCAAAATCAACTACACCATATCTTTCAGGGTCATTTACATGATAGGCATAAACAATTCCTCCATTAGGGTTGTTATTTGCTTTTAATAATTTTGGCAGACCAGATCCATAAAAAATATTATCTCCTAAAATTAAAGCTACTTTATCTTTTCCAATAAATTTCTCTCCTATAATAAACGCTTCAGCCAATCCATTTGGATTTTCTTGTATAGCATACTGAAAATCACATCCTAATTTTTTACCATCACCTAATAACCTTTTAAATAAAGGTAAATCTTGTGGTGTAGAAATAATTAATATTTCATTAATTCCTGCTAACATTAATACAGAAATCGGATAATAAATCATTGGTTTATCATAAACAGGCATTAATTGTTTACTTACAGCCAATGTAATTGGATGTAATCTTGTACCTGAACCTCCTGCTAAAACTATTCCTTTCATATTATTTTTGATATTTGGCAAGATACCATTCAATTGTTTTTTTTATCCCAGTTTCAAAATTTTCTTCTGCTTTCCAACCTAAACTTTCTTCAATTTTTGAAGCATCTATAGCATATCTAAAATCATGACCTGGTCTATCTTTTACAAAGCTAATTTGTTCCTTATATGATTTTTCTTTCGGTATAACTGTATCTAAAATCTCACAAATTGTATCAACAATATATAAATTATCTCGTTCATTTTTCCCTCCAATATTATATGTTTCTCCTGTTTTCCCCGTTCTAAACACCATTTCAATTCCTTTACAATGATCTAAAACATACAGCCAATCTCTAATGTTTTTTCCATCTCCATAAATGGGAATTTGCTCTCCAGACAAAGCTTTCCTAATTATTGTTGGAATTAGTTTTTCATCATGCTGTTTTGGTCCATAATTATTAGAACAATTTGTTGTTACAACATTCATTCCATACGTATGATAATAACTTCTAACCATAAAATCTGAAGAAGCTTTAGAAGCACTGTAAGGGCTATTTGGAGCATACGAAGTTTCTTCTGTAAATAAACCTGTTTCTCCTAAAGTTCCATAAACTTCATCTGTAGAAATATGATGAAACCTACAATCTTCAAAACCTCTCTTATATACATTTGGCGAATCCATCCAATAATTCTTTGCAACGTCCAATAAATTAAAAGTGCCAAAAACATTTGTTCTAACAAAAGCATCTGGATTTGTTATTGAATTATCTACATGAGATTCCGCTGCAAAATGAATTACGCCAGTAAAGCTGTGTTTATCAAAAAGTGATTCTACCAAGTTTCTATCACAAATATCTCCTTCTACAAAAGTATATCTATCAGATTTCTCAACTTCTTTTAAATTAGCAAAATCTCCAGCATATGTTAATAAATCTAAGTTTACAACATGATATTCTGAATTATTTTTCAAAAAAAATGGAATAAAATTAGACCCAATAAAACCTGCTCCACCAGTAACTAAAATTGTTTGCATATAATTACTTTTTATAATTTTCTAAATAGGTGTTTAATTGTTTAATTAACAATACTAAAATCATAAGTATTGCTCCAAGAACTCCAAGTAAAAAAACATAATTTTTTGTTAGTCCTTTTATTTCAGTTCCTGTTGCTTGAAAACTTGAAAGAACATTAATTATTTCATATTTTGTAGATTTTTGAAAAGTAGTCTTTTTTAAATCATCATTAATTAGCCTAGTAGTTGCAAACAATTCTAATTCTTTAGTTGTTCTTTTAACCCCTCCTAAATCTATACTTGTGCCACTTGTTTGCTTCTTAGCCTCTTCTAACATAACCTCCATATAAATATTTCTTAAAGAATCTATTTGTGTTAAATTCTGACGATATAAAGAGTCTGTTCTATTTAAGTTTTTATTTGATAATTCTTTTATTCTATTAAAATATTTATTATTTGTTATCGAATAAATTATAACATCACCTAGTTTATCAAAAATATTATTCTGTGTTGAAGTAACTGTTACTTTATGAACTCTATAATCATATGAAGTAAATCCATTTTTAAACTCAATAAAACTATAACTCTTTACAGTAGTTGTATCTACAGAAGAGACAAATACGTCATAAGAATTGATAATATCACTTCCAGTTTCAATTGGATGAATCACAAATTCCTTAAGACTGGCAGCAGCTAATTTATCTAACTTAAACGTTTCTACTAAACCTGCAGTGTCTTTTTGTTTAACAAGGTTATTGTAATAACTTATATTATCATATAATTGTCTTGTACTGTTAAAATTTGGCTCTAATAATAATTCAGATTTAAAAGTATCTATTTTTTTCACTTCTAAAAAGAAACCTAAAATTCCACCAATAATTGCTGCAACACTTATTTTAATAATATTTTTTTTTAGGAAAATAAGAATTGCAATTATGACATGAAAAGTCCCTTTAAAAATATTTCCAATAAAATTGAAAAGTTTAGAAAATCCTTTTCCCATAATTACAAATAAGGAACCTAAATCTACTTCTTCTTCGTTGTTTGTTTGGTTTGTTGACATTGTTTGGTTTTAATAAAAACAGTTTATAATTGTTGAAAAATTTGTTCTAATATTTTCTGTGTAATTGCATAAGTTGGCACTACCCCTGTCATTCCTAAACCTCCAGAGGCTAATGTTGCTCCTGTTTCTAAAGGATTATCTGACGCATAATACGCATATCTTACTTTTACATTTTCTGATATATTGCCTCTAATTTTAGATGCAGATTGAATTGCTTTTTGATAATGAGCTCCTTCCATCTCTAAGCCAATAACATTCCATGTAGAATCGTGAAAAAACTTCAATAAGTCTTTATTTTGTAATGATGTTCCTAATACTGAAATCATTGAACCATCAAAAACGGCTACACCAAAACCTTCTAAATCTTCTTTTGAAAGCTCATTTTTAAACGGATAATTGTCTGCAGTTCCTTCAAAAATATGTGCATCAGGAATCATAATATCTCCTTTTCCGCCCTCCAAAATACCTGCTTTACCCATTATAGAAACCGACTTTACATCTAAATAGCTTTTCTTTTTACTGTTTTTATATGGTTTTAACAATTCGTCCATCGTTTCATACGCTTGCTCTCCAAAAGCATAGTCCATCACAATAATTACTGGCCTCTCTGAAACAGAATTTTCTTTTTTAAACGGTGAAACATCAAAATTTATTTTATCTGTATCTATTATTTGAACATTTATATTTGTTCCTGAGGTATCTTTAATATAAATTAATCCGTTTTCAGAAGCATAATCTTTCACCGCTTTTTGCAATGGTTTGCTATCCGAATTACTTAATAGTTGATACAATTCAAATCCTTTAAATTCTTTTGCCTCCCTAGGTAAAGCACCTTGAGCATAAATAGAATTTAAAACACTATGCATATTTGCACTAATAATATGAATAGGCCTTTGTAATAGTTTGTTTTCTTTTAGTACCTTTTTAATATTATCTGCCCAAATATCTCCATAAATGTGATGACCAATTTCCTCTATTAAAACAGAACTAAAAGTTATTGTTCGTTTTTTTTCTTCAATATTTTCATTTATTGCAAGTTTACCTAGCCAATAAATTAATTGAAAAAACCTATCTGGGTTTTCTTTTGTTGAAAACGTTTCATGAATATTAGAAACCTCATCAAAAGTTCTTCCTAAAATACTTCCTAAATGAGCAATAATAACTTCTCTTTCTTTTTCTGATATTTCTATTTGATTAATAACAATATTTTCTAAATGCTTCCATTCTCTAATAAAATCTTGTCCATCATTTAAAGAAACACGTTCATAAATTTTATGCGATTCAATAAACAAAAACGTTAGATGTGTAAGAATATCATAGATTTCAGACCTTCCTCTGGTAATCTCTATATTCATTTGATCTTTATCTATTCTATAACAATTTCTCCTTCTTTTTGGAGGAATAATCGCCTTAAAATTTGAATTCCTATACCCTTCATCTGCCGTTAAATTAATAAACTGACATTCTTCTATTCCTTCTGGCAACCTCTCTATAACATAAGTTAAACCATTTAACTCTATTCTATCTTCTGCAATTGAACCATAAATCTCTGGACGTAAGAGCAATAATGATTTACGTAATGCTTCTCCTGAAATCCCCATTGGTTTATAAAAACCTCTACTAAATAAATGACGCATAGAAATGTATAGTTTTTCTATGGCATTTGTAGACTCTTGCGCTCGAGTTCTATTTATTTTTTTAGTTTGTAACATTCTTTATTTTAAGGTACAAAGGTAAGTATTTGACTCTATTTATTGATTAGATAATACTTTAACATATCTATTCTCTTCATTTAACAATTTTACTGCCTCAGATATTACTTTATCGTTTTTTAAATTATGTTTATAAACACCTTCTTTGTAATAATATCTTTTTATAATCTCAGATTTAAGATGTTCTTTTAAAATATCTTTATTTTTAGTTATTTCATCAATTTTATTCTCAAATAATTTTCTTTTTATATGTTCATATTCTTTAGAAACACTGCTTTTTTCTACTGATGAATATGCTTTTTTAAATAATGATTCTTGTTCTGTTTCAAAAGCAGTCTCATCTGCTAAATAATTTATAAACTTCTTAAAATCAACATCTTTAAATTGATAGTTTTCAACATCCTTTATTTTATTATTTTCATAAAAATAATCAGTCGCAAAATTAAAAATAGCTTTTGAAGAAAGTAACTTTTTAGTTGCAGCTGTTCTTTTTGAACTGGCTATAATTACATCTGGTAAAATACCTCCTCCATCAAAAACTTTTCTTCCATTTTCAGTTTTAAAGGCATTAATTCCAGTATCTGAAAATTTAGGCACTTTGCCATTTTTATCTCTGTTTGCATAATCTAATTCTTGAATACATCTTCCACTTGGTGTGTAGTATTTAGAAATTGTTACTTTTAATTGTGTACCATAAGTTAGCTCCCTATAGCGCTGTACAAGCCCTTTACCAAAAGAACGTTGCCCCATAATTACAGCTCTATCATAATCTTGTAAAGATCCACTAACAATTTCTGATGCAGATGCAGAACGTCCATTTACCAAAACCACAATCGGAATTTCTAAATCTAAAGGAGCATTTGTTGTTCTATAAGTATTGCTCCATTTTTTAACTTTTGCCTTTGTAGTTACTATCGTTTTTCCTTTCGGTAAAAAGAAGTTAGAAATATTAATAGACTCCATTAAAGAACCCCCAGGATTTCCTCTTAAATCGAAAACCAGGTTTTTCATACCTTTCTTCTTCAATTCTCTAAACGCTTTTTTCACTTCAGATGAAGCTTTATCATTAAAACGAGTAAGAACAATATAACCTGTTTCCTCATTTATCATCTCAAAAAAAGGAACAGGATTTACAACTATTTTATCTCTTATTAATTCTTTTTTAATAATATTTCCTTGTCGATCAATTTCTACTAAAAGCTTGCTGTTTGGTATTCCTTTTAAAAACATAGAAAGTTGATCTCTTTCCATATTGTTTATTAATTGTCCGTCAACAGAAATAATAATATCACCAATTTTTAACTCCACTTTATCTGCAGAAAAACCTTTATAAACCTCACTAATTACAATTCCTTTTTTGTTGTAAAAAACAGCAACTCCAATACCACCATACTCTCCAGCTCTTCTAATTTTAGCATCTTCAACATCTTGTTCGTTATAAAAATTGGTGTAAGGATCTAAGTCTTTTAGGGTGTTTTTAATGGCTTTGTTTGTAAGTTCAGCAGGGTTTATTTCATCTACATAATACATATTTAACTCTTTAAAAAGTGTATTGTAAATTTCAATTTGTTTTGCTACTTCAAAAAATTTGGATTTAAATGAAAACGATAAAAAAATCGTTGCAACCAATAAAATAACAAGTGTGCTGTTTTTAAAATTAACTCTCTTCATCTTCTTTATTTTTTACATCGTTAATAAATAACGTTAGTAACTTCTCCATTTTAGCATACAACTCTTCATACTTCCATTCTTCTCTACCAATATATGAAATCATAAAAACACAAGGTTTCTCTAAATTATTATATACAATTTCTTTTTGCAAACGATATGTTTCACGCATTAACCTTTTTATTCGGTTTCTATCCGGTGCATTTTTAAAATTCCTCTTAGGAACAGTAACTCCAACTTGTGCAGGAAAATCTGATGTGTGTTCTGTTTGTAAATACATCATTCTAAAAGGGAAAGCTTTAACAGAAATTCCTTCTTTATAAAGTCTTTCTATTATTTTCTTACTTTTTAAACGTTCTTGTTTTCCTAAAGTATTCTTCATTATTACAAACTTAACAGAAAAGATCAACTTTTAAGTCTTTCTGTTGATGAACTTCAATAAATTTTTAATAATATTACTTCTATAAAAGTGAAAATATATTTTTACAAAAAAGGGAAAGTTTCAAAAACAATTATTAAATTTGATTTAAAATTACATTTTTCCCAAAAAAAGGAAACATAAATTTAGAATTACATAATTTTAATAAAGAAAAAAACAATGAAAGCAGATTTATTTCAAGCCCCAGATTATTATCAAATAGATGATTTACTTTCAGAAGAACATAAATTAGTAAGAGATGCTGCCAGAGATTGGGTAAAACGTGATGTTTCTCCAATTATTGAAGAATATGCGCAACGTGCAGAATTCCCAAAACAAATTATTGGTGGATTAGCAGAAATTGGTGCTTTTGGCCCATATATTCCAGAAGAATATGGAGGCGCAGGTTTAGACCAAATTTCTTATGGTTTAATTATGCAAGAAATTGAACGTGGAGATTCTGGTGTCCGTTCTACTGCTTCTGTTCAATCTTCTTTGGTTATGTATCCTATTTATAAATACGGAAACGAAGAACAACGTAAAAAATATTTACCAAAACTGGCTTCTGGCGAATGGATGGGATGTTTTGGTTTAACAGAACCAAATCATGGTTCTAACCCAAGTGGAATGGAAACTAAGTTTAAAGATATGGGAGATCATTACCTTTTAAACGGTGCAAAAATGTGGATTTCTAATGCGCCTTTTGCACAAGTGGCTGTAGTTTGGGCCAAAAATGAAGAAGGAAGAATCCATGGCTTAATTGTAGAACGTGGAATGGAAGGTTTTTCTACTCCAGAAACGCATAATAAATGGTCGCTTCGTGCTTCTGCAACTGGAGAATTAATTTTTGATAATGTAAAAGTGCCAAAAGAAAATTTATTACCTAATAAATCTGGACTTGGAGCTCCTTTAGGTTGCTTAGATTCTGCTCGTTTTGGAATTGCTTGGGGAGCAATTGGCGCTGCAATGGATTGTTATGATACTGCTTTAAGATATTCTAAAGAAAGAATTCAGTTTGGAAAACCTATTGGACAATTTCAATTACAACAAAAAAAATTGGCAGAAATGATTACCGAAATTACCAAAGCACAATTGTTAGCTTGGAGATTAGGAACTTTAAAAAATGAAGGAAAAGCAACTTCTGGTCAAATTTCTATGGCAAAACGTAATAATGTAGATATGGCAATAAAAATTGCTAGAGAAGCAAGACAAATGTTAGGCGGAATGGGAATTACAGGAGAATATTCTATTATGCGTCATATGATGAATTTAGAAAGTGTTATTACATATGAAGGCACACATGATGTACATTTATTAATTACTGGCTTAGATATAACTGGTTTAAATGCATTTAAATAACAGTAGCAAACTGTTTTTGGTATTTCTTTTAAATTCCTTGAAGCAAAGTAATTGAATAATTATCTAATGTAACCAGTGTAATAGAGTCAGAAAATCTAACTTTAGATTACAATTACAACCTTATTAATTAAAGTTAACTATCAATTTAGGAAAAGAAAATTCAACAATTTCTGAAGCAATAAAAAAGTATAATGATTTTGCAAAGTTATTCTTTAATAAAAATAACATAACTTTTTTAAACATTACTGATATCACTCAACAAGGATTAGCAAATCCTACATTAGTTGCAAGTGATGGTCTTCACCCTTCTAAGGAAGCGTATTCTAAATTTGTAGAAAGACTTGTTCCAATCGTTTTAGAAAAATTAGGTTTAAAATAGAACCTTTTATTTTGTCTTTTTTCAATACAATACTCAATCGTATTCGTAAATTATGTTGGAGAACATGACATTCGTCAGTCTTTTCACTTTACTCTTGTTTTAATTTTGTCTTAGAAAACTATACTAACAACATCTAAACACTATGCAAGAATCAAGAAAAGACACTGTTCAATTTATTAACTTACAATTAGCTTCATTAGGGCAGCCAACTTTTAAAGACAAACCAGAAAGTGCTGACAAATTTTTAGATCCTAAGTTTGAAGAATTAACAACAGGACTTATAAGAAGTCTTCAGGCAAAATCAAGATTATTATCTAATCATCATTCTCCTGTAGATACAAGAATTCAAGATTTTATAGATGATTATCTAAAAGATGTTTTAATAAATAAATCTTTGGTTTTGCCTAACAACACATTAATTCTATCTAAAAAAGGACAAGCTAGAGAAGTTAGTTTACCACCAGATGGTGATACTTTTAAAAGTGATTTAGTTACAACAAACAGAGTAAAACAAGGAATTTTAAACAATCCTTTAAACGATAAAAGAACTACAAAAGGTACTTTTCATATTGTTGAAGGTCCTTTACCAGTTCCATTAGATAAATTTGAAGTACCAAAAATAGTATTTGCAAATCTTTTAAGTGCAGCTTTTAATCCTTCTGATGATTTAAAAACGTTACCATTTACTTCAAATCAAGAAGAACAAGCCAAAGTAATGGTTTCTACATTAATGAGACCAATAGTATGCCCAGAAGTAAAAGGTGTTATCTCAGAAAAATCTTTAGAAGTCCGATTTTTTGTTCCTGGAAATTTAGTAAGTAATTTAGATTTTGTTGAATCTATTTTTGGAAATGCAGGAGATCCTAACTTGGCACAAAATGATGCTGCTTTAGACACAGAACATTGGACAGGTCATACGGGGTGCATCATTTTAGCTCCCCAATTAAAAGACTTAAAAAAGAAAGATCTTGGTTTACCTCATTTTGATGATGCTACAGAACGTCAGAAAAAAGACGGAATGTGTTGGAAAGATGAAAATGATCTTTATAACAATGGTGGAGCATTTAAAATAACGTGTAGAGATGACCGCGGTGTTGTGATTACTTTAATTGCAGATAATTATTATGGGTATTCTAAAAAAGAAATTAAAACTCAAATTAGCTATTCTGCTAACTTATTTGGTTTAGTAGAAGAAGAACATGCTGGTGGTGCAATTGCATTTGCAAGAAGAGTTATGGGTGATACTTTAGATGGTAGAGACTATTCTGAATTCCATAATTTTCAGCATACTTTTGAAGGTGTAAAGCAACTTTTAGGGAATACAATTGATGTAAAACCAGAAAACTACGCTATAGATAAAAAATACCCAAATATTATTTATATTCCAGAGTTTGCATATGTAAACATCAATACAAATAGTATTACTTGGATGCACCATAGTAAAGAGCAAAAATTAACGTTGTCTCCTTTTAAAACGTATGTGCACCCAACAGGTAATAAATTCAAATTAGAAAAACATAAATCGATAGATTTATGGAGAATTGTAGATACGTTTGCAGAAGGAGTTTTCTGTCATAAACCGTGTACCGTTTCTGGTGGTGGAAAATCTGAAATTTCTAAATCGATGCAAAATGCGATTACATATAGTAATTTTAACATTCAGAATATAGATGAAGATTTCAAAAAGGCAGATGAAATTATAGAATATGTTTACTCTAATCGTTGGAAAATTAAAGATCCGAAGAGACCACTATCAAGATCGTTTTTAAGTGAAAAAAGATCCTTAAGTTCTGCCGTGAAATTATTAATTCCTTCTGAACATAATTCAGATGAATTTAATTCATTTTTAGATGGAATTCCTGTTCATATTCGTTCTTTAGTCTTATTTGTAAAACGTTTATACAGACAAGCTCACGGTGAGTTAAACTGGAAAGAGTATATGTCTGTAGAAATTATCAACGGAAAAAAAGGTACCGGACTTTTACATAATAACACGCCTGTTGTTGGTAGTTATGTTCGTGTTGGATTCAACGAAAAAGGAAATTGGATGTTGAATAAATTACGTTCAGACTTTTCTCCTTGTGAAAAAATACAAACTGAAGATGATATTACTGCTTCTATAACAATACCTAGAAATAGATTAAAAAACTTAAACCCTGAGTTTTCAAATAAAAGTTTGAAAATTCTTACCAATTGTGAAGCTCACTTGTTTCAAAGACCTGATGAAGCTGTTGTAAGAGGGTATGACAAAGGTGCTGAATTAGATTTAATTTCTGACGGAAGATTTTTAACAAACTATGAGTTACTTAAAAAAGAAGATGCTATTGTTTTATATGAAGACACTATCAACTTTGACAAATACACGCAACCCGTAAAAGATTTTATTGAAAGCATTGTAAAAAGTGATAAAGAAGAAGAATTTTTTGTTGTGCCTTCGCATACAAGAATTGTAAATGGGGAACCTACAAAAAACCCTCGTTATTTAGAGCCTAATAAAGTTATTACTGAAACTGAAGATACTTATTTAGCTAATTTAGGTATTCGTTTAGTAAGAAAAATGGAATTAAACGATCCTTTAAATCACGTTGTAAATGCGGTTTTACCAGGAAGAAGAAATAATCCTGTAGACAAAGCTAATGGCATTAGACCTTTGGCTGTTTATAACCCTATTCATTACCAAGAAGCTCCAGAATTGTTTATGGATTTCATTTGTAGTTTAACAGGTAAATCACCATCAACAACAGGTGCAGGTTCTGAAGGAGCTTTAACAAAAGCACCATTTAATATGCTAACGCCAACAACCGATTTAAACAATGCGTTGTTATCACATATTTTAACTGAATCTAATGGTTTTAGCACTGCAGCTGGTTATATTGGTGCAGAAAATAAAATTGACCATGATGTAAGTTTATTAATTCCTGAAATTTGGGCAAGATTAGAGCCAGTTGATAGAGATCCAAAAGCTTTAATTGCAAATGGTTCTTTAGAAAAAATAGAAGATTTTGAATTCGAAGGAGAAACTATTTTAGCCAGTAGGTTAGGCTATAGAATTACTAAAAAGTTCTCTTACAGATGTATGAATAGAATTTTTGATGAGCCTACTGCTGTTTTTAGTGACAGAATGTTAAAACCAGAATTACAAGGCTTAAGCGATTATGTAGATGGTATTAAAAACATTACTGAAGCGCAACAAAAAGTTGCATTAAACTATTTTGAAGATGGTAGTATAAAAGCTGCAATTCCGCCTTTAAAAGTACTATTAAACATTATGGCTTATGGTAATTACGAAGGAAAAGATATTAGTGATTCTGAATTACGTAAACTATTTAATAGAGACTATGTTGTTAATAGCGATTGGTACAAAGAAAGATTAGCTCTAAAACAACAGAAAGATATTGCCTTTTATGGAAAACAAATAAAATATTTAGAAGATTTTATTTCAAACCCAAGAAACAATACTTTAGTTTTAGAAATGGATATTAATGGTCGTTTAGAAAGTTTAAAACAATTTTATAAAGAAGTAAATTCTGAAAATTATTTAGAGAATTTAAATGGAACTATTGGATTAGACCCTTTATCTAGAAAGTAAATATAAAAGAAGCTAATTTTAGAATACTATAAGGGAATCAATTAAAATTGATTCCCTTTTTTTTGTGCTTATTGCAGCATTTTTTTTAAGGTACTATTGGCTTCTTCTAACAAATAAATTGCCTCATTATCACTAACTTCATTAAAATCGTCATAATAATTTCCTACCGCATTAAAATCATACGGTTGTTCAAGACAAATAACTTCATCTAAATAAGGAGAACGTTTTAGTTTTTGAATTGCTGATGGTGGAGCAACTGGAACTGCAACAATTATTTTAGCAGGATTTTCATTTTGAACTAATTCTATTGTAACCAAAATAGTATTACCTGTAGCAATACCGTCATCAACAATAATTACAGTTTTGCCTTTAAGGTTTTGAGGAGAAACATTTGTATAAAATTTTTGAAGTCTCTTTTTTAAAGTTTCTCGAACGCTATCTATTTCGCTAATAAGATATTCTTCTGAAACACTTTCAGAACCATAACCTAAAACAGAATTTTTTAAACTTACAGCACCTATTGCATATTCTTTGTTAGTAGGATGTCCAATTTTCTTTGTTAAAACAATATCTAAAGGTACATTTAACTCTTTTGAAATTACATAACCTAAAGGAAGACCTCCTCTAGGAATGGCTAAAACAACAACATTTTTATCTTTTAAATGAATTAATTTTTTTACAAGTAATTCTGCAGCCTCAATTCTATCTCTAAACATCTTTTTAATTCTTTAAATATTTACTAAACCAATCTATTGTTAGTTTCGTTACTTCTTCTAGTTTTCCATATTCTTCAAATAGATGTGATGCTTCTTGAACAATTTCAAGTTGCTTTTCACATTTTAATTTATTGTATGCCATACGATTTAGTTCAATTACAACAGCATCCAAACCCCCAACTATAAAAAGTGTAGGCGATTTTATCTTACTTAAATCGTTACCTGCAAGATCTGTTCTTCCGCCTCTTGAAACAACAGCCTTTATTGAATTCCCAAAAAATACTGCAGCTTTTAAGGCGGATGCACTTCCTGTACTTGCTCCAAAATACCCAATATCATTAATTGATGAAGTTGAATAATTATTTTTAAGCCATTGGGTAACTTTAATTAATCTTTTAGTTAATAAAACAATATCAAATCTCTTTTCATAAAGAGAATCTTCTCTTTCAGTTAACAAATCGAAAAGTAATGTTGCAAATCTTTTTTCATTAAGTAAGTTGGCAACAAAATTATTTCTTGGACTCAAATGACTGCTTCCACTTCCATGAGAAAAAACTACAATTCCTCTTACGTTTTCAGGAATTGTTAAAATTCCTTTAAGCCTGACATCACCTAAATCAATTTCTACTTTTTGGGTTGCTTCAATCAGTTTCATCTCTAAGATTTTATGATAAAATTACATATCTAAAACTGCATTTGAAATGACATTTATCATTAATAATCAGCAGATTGCAAAAAATAAGTTTTATAGAACAGCAATTTTATTGTGAAAAAAATTATGAATTTATATTGAAAACAGGTAAAATAAGGAAGGTTAATTGTGTTGGAAGTTTTTCTGAAAAAAGACAACTTAACTGCTTTAAAAGAAAAATTAATTGAGGGTAATTATGAAGCAAACAAAAATCTAAAAAAATATTAATATCACTAATAAAAAAACCAAAAAAATCCATGCACACCAGCACTAAAAAGAAAAAATATTAGAACTAAAATAATCGTTAAGAAAAGTACTGAATGAGCAGCTCTAATGGTAAAAAGATAAACTCCTAATACTAATGAAACATCATTGTTGTGTATAATTATTTTTTTTACCACAGTACTTTGTTGTGTGGCGTTTTATTTCTTTTTTCGTTTACATTCCCTTTGTAAATCTTTTGTATATGCCTCTATAATAATTTGACCTCCTAATGATTTACATTCATCATAATACTTCCAAGCATTATTACAATCACCTTTAGTCAAATATAGTATTGATAGCTTAAATGTTGTTTGTTGGTAAGACGCATCGAGGTTATAAGATTTAGACATATACGTCATGGCAGAATCCAATTTAATCATTGCCTTTTCTTTATCTGTTGGTATTAAAGCAGCGTGTTGCCACATAAAATAAGTACCATAATCAGTCAAAATACGTGTGTTATCAGGGGTGATTTTAAGTCCTTCTTCATACTGTTCTTTTGCTTTTTCGTATTGTCCTAAAGACATATAGATTGCGCCAAATCCCCAGTAAATATCTGTATTGGTTGAGTCAAGCACGTAGGCTTGATTAAATCTGTACATTGCCGTTTTTATATCATTTTTATATAAAAATTGAAAACCTAAATTTATGAAACGATTAGACGCTTTTTTAAGAGAGGAATCATGTTTAAGCATAGTTTCTATCAATATTTTATCAGCCTCTTTTTGCTTTTTAGTTTTTTCCACATTACCATATTTTGGTAGTAATCTAATGTCTGTTTTAGATTCCAATTCCCATTTTTCCCAAGATGTTTGTTGCGAAAAAACAGTTAATGATAATAATACCAATAAGCCTGTTAAAATATCTTTCATTTTTTTTGGTTTCAAACAATCTTATTATAACCAATTTTCATTAAAACTCATTAAAGGAATAGTACTTGAGGTCTCCATTTTTTTTACTAAATCTACATGAAAAAGCGTTTTCATAATACCTTTTGAGTTTCGTTCCAACATTGTTACCATATCCGCATTTTCATCCGCTAAATACTTTTTTAAAGTACTAAAAATAGTATTAGAGTAAATTATATCAGTATCAATCTTATTGTATTTAATTTTTTCTTTTAACAACTCTAAAAACCAAGCTGTTTTCTTTTCTACTTCTTTGTCATGATCTGAAGAAATATGAACTATTTTTATGTTAGCATCATAAGACTTGGCAATATTTACTAAATCGTAAATTGCACAAATATCATTCTCTTCAAAATCTGATGCGTAAACAATTGTATTAATACTTTTTATATTGTGCTCTTTTGGTATTGTTAATACAGGGCAAGGTGCTTTTTCTATAAGTTGTTTTGACGTGTTTCCTAAAAGAAGTTCTTTAAACATCTTTTCACTTTTTGTACCTGTAATTATCAAATCTGCCTCTAGTTTTTTTGCTTTTTTAATAATTCCATTTACAATAGACTTATTTTCAATAGCTTCAAAACAGATATCTAGCGCATCTAAATCACCTTCATAATGTTTATTACAAAATTTAATCAATTTATTTTGTTGCGTTATGTAAGTCTTTTCTTCAAGATTGGTATAGGGTTCTTTTAGTTCTTTATCAAAAATTGTAGGAAAATCAAAAACATGAATTACAAACAAACTCGTATTTAATTTTTTACTTAAACTAATCGCATATTTTAATGCAGAAATTGCATTTACTGAATAATCAGTTGCGTGTAATATTTTTTTCATCTTATCACAATTTTATTACATTAATAGCTCAAATTTAATATTCTTAAAGGAATTGTAAAATGACAATTATCATTAAGGTAGGTTTATTTAAGGCATCATATTATAAAAAAAACCCCCAGGCTACAAAGTATATTTTGTAGTCTGGGTGCTGTTTTAATTTAAAATCTTATCTATAAAAAATTACTTTTTAACTCCTAATTTTATTAAAATAGTTTCCAATAAACACCATTTTGTAAATGCAGATTGAATCATATTTAAACCAATAAATACAGTAAACCACATCCAATTTTCATTCACATATACTGTTAATACAACACTTAATAAAATAAACGCACCTACTAAAACTCTAAAATATTTATTTAACATTTTTACTAATTTTTAAATTTATATAAATCTTTCTACAGGAACAACAATCGCTTTAATCGGATTATTTGTTTCCAAATTATTATTGAATTCTTTAATTATATTGAATAAATCATCAATTTTTTCCTTACTAGTAAATGAGAAAAACATAATAGATTCGTTCCCTCCTTTTCCGGCAGAAAACCAATTAGAAGCCATTAATAATGAAGGTACATTTTTATACCCATCAATATCTGAACTGCTAAAGTTTTCAATATTTGCTTTTTTGAAGATTTTCAAAACCTCTTTCTGAAACTCTTCTACTGCTGTAACTAATACTAATTTCATAATTTTTTATTTTAATGTCCGTTCGAGCGCAGTCGATAATTATTTATAATTTTTCTTCTCTATCATATAATAGACCAATGGCACAACCAATAAAGTTAATACCGTTGAAACAATTGTACCACCCATTAAAGAAATTGCTAATCCTTGAAAAATTGGATCAAATAGAATTACAAATGCTCCAATTACAACGGTACCTGCAGTTAATAAAATTGGTGTAGTTCTAACTGCACCCGCTTCAATTGCTGCTTGTTTTAATGGAATTCCGTCTGCTAATCTTAAATTGATAAAATCGATTAATAAAACAGAATTTCTCACCATAATTCCTGCTAATGCAATCATTCCAATAAATGATGTTGCAGTAAAAAATGCCCCCATAATCCAGTGTCCTAAAATTATCCCTATCAATGATAACGGTATGGCAACCATCATTACAATTGGTGCTTTAAAGTTTTGAAACCATCCTACAATCAAAATATAAATCAAGATAATAGCTCCTAAAAAGGCGATTCCTAAATCTCTAAATACTTCTAAGGTAATTTGCCATTCTCCATCCCATTTAACAGTATAATCATCTTCAAAATCTGGCTGCCCTAAATACATTTCATTTAACTTATAACCTTCTGGAAGTTTAATTTCTTTCAACTTTTCTTCCATTCCTAAAATTGCATATGCAGGACTTTCTAGTTCTCCAGCCATATCTGCAACTACATAAACAACACGTTTTTGGTTTTTTCTATAAATACTTTTTGCCGCAATCGTTTCTTTAATTTCAACTAAATCTGCAATAGGAACCATGTTTCCAAGTTTCGATTTTACTTTTAATTGAGAAATATCAGAAATTGTAGATTTCTCTTTTTCAGCTAAACTCAAAACCAAACCAACTTGATTTACAGCATTTTCATCATATAAATTTGTGATTGCACTGTTAGATAAAGCCATATTCATTGTATATGCAATTTGCTGCGGTGCAACTCCATACAACATTGCTTTTTCTTTGTTTATTACAAATTGATATTCTATTTGATCATTTTCAACCATCCAATCTACATCTACTACATCTGCTGTGTTTTTAAGAATACCCTGAACTTGATTTGCTATTTTCATTTGCTCACTATAATCTGGCCCATAAACTTCAGCAACAATTGTTGACATTACTGGTGGTCCAGGAGGAACTTCTACCAACTTTACATTTGCATTGTATTTTGCTGCTATTTTCTGAATTTCTGGCCTTAATAATTTTGCAATTCCATGACTTTGAATATCTCGTTCACCTTTATCAATCAAATTAACTTGAATATCGGCCATATTACTTCCACCACGTAAATCATAATGACGCACTAAACCGTTAAAAGTTATGGGAGCAGAAGTACCAATATAATTCTGATAATTCATTACTTCTGGCCTTGTAGATAAGTACTGAGCAATTTCTTGTGTAACAACTGCTGTACGTTCTAATGTTGTGCCTTCTGGCATATCTATTACAACTTGAAATTCATTTTTATTATCAAAAGGTAACATTTTAACTGCAACAGATTTTGTAAAAAATAAAACCATTGTTGCCATTAAAACAATAAAAGTCCCTCCTAAAAAAGCCCATCTTCTCGTTTTATTTTCTAATAAAGGTCTTTCAAATTTGTTATAAATTTTATAAATAAGCGTTTCTTCTAATGGTTTTTCAGGTTTTTGTGCTGCTCCTTTTTTATCTTTTTCTCTTAAGAAAATATATCCTAAATAAGGGGTTATTGTTAATGCTACAAATAATGACAAAATCATTGCAATAGAAGCTCCAATTGGCATTGGTGCCATATAAGGACCCATTAAACCAGATACAAAAGCCATTGGTAAAACGGAAGCTATTACTGTAAATGTTGCTAAAATTGTTGGGTTACCAACTTCGTTAATTGCATATAAAGCAGCTTGTTTAAAAGGCAAGCGTTTCATTTTAAAATGCCTGTGCATATTTTCTGCAATTATAATAGAATCATCAACCACAATACCGGTTACAAATACTAAAGCAAAAAGCGTAATTCTATTCAACGTATAATCTAACATATAGTAACTCAACAATGTTAAAGCAAACGTAATGGGTACGGACAAAAACACAACCAATCCACCACGCCAACCCATCGCTAACATTACTACTAAAGTAACAGCAAAAATAGAACCTATAAGGTGTAACAGTAATTCTGACACTTTATGTGAAGCTGTTTCTCCGTAATTTCTGGTAACTTCTACATGAACATCATCTGGTATTAAAGTTGTTCTTAAATGCGCTACTCTATCAAGAATAACCTCAGCAATTTTCATAGCATCTGCACCTTTTCTTTTGGCTACAGAAATTGTTACTGCTGGATATTCAGATTTGTACGTTTGAGATTTACCACTTGCTTGTCCAAAACCTAAAGACACGTATTTTTGTGGCACTTCTGGTCCATCAATAATTGTAGCAATTTGTTTTAAATAAATAGGTTGATTTTGTTGTACACCAACTACCAAATTCTCAACATCTTTTGCAGAAGCTAAAAAATTACCCGTATTTACAAGAAATTCTGTGTCATTTTTATCAAAACTACCAGCACTTAATTGCGTATTATTGGCTTTGATCATTTCTGAAACCGACAAGAAATCTAACCCACTAGCAGCTAATTTATCCTTATCTAAAACCACACGTAATTGTCTGTTTCTTCCACCAATTTTATGCGTAATAGAAACATCATTTACTTTCTTAATTTCAGTTTCTAATTCTTCCGCCATTTGGCTTAATTGGTAATCATTGTAGTTTTCACTCCACAACGTTAAACCCAACATTGGCACATCATCAATAGCACGTGTTTTAACCAACGGAAACGTAACACCTTTTGGCATTTGATCCATATGTTTATTAATTTCATTGTATAATTTCACAAACGAGCGCTCAATATCTTCACCCACATAAAACTGTACAATTACCATTGCTTTTTCCTTCATAGAAGTAGAATACACATACTCTACACCTTTAATATTAGAAATTAATTTCTCTAAAGGTTTTACAACTCTAGACTCAACTTCTGTAGGACTTGCACCTGGGTAACCAACAAAAATATCTGCAATTGGCACATCAATTTGTGGCTCTTCTTCACGTGGTATTAAAAAAGAACTATACACACCAACAACCATAAATACGATCATTAAAAGTATAGTAAGCTTTGATCCTATAAAGACTTTTGCTATTTTTCCTGCTAAACCTTCTTTCATTTTTTTATCTTTTTTTTGGCGTTTTAACAGGCTATCCGTTGCAATCTTTTTTATTTACTGAATTAATTCAGCAAATAAAAAAGGATTTACACTGCTATCCTTAACGCGAAAATTCTAACTACTATTTTTAATTTAGACTTGTAACTTTAAAAGCTACTACTTACTGAATACTTATTTTTGCTCCGTTAAATAATTTTCCTTCCGCAGAAATTATGTAAGATTCATCAGAATTTAAACCCGATAAAACCTCAACTTTATTTCCATAAGTTCTACCTAATCTCAACCAACGCAACAAAGCTTTATTACTTTCACTTGTTGTGTAAACACCAGATAATTGCCCATTTGTAACAATTGCTTCTTTAGGAATTAAAACCAATGCTGATTTTACTTTTCTCTCTACTGGAAATTGAACTGTTGAAAACATTCCAGATAAAATATTTACATCCGTTTTTTCTAAATCTATTTTTACTAAATATTGTCCTCCCGTATTTTTAGCAGAAGTACTTACTTCGCTCACTTTTCCTAAAATATTTTTGTCAATCGATTTTACTAACACATTAACTATTGTTCCTTTTTTAATTTGTGAAATTTCAGTTTCTGGCACCATTGCCATCACTTCAAACTCTTTTGGCGTTTCCAAACTAATTAAAGGCATTCCAGGATTTGCCATATCTCCATTTTCTACATTCTTACTTGTAATTACACCACTAAAAGGCGCTGTAATATTAGAATATGCAAATTGGGCATTAATTTCATTTTTCATTTGATTTGCAGATTCTAAACCCGCTTTTGCCGTTTCATAATTAGCAGTCATGTCATCCATTTCTTTTTGAGTAACACTAGTGCTTGCAAATAAATTTTTAAAACGATTGTAATTTTTTTCAGCATTATTAAACGTAGCTTTAGCTTTTGCAATTCCTGCATTTACCTGTCCTTTTTTAGCTTGTAAATCGGTATTATTTATAGAAACTAATAATTGACCTTTTTTAACTTTATCACCAACATTTACATGAACTTTCTCCACATAACCCATCATTCTAGTACTTAAATCAGCACTATTTGTTGCTTGTATCTTACCACTTACAGGCAAAAACTGACTGTTATTATTTAATTCAACTTTGTTAACTTTAACATTAATTACTGGCGAATTATCTACTACTTTCTTGTCTTCACTACCACAACTAGTAATAAATAATGATGTAGAAATTAACGTAATGATGTAAATATATTTTTTCATTTGATTTGTTTTATTCTTTTTTTTTGACTGAATACTGTTACTGCTTACTGTTACTGAATATTGTTACTGCCTACTGCTTACTGAATACTGTTACTGCCGACTGTTTTCATTCTTTGGTTAAAAATTCTAAATAAGTTTGCGTGAAATTGTATTCAAATACGGTTTGATAATACTCTAATTGCTTTTGTGCATATTTTGTTTCTGCCATTAACAAATCAGACGTTTTTTCTAGACCTTCTTTAAATCTGTTTTTACGGATCCTTAAAGATTCTTTAGATTGTTGCACTGCTAAATCTGTTAAGTTTAACCTGTTTTTTGCATCTAATAATTGACGCTTCACTTTGTTAAACTCTAGATTACTTTTAGAAACATATTCATTATACGCTAACTTAGACTTCTCAAATTCAGCTTTACTTTTTTGCGCTTTTCCAAAACGTTTAGAACCTTTAAATAAATCCCAACTTAATTGTGCGCCAATTAAATATCCATTTGCATCACCCTGAAACACTTTGTTATCATACATTTCATAACTCCCAAAAGCATTTAAACGTGGTAAAAAAGCCATTTTATCAGCTTTATTCATTGCTTTATAAGCTTCAGATGCTAATTGCATTGCTTTAATATCAGATCTGCTTTCAGAAATAATCTTGTTATCAACATTAAAATTAGAAACCGTTAAACTGTCTGTTGGTCTGTAAACCACATAATTTTTATCATTCATTAAAAATGATACGTAATTAGACGCATTTTGCACGTTACTTTTTGCAGTTTGTAACTGATTTTTAACCTCTGTAACTCGTACTTCAACATTTAAAACATCTGCACGTTGTAAAAAACCTTGATTAAAACGATTGTCTGCTATTTTTTTGTGCTCATTTGCTGCTGTTAAAGCGCTCTCTAAAACAGCTACACCTTTATAAGCTAACTGCAATTGCATGTATGATTTTTCAACTTCAAAAGACATATAATCTACCGTTCTTTCTGTTTTTAAAGTCATTGCATTCATTTTAGATTTTGCTGCTTTTCTTTGATAAAAGCCATCTAAATTAATAAGCGGTTGCTGAATTTCTATCTTAGTTGCAAAGTTTCTAGTGGTACTTGGATCATTCAATAATGCAGGATTAAAATCGTTTTGTGTTAAAATTTCCTGATTCAATTTAGACCCAAAAGCCATTAATGGATTTGTTGTAGAAATACCTGTATGACTTGCTGTAATGTTAGGTAAAAACACTGCGTTTGTTTGGTTAAAATCTCCTTTTGCAGCCAAAACATCTTGTTGAGACATTTTAATTGTGTTGTTATTTTCTTTTACTTTAGAAATAACGTCACTTTTAGATACCAATACTACTTCTTGTGCTTGTAAAAAGAAAGAAAGTAATATTAATGGTATCACTAATAATTTATTTTTCATCATTATATGCTATTAATTTGATACAAAATTAAGGCGCGAAAAAGCGCTGGACTGTAACAATTGTTACTAACAAAGAGAAATGCACGTTAGCTTAAATAGGTGGTGAAATGATTATTAATACTTTAAAGCTAAATCATATTGGCTATCAAAACTATCGTAAACAAGTACCTGTCTTCCATTTCCTTTTTTAATTGGTTCAACTTTTGGTTCAATAAAGAATGGCGTTATTATGAGCGCTAAACAAAAAAATAAAAAAAGTAAGGCTCCTATTTTTTTGGTTAAAGATTTCTTGATGAGTTTTTTATAAACATTTTTAATACTTTTCCAATGCAAAAAAATATGTACAGATAATAATGCAATTAAAACAAGCCCTAAAATAAAATGAATTTGACCCCATTCATGCCTATCCATTCCTAAAAAATAGAGTTCTACATTACTACCATATTTTACCCAACGTTCTTGCCCAGAAATTAATATATATTTGATAAGTAAACCTGTTCCAAGAATAAAAGACATACAGATTGCCATAGTTGCATTAATTGAAAAATTTAAAACAACCTTTTTCATTTTAATTATTTAAAATTGATAACTCATACTAAATACCCAGTAAAAAGTACTTTCTAAATCCTCTTCAACAACCACATCATCTACTACTAAAGTTGCCTCATTTTGTGGTAGTACTAAAGCAGGTAAAAATGAAAATGTAAATGAATCATATACATACCACATTGGCAGACTAAATTCTATTGCCATAAGATTAAAGTCTTCGCTTTCTTGTATTCCTACCTCCGTAATTATTTGAGTGCTACCTCCACTTCCTTGGCCAGAACCTTGCCCTGAACGTCCACTTCCATAACGGTTATTTATATAATATTCTTCATAAAAATTTTGAGTCCCAAAATTAACTCCTGCTGTTGGAGAAATCTGAAATTTTTGATTATCTGAAACAAAATCGTGACTAATTTCTGTTGACAAAAAGTAATCTGAACTATCATTTTTATTAAAATAAGTATTCGCAGTTACTCCTAAATTAACAACATTAAAATCGTATTTTAAACTTGCTGTTAAATCTGATGCTACTTCTGAAATAACATTATTACTATCATCATTAAAAAAGTACTTTGTAAATGAAATATCTCCATCAAGTTTTTTAATGCTAAAGTCATAACCTGCGCTAATTAAAAACAAATCTATTCTAGCTTCATTAGATGCTGTTAAATATGATAAAGAACCACTTGCATAAAAACCATACTTATTGTGATATAGAATTGAAGGATACAAATAAGGCGTTGCAATAGAATCTTTTCTTCCCATAAAAACAGCATCATTTATAAAACTTACATTCACAGAAACATACGATACCTCTTTATTTGTCATAAAAACAGCATCATTTATAAAATTTGCATTCGCAGAAGTATAAGATGCATCTTTATTTGGCATAATTTGTCCAATTGCTTCTTCACTGAAGAAAGCAATTAATAGGATTAGTATTGTATTTAGTTTTAACTTTTTCATGACATAATTTTAATAGGTTTAAAAAGGGTTTATAGTATTATAAACCCTTTTTCTTACTGATTTATGACTTTCCCTTTTTACTTGTTGTACTTTTAATACTCGCTTTTTTTTGAACTTTCTTTTTCAATAAGTTCTTTTTTGCATTTATGTTTTTTTGCATTGTCATTTTTCTATGTGCATATGTATTTCTGTACATTTTACCATCTAAATTTAAACACTCACCATCCTTTAAATGCAACTGTTTTCTTTCTCTTGTTAAAAGTGCACCATCCGGACCTAATTGAGAACCATCACTTAATTTTAATTGTTGTTGTAATTTTTTTTGTTCTTGATTTCTAATTTGTACAATAGCACCATCAACTAACATATAATGAACTCTATTCTGGTTTCTTTCTTGAATTTGATTCTGATTAAGTCCTTTATTTTCTTGTTGTACTTTATATCTATATTGATATTCATTACGATATTTAACTCCATCCATATCTAAACATTCGCCATCTTTTAAACGAAGTCTTACTTGGTCTCGAGTTACATATTTCCCATTTGGGCTTACTACTGTTCCGTCATTCAATGTTAATTTATCTTTTAGTCTAATTTGATCTCTATCTCTAATCTGTAAGACATCACCATCAACTAACATTAACCGTACTTGGTCTTGATCTCTAACTTGGTCTTTGTCTTGTGCATTCATAACTGCTATTCCTAGAATAGCAAAAGTTATCAGTAAAATTATTTTTTTCATGAATTTGGTATTTATTTTTAATTATTAATACGAGGTCTAATTTAAGCACAGAAATGGAACAATAAAATGACGTAAGTCAATCCGGTAAACATTAAAATATATATTTTTAACTCATGCAAAACTGGAAAATACTTTTGTTTATAATCTTTTAAATTCACAATAAATTTGATAGATAAAAACATGAAAGTCAGTAACTTTAGTTGCAAAACAAAAAGAGAAAGTTTTAGAATAGGTATCTAAATTATTTAATTCTGAGAACACTATATGGATTTTATCTTTTACTAATATAGGTAGCTGAGATTGCACATTTAAATACATAAAAAACAATACACTTATCAAGACAATATTTGCATTTTTTCTATTTAAATAACTATAAAATAGATTAATAACTCTTCTTAGTAAAGGAATATGGAATGTGTATTACATCAAAACAATTATAGTTTGATTAATTTTTTCTTTATACTATTAGCGCTGTTTTTGAACTTTAAAATATACGCTCCTGAAACCATATTTGATAGATCTAAAGAGAATTTTTTTAGTCCGATAGTGTTTTTAATTTTTACACTTTTAACTTTTTTACCCAAAATATTATATATATCAAGTGTGCTTTTTTCTGTATTTGGAATAAATATTTCAATAAAAAAAACATCACTTGAAGGGTTTGGATAAACTTTTAGGTTATAAATATTCTTTGTATTCAATTCTACTTCATCAAAACCTAAAGATGTTTTATTAATAAACACTTTAAAAGCCAGGTTACTTGCACTACTCTGAGTACCATCATTTATAAAGAAAATATTCTCTTGTGTACTTTCTATTCCGCCGAAAATATAACCAACTAACACTTTACCTTGTTGTAAGTTGTTAAGATCTAAAATTTCTTCTGTAAGATAATTGGAAGTAGTATATAACGGAATAAATTCTGCGCCAGAACCTAAAAAAGCAGGCATTTCTATTTCTAAACTACTTTCCATCATTGAACCATCACTAAATCGAGATACTTTACTAATCGTTTTTACAAAGGGTATGTTATCATCTTGAATAAGGTTCTCATTTTCATCTAATTTATATTGACTCATTCCACCAAAAAATAAAGTGTGCATAATATTACTGTTAGTATCATAAATTGGAATATTAGCACTGTGATACTGGCTTAGGTATTGGTTAAATGAATTGTTAACTGTATAACCACTAGAAAGAATATCTACAGTATTTAACCAAGGTATATTTTCTGTATGTTGAAAAACACCGCTAAACATTGTAAAACCTTTTGTTCCATCTGTAAAAACCTGTGCCGCCAAGTTATAATCTCTTCTATGTAAATTATCTATGTCTTTTTGAGCTGAATAGTTTATGATTGAAAGAGCTGTTCCATTATCATTAATTTGAAAAGTTCTAATTTCATCTGTATATTTTTGAATAAAACCTGTTTCCATAGGATTATATCTCCCTTCAAAATAGTGCCCACCACATAAATAGAACACATCATCTAGCACTCCTAATTGCCCACCAGTAACTGCAAGATTCGTATTTGTTATTTGTCTAAAAAAGGAAGTAATTGGTTGACTATTTATAACTGCTGTAGCCAAACCATCTATATCTATAGCTGTTAATTTATTATGAGTAATATGATCATTTTGTATAGCACTAAATCCATAACCCCCAATTATATATAAGGTGTTACCTCTTTGGTAAAACTCTTGATTTGTTGATTGTAATTGCTCAAATATAGTAGCTTGTAAAACACTTATTGATGCACTCCACGTTTGATTAGCTTCTGGGTCTATGACAAAAACATTTTTGTTATTATCACTTTCTTGAAAAGCCGAAAAAGGTTGCCTTTGATGTAATCCATCTATTCTTCCACCTAAGATAACCCATTTCCCATCACTAGTTTTTCCCCAGGAAAAAGAGTGAATACTTGGTGCATTTGTAATAATTAAGGGCTCTATTTGAACATTAAACTGATCTTGAGACAGACTTACATTTGTTATTAAAAAAGATACGAGAATTGAAAAAATTATTTTAACCTTCATAATAATACTATTTTAACCAAAGCTATTTTAATTCGAGTTTTCATGAAATGACATGTGTCATTGTAAATAAAAAAGCACCCAAAATTTGGGTGCTTTAATTCTATTTTAAAAAGCACTAAAAATCAACCATGTTTTTTTATAATAGAAACTATTTCTTGTTTTTGTAATACGCCAGATTGTCTCCAAACTTGTTTTCCACTTTTAAAAAGCATTAACGTTGGAACTCCTCTTACTTGGTATTTTGCTGCTAAAGATTGATTCTTATCTACATCTATTTTAATAATTGAAACACCCCCTTCTAAACTGTCTTTAACCTCTTTTAAAATAGGACTCATCATTTTACATGGCCCACACCATTCTGCAAAAAAGTCTACTAAAACAGGTTTATCTTGATTAATTATTTCTGAAAATTTACTCATGATTTAATGTTATTTTTTGAAAGAAACACGCCAAATTCCTCTAACTTGATTAATATCATATCCAACAGCTTTATCGTTTGGATACAATGTATTTATTGCTGCCAATGTAGTTGGTTTA
Source organism: Polaribacter sp. SA4-10 (assembly GCF_002163835.1). Classification (NCBI taxonomy): domain Bacteria; kingdom Pseudomonadati; phylum Bacteroidota; class Flavobacteriia; order Flavobacteriales; family Flavobacteriaceae; genus Polaribacter; species Polaribacter sp. SA4-10. The sequence continues at coordinate 2,605,252 of NZ_CP019331.1, read as the reverse complement.
ATTTGAGATATTGGTTTACCATGACATTGTAAACACCTACTATTTGTTTTTATAGGATAGTAAACAGTTACAGAATTCCGTAAATCTTCAACTATTGGTGCTGGTTCTTTGTTGTTAAGAATCTCATTCTTATAAACAGCTATATATTCTTTTTCTTTTGTTGAAGCTAAGTTTTTAAGATTACGTGGTTTATCTGAAACTCTATTTATTTTTGCATTGTGAACAACAGACATACTATCTGTTAAAGGAAATGCTTTTTCATTACAAAAATTTAAGGCTTTTAGGGTTCCTTCTTTTTGAATTTTTTCCAATAAATTTTTCCCTAAAACAGCCTTTGTACTCAACGCATATTTTACACCCTGTTCTCCAAAAGATAAGTCTTCTAAATTCATATTAGCTTGTTGCTGCTGCATTCCTCTTCCCTTTCCCATTCCATTACCATTATGCATTCCATTTCCTTTTCCTCTTTCTTCATTATAATGCTTTTCAAACCATTCTGGTTCTTCTATATCATTATCAAACAAGTAATCTGAAATTTGTTTTATTGTTTCTTCTGGGAAAGCCTGTTTTGGCATGATACCAAATTTTCTTACAGCACCATACATTTTTACGTTCTCTTGAGTTGGATTTTCAATCCAATTCTGCATCGAGTTAATAAATTGTTCTTTTGTAGTATTTTTAGATACATAATGTTTCTTAACCGCAATCATTGGTGGCGCCAATCTTTGGTTTTGGGTTGCTGTTGGACTATGACATACATAACAATTATTTTCTAAAAGTTTTTTTCCTGGATGTATTTCTTGAACGTCCTTTTTTGAAGAATAGGATGGTTTTTTTGAATCTTGACAACTCGCTAAAAATACAATAGCAATTATTAATGTAAGATATTTCATCTTTTTTTATTACAAAAATAATGATCTATAAACCTAATATCAGTAACATTTGTTACAGTTCTAATACTTTAATACTATTTCTAAAAAGCTTTATTTTCCCTTCATTTTCTAGCTTCTTAAGCAGTCTAGACACTACAACTCTAGAAGTATGTAAGTCTTCAGAAATATTTTTATGTGTTGCATGTATCACATCATCATGAGTAACCATCGCTTTGTCTTTTAAATATTTAAACAGACGTTCATCCATTTTTAAAAAAGCAATTGTATCTACAGCTTTAAGAAGTTCATCCATTCTGTTATGGTACGTTTGTAAAATGTAAGCTTGCCAAGTTTTGTATTTCCCTAACCATTCTGCCATTTTTTCTTTTGGCACCATAATTAACTCTATATCTGTTTCTGCAACTGCTCTAATTTCACTTTTTGTTTGTCCCATACAACAAGAAAGTGTCATTGCACAAGTGTCTCCTTTTTCTAAATAATATAAAACAAGCTCATCTCCATGTTCATCCTCTCTTAGAATTTTAATTGCACCCTTAATAAGTAATGGCATCGATTTTATATAATCTCCAATCCCAATAATTTCATCATATGTAGAGAATTCTTTATAAACACCTATTTCTTTAATTTCTTGGATTAATGCATCTTCAAATAAATACCCAAAACTGATATCAAGTTTACTAGTCATAACAAAATTATTTTTATAAAAATAAGACTATAAATTTAAATGAATAAACTCATATTAAATTAATTGAATATGAGTTTATTTATTTGAAGAATGTATCTTGTTTTAGAACCTAAATTTATACCTCGAATTTATCCTAATAAAGTTTATTTATTTAGCTTTTTTATCGTTTTTCATTAATAGAAAAACAGCAACAACTAAGCCAACTACAACTAAAGCAAAAATGCCTATCATAATTGTGCCATTTACCCATGAAACAAGTGGCAAGTTTAAAAAAATCATTTTTTTTCTAATTTGAGATACAAAACTAAAAATTAAGTGATTTTTAATATATGATATATATCAGCTTTTAAAAATTGAAATTTAAGATATCTCCACTTAGTTGTAAAAGTTGTAGTTCTATTAATTTTGAATCAAATTTTGCATTATTAAAAGCTGTTTTAGAATTAATTAAATTAATCTGAGCTTGTCTAAATTCTATAGAAGTAATCTGCCCTAGTTTATAACGCTCTGTACTTCTATCAAAATTATTCTGAGTAGTTAAAACGTTGGTTTCTTGTGTTTTTAGGATAAATAATTGATTCTGATAATTCTCCCAAGTATTCTTTAAATTGTTCTCAATACTTAGTTTTTGTTGTTTCAACAAGATTTGTTGATTATCTAAGGCAATTTTTGAGTTAGCGACTCTTGTTTTTGTGCTTCCGCCATCAAACAAATTCCAAGATAAACTTAAACCAGTATTTAATCCGTTTGAAGTTGATCCGGCTAAAAAAGAGGTTGCTGGGTTTTCACTTTTGTTCCACCCATAAGAAGTGTTTAAACCTAAAGAAGGCATGTAATTTGCTTTATTTATCTTAATGTTAAACTCACTAATAGCAACGTTTTTTTCGTTTTGTTTTAAAAGTGAATTGTTCCCTAAAGTCTTTTGCTGTAAATCATCAAAATTCATCATTTTAAGGAAGTCTACTTTTGTTTCAACAACATAATTCACTTCTTTTTCTATACCTAAAATAACATTTAAACCACGTTTAGCATTACTTAATTGTTGATTGGCGTTAATTAAAGTGATACGATCATTATTTACATCTACTTCTGCATTTAACAATTCTAACTTTGTAGATTGCCCATATTCATATTGATACTTTGCGCGCTGTAACCTTTGTTTAGAGATTGATAAAGCTTCATTTAAGTTGGCTTTATTTTCTGACAATCTTGCAATTTGAAAGTAAGTTGTAAACAACTGCAAGTAAGTGTTTTCTATAGTTTCTCTTGCTTGTAATTCCGTTAAATTATAGGTTTCTTTTAATTGCTGATAATTATATTTTCTACCTAATCCATCAAAAATCGTATAATTTAAGTTTAAAGATGCGTTATAAGATTTAGTTACAGCTCCATCAATACTAGTAGATGTTCCCTCTTGACGATTAATGGTTTGATTGTCTCTTCTATAATTTGCTCCAGAAGAAATAGCTGCGGTTGGCAAAAAACCCGTATTATAAATACTTGCATTGTTTTTTGCAACTTCTAAGTTATTATTAGCAATTTTAATTCCAAAGTTGTTTTCCAGCGTAATTTTTAATGCTTCTTTCTTCGTAAGAATATTCTGAGAAAACCCCTGTAAAGTCGATAAAAAAACGACGATTATTATTTTAATTTTATTAAATTTCATCTTCATCAAATTTAGATTCGATAATAGCTCTTTCTACTTCCTCTTTAGTAATTTCATTTCCAGTTATTAACCATTTAACACGCACTTTTAAGGTGTTAGAAACCGCCAATAATAACGGCAACATTACCAACGTTAATACAGTAGCAATAGCAATACCATAAGCAATTGAAATAGCCATAGGTATCAAAAACTGTGCTTGCCTACTTTTTTCAAAAATTAAAGGTGCTAAACCAGCCACTGTAGTCAAAGAAGTTAAGAAAATAGCTCTAAAACGAGATTGACCTGCTCTTACTAAAGCATCGTCAAATTTCATTCCTTCTTTTAAATAGTTGTTAAACTTCCCTATAAGAACCAAGCCATCATTTACCATAATTCCTATCAAGGCAATAATTCCTAAAAAGGATAAAATTCCAATAGCAAAATTGTGAAAATAGTGCCCCCAAATAACACCAATCATACTAAAAGGTATCATAATAATAAGTAAAATTGGCTGACTGTATGAACGGAATGTAAAAGCAATTACAATGTAAATTAAAAGTAAAACAATTGGACCAACAAGACTTAAAGAATCTGTAGTTTTTTTGGCTTCTCTATTTTGTCCTTCATATAAAGGTGTTACTGTTGGATATTTTGACAGAATTTCTGGCATAATATTCGTTTTGATATTATCTAAAATTTCTGTTTCACTTGCACTTAAATCTTTTAAATCTGCCGTAATTTGAATTTCTCTTTTTCCTTCTAAATGGTTTATTGCAATATCTCCTCTTTCTATAACGTAGTTTGCAATTTCAGAAAACGGTATCCTTATTCCTGTTGGCGTTATAATACGCATATCATCTAAATTTTTAATAGAAGATCTGTCTTTCTTGTCATAACGAACCCAAATTTTTATTTCATCTTGACCCCGCTGAAAACGTTGTGCTTGAAAACCAAAAAACCCACTACGAACTTGTGCCATTACTGATTGAAGATTTAGACCTAACAAATATGCATTGTCTTTTAAAGTAATTTTAACTTCCTTTATTCCTGCAGGATCATTATCTGTGACATCTTTTAACAAGGGGTTGTTCTCTAACTCTTCCTTTAGTTCCTCTTTTACAGCTTTTAATTCTTTAATGTTGTTTCCTAGTAAAGAAACTGCAACCGGACTCCCTCCAAAGTTTCCACCAGAACCAAAAATTAAACTCTCAACACCATATATTTTGCCTACTTTTTGCTGAATAGCATTTGTGATTTCTGGCGATGAAAAATCTCTAGTTTCACCCGGTAAAAGATTAACACTTAATGTTGCATTTGCGCTACCTGGACCAACTCTTTTAATTACATTTTCTACAACGGGTACATTACCAGTTTGCTTTTCTGAGTATTCTTTATTAACCAACCAAACTTTCTCTTCAATAAAGGAAATTAAAGAATCTGTAATTCTTTCATTAGTTCCTTGTGGCATATTAAGAGTGATTTGTACTCTATCACTTGCAATTCTTGGAAAGAAAGAGCTCTTAACGACACCGCCACTTAAAGCAGAAAAGCTTATTAAAAGTGAAGCTACAAAAACACAAAAAATAAAAAATTTATTCTTTAAAGAAAACTTTAAAAACGGCACATAATATGCATCTCTAAATTTCCCTAAAAGAGTATCTGCCTTTTTGTTTATCTTCTTAAAAAATGCATCAATTTTATTTGTTTTTTTCTCTTCTCCGTTTTCTAATTTTTTTCTATCCAAGGCTTTAGAATGGGCAATATGCGCCGGTAGAATTATCAATGCTTCAATTAAAGAAACACTTAAAGTAAGCAGAACAATTGTAGAGACTTCACCAAAGAAACTTCCTATTCTACCATCAACAAAAAAGAAGGTAGAAAACGCAATTATTGTCGTTAAAATAGCTGAAACTATTGGAGGAATTACTTCCATTGTTCCATCTATAGCTGCTTTAATTTTAGATTTTCCTAAATCGTAATAATGGTGATAAATATTTTCTCCGATTACAATTCCGTCATCAACCAAAATACCAATCACAATGATCATTCCAAATAAGGACAAAACATTAATTGTAACCCCTAGTTGTGCGGCAAAAATAAACATCCCTAAAAAAGATATTGGCAAACCAAAAGCAACCCAAAATGCCAAGCGTAAGTTTAAAAATAATGCCAAGAAAAAGAGCACTAAAAGTATTCCTGAAATTGCATTTTTAGTTAACAACCAAGTTCTATCATTTAAAGTTGTACTTCTATCGCTTGTAACATTTAACTGAACATTTTGCTGTACTTGATTGTATTTATAAATGTACTCTTTAATTTTATCTGCTGATGAAATTAAGTCTTCGTTATTGGTATTACTAACAGTAATGTCTATTGCTAAATTTCCATTATAATATAATCTATCTGGGTTCTCAGACCAAGTATCTCTTAAGTCTGCTATATCTTTTAAACGAATAATATTTCCATTAATTTCAGTTCTTACAATAAGATTTTGTAGTTCAATTCCATAGTAAGAACGATTACTCGCACGGATTAGATAATCCTCATCTGCCGTTTTTATGTTTCCTCCTGTAATTAAAATATTAGAATTTCTAACAGCATTTGCTACTTCTGCTATTGATAAGTTATAGGCTCTTAAATCGTTTTCACGAACGGCAATTTCAATTTCTTCATCTGGATATCCAGAAATTGCAACTTGAGAAATACCTTCAATGCCACGGATATCATTTTCTACATTTCTTGCATATTGTTTTAAGGCTTTTAAAGAAACATTTTCTCCACTTACGGTAAAACTAATTGTTGGACGATTATTTTCAACTTTGGCAATTACAGGTGGCTCCATGCCTGAAGGAAAAGAAGGAACTCTATCTACTGCATTTTTCACATCAGATAAAACAACATCTATATTTTTCCCTTTTTCTACTTCAACATTTACACTTGCCGAATTTTCTCTAGACACAGAAGTTACTCTTTCTACCCCGACAATTCCTTTTAAATTATCTTCAATTTTAAGCACAACACCTTCTTCCATTTCTGCAGGAGATGCTCCTGGATAGGCCAAAGAAATTCTAATTAATTGCGAATCTACCAAAGGGAAAAAGGACGATTTCATGCTAATTGCCCCTAAAATACCGAAAACAAAAAAGGCAAGTATTATTACATTTACAGCTACAGGATATTTTATAAAGTAAGTAATGATTTTTTTCATAGGTTACTTCTTTTTATTAATTTTCACAATCATTCCATCAAAAGCACCTGGTAAAGTTTGCGTTAATATTTTATCGTTATTTTTCAGTCCTTTAATAACTACATTTTCTGCTCCAAAATAAACTGTTTCTATGTTTACTAAACTTAAAACACTATCATTTTTTACAGTATAAACGGTATGATTATCTACTAACAATTTTCTTGAAATTTTTATAGCTTCACTTTCAGATTTTGCTACCATATTTACTTCTAAAAACATTCCTTCTTTTAAATCTTTATGGGCAACATCTATATATGCTTTTATGGTTTGCGATACCTGATCTACTTTACCATTTATACGAACAACTTTTCCTGTATATGTTTTTGTTTTTTCTGAATTAGAAAGTGATACAGAGTTCCCAACTTTTAATAAATCTGCAAATTCGGAATTGATAGCAACTTCCATTTCATAAACACTTGGGTCTATAAATTCTCCTAATTTTTGTCCTACTCTTACTAACGTTCCTGGACTAACTAAAGCTTCTGTTAAAGCTCCTGAAAAAGGGGCTTTAATTTGATGCTTAGCAAAACGTACTTCTAAATTTTTAACATTATAATACGCAGACACAACACCTCTACCAGAAATAAAATATTTTTCTTTATCCGATGAAAATCCAGGAAGTTTAGGAGTTGTTTTATTCATATCAAAACCTTTTAAAAAACCTTCCCATTTACTAAATTGATTTGGATAATCTAAACGTAAATCGGGTAAAATAGCCGCAACTAAATTGTATAAATTACTTTTTTGTGCTTGCAAACTGGCGTAAAACTCATCACTACTTATACTTAGTAAAGTTTCTCCTTTATTAAAATTTGTTCCAGCTTTAAATGCTTTTCTTGATGGCTTTAAAACCCCTTGAACTTCAGAAAATAATTCAATTTTATTTTTTGCAATAAGACTTCCGCTTGCAGATAAAATAATAGGAATATTTTTATTCTCTATATTTTCTACAAAAACCGTTTTTATTTGCTTATTAAACTTTGGTTTTGGTTTTTGATTTTTGTCAACTAAATATTTTCCTAAAAATATTGCTCCAACAACAGTTAAAACTCCAAAAATAGCGAGTATTGTTTTTCTCATAATAGTTTAAAATGATTTTACTTTAGTATTAAGATTAGTTTGTATTTTTTTTAATGTATTTATAATTTGGGCTTTCTCTTTTTTAGAAACACTCAACTCCATTTCTGTTATTACACCTTTAACAACAGGTTTACTTTTTAAGAATGTTTCTTTTCCTAATGGTGCTAAAAACACATTTTTTGCACGTTTATCTTTTTTACATTGTCTTCTTAAAATGTAATTTTTACTTTCCATTTTAGATAGCAGCCTTGTTAAAGAGGATTTGTTTCTTAGCGTTAAGAAAGCAAGTTCATTCTGATTTAAACCATCATTGTCAATCAATTTTTTTAAAACCACCATTTGTTCTTTAGTTAAATCTAAATTATTAGATTTAAAAGATTCATTTAAAACATAGTCTAAAACTTTAACCGTTCTTCCTAACCAAGGTCCAATTGAGCTTTCAAAATCTATATGTGTGTCTTCTTTATTCACCATGCGAATTTAACTAAAAACTTTAATTAGTTGCACGTGCAACTAATTAAAGTTTTCTTAAAAAAACATTAATAACAGTCTGTTAAAATTTGTCCTTTATTTTTGAAAGTTTCAAAAACGGGTAGATTATTTCTAAAGCAAATTTTTTCTAGAAGCTCAAAAACACCATTACGCATAGTTATAGATCCGCATAACATAATAGTTCCTCCAGTTGAAAGTGTTTTTACTATATTTTTTTCATCTCTTGTAATAATGTCTTGAACATAGTTATAAGGACTTTCTTCTTTTGAAAAAGCCACATCATAGGTTTGTAGTGTCTTTTTTTGTAGCGCTTCTAAAATTTGAGCTTTGTATAATTCTTCCGAAATTTTAGTTCGAGTTCCCCAGTACAAAGTTTTAGGAGTGTTCTTTTTTTGATGAATCATGCCTAAAAATGGGGCAATTCCTGTTCCGTTGGCTATTAAAATAACCTGTTTGCTTTTTTTAGGAAGATAAAATTGTTTGTTTTTTTGAATGGTTCCTTTTAGTTCTTGATTAGGTTTTAAGCCATTTAGAAAATTAGAGCAAATACCTAGAGAATGTTTTTTTATACTCAATAATAAATCTCCATTACTGTTTTTACCAATAGAATATAAACGTTCTGAAGTTTCATTTAGAGGCGTAATTCTTAGCAAATCTCCAGGTACAAATTTTATTCTTTTTTTTGATGCCAAGGTTAGTTTAAATGTTTCAGCATATTCATCAATAACATTTTGTTTTTCAACTACTTTAAAAATCGTCTCTTTTGGTTTTATAAAAGACAATTCCTTTGGAATTTCTAAATTTAAATTTAAGCTAGCATTCCATTCTAAAACCCAATTTCTAAACGCATTATAATTCTGGTTATGAATTAATAACGGATTTTCTTGAGGAACAGTAATCTGATTATTTAAAACAACTTGTCTTTGAACGCTTTTAGCAAATTCACAAAATTTTGAATACGAAAAAGATCCTAACCCAATTACATTACAAGTAAAGGGTTTTATAATTTTGATTTGCTGGAGTTTGGTTAAAAATAAATTTGCATTGCTTGGTGGCTCTCCATCCCCGTAAGTAGAAGTAATAATAACTAATTGTTCAATTGCAGGATAACTTTTGTAGTTGTTTAAATCATCTAAAAACACTTTTTTACCTGCTTTTAATAAAGACTGCTGCAAAGTTTTTCCTAATCTTTTTGTACCTCCATTTTCTGACCCTATTAGAATTACAAAATTAGCTTGGTTAGCGTTGTATTTATTTTTTGTTTTAGAACGCATACGTTTAAACGCAATTATACTTCCAGAATACATAAAGTATAAAACTGAAAGCGAACTAATAAATAATACTAAAGACCAAATTATACTTCCTGATCCTGTGTGCAAATTAAAACTTAATACACTTAATATTTTTGTAACAGGATAATATGTTGTTTTTACAATTTCTCCTGTTTTTTGATGAATTTCTAGTTCTCGATCTTGTAAGCTTAAAATAAAAAAATCTTCTTCATCTGTAGAAAAAGGAAATTCTATTTTTTTTACTTCTTTTAAAGTTATCGTTTTAAAAATAGGGAATTTAGAAAAAGTAATATTTAGTTTAGAAACCGATTCTTGTTGCGTAACTATAGCTTTAGTTTTTGGTAATAACGAAAACCGTTCCATTGACAAATACGTTCCTGATAACGCCAAAATAATAATAGGAATTAATAACAATCTTCCTAAAGCAACGTGGTTATATTGTATTGATTTATCGTTTATAATTTTTGAGAAAAATTTTAAAAAACCTCCTTGTCTTTTAATCGCTAATAATAAACCTGTAATGGCTATTAAAAATAATAAAAAACAGCTAAAGCCAACAAAAACCCTTCCTGGAGTTTTTAAAAATAAGGAACGATGAAAATTTGTTAAAAACTCAAACAAAACACCTTTTCTTGGAATATCGGCTATTTTATCTCCATTAAAAGGATTAATGTAAAATTGCCCGTCAATAGCTTCTTCTAAACTAAAAAGACTTGCCTTTACAAAATAATTCTTATCTACTTCAATATCTAAAACCTCGTTATACTTGTTTTTTAAAGTATCTATTAATTGCGCCACAGAAACATCTTCAGCGTTTTCAATATAGTGAGGCTGTAATTTTTCTTGAATAGGTTCAAAAGCCAAAAAAGACCCAGTAATTGAAGCTAAAAGTAGAAATAAGAAAGAAGATACAGTCAAGTAAAAATGACTGTATCTCCATATTTTGTTAAGCATATTTTTTAATTAGTTTGGTATAATTCTAACGTAACGAATATATCCTGTGCCTTCAAATTTGTTTTTTAAGTTTTCACTTTCTAACAAAATTTCTAAATCTTTTTCAAAATAATCTTGATGTTCTACAGCCGTTTCAAATCTTAATTTATTACCTGCTTTTAAATAAGATTCATCTAACTGAAAAGTAAAAATAGCACGTTCTCCTCCAGCAATAGTTGCTCCTGAAATAGCATCTACTTGGGTATCTTTTGCGGTTTCAAAAAAAGACCACCATGTTGGTATATCTGGATACCACTTTTCATCATCGCCTAAAATATGTAGCGTTTTTACATAATTATTGTCTTTATCAACTATAGATGCCACAACATAAGCGCCTTCTCCTTCATAGTTTTTTAACTGAACCATACATTTGTATTTCGATGTAAGTTCTATGTTTTTTAGGGTTGTAAAAGCCATAAATGACAAACAAAATATTCCAAGAACGAATTTATAAAGTTTCATATAAATATAATTTAAGATTGTTTTAAAAATGTAATATCACTATTGCTTAGCAGTTCGTTTTCTTTAGCTAAATCAAATGCACTTTCGTTAAAATCGGTAAGTATTTTTTTATCTGCTCCTTTGCTTATTAAAAGTTGTAACAATTTTACATCTTTAGCTTTCATTGCCGCTAAATGTAATGGTGTTAATCCATCGTTATTTTTTTGATTAATATCTGCGCCCAACTCTAAAGCTTTTTTTATTATTTTATTTTCGCCTTTAGCAATAGCAATGTGTAGTAAATTTTCGTTTTTTGAAGCATTTTTAAATGAAACTTTTGCAGTTGCTAAAGCCTTTTCAAAAGCAGTAAATGTTTTGCTATTTCTTCTACTAAAAGCATTAAATAAATGATAATATAAGTTGTTTCCTTCAGCATCAACCGTATACACATTTGCTCCATTTTGTTTTAAAAAATTAAAAGCCTCTATATTCATTCTTTGTGTTGCATAAATTATAGCAGAAAAACCTTCTTTATTTTGTTGATTGATGTTTTTAGATAATGGTGCTAATTTTTCTAAAACTAAAAAATTATTTCCTTTTGCAGCATTTAAAAAAGGAGTATTTCCTTCTTTATTTTGTTGATGAATGTTAACTCCTTTTTTTATAAAAAAGTCAACAATATTAACATCTTTAGTATTTAATGCAATATTATGTAATGCATTTTCAGAGTTGTTACTTGTTAAAATCATATTCAATCCTAAAGAATCAAAATATTGGTAAACCTTAAGCGGGTTACTACTTCGTCTTCCTCCATGACTTGCAAAAAGCACGATATTTTCTCCATCAGCATTCACTTTTTTATAGTCAAAACCTTTAGCGATGTATTTTTTTATTAAATCGATATTTCCACCTTTGGCAGCGTAAAACAAAAGATTGTTTTCTTTTTTATCTGTTGCTTTAATATCTAATCCTTTTTTCTGAAAATACTCAATAACTTTTCCGTCATTACTATGTGGTGCTATTAATAAAATAGCATTTGCTCCTGCTCGGTTGGTTTCTTTTAAATCTACACCATTTGCAATCATTAAATCGTAAATATCTGTATTTTTATGACCTGCATTTACCGTAAACGTAAACCAATTAAAACCATGGCTACCCGCTACTTTTGTATCAGCACCTTTACTTAATAATAGTTTCATGGTTTCTATATTGCCAGCGTAACCTGCCCACATTAAATAACTTCTACCATCATGAGTCGATTTATTAATATTGTTACCTGGTAAAGACAATAAATACTCAATTGTTGCTAAAGGAGCATTTGCCATAATAGCATAACAAAGAGCATCAAAAGCCTCTTGATTTGGTTTTACAGGATCATTACCTTCTTTAATTTTTTGCTTTACGATTGCAACATCTGGTTGCGTTTTCCAAAAATCTCTGTTATGAAATTCGTTGGTGTTTTGCTGTCCTTGTCCTCTTTGTGAGAAAACAAAAATTGGAACTATTAACAATAGTAAAATGATTAATTTTTTCATTATATTTTTTATTAAGAGAACTCCTTTCTTATTAAATTTAGAAAGGAGTTTTAATATGTATTTATTTTTAGTGCTCTAAATTTACCATGCCCCAATAAAGTGACTTCCAGTAGTGTTAACTAATTTTGCACCTTTAGTAACTGTGCTAGTTTCAGTATCTACAACATAAATATTTCCATTTTTACCTACAGGTGCTTGGGTTAAATATATTTCATTTCCATCAACTGCAAAACCTTGATACTGGAATAAGTAAAAATCTGGATCGTAGGGAATTTCCTCAATTTTTACAGCTGTTTTAGCATCTAGATCTACTAAAGCAAAAAAACCTTGAGCGCCTGCTAAACCATCTGCAGAACCTTCATGACGATAAGCCAACACTGCTTTTCCGTTTGCAGCTGGTCTCCAAGCAAGCACATAAGCACCAGTTACACCCAAAGCATCGTCTAAATTAAAATCATAAGAATTATCATATTCATTATTTGCTCCAATTTTTAAGATATGAGAACCTTCTGGATCGCTTTGATTTGCTTGGTAAACACTTCCATTATATTCAAAAGCATTAATACTTCGGTATCCGTTAGTATTACCATGACCAACAGTTGATGTAATTACTGTTGGATTTAATAAAGAAGGATAATCTAAAACAATGGTTTTAGAGCCTAAAATCTCATATCCACTATCCCTTTCAACGGTACTTGGATTTACTTTACTTAAACGACCACCAATATATAATTTATCTCCGGCAGCATTTAAAGTTGGCATATCAATTCTAGAAAAATAATAACCTTCTTCTTCTTCTTCTGGACTTAAACGTACAACATGTTCTTGAAATTTATTAATAGAAGAATTTTCTAAATCTAAAGTAACTACGCCTATTGTGGCTTTTGTGTATGTATAAACATCATCTGTTGCATCATCTGGTGTTCCATTATCATTTACTTGATGCTCTGTAGACACATATACTGCAGATCCGGTTTTATCTCCATCAAATAATTTTATCCATCTTGGAGCATTACCAACATAAGGAGCAATACTTACCTCAGAACCTATAGGTGTAAATTTTTGTCCTCCTGCTACAGAATATTTAGTATAATTACCACCAGTATCTCCGGCATAACTAATATTAAAAATTGTATTTCCATCTTCTGAAGCCTGTAGTCTAGCAGTTCTATTAGAAGGCGCTATAAACCCGTTTTCAAAAGGATTAATAGAAATTGTAGGGTCTTTGGCATCTTCACTAGATACAGAATAAATTAATGTTCCTCCATTTCCATCTCCTGGGTTGTCTCCCATTTTGGCTCCAGCTATTGTAATCCATCTTGTTACTTCTGGTTCTGGATTAACTGGGTCTTCATTAACATCATTACTACATGCTGTAAATATCCCAAATGATATTATTAGGGCTAGTGCTCTGTGGTTTAAAGATATTTGTTTCATTTTATTTTAATATTTAGTTAAATTTATTGATTGTGTAATTTAATTTTATGTAAAAAGCTCTTCCTGGTTTTTGTACAGATAAATTGTCAAATACAGGTTTATCGAATATGTTTTTAATATCGAAACTAGCAACTAGTTTCTTGTTTGGAAATGAATAACTAAGACCAAAATCTTGAGCTAGTTGTTGAGGTATTTTAAAAAAATCATTACCAACTGTATTGGATCCTTGAGGTACTAGGTAAGAAAACTCATCTGTAAAATACATAGAGTAGAAAATGTTTAATCTAGATTCTTTTTGAATTAAATTTTTAAAAGAGTATCGTAAACTACCGTTCATTGTATAAAAAGGTGTGTTTGGTACATCTATTTCTACATTATTATTTATAATTTTTAAATCGAAACGAGATATATTAAAATTTAAACCAAAATTTCTGTTATAAGTATAACTTAATTGTGCATCTATACCTTTAGAAGTACCGCTTCCTTGATTTACGTATACTATTAATTCATCATCAACATTAAAAGAGGTTTCTAGAGGTAAGCCAATTCTATCTTTAATATTTCGAGTAAAAACATTTGTAGAAATAGAAAAATCATGATTTTTTATATTGAAGGTTCCAAATCTAAAACCTAAATTATAGTTTTTACTTTGTTCTGGATTTATAGTTGGGTTTGCTACAACATTATCTCCATCATTACCAAAAACTTCTGTTTCATCTGGTAAACGCACTGCTTTTTCTGCAGAAGCTAATAAAGTAACTACTGGTGTAATTGCATAAGAAGCTGCAAAACCATAGCCATCTTGGTCTATATTGATACTTACAACTTCGTCTACAATACTTTTAACTCCGTTAGCGTCCGTTTTTATTTCTGGATCTATACTTTTAGTTTTTTGTTGATAATGTTTTCCAAATACGCTTGTTCTTAATCTATTTTCAAAAGCTGTAAACTCATAGGTTAAAGAGTATATGTTTTTGTAAATATTTCGAGTACCTTTAAAAGTATTTTCTAATACAGAAACTAAAACATCACTATCTTCTCTATCTACACCACTATAAACATGATTTGCTAAAATTTTATGCTGCTTATTAACAGCATAAGAAAGTCCTGTTCTTATAGATGCTACATTTCTTTTAATTTTTGCTAACGTTGGGCCTCCTTCTTGTTGGGAACCCCAAGTATAATCGTATTCATCACCTTTATAATCTATAGCTCTTTCTCCAGTCCAACTATAAGCTGCTGCAAGGGTATCATTTACAGCTCGGTTTCTTTTACCATATAAACCGTTTATATTAACATCTAGTCCATTAGTAAAAAGGTTTTTCTTTTTATATATTATATTTGCTAATAAGGCATCTGATTTTAAAAACCTGCCTTTGTAGGGTGTTATGGTCATAAAAGCACCATGTTGTACTTCTTTATAATCTTTAGAAGCATTTAAGCCAATTAAAAATTGATTTGCCCACTTTACATCTGTGTAACCAGTTTGAAATAATACTCCTGTAGATTTGTAGGCATCATTAAATCTTTTGGCTGTAATTGGTTTTTGTACACCTCCTAAACCAGTATCTACAACACTTCTTCCAGATACTTTATAATCATTATCAGAATAATTATGAAAAACAGCTGATTTTATAGTAAATCCGGATTTTTTTAATCGATACAAACCATTAACATTTGCTTGCGTGGTATTAAATGACCCGAAAGAAATAGATGCATTTAAGTTTGTTTTATCATCATTATTAAGCACAATGTTAATTGCGCCTCCCAAAGCATCATCAGACAAATGACCAGGAACAACACCTTTATAAATTTCAATGTTCTTAATCATTGATGGAGGAATGCTGTTTAAATTATAAGAAGATCCATACATAGAAATAGGAATACCGTCTATAAAAATTCTTACAGCATTGCCAGATAAACCATTTAAACTGTAATTAACATCGGAACCCAAACCACCATTTTGACGAATTTTTACACCAACTGTTGTGTTTAATAATTCGTTAGTTTGTATGTTTCTAAGACTTACATCTTTTGTTTTAATAACATTTACTGCAAAGCCTTGTGTTTCTTTTTTAGTTTTTTCTGTTTTAGTTTTAATACTTACTCCCTTTAAACCCTCAACACTTTCCGTTAATGTAAAATTTAAGGTTAGCTTTTTATTGCTTGTATTTTCTAAACTTATTTCTCTAGATCTTGAAATAAAACCCAAATATGATACTTTAACTAAATAGTTTCCATTTGGAATAAATTTAAGAATATATCTACCATCTTCTCCTGTAATTGTAGTTCGTAAATTGTTACCAAGAACTACCGAAGCTCCAAATAATGGATTTCCAAAGTTATCAACTACATTTCCTGAAACTGTATGTTGACTCTCTTGAGAATATGTTGATAGCGCTATAACAAACGTTAAAAAAAATAATTTAATATCCACTTATTTAGATTTAATAAAAATAACTACATTTGCAAAAATACGTTGTTTAGAATAAGTCTTAATAACGTTAAAGGAAATTATAATAACGTAAAAGGAATAAATGATAATTCGATTTAAAAGTTCAAAATTAGAAAGTGAAGAAATCGTTCGGAGCTTTAATAAAGATTTTGAAAAATCTCATTTATCTGAAGAAGAATTTACCAATTTTAAAAAAGGAGTAATTGGCTCGGTTAAGGAAATACATCTAAACAATGCCTACATGTTTTTTCAAGATTTTGACAATGAAACAAATGAAAATCATACATTAGAAATAGTTAATGATCAACCTGTTTTTTTGCTTCAATTTGTTATTAGTGGAAATGTTTCTTTTTCTATTAAAGATGAAGCTAGTACGTTGTATACATTAAACCAAAACAAGTATAACTTATTTTATATTCCAGCTTCAAAATGTATATACAAGTACATAAATCATAAAAAAAAGGTTTTAAATATTTTTTTTACGGAAACTTATTTAATAAAAAAAATGGGAGCTTGTTTTGTAATAAATTCAAAAAAATACAAGCAATCAAAAAAAGAAAATCAGATTTATTCCTTTTTTAATAATGGTCTAATAATAAATAGTCAACTTTTAATTATTGTAAATGAATTTCTTAATTGCACTTTTAATGGTATTACAAAGCAATCTTATTTAGAATCTAAATTAACAGAGTTGGTTTTAATAGCATTGGCAACTAATAATTTAAATCTTGTAACTAATAAAATTAGAGAAGAAGATCGAGAAAATCTAATAAAAACAGAACAGTATATTCAAGCTAATTTAAAAGAAGAATTAAGTATAGACAAATTATCTATTATGGCTGGTTTTAATACCTCTAAATTTAAAAGTGGTTTTAAAGAAATTTATGGCCTACCAGTATTTAAATATATTACTTCTTTAAGAATTGAAAAAGCAATTCAACTAATTTCTAATCAAAATTACACCATTGCGCAAGCCTCATATGAGGTAGGTTATAAAAATCCTCAACATTTTACAGTTGCTTTTAAAAAGAAAATGGGCTTTTTACCTAGCCAATTAATTAAATAACAAAAACTTGATAAAATATAATTGAAAAAAATGTTATATAATAATTGTGTTTTCTATTTTTATAAGTAAATATCATTCTGTATGTAAAACTCTTCCTTTAAAGTTAATTACAAAACTTTTTTAATAAAAGGTAATACAAGTATAATTTGTTGCTTTTAAGAAACAATTCCCAAAAGAAATAAACAAAAAAGTAAAATTATAAATTTAGAATCTCTTTTTTAAGAAAATATAAAATAATGCTCTACAGCTTTTAAAGCAACGAAAATTCAGCATTTCATATTTTTTACGCATCTTTATATCATTAAATAAAGAATAAAGATGTCTTCTAATTTTAGAATTTCTCGTGCATTTAAAAACGCAAAAAGAATTTGTTTTAATGCAGATCCTAAGTTCGTTTTTTATCGTTTCTCATAGAGGTAACAATGGTTTTTAGATCATTTTACTAGAAATAGAAACCTATTTAAACATGCTTTAGAACATTGTTTTAAAAATTATTTCACGTATATTGAATTAGATGATGGGGATGAACTTTAGGGAAACAGAAGTATTAGCAGAATATTTATTTGTGGCTTAAAAAATTTTTATGATAAAAATAGTTTGCATTTTATTTAAAAAAAATCATGACATAAAATATAAAAATTCTAAATAATTAATAAGAACTTACACTACTATTACGACTCTGTTACAGATACTAAAAAAGAAGTATAAAACGGTCATTCTTATTACGCAAGAAAATGGCACAATCCAACTTAAAAGAACTATACTAGAAGAACCAGAAGAATTAACACATTATATGAATTAACTTGAGCTGTTGTACAAACACAAATACCGCACTTTTTTTCTCTTCTATAGATGAAATTTCCTCAGAAATTTGGGAATCTTTAGAATGCTCTAAAAACATTTATTTTGATCCAAATTTTTTAAAATCGATTGAACAAAACCATTCAGAAATCCTCTTTTCATACATTGTTTTAGTTGATAAAAACAATTCTCCGACTGCTTTTGCTAGCATAAAAATTATAGATTTTCATATAAACGCTATTAAAAACGAATTAGAGTTTTTAAAGAATATTGGAAGAAAGCTACGTGTACTTCCAAGTAAAAAACCTTTAAAATTACTTATTTGTGGCAACTCTTTTGTTAGTGGTGAACATGGTGTTTTTATTAAAAAAAATGAAGATAAAAAAGCCATCATAAAAGAACTTGCAGAAAGCATTAACCATTTTGTGAATTCTGATAAAAAACTAAAGAAAGAAATTGATGCCTTTTTACTTAAAGACTTTAAAAATGAATCGTTATTTATTACTGATGTTTTAACCGATTTTAGCTATCATCCTTTTTTAGTAGAACCTAATATGGAACTTCAAATTAAAGAAGAATGGAAGACTTTTGATGATTATTTAGCTTCTATGAAAACGAAGTTTAGAGTAAAAGCTAAAAAAGCATTTAAACAAAGTGTGAATATAAGAATTGAAGAAGTTACCCTTAAAAATATAAATGAAAAATTGCCACAAATGACTGCTTTATATAAAAGAGTAGCATTAAATGCCGAATTTAATTTGGGTGATTTTAATTTGGAAAGTTATAAAAATTTAAAAGAAAATTTAGGTGATAAATATATCTTAAAATCTTATTGGTTAGATGATAAAATTGTTGGTTTTATTTCTGGAGTTATTAATGAAAACTCATTAGATGCTCATTTTGTTGGCATAGATTATCAGCTAAACAGAGAATATGCAATTTACCAAAGAATGTTATATGATTATATTGAAATTGCCATTGCTAAAAACTTAAAAACCATTAATTTTGGAAGAACAGCAAGTGAAATTAAAAGCTCTGTTGGTGCAATTCCTCAAGATTTAACAATGTATCTTCGTCATAAAAAAAGGATAAAGAATAAAATTTTAAAACTATTTTTGCAGCGTATTCAACCAACAAAGTTTCAGCAAAAATTTCCTTTTAAAGCATCATAATTAATGAAAAATATTAAAGATTTAATAGCACTTCTAAATTTAGAAGATTTAGGAGAGAATATTTTTAGTGGAAATAGTGTTACTATTGGAAGTCCACATGTTTTTGGCGGACAAGTTTTAGCACAATCTATAAATGCAGCTTATAAAACAATACCAGAAAATCGTTTTTTAAACTCTTTACATTCTTATTTTTTAGAAGCTGGAGATTTAACAATTCCTATTAAATATCATGTTGAAGTAATGAGAGATGGAGGTAGTTTTTCTACAAGAAGAGTTACTGCAAAACAAAACGATAAAACTATTTTTATTTTAGCGGCTTCTTTTCATAAAAAAGAAGATGGTTTTGAGCATCAAACAACTTTTGATAAAGATATTAAACAACCAGAAGAATTACTAAGTTGGCAAGATATGCTTGAGCAATTTGGCGATTTTCTTCCTAAATCTTTAAAGCATTTTTTAAGCATAGAACGCCCTATTGAGTTTAAGCCTCTTCATGTTCCTAATCCTTTAGATCCAGAAAATTTAGCAGCAAAAGAGGAAATTTGGTTCAAATTAAAAGGTGATGTGCAAAAAATGGATTTACAAATGAAACATCAAATTCTAACTTATATTTCTGATTATAATGTATTAAACGCAGCATTTAATCCAAATGCTAGCCAGTACAATTTTGGCAATACTCAAACGGCAAGTTTAGATCATTCTATGTGGTTTTTTAGAGACTTCGAGTTTGATGATTGGATGTTGTTTTCAGCAGAATCACCAAATGCTTATGGTGCAAGAGGTCTATCAAAAGGGAATATTTTTACCAGAGATGGCAAACTCGTTGCTTCATTTGCACAAGAAGGATTATTAAGACCTAAAAAGAAAAAGTAGGTAGTTAGCAAAACTAAAAAAATTAAAAAAATGAGTCCAATTATATATGTTTTAACAACAAACGGTTTGTTATTTTTATTGAGTATTATTTTTTGGAAATTTCCATCAAAAAAAATTAATAATATTTACGGGTATAGAACACATAAAACAATGTTAAATCAAAATATTTGGGATTTTGCAAATACTGTTTTCAATAAAAACTTAATTATTTACGCTGGTATTTCTCTTATTGCAGGAATGTTTTTTGTAAACTTTACAAATGCAGAATTAACATGGCAACCCATGGTTTTAGTGCTTTTATCTGTTTTAGTAAGTATTATAAAAACTGAAAGAGCTTTGTCTGATAATTTTACAGATGAAGGAAAAAAGAAGAAAAAGAAGTAAATAAAACTTAAAAATTAGCAACAACGGAAAGTGATAAATTTCTTCCTGGCGCAGAAACTCCAGATGCAAATTCTATATAATGCTCGTCAAGCAAATTATTTAATCTTGCTTGCATAGAAAAGTTATCATTTAAAGTATACCTTCCATTTAAACCAACGGTCATCCAACTTGGAGAGCCATAATACTTATCAACATTACTCGTTGCAGTTTCATCTACAACTGGTGTTAAATCATGATTATCTATTCCTTCTCTAAAATTAAAATCTTCAATATCTTTTTTACTATTGAATCTTATATCTGCACCTAATTCAATTTTATTATTTTTATAATTCACATCAAACTGACCAAATAACGGCGGAATTGAAGACATTGGCTCTTCAGTATCATACGTTCTCCCTTTGGTATAAGTAATAAACCCTGAAGTATTCCAAGTATTAGAAATTTTTCCTAAATAACTTGTTGTAAAACCTGTAATATAAGCGCTGTCTCTATTTTGATTTGAAACTGCTTCACCCATTTCACCATCGAATTCAATAAAAATTTTATTTCCGTCAGAATCATAAACATTGTCTCTAATGATATAATTATCAACTAAAGTATAAAAAACATTTGCTCCAAAACGAAATTTTCTATCGTTAAAATACTTTTGAAGACCCACTTCTGCATTGTACGCAAATTCTGGTTTTACATATATATTTGGTATGGTTACAAATCCGTTTTTTTCACGAACCCTACCAACATCATCTATATTTGGAGAACGAAAACCTGAGGATAAAACTCCGTTTAATTGCCAGTTTTTACCGGGTCTATATACATAACCAATTGTTGCTGTTACGGCAGAATTATTTGCACTTATATCATTGTCTTCTAACGTAATAAAAGTTTCATCAATCCATTTTGCATTCAATCGTGTATTTGTAAATCTAATACCAGAGTTTAAAGTAGACTTACTATTAATATCTTGCCTATAATCTATATAAACAGCAGAACTTAAATAATCACTTCCCCCATCTGGGTAACGAGATTGTACCTTAAAATCTCCAGAAAAACCATTAATATCTCCATCAGAAATATTTAATGTTTTACCAAAAGAATTAGAAGAAACATCATTATAGGCTAGTTCAAAACCATAAGAAAGTATTCTTTTTTTATCTGATGTTAATGGCACAGAAAAATCTCCATTTACACTAAACACATTTACATTTTCTTCTCTATAAGAGCGGTATAAGCTTCCAAATTTTCTTTGAATTCTACTTTCTTTTAAATCTTGGTAAGCAACTGTTAAAACACCATTATCAAGCCAGTTTTTATTTGGATTTATAAATAACTGAGTAGATAATAAAAACCTTTGCTGTGGTCCATAAGACCATTCTGCAAACTTTAATGTAGTGTCTTTTAACTCTGTTAAACGATCAAATCTTGGAATGTCTGAAGAGGTAGAATATTGTAAATTTATTTTTAAATCGGTAGTTTTAGATAACGGAATAAAAAACTTTTGTAACACATCCGTTTGATTATATCCTGTATTTCTTAACAAGTCTGGGTCTGAATTTACAGTTGGACTTTCACTATAATTTCCATTACTGTTTTCTGAATAATTATACACTCTTCCCCAATCTGTAAAACCATGTGAACGATTTTTTCCTGCTTTTAAATCCCCAAAATCACTATAAGAAACACTTGTAAAAGAAGCCCAATTTTTAAAACTTAATTCTGCTGAAACGTTCGTTGTTATTTCTTGATTTACTGTTGAAAACCTAGAAAAAAGCTGACTTTTAACTTCATTTTCTTCAGATAGCTTAGGCGTTTTTGTATAATAATGAATTACACCTCCTAAAGCATCAGAACCATAAATTACAGACGAAGGCCCAAAAATAACTTCCGTTTTATCTAACATATTTGGCGCAACAGTTATAGAACTTTGTAAATGACCTTTTCTATAAATAGCATTATTCATTCTAACACCATCTACAACAAGCAAAATTCTATTAGATTCCATTCCACGAATTACGGGACTTCCACCACCAAATTGAGATTTCTGAACTTTAATTCCAGGAATTGAAGCCAATAAATCTGCGGATGTTTGTGGAGATAAATTTTGAATATCTTTAGAAGATACTACAGCAATTTGCTCTGCAATTCTATTTGTTTTTTCAGCATTTTTAAATACTGATAAAACTATTTCATCTAATTGCTCGGATTGTTTTTCTAAATAAACAATAAAATTACTCTTTTTTAAAGTTGAACTCTTAATTCTTAAAACAGCATAAGAAATGTGAGAAAAGACAATTATTTCATCATTTTTAAAATATGAAATATCTATTATTCCCGAACTGTTAGTTGTTAAATTTACAGTTTGTAAATCATTAAAAACGGTAACGTTTCTAACTATTTTTCCTGTTGATTTGTCTAAAACCTTTACTTTTTGAGCAAAAACGGAAGTACTAAATAAAAAAACGAATGCAATATATATCTCTCTCATCAACTAAAAACTGCTTCTAAAACTTGTAACGATTTAGGGTTTCTAAAACCGTCCAAATGTAATTCAAAATATCTAATTATTATTTGTAATATTTGTTGTCTTTCAGCCTTACTAAAAGACACTTTTTCAATACTATCAAAATTTATGCCTAACAGCTTTTTAAATTGATAAAAATTGTTACCAGAAATAAAATTTTTTTCATGAACTGAATCAGAAAAATTTCCTTCTAATAAATTAAATCCTAATTTATTCTTTTCTGACAAATCTGGGTAAAACCCCAAAAAACCTGTTAAGTTTAATAAAAAAAGTAAATGAAAATTAGCTACATTATCATGAATGTCTAGCCAAATAAATGCCGTTTCTAAATAAGTAAATAACGAGCTATTTTTTTCTTCTTCTTGAATAGAATTTGATAAAATTTCTGATAAAAAAAATACAACGGATTGTTTTATAATATCATTATAAATAGATGTATAATGGTAAGAAACTTGAACCTCTTTTATTGAATTTAAAGTATTCTTTGTATTGTGATTTGCAACAATTTTTAATTGTGTTAAAGGTTGAAAATAAGCAATTTTTATTCCTCCTTTTTTTGCTTTAAGAACACCTCTAATTAAGTAAGATTTTACTCCTTCTTCTTGGGTGTAACATTTTACAATTAAACTAGAATCGCTATATTTTAGCGAACTCAATACAATTGCTTTTGTAGTTACAATTGCCATTAATTTACAATTGCTATTTTTGTAACTGCAGTTTCAGAAGCATCATCATTAGACAGTAAAACAATATAAACACCAGAAGCAACTTTGTTTCCTGCAAGATTCTTTTTATTCCAAACTACTTTACCTCCTTTTAGTTCTTGCCCTTCTATAACATTACTTTCATATACTAAATTACCTGCAACATCTAAAATTTTTACGTTTGTTCCTTTAGGTAAATGTGTCCCGTTTCTACCATCAATAGTTATCGTTTCATGGTTCTTTAAAGCAGGGTTTGGATATGCATAAACAGCTCCTAACTCTTCACCAAAAGGAGCAACTTTACTGTTATAAGCAACAATACCTTTATCTGTAGCAAAATAAACTTTACCATTAGAATCATCTACTTTAATTTTTAAAATTCTATTTGATGGTAAAGGTGAGTTTTGTTTACTGAAATTTGCCAATGTATTTTGCCCACTCGAGTTGGTATATAAAACGCCTCCATTATCTGTACCAAACCATTTATTATCTGCCCCATCTATTGCAATAGAATTTATAGTTTGATCTCCTAAAAGTCTTTCTCCAAAACCATTTTCATCTCCATTAATAACAACTGCTTGTGCATTTGGTGTTGCGTCATCAAAAACACCAGAAGCATTATTATAAACAACCATTCCAAATTTTGTACCTAACCAAACTCTATTACTTCCATCAATAGCAACAGTTCTAACGTTTACATCTGGCAAATTTCCAAGATTAGGAGAAGCTATTAATGCCTTTTTTCTATCTCCATTTTCGTTGTAAATATAAACGCCATTGCCTCTAGAGCCATACCAAAGGCTATTATTTTTATCAATTACAATCTCATTTAAACCAAAAGCAGCACTTGTTTCTACAGACCTCATATCTACACTAGACCATTGGTTACTTGACGAAAGTTTTTTTAATTCATTCCCAAAACCAATATTTGTAACCCATAAATTTCCACTAGAATCAAAGACAGTTCCACCAACTCTTACGGTTACTCTGTTTGATTGATCTGAGACAATATCTTCTAAAGGACTATTTAAATGATTGAAAAATGTTTTAATCTCATCATTTTCAACTACTAACAAACCTCCAGTAGAAACACTGTTAATATCATATGTATCTCCAAAAGAACTTATGTATACTTTATTTTCTGCATTTGGGTCTATAGTAATATAACTTAAATCTGTAATAGGAAAAGAAGGCCTATATTTTCTATTTACCCAATTATCTCCATTAAAATGACTAAAGCCCTGTCTATTAAAAGAAGGTCCATAAACTGTATTATATCCACCAAAAACTACCCAAAGATTATTATTAAGTACAGCAATTGAAAAAACATCATTTGAAAGAGGTCCTTCCGGATGAATCTCTATATAATTAGATGGTTGATTTAATTCTGCGCTCAAAATTCCAAATTCTTTTGTTGCCAAAAAAACAGCATTATTTTCAAAAAAAGTATTGTTTAAATTGAAGTCATAATCTGATGTTGTCAAATACTCAACAACTTTATTTAATGAAGAATCGAAAACAATAGCACTATTTATTAATGAAACAGACAAATGCGTACTAGACGCTTTTATTGCATTAATATTTTGTGAAAAAGAGTTTATCTCCCTTAAATTTAATCCCTCTAATTGATACAGTTCTTTATCTTCAGTAAGATAAATTTTATTTTTAAATATAGAAATTTGTGTAAAATTTCTACTAGAGAAATTTTGTTTCCAATTGTTAAAATCGATCAAAGAAGTACTCGTTGCATCAGCAATAAAAACGCCATCTTCTGTAGCCGCGTAAATTTGTTTGTTAAAAATTACAATTTGATTTATTTTTATTGAACTAGAACCATTTCCTATAAAATAAGTATCTCCAAATTCTAACTTTTCTATATCATATACTACAGTAGCAAACGGAGTAGACAAATATAATTTATTATCAAACTCAGCAATATCATTAATGCTTTTTTCTGCAGATTCATTAAAATTAAGAATATCTGATGAAATGGTTATTGTATTATCTTCATCTATTATTTCAATTAAGCCATTTTCATAACCAATTATTAATCTCTTAAATGTTTTATTATAATGAATTGAAGTTGTTGTTTCTCCAGATAAGCCCTGAACAGAAGATAATTTATTAATTTCTTCTGTATTTATATCAAAAGTAAAAACAGCATTGTCTGCTAAAGCATAAATTACATTTTCTACTTTTATAAAATCTTTTACATTGTTATAAGAATAAAAATCTTCCCAAGAATCACTGTAATCAGTTTGTGAAAAAATAATAAGAGAAAATAAGAAAAAATAAATCGAAAAGAGTTTTTTCATCATGATAATTTATATATCAAAGATATTTATTTATTGTTACAATAACGATAAAACACCTTACATTAGTACTCAATATAATTTATTTTGAAAAACACATTCATCAAAATACAAAAACCCACTATAATTACTAATTTTTGAAATAAAAGCAGGTGTTTTTATCCTCTATTATTTTTAATTAACCTAAACGAATAAGATCAAAATTATTACGGTTATATTATTTACCGAAAAAGTTTAAATTTTAGAAAATGAGAATAATTACATTAGATGATTTCATAGATACTTACTTTAAAATACTACAAAGAGGTAGTAGTTTCTTCTTTTCAAAATTCACTTTTAATAGAGAGAAAAGAACAAAAAGCGCTTTTGATAATACCTCGTTCATCTCTTCTTACTTTTGGACGATTCCTAAGGTTTTAGAACGTTGGAATTTTTTGATATCTGGGCATAAAGATATAAATTACATTGAATATTTGACTGAAGATTTTCTAAAAGACAAGTCTGGATTAAGACTTCTCTCATTAGGGTCAGGTATTTGTAACCGAGAAATAGAATTAGCTGAACACAATGATATTTTCAAAGAGATTGTTTGTTTAGATATTGCTGATAATTTATTACAAATTGCTTCAAAAAGCGCAATAGAAAAAAATGTAAAAAATATTAAATTTATTGCTAAAAATATTGATGATTTCGAATTTAAAGAAAATGAATTTGATATTATCTTTTTTAAATCTTCACTACATCATTTTGATAAAATTGAAACTTTTTTATCTGGTAAAATAAAGCATACTTTAAAACCCAATGGGTTTTTAATAATTAATGAATTTGTAGGGTCTACAAGGCATCAATTCTCAAAAAATCAAATTAGTGCTATCAATGATACAATATCTTTGATTCCAAAAAAATATAGAACACGATTTAAAAGTAATTTGCATAAAAACAAATATAGAGGGGTAGGAATACTAAAAATGATTATAGCAGACCCTTCTGAATGTATTGACTCTAGTAGTATTATGCCTTCAATTCATGCAAATTATAAGACTATTATTGAGAAACCTTATGGAGGTAATTTATTAATGAGTGCTTTAAGGGATATCTCTCATCACTTTTATGAAATAAACCAAGAAAAGGAAAAAATTTTAAATGAACTTTTTTTATTAGAAGATAATTATTTAAAAAGCAACCCGTCAGACTTTGTATTTGGAATTTATGAAAATGAAAAATAATTTTCAGGTGTATTTTATTTCTTCAGGTTTAAGTAAAGCATCTAAAAAAATGATTTTATGAGTTTAGAAATTGAAAGAAAATTTTTAGTTAAAAATGATAATTTTAAACAAGAAAGTTTTCAGAAAAAACAGATTAAGCAAGGTTTTTTAAATTCTGATAAAAATAGAGTTGTTAGAATTCGCATTTCTGATGACAAAGCATTTATCACTGTAAAAGGAAAGTCGAACAAAGAAGGAACAACTAGGTTTGAATGGGAAAAAGAAATTTTAAAAGAAGAGGCAGAAAAATTACTCTTATTATGTGAGCCTAGTTTGATAGAAAAAACACGTTATCTTGTTAAAAAAGGAAAGCATATTTTTGAAATTGATGAATTTTATGGTGATAATAATGGACTTATTGTTGCAGAAATTGAATTAAATTCTGAGCACGAAAAATTTGATAAACCAAGTTGGCTAGATAAAGAAGTAACTGGTGAGTTAGAATACTACAACTCTATATTAAGTAAGAATCCTTTTAAAAATTGGGTATAAAAACCTCGAACAAAAGTTTGAGAAAATTTAATAAACCTATCCCTTAAATAAGATTTATAAATTACTCATAAATTTTTAACACTTATTTTGTATATAATTAGATTCTTTTTATAAAGAATAAATAGCAAAAAAATGACTGATACTTCCAAGTAAAACAAACACATGGAAAGTGGCATGATTGTAAGGTAACTTTTTAATAGAATATAAAATTGCTCCAATGGTATAAAAAACACCTCCCGCAATTAATAAGTTCAAACTATAAGGTGTTAAACTTTCTGCTAAAGGCTTTGCAAAAAACATAACTTGCCAACCCATTAATAAGTACATTGCTGTAGAAATTTTATCAAATTTTCCTGTAAAAAACAACTTTAAAAGAATACCAATTAAGGCAAAAACCCAAACAAAAATAAACATATACCATCCTAATTTAGAAGATAGCCCAACGAGACAAAAAGGGGTGTAACTACCAGCAATTAAAACATAAATTGCTGCATGATCAAAGATATTTAACTTTCTTCTATTTTTTGGTTTTTTTGCTGCGTGGTAAAATGTAGATGCAGCATATAAAATCATTAAACTTAATCCGAAAATCACAAAACTGGCAGAATTCCAAAAACCAGAAATAGTAAATGTCTTTATCAACAAAAAAGGAAAGGCAATAATACTTGCTAATAACCCTAAAGCATGAGAAAACACATTTAGTTTCTCTTCTTTCGCACTATAACGGTGATTTAAATTTTCTTTCATTATTTGGTTTATTTGTATCCTCCATGTATTTGGTGTCATTTACCAAATCAGTGTACATAAGATTAAATGTTTGATCTAAAAGAGTATTCAAATTATTCTTTTCTAACCCTTTTGTTTCTATAAATTTGTGTTGACGAATCCTAAAAACTCCGGGTCCACCTTTTTGATAATCCCAAGAAAAAAAACGTTTACAATCATAATAAACTTGAGGAACAATAGGCATTTTAAATTCTATTGCTAAACTAAATGCTCCTTTTTTAAATGGTGATAAAACAATATTCTCTGTAGGCACTAATCCTTCAGGAAAAATAGCCATGCTTACTCCATTTTGTAGTCTTCGCCTTGCCATGTCAAAAACTCTTTTTCTACTTTTCGGATTGTTTCTATCAACCATAATAACAACTTTTTTATAGAAAAATCCGAAAATCGGAATTTTAACTAGTTCTTTTTTACCTACAAAAACAATAGGATTTTTACTTAAAACAATCAAGACAAAAGGATCCATTAATGACGCATGATTTGGGCAAAACATATAGCTTTCATCAGGTTCAATTTCTTCATCTAATTGAATATCTAGTCTAAAACCCATTCCATAAATTAGAATTTTAGCCCAGATTCTAATCATCTTCCACATTATATGATAGTATTCTTCTTTAGCAGTAAGAACTAATAAAAACGGAGACATTATAATTACAGTTGTCAACATTAATATGTAAAACCACAATCGCCAAACTAATAGAAAAGGAATTTTAAAAAATTTCATAGGTATCAAAAGTAGTAATATTCTTTTGTTTGATAGATTTTCTTACATAAAACCTTACTTTTGTCTTCTTAAAAACGTTTTTTATTCAAGTTTATTTTTCAAACATGTCAAGAATTTTAACAGGAGTACAAAGTACTGGAACACCACATTTAGGGAATTTATTAGGCGCAATTTTGCCCGCAATTGAAATGGCAAATAACCCTAAAAATGAAGCATTTCTATTTATTGCAGATATGCATTCTTTAACTCAAATTAAGGACGGAAACACCTTAAGAGAAAACACGTATAGCACAGCTGCAACTTGGCTTGCTTGTGGTTTAGATGTTAATAAAACTATTTTCTACAGACAAAGTGATGTACCAGAAACTACTGAATTAACTTGGTATTTAAGCTGTTATTTTCCGTATCAAAGGTTAACATTAGCACATAGCTTTAAAGACAAAGCAGACAGATTAGCGGATGTTAATGCTGGTTTATTTTCGTATCCAATGTTAATGGCAGCAGATATTTTATTATATGATGCAGAAATTGTTCCTGTTGGAAAAGACCAATTACAGCATTTAGAAATGACACGTGATGTTGCAAGTAGATTTAACAATATTGTAGGAGAAACTTTAGTAATACCACAAGCAAAAATACAAGAACACACAAAATTAGTTCCTGGAACTGATGGTGAAAAAATGAGTAAATCTAGAGATAACATTATTAATATATTTCTTCCTGACAAAAAGTTAAGAAAGCAAATTATGGGAATAAAAACCGATAGTTTAGCCTTAGAAGACCCAAAAAATCCAGATACAGATACTATTTTTGCACTTTATAAATTATTGGCTTCAGAAGAAGAAACTGAAGAAATGCGATTAAAATATTTAGCCGGAAATTATGGTTATGGCCACGCAAAACAAGCTTTATATGAATTAATAATTGATAAATTTGCAACAGTTAGAGAACGTTACATTCATTTTATGGAAAACAAAAATGAAATTGACGATGCTTTAGCTATAGGGAAAGAAAAAGCTAAAAGTGTTGCACAAGAAGTTTTACAGAGAGTTAGAACCAAAATAGGTTACTAATAATTTTTAGCATAAAAAAAAGCCACTTTTAGTGGCTTTTTTTTATGTTAAAAGGTTCAATTATATTCCGTATTGACAAACAAGACCCCCCATAATTCCTAAACTAACTATCCAATATCCAGCATTAATAGCTATATACTTTACACTTTTCTTTTCAAACATTGCAATAATAGCTAAAACAGGTAAAACTAAAAATACTCCTGTTAAAGCACCATGAAAGGCTCCATGCTTAAATGTTCTAAAACGATCTCCATAGTTCGCTGAAAAATCTTGAAAGTAGGTGAATGCTTCTCCTGTACTTTCTGCAAAACCAGGCTCTCCTGCTAAAGTAGAATATACGCCCATCTGATGAATTGTAGCTGGTAGCAAAAACATTGCTATAAATAAACTAAATACATAGCATAAAATAAATAGTAATGCCCTGTTTTTACGTTCCATAGATTCTTTGGTAAAACCCATTTCTTTCAACCAAGCTTTCCCTAATAAAGGTCCATACCAGATAAAACCGATTACTACAGGAACTAACGCAGTTAAAAATAAAGCTAAAAAATTCATTTCCATGATATCTAATTGTTTTTGGTTGAATTCCAAATATAGTAATTAAGAATTTAACACTAATTCTACCAAAATTTAAGCCCCAAAAACAGACTGTTTTTGGGGCTTAAATTTTGGTAAAAAAATAGTACTATTTTATCTTCATAGATTTTGCAATTGCCTCTAA
The DNA here is from genome assembly GCF_002163835.1 of Polaribacter sp. SA4-10. Lineage (NCBI taxonomy): Bacteria > Pseudomonadati > Bacteroidota > Flavobacteriia > Flavobacteriales > Flavobacteriaceae > Polaribacter > Polaribacter sp. SA4-10. The sequence continues at coordinate 2,574,166 of NZ_CP019331.1, read as the reverse complement.
CTCAAAAAGAAAAGCTCTTTTATTAACAGAAGGTGCATAGGTAAATCCTTCAAAAACAATAAGTCTATTGTTCTTCTTATCTATAACCGTATAATTTACAAAAGGACCCGCCATAAAATCATTTTTTACTTCCCATTTTCCACGAGTTTCATAGGCTTTTTTACCATCAATAACTGCATCAAAAGTAAAAGGAGTATATGCTTCTTCAGTAATCATATACATTTTTTCTGGATCTGAACCTGGAATATATTTCTTACCAATAGTATTTCTAACGGCAACAATATTTTCTTCAACCTTACTTTCATCATCTAAAGGAACTGAATAAAGCAAAATATTATTACTTCCAGTTTTAGCAATTCCACTTGTTAAATGTTGGCGAAGCCAAAGAAATTCACCCGTGTCTTCAACTGTTCTAAATTTATCGTGAAGAATTAATGAAATTCCTAAATTTTGAATTGTTTTAAATTTAGAATCGTCTAATTTTATTTTTGAAAAAATACCTTGGGTCATTTTAACATCAGACTCTGTAAATGTGTCTCTAATTTCTTTTTTATGTTTTTGCAACATGGCTACCATACCAGCATCATCTTTTGCATAGACATAAATTATAGTTTGTGGTTGCGCATACACATTGTGTTTTACAGAATAACTCTCTTTATCAGATTCTCCAATAATTAAAATATTTCTCCCTACTTTCATCATATTACCAAAACCATTTGGCGCAATTTGAGAAACTGTAAAAATTGGTTCTGGTTGCGGTAAACCTACCATTATCTCTCCAAAAGAATTACGAACTTCATTTCCAACATCTCCTATCCAATCACTAGATTTAGTAACAACCATTACTTTGTTTACTTTACCAATAGATTGTTGCATAACAAATTTATCATTACCAACACAAGCTGCTAGTAAAAGTGTTATTGCGAATAGTGCAAGTATTTTTTTCATGAGTTTAGCTTTTAAAAATTTTAAGTTTAGTTCCTGGTTTAAGACTTTTAACACTCCAAATATTGTTCCACTTTTTAATTTTATCTACAGAAACATTTTTAAATTTCCTAGAAATAGTCCAAAGGGAATCTCCTTTTTTAACAGTATATGTTTCATACGTACCTTTACCAGTAGTTTTAAAAGGTTTTTGTTTTGATTTCACAACCTTAGTTGAAGCCTTTGAAACTGACATTCTTTTAGGGTAAACACTTAATCTTTGACCAATTTTAAGACGACTCGTTTTTAAACGATTCCAACGTTTTAAATCGCTAACTCTTACGCCAAACTTATTTGCAATTTTCCCTAAAAAATCGCCACTTCTAACTTTGTAACGGATACGTTTATCCATTTCAAAATACTTTGGTAAAGGCTTTTCTCTTTTAGACGCATCTGTTTCTGCTAAAGCATAAATTTCTTGCTCTTTATCTAAAAAACGAAATGTATTTTTTCTAGGTAAAGTGATTGCATAATTTTTTCCTTCTATAAAAGGAATAACATCTAGTTTATAAGATGGATTTAAAAGTTGTAATAATTCTGAACTTATTCCTGTAGTTTCTGAAATTTGATCAAAACTAATGGATTTTTTAACGTGAATTGTATCTGTTTCAAAATGACGAATTTGAGGAGCATCAGCAATTAATTCATGCTCTTTTTGATATTCAAACAAATACATTGTTGCATAAAAAGCAGGAACATAACCTGCTGTTTCTCTTGGTAAAAACGGACGAATATTCCAATAATTTCTATAACCACCAGAACGTTTAATTGCTTTTGCAACATTTCCTGGTCCAGAATTGTAAGCTGCTAAAGCCAAATCCCAATCACCAAAAATGTTATACAAATCTGATAAATATTGACACGCTGCAATTGTTGCTTTTAATGGATCTTGACGCTCATCTACATAAGAACTCACCTTTAATTTGTATTGAATTCCTGTGGTGTACATAAACTGCCACAAACCTGTTGCTCCAACTCTAGATTTTGCAGTAGGATTTAAAGCAGATTCAACAATTGCCAAATATTTCATTTCTAAAGGAACATCATACTGATCTAGATGTTTTTCAAACATTGGAAAATAATACGCTGCTTTTGCCATTAATGCAGGGTAATATCTTTTACGATATTTTAAATACGATTTTATTACCTTTTCTAATGAAGGATTATATGCAATATGAAATGGTGTTCTTGCATTAATTTTCTGCAGTCTTTCTTTTAAGATTTCTGTAGATAAATCTACATCAGCAACATTTTTTCCTTCTATATCTTTTATGATATACTCTGATGTCTCATACAATGGAGACTTGTATTTAGTATCCATTAAAAGACTATCAATCAAAACAATATCGTAATCAGAAAATAAAGCTGCTCTTGTTATTTTCTTAGGAATAGAATCGTTTGACGTTTGTGCAAAAACACTAGAAGTAAAAAGTAATAATATAAATAGTTTTTTCATTTTTGCTTTTTATAAATCCAACTCAACAACGATAGGACAATGATCTGAGTGTTTCGCTTCTGGCAAAATATAAGCTCTAGATATTTTATCTTTTAAAGGTGTTGAAACCATTCCATAATCTAAGCGCCAACCTTTATTATTAGCTCTAGAATTTGCTCTGTAACTCCACCAAGAATATTGTTGTGATTCTTGATTTAAATAACGAAAACTATCTACAAACCCACTATTAATAAAGTTACCAATCCATTCTCTTTCTTCTGGTAAAAAACCAGAAACTCCTTTCATTTTTGGATTGTGAATGTCAATTGATTCATGGCAAATATTATAGTCTCCACAGATTACTAAATTCGGAATTTCTTGTTTTAAAGTATTTATGTATTCTTGAAATTCATCCATATAATTGAACTTAAAATTCAATCTTTCTGAGTTTGTTCCTGAAGGTAAATACAAGCTCATAACAGAAACAGCATCAAAATCTACACGTAGGTTTCTTCCTTCAAAATCCATTGTTTCAATTCCTGTACCATATTCAACATGATTTGGTTTTTCTTTACAAAAAACAGCAACAGAAGAATACCCTTTTTTCTGAGCAGAAAACCAATAATGATGCGGATAACCTGCGTTTTCAAACTCAGTTACATCCAACTGTTCTTTATGTGCTTTTGTTTCTTGAATACAAATCACATCTGGATTTGCAGCTTCTAACCACGCTATAAATCCTTTTTTTAATGCCGCTCTAATTCCGTTTACGTTGTAGGATATTATCTTCATTTATCTAGCGTAATTGCTTCTTTTAAAAAAATCCAAGTAATCTGTTTCAATTTTCCTATCTGAGTTTGAATTATTTTTTTTCTTGGTGATAAAATAAAAGCTAAAACACCACAGATTCCAACTTTTAAAAGAAAGTTATCTGTAGTATACATTTGATCAAAAATGAATAAAAAAAGCACTATTAAAACAGGATAAATTAACCAATATAATTTCTTAAATAACTTCATATTAAATATTCATTTCTGGAATTTCACCAGCTATAACTAATGTTCCTTCTGTTGCCTCTTTTATTTCTTCTACAGAAACACCAGGAGCCCTTTCTAGTAAATGAAAAACATTATTTCTAACTTCTAAAACCGCTAAATTGGTAACCACTTTGGTTACACAACCAACACCTGTTAAAGGCAAAGAACATTTTTTTAAAATCTTAGACTCTCCACGCTTATTTGTATGCATCATAGCTACAATAATAGTTTCTGCAGAAGCAACTAAATCCATTGCCCCTCCCATTCCTTTTACCATTTTTCCTGGAATTTTCCAGTTGGCAATATCTCCATTTTCTGCAACTTCCATTGCTCCAAGAATTGTTAAATGAACGTGCTTACCACGAATCATTGCAAAACTCATTGCAGAATCAAAAAAACTTGCACCTGGCATGGTGGTAATCGTTTGCTTACCTGCATTAATAATATCTGCATCTTCTTCTCCTTCAAAAGGAAAAGGTCCCATTCCTAAAACTCCGTTTTCACTTTGAAATTCAACTTCTATATCATCTCTTACATAATTTGCAACCAGCGTTGGAATTCCAATTCCTAAGTTTACGTAAAATCCATCTTGAACTTCTTGTGCGATTCTTTTCGCAATACCATTCTTATCTAAAGCCATAAATATTATTTTTGTCTTACAGTTCGTTGCTCAATTCTTTTCTCATAATTTTTACCTTGAAAAATTCTCTGTACAAAAATACCTGGAACATGTACATTATTAGGGTCTAGTTCACCTACAGGAACTAATTCTTCTACTTCTGCAACAGTAATTGTTGCTGCTCCACACATATTTGGATTAAAATTTCTAGAAGTACCTTTAAAAATTAAATTTCCTGCCACGTCTCCTTTCCAAGCTTTTACAAATGCAAAATCAGCTTCAAAAGCGGGTTCTAAAATGTACATTTTACCATTAAACGCTCTACTTTCTTTTCCTTCTGCTACTTCTGTTCCATAACCTGCAGGTGTATAAAATGCAGGAAAACCAGCTTGCGCTGCTCTACATTTTTCTGCTAAAGTTCCTTGTGGTGTTAATTCTACTTCTAATTCTCCAGATAACATTTGGCGTTCAAACTCATCATTTTCTCCTACATAAGAAGAAATCATTTTTTTGATTTGTTTATTTTGAAGTAATAATCCTAAACCAAAATCATCAACTCCTGCATTGTTAGAAATACAAGTAACATCTCTAACATTTAATTTGACTAATTCTGAAATAGCATTTTCTGGAATCCCACATAAACCAAAGCCTCCAAGCATTAAAGTCATTCCACTTTTAACTCCATGTAAAGCTTCTTCTGCGTTATTTACTTTTTTGTTGATCATATTAGTAAACTTTTTTGATATTAAATTATAAATTAATAAGATAAATTTAGAACAACTAGTTAATTAAAGATTTACTAAAAATCTGTATCTTCTTCTTCAATAATAATTGGATTGATTTCATCTCCTTCTTCAGATTTTTCATCACAATTAATTTTAATAGATAAATTCTCTGGTTTTTCAAAATCTTCTTTACTGATAGTTAGCGTTTTATCAGCATAACATTTTTGCATATATAATGCCCAAGAAGGTAAAGACATTGTAGCTCCTTGCCCTTTTGCAATACCAGCAAAATGGGTTGCTCTATCTTCTCCACCAGTCCAAATTCCTGTTGCTAAATTTGGAACAATTCCCATAAACCATCCATCTGATTGATTCTGAGTTGTACCTGTTTTTCCAGCAATTGGATTTTCAAATTTATAGGGATGCCCTGTAACATAACCTGGTTTTTCCCAAGGTAAACGCAAACGAACTCCAGAACCAGAAAGTGTAACTCCTTTTAATAAATCTAAAATCACATACGCAGATTCTTCACTTAAAACTTCTTTTGTTTCGGGTGTAAATTGTTCTAAAACGGTTCCGTTTTTATCTTCAATTCTGGTTAAAATCATTGGACTAACACGTAATCCTTTATTCGCAAATGTAGAATATGCACTTACCATTTCTAATAATGACAAATCTACTGCACCTAGTGCAATCGATGGATTTGCCTGAATTTCACTTTCTATACCCGCAGATCTAGCTAAACGAGCTACATTTTCTGGCGTAACTTTATCTATTAGTCTCGCAGACATTGTATTTACAGAACCGGCTAAACCATCTTTTAAAGTTACCATTCCTCCGTATTTTAAGTTGGAGTTTTCTGGAGTCCAAGCTTCTGGAATTCCATATTTTCCTTTCGGAATTGTGTATAATGTATTTGGAAATTCATCACAAGGAGACATTCCTAATTGATTAATAGCGGTTGCGTACACAAATGGTTTAAAAGTAGAACCTACTTGACGTTTTTGTTGCGCTACAGCATCAAACTTAAAGTGTTTGTTATTTATACCTCCAACCCAAGCTTTTATATGGCCTGTTTGTGGTTCTATAGAAACTAAACCAGAACGTAAAAAGTATTTATAATATCTAATAGAATCAATTGGAGAAAGAATTGTATCTATATCTCCTTTCCAAGAAAACACCTTCATTGCTGTTTTCTTATTAAATATTTCATCTATTTCTTTTGATGATTTTCCGTATTTTTTTAAACGCTTATATCTTCCAGAATTCTTTTTTCCTCTTTCTAAAATTCCTTTTATTTGATCTTTTTCAAGGTCATAAAAAGGAGCCGTTTTATTTGTTTTTTGCTCAGCAAAAAAGTAAGATTGTAGATTAGAAATATGCTCTTCTATTGCCTCTTCTGCATATTTTTGCATTCTAGAATCTATCGTTACATAAATTTTTAATCCATCCCTAAAAATATCATATTCTTCTCCATTTGGCTTTGGGTTATTTTGCACCCATGTACGCATTACTTTTTGTAAGTGTGATCTAAAATAAGTTGCAGACCCATCACTATGTCCTTCTTTATGAATATCTAAACCTAAATCTAATTTCTGAAGAGAGTCTTTTTCTTGTTCAGTTATAAACTCATTTCTATTCATTTGCTTTAAAACAACATTTCTACGGTTTTTTACTAATTCGGCTCTCCTTAAAGGATTAAAATAGGATGAATTTTTTAACATTCCTACCAACATTGCAGATTCATGAATCTCTAATTCCTTTGGTTCTTTTCCAAAATAAATTCTGGCAGCAGAACGCACTCCTACAGCTTGATTAAGAAAATCGTATTTGTTTAAATACATTGCAATTATTTCTTGCTTTGTATATTGTCTTTCTAGCTTTGTTGCAACTACCCATTCTTTTACTTTTTGAAAGACTCTTTTAATCTTATTTCTAGATTTTCGTCCCGTAAATAACATTCTTGCAAGTTGCTGTGTTATTGTACTTGCCCCTCCACTTCCTGGTTTTAAAACGGCTCTTGTAGTTCCTCTAAAATCGATACCAGAATGCTCATAAAAACGTTCATCTTCTGTTGCTACTAAAGCCTTCACAATATTCTGTGGCAACTCTTTATATTTTATTGGAGTTCTGTTTTCTGTTGCGTATTTACCTAACGTTTTTCCATCAATAGAAATAACCTCTGTTGCTAAATTGGATTCTGGATTTTCTAATTCTTCAAAGGTTGGTAAAGCGCCTAACCATCCCCAAGATGCAGATAGAAATATGATTATTAAGGATAAAACCCCACCAAGAATGACTCCCCAAAACCATTTAATATATTTTTTAAAATTTGTTGTTTTCTTTTTTGCCATTTTTAATCTAATTTTTCTATACTGAAACCAACATCTATAATGCCCTCTAAAAACGGAATTGGGTTAATCTCACCGTTTTTTCTCATTGCTTGACGAATATTTAACCGGTACGTTCCAGAAACTGGAAATATCTTTTTTTCTTTGTAAAATAATTTGTTTTCCTTTATCTCTGTAAAACCTTCACCTAAAAATCGCCCTTTACTATCTGCCATTTCATATTGTAAAGTATCTACAATAATTGTTCCATTAGGAAAACTAAGCGCCGTAATTAAGTATAAATTACTATATGAATACTCATTATTATTTCTAATATTGATAAATAAATTTTTAGGTGAGACGGTGTCTTTTACAACAAACTCAAACAACACTTTTTTATTTGCTTCCCAAGAAGCATTTTCTATTGATTTGTATTGATTAAAATCTGATTTATCATCACAAGATGAAAGAAAAATCAGCATCAATAAAAAAATCGAAAAACTATTATTTTTCAGAATCGTTTCCATTGTTTGGATTACTATTATTACGATTTCTATTGTTATTGTTTCTTCTTGGTTTAGTTGTCTTTTTCTCTTCAGCCTTTGGCTGATTAGCATTAGGGTTTGTATTAACTTTTGGTTTTGGTTGTTGTTTTGGCCTTGGTTTTGGGTGTTGCTTCTGCGGGTGTTTCGCTTGTGGCTTTCCTTTTTGAACTGCTTTTACTGGTTGTTTATTTCCAACAGCTGCAACCGGTTTTTTATTATTCTTGTTTTTATTATTTCTTCTTCGTTTACTTGTTTTTGGAGCATCAAAACGTGTTAAGCTATCTTGCCCAACAGCATCCTCGAAGCTTACTTTTTCTGGAATAATAACATCCGCTTCATATTCTTCTAACGAAATAGATTTCTCATTATTTTTATTTAAATCAACTATTTCTAAAACTTGCTCTAAAGTTAATCTAAACCACTTAAAACGTTCTTCTTTATAAGTATACCAAAGATGTTGCTTAAAAATGTCCATCTTAACAAAAATAGCCTCTCCTTTTTCTGTTTTTAAAACAAGATCTTGTTTTGGAAATGTTTTTAAAGTGTCTAAATAAGCGTCTAGCTCAAAATTTAAACAACATTTAAGCTTACCACATTGTCCTGCTAATTTTAACGGATTTAATGATAATTGTTGGTAACGCGCTGCTGATGTTGTTACTTTTCTAAAGTCTGTTAACCAAGTAGAACAACACAATTCTCTACCACAAGAACCAATTCCTCCTAAACGCGCAGCTTCTTGTCTAGCGCCAACTTGTTTCATTTCTACTCTAATAGAAAATGCACTTGCCAAATCTCTAATTAATTGCCTAAAATCTACACGAGTTTCTGCAGTATAATAAAATGTAGCTTTATTTCCATCTCCCTGATACTCAACATCAGAAAGTTTCATTTGTAAACCTAAACGACCTAAAATTTCTCTTCCTTTTTTTTGAGTCTCTTCTTCTTTAGCTCTAGATGCTTGCCAGACATCTATATCTCTTTGGCTTGCCTTTCTATATATTTTCTTTACATCTTCATGGTCTGCAGTAATTTTGCGCTTTTTCATTTGCACTTTTACCAATTCTCCTGCCAAAGAAACAGTACCAATATCATGTCCCGGAGAACCTTCTACTGCAACTATATCTCCCATTATTATGGGTAAATTCTCTGGATTTTTATAGAAATGTTTTCTTCCGTTTTTAAAACGAACCTCAAAAATATTAAAACGTTCTTCACCACTTGGCAAAGTCATATTAGAAAGCCAATCAAAAACAGCTAATTTACTTCCACTTCCACAAGTACCTCCTGTACCACAATTACCATTACTTTTACAACCTTTTGGTACTCCATTTTCTGTTGTACCACAACTTCCACATGCCATTTGAGTATATATTATATATAGTTTTTAGTTACTAGTAGTTTGTTTTTAGCATAAACGCTACAAAACATCTTCTAAAAATTTAAAAACGTATGATTCATAATTTGATTATCAGACTGATACAAAAATACAGTCAAATCTTCACTAATTAGTAAATATACGGAATCTGAGTGAAAGTGAAAACTTAAATTTTAAGCAAAAAAAAAACCTGAGATTCGTGTCTTTTTACACTTGTTTTACTTCAATAATTTTAACAGAACATGCTTTTTTTTTACTTCATTTGAGTAATCAGGAATAGATTCATCAAAAGATTTTATGGTAAAAAACAGGGTGTTTACTATTAAATATAGTTTAACCTTTTTTTTAATGTATTCTAAATCTTCTAATGGAAACTTCAAAGTTTTCATTAGAAGATTTTTGTCTGATTTTATTTTTTGAACTTAAGAACTTCTGAACGTCCTTTTTTAAAAATCTTGTTGCTGTTTCCTTTTCCTTTTCTTAATTCTTTTTGCGCTTCAAAAGACAACTGAATTATTTCTTGACAATCTGTAGAACACGTGTTTTCCATCTTTTCTGAACACGCATCACATTGAATAAATAATAAATGACAGGCTTCATTTGCACAGTTTGTATGTTCATTACACGCTTTTCCACATTGGTGACAATTAGAAACGACATCATCTGTAATTTTTTCTGCTCTTCTGTGATCAAAAACAAAATTCTTTCCAATAAACTTATTTTCTATTCCTTCAGATTTTACTTGACGTGTGTATTCTATAATGCCGCCTTCGAGCTGAAAAACATTTTTAAATCCTTTGTGTTTGTAATAAGCTGATGCTTTTTCACAACGAATTCCGCCAGTACAATACATCAATAAATTTTTATCTTCTTTATTGTCTTTTAAATCTTCTTCAATAATATCTAAAGAATCTCTAAAAGTATCTACGTCTGGGGTAATTGCACCATCAAAATGACCAATTTCGCTTTCATAATGATTGCGCATATCTACACAAACTGTAGCTGGATTTGCTAACATTTTATTAAATTCCTCCGCATTTAAATGAACACCTTTATTGGTAACATCAAAAGTTTCATCATTTAAACCATCTGCAACAATTTTGTTTCTCACTTTTACTTTTAGCTTTAAAAACGACTTATTATCTTGTTCTACAGCCACATTTAAACGAATGTCACTCAAAAAAGAAATCGTATCTAATTGCTCTTTTAAAGCGAGAAAATTTTCTGCAGGAACAGATAATTGCGCATTTATGCCTTCAAAAGAAACGTAGATTCTTCCTAAAACATCTAAAGCATTCCATTCTAGAAACAACTTATCTCTTAATAGTTGTGGATTTTCTATCTTATAATATTGATAGAAGGAAATTGTGAGGCGGTCTTTGCCAGCTTCATCAATTAGAGCAGCGCGTTCTTTTGCGCTTAACTTATTGTACAGTTGCATGCTATACTAATTAGGTTAAACAAAAAATTATTTTTGCAAATGTAGGAAATTAATTAAAAATTGAATTGCCCCCAATTCTTTTTTAATAAAAAAAACAATACATCAAGTAGCTTTAAAAAAAAAATATTAATTTTAACGATTAACAACCTTAACCAAACAATTGTTATTATGAAATATCTATTATTTACTATTGCCTTATTTTTATGCATTAATATTACAGCCCAAGAACTTCCAAAAAAATCTAAAGTATTTGTAAGAGTTTACAATAATGAAGGTCAAAAAATTGCAAAAGGAAAAATTCTAAAGATTACAGACTCTACACTTGTCTTAAAAAAAGGAAGTAGATCAATTACAGTTCCATCAAGTGAAATTTCTAATATAAAAACAAAAAGAACGAAAGGTCACAGCGTATTAATGGGAGCATTACCCGGAGCTGCTCTTTTAATAATTTCTGATGATGCTTATGCTGTTGCCGCTTCTATTCTTTTAACCTTCGTTGGAACAACCGCTGGAATTATAGCTTCTCTTTTTAAAAAATCAACAATATATTCCTTTACAGGAGACATTGATAAATGGAAAGGGTTTAAAGAAGATATGTATAGTCCTCAACTATATTAATTTCACATCAAACAGTTTAAATTTAAACATCAAAAATTCATTTAGTCAATTTTTAAACTTTGCTTGATTTATAACGTTTTATGTAATTTACTTTATTCCTTTTTTTAGCATCTTTGCAGCTCAATTTAGAATACTAAAATTAAAGGGATGAAAATAGCTGTAGTTGGAGCAACTGGAATGGTTGGAACTGTAATGTTAAAAGTTTTAGAAGAACGTAATTTACCTATTACAGAATTTATTCCTGTTGCATCAGAAAGATCTGCTGGAAAGAAATTATCATATAAAGGAAAAGAGTATACCATTGTAACTTTAGCGGATGCTGTAAAAATGAAACCAGATGTGGCTTTATTTTCTGCAGGTGGAGATACTTCCCTAGAATGGGCACCAAAATTTGCTGAAGTTGGCACAACTGTTATTGACAATTCTTCTGCTTGGAGAATGGATCCTACTAAGAAATTGGTAGTTCCAGAAATTAATGGTGATGTTTTAACAAAAGAGGATAAAATTATAGCAAACCCTAACTGTTCTACAATACAATTAGTAGCTGCTTTATCTCCTTTACATTTAAAATATAAAATGAAACGTGTAGTAATTTCTACCTACCAATCTGTTTCTGGTTCTGGTGTAAAAGCGGTGCAGCAATTAGATAATGAAGAAGCTGGTATTGAAGGTGAAATGGCGTATCCTCATAAAATTGGTAGAAACGCAATACCTCATTGTGATATTTTCTTAGAAAACGGATACACTAAAGAAGAAATGAAGTTGGTAAAAGAACCAAAGAAAATTCTACGTGATGCTTCTTTTTCTATAACGGCAACTGCCGTTAGAATACCTACTGCTGGTGGACACTCTGAAGCTGTAAATGTTCAGTTTGAAAATGATTTTGATTTGGCTGAAGTTCGTCAGATATTAACAGATACTCCTGGTATTATTGTTCAAGATGATTTAACAAATAACGTGTATCCGATGGCAATAAATGCACATAATAAAGATGAAGTGTTTGTTGGACGAATTAGAAGGGACGAATCTCAAGAAAATACCTTAAATTTGTGGATCGTTGCAGACAACTTACGTAAAGGTGCTGCTACAAACACAGTTCAAATTGCCGAATATTTAATAGCAAATAATTTGGTTTAAAACATACATTTTTTAATGGCAACGTTTCACAAAATAAATATACAAGATGTGATAAGAGAAACTGCCGATGCGGTTTCTCTTATCTTTAAAATACCTGGAAATTTAAAATCTAAATTTGCATTTCATTCTGGGCAATACTTAACACTTAAAAAAACAATTAACGGTAAAGAAGTTAGAAGAGCTTATTCTATCTGTTCTTCTCCAACCGATAGTTACTTAAAAGTAGCAATTAAAGCGGTAGAAAACGGTACTTTTTCTACCTATGCTACATCAGAATTAAAACCAGGAAATTTTATAGAAATTTCTGAACCAGAGGGAAAGTTTGTTTTAGAACCAAAACCCAATAAAAATTATATCGCTTTTGCTGCTGGATCTGGAATTACACCAATTCTATCTATGGTTAAAGATGTTTTAGAAAACGAATCTTCGTCTACTTTTACATTAATATATGGAAACAAAACGGTTGCTGATACTATTTTTAAAAACGAATTAGATGCTTTAAAAGAAGTAAATTCAGATCGTTTTAACCTACATTATATTTGTAGTAGAGAACAACTAGAAGATTCTTTATTTGGTAGAATTGATAAAGCACACACTAATTTCTACATCAATAATAAATACAAAAACACCACTTTTGATGCTGCTTATTTATGCGGACCAGAAGAAATGATTGAAGAAGTTTCTAAAACACTTTCTGAACATGGTATTGCTGATAAAAATATTCATTTTGAATTATTTACAGTTTCTGTTGATGAAGAGGCAGTTTTAGAAATAAAAGAAGGAAGCACAGAAATAACTATTTTCTTAGATGATGAAGAAACTACATTTATTATGAATCAAACTGACGATATTTTATCAGCAAGTTTACGTAATAATTTAGACGCTCCTTATTCTTGTCAAGGAGGCGTTTGTAGCTCTTGTTTATGTAAAGTTACAGAAGGAAAAGCAGTAATGGTTAAAAACTCAATTTTATCAGATAGTGAAGTTGAAGAAGGCCTTGTATTAGCTTGTCAAGCATATCCAACTACTTCAAAAATTAGTATTGATTTTGATGATGTTTAAAAACGAATTCAAAATTAACAAATAGATTTTTTATTCAGAAAGGATGGTTTTTCCATCCTTTCTTTTTACCCTTCAATTAAATAACAGTATTTTTAGACAATGGATATTTACGACTTTAAAAATGCTTTTTTAATTGGTTTTTTCATGGCTTTCATGATAGGCCCAGTATTTTTTAAACTTATTCAAACCAGTATTTTTAAAGGTGCTAGGGCTGCTATTGCTTTTGATTTAGGTGTAATTTTAGGGGACGTTACTTTTATTTTGATAGCATATTACGGAAGTAGATCGCTATTAGAAAAAATTAAAGACGATCCAAGGCTTTTCTTTATAGGGGGTTTAGTGCTTATCATATATGGATTAATTACTTATTTTAATAAGCAAAATAAAAAAGAAGCTTTAGAGAAATCTAATATTATTGAAGTACCTATAAAGAATAATTACTTAAAGCTTTTCTTTAAAGGGTACTTTTTAAACTTTATAAATGTTGGGGTTTTAGCTTTTTGGTTAGGAATTGTAGTAGTAGTTGGACCCACTTTAGACATGAATCCTACAAGTATTTTTTGGTATTTTGCAACCGTAATTTTAGGATATGCAATTACAGATTTAGGAAAAATACTCTTAGCGAAACAACTAAAAAACAAAATGACACCTCAAGTTATTTATAAAGTTAAAAGAATAATGGGCATTATTCTAATTGTTTGTGGTGTCTTTTTAATGCTAAAAGGCTTTATCCCAAATGATAAAATTGATGAATTTATTCATTAGTGTTTTGAAACTCTCAATTAAAGATTTGACCAAACATTAGTGGTACTGATAAACCTAAAATAACTACTGAAAAAGCTAAAATAAAAATTTTCTTATCAAATCTAGATATCTTTCTGAGTACTGTAAATACAGTTAACAATACTAAAACAGCTATTAGCATAGTAGTACCTGATAGAAATATAACAAAAAATTAATCTATAAAAAATATGCAACTTTAGAGTTTTGTTAATTATATTATTGCATTAGTAGATTCTTTTCGTTCTAGAAGCTAATAAAATATATTAAGATTATTGAACGGCACTTATTCATGTGCTGCTTTTTTATTAAAAATGACTATTATTTATTTACTTTAGATACTCATAAAAAATAACTCAACTCATTCTATTTACTTATTTCTATAAAAAAGCAAGGGTCCATCATTTGTCGATACAATTACAATTTCATCAGATATTTGAATGATTTTTCGAGTATCAAAATTACCTGTAGAAAAACCACTTTCCAAAGGAGATTGAGCCTTAAATTCACCTTTTTTATTAAGTAAAACTAATCCTTTACTCGCGTCAGATTTTCCTATATTTACATCTACCCCAAAGTTATTTCCAACCAAAACAACATCCTTCTCTCCGTCTTTATTAACATCTTTTATAAGTATATCATGAACGTAAGAAAATTGAGCTTGAATAGGTAATTCTTGTACAGACATCTTACCATTCCCAAGATTTTCAACATATACAGATGCAGAGGTTTGAGACATAAAAAACTGACTTTGGTCAGGGATTATTTGATTCAAAGATGCACGAGAATACGAAGTATAATTAGGGAAAATTTTTCGAACACCTTTCATTTGCATAAAAAGTTGATCTAATCCTGCCTTTGGAAAATAGTTCTTCTCAATAGGATTGTAATAGCAGGGAATTGCATCAAGATCTTTATTTGAATCAAAATCACCATAGTATATTTTTGCAGGATGCTCAACACTGGCTTTAAACATAGAATTATTACCCCTATTTCCAACAATAAAATCTAAATCGCCATCTTGATCAAAATCATGAGCCTTAATAGTGTTCCACCAACCAGATGTATTCTCTAATCCATTATTACTTTCTTTTTCAAAAAATCCTTTATTATTCTTATTTAATTGAGTGATCTTCATCCATTCTCCAACAACCATTAAACTGTTAGAGTTTATTGATATAGCATCATTTACAATTCCAAGTTTTCCATTATTTGGAAGCAAATTAGAAACATCTTTAAAACGACCATTTTCATTTTTTAACAACCAACTTTTGTTAGAAAGTGGATATTCATTTTTCTTTACAAAACCACCAACAAATAAATCTAAATCTCCATCATTATCAAAATCGATAGGGCTCACACAAGAAGTTGAAGTAGAAATAGTAGGAAGCAAATTTATAGATCTTACAAAATTTCCTTTGCCATCATTTATGTATAATCTGTCTTGTAAATTTTTTCCGTTATAAAACTCATTACTACCACTTGAAACATATAGATCTAATGATTTATCTCCATTTACGTCTATAAATGCACAACCTCCATCCTCATAAAATTTATCAGAAACAAAATCTGGAGTTATTTTCTTTGTAAATGTTCCATTCTTTTCTTGAATAAAAAGAGTTCCTGAATATCCAGAGCTTCCACCTACGTAAAAATCATTGAAACCATCATTATTTACGTCAGCAATTTCTAAAATAGGGCCTTTATTAGATTGAAAATACTCTAAAAGAGGTTCTTGTTTAAAGTCATTATAGTTACTTTCTGTATGTTTAAAGTTTGTTTTATTTTTAAGTTGTGTAAAATACGTTTTAGATACAACATTGTTGATTCTTGAATCTTTTGCATCTAAAATATTTACAATTAATCGTTGATTTGATTTTATATTTTTAATGGTTTCGCTTTTTCCATTGGGCCAATTAATTTCTAATTTTTCTATTTCCGAAACCTCGCCAAGTCCAAAGTGAAGGGAAGCATCACTAGAGGAAAGAAAACCTCTATATGGCGTACATTCTCTAACTTGAAAACCTTTACTAGTTGTTAGTGTTACTTTAGATCCAAACCCATTTAGGTTTCCATCTTTTCCCTTAAGAACTACTGTAAGATAATTTCCTTTTCCTTGTTCTATTGCGTTATTTTTATATAGAAAAGCTTCTTGATTAAAGTTGTTTACAATTAACTCAAGATCGCCATCTAAATCTAAATCTACATATGCACTGCCGTTAGAATGAGAAAGATTGTCTAGCCCCCATTCTTTGGTTTTGTTCTCAAACTGAAGATTTCTCTGATTACTATAAGCATAATTTTTAATCTTGGTGCTTTTCATCAAGTTAATCAAATCTATTTTTTTAACATGGTCAAGTCCTCCAGCACGATTAACCTCTTCTACCGATTGATACTTTAAGTAATCGAGATCAGTAATATCTTTGTAATGACCGTTTGCTATAAATAAATCTTGCCAACCATCATTATCAAAATCAGCAAATAAAGGAGACCAACTCCAATCAGTATAAGCAACATTAGCTAATTGACCAATTTCACTAAATGTTCCGTCGCCATTATTTAATTGCAACATGTTTCTACTCACTTGACGGTGAAATCCATAATTTTCGGCAAGTTTTGTATTATCAAAAGTTCCTTGTTTTTTTAGCTGTTTTTGCCTAAAATTGTCTTCAGGTCTCATATCTACATTAAATAAGTCGAGAAAGCCATCGTTATTAATATCGGCAATGTCAGACCCCATTGCACTTAGCGGAATATGAGCAAACATACTCGCAATTTCATCTTTAAAAACACCATTTCCTTTATTAATATATGCATGGTCTACCGATACAAAATCATTAGAAATATAAAGATCTATAAGTCCATCATCATTCAAATCAGTGGCAAGTGCACTCAAACTAAAATCGTTATTAATAATTTTTGATTTTTTTGTAACATCTGTAAAACTATTATTTCCGTTATTACGATACAACTTATCTGCAGATGCGTCATCCCAAAATGAATGACCCGGAACTACATTTCCTTTTGCAGTATCTGTTTGGTAGATTGTTTGCGCATTTTCGAAATCTTTACGGTGGTTCATTACAAATAGATCAAGATCTCCATCATTATCATAATCAAAAAAAGTTGATTGATTTGAATACCCAGTATCAGCAACACCATAAGCATCTGCCATATTTGTAAAAGTGTTATCTTTATTATTAATAAAAAGAACATTCTTTCTACTTTCGGGGTCTATAGTTAAGGAACGACATAGATATATGTCTTGAAATCCATCATTATTAATATCTACAAAAGAAACATCAGTTGTAAATCCAGGAATAAAAATGTTTGCACTTTCTGAAATTTGCTCAAATTTTAAATCTCCTTTATTTAAATATAGCCTACCTCCAAATAGGTTTCCGGTCATAAAAACATCTGGCAATCCATCATTGTTAATATCTCCAATTCCTACGCCTGCACCATTAAAAAAATTCTCATAAGTGAGAACGTTTACGTCTTCGGTTTGATTTACTTCATTTAAAAAATAAAAGCCACTATCTTCTTTTGATAGCAATGTAAAAAGAGTGTTTTTATTTTTACTAAAAGAAATTTTTTTAGTGCCATTTTCAATGGTTTCGTTACCTACGCATGCAAAAAGTAAAAAAAGTAGTACTATATAAGAAAGGTTAATCAGTTTCATTATTTAATTTTTTTAATTTTTCAAGAACAATATTCCCTATGAGTTCTCCTTGTTTAACACCCTTGTAAATACCTGTTTTATAATGAATTCCTCCGTAAAAACGGCTAATTGCTGCTTCATCTGAAGCGTCTTGAAAGGATTTAAATGATCTTGGAGGCATCCCATAAGGAACTTCTGTAGAATCTGTAAACGCGTAATTTTCTCCAAAAAAAGCTGTAAGTGTCATAGAAGCTACTTTAGAAACTACACTATGTCCGCTTGTGTATTCTGGAAAATTAGGCGTTACTAGGATTGTTGACCAACTTGGATCTATCTCATTTTGAATAACCGTTACTGGACGAATATAATCTGTAGCATATTTTGTATCCCAACAGCCAATAAATGCATCAAAAATCCCTATACTTAAAGAAGTGTATGCGTAAGCAGTTGCTTCAATATCTTGTTTTGTATTAATTGCTGCAGATCTACAAATATTCATCCAATGTCCTCCGGGAGTCAACTTTTTTTCAGAATAAGAAAAATGCCCATTATGAACTACAATAATTGGGTTGCAGTCCCAAAATTTTGCTATTGCAATAGTAGTTGCTGTTTTGTTTTTTACAATTTCATAAACTTCTAACAGTTCTTTTTTAAATTCGCTATTTTCAGATAAATCGTAAGGAATAGGTGGAACTGACCTAAACTGTGATGCTGAATCTAAAACAAGTGGGCGCATTTTACCCCAATTTGGTTCTAAAGCATCCAAAAAATCTGGAGGGGTTGGCTTCCAACTTCCCTTCGTTTTTAAAAGCGTGTAATTTCCCATATTTCTGGTTAAATCATATCCATCTTCTTTCATCCAAGAAAATAATTGTTTAGAGACTTCATTTGTATATTTTTTTATTTTACTTAATTCTGGAAGGTCTGCATAAGTACTATCTAAACGCGCTATTTCTAATAAAAGATTTTTGTTTGTATAAACAAGTTCATTGGCTACAGCATAGAAACAGTATAATGCTGCTAAAGGTCTCGTCTTTTCAGAATCATATTTATGAATCACAGGGAAATCTGGAAATATCGCCTGAAGAGAAGCATATTTATCTGTTTTTTGTGCGAGTACCTCGTAAGCAATTAAGTTTGGGTATAGGTAAATTCTACTAGCTACGGGAGGTGAAAAAAAATCGTGTACAATGTCTTTTTCTAATGAAATGTTTGCTATATGAAGTTCATTTGCAGAAAGGTATATTAACTCTTTATTCGAGTTTTTAGAACAACCTAAAAAAAAAAAAGTAACTAATACAATAAAGCTACTGTTAAAAATAATTTTTAATTTCATTAGCTAAAATTTATCCAAAACTACAAATTGTGATTTATTAATCAGTACAAACAGCTTAAAATACTTTATAGTTGTCAAAAATACTTTAAAAACCCTACAAATAAAATGAAAAAAACGATACTTTTAAGCATCTTTCTGCTTTGTTCACATTTTTTATCCGCACAATGTCCACTTCAAAATAATAATGGTACACAATTTGATAGCTCATCACTAGCAGTTGGAAATAGAGTCCAAGTTGCCAGTATGTGGGGCGGCGAATATATGACAATTAATAATGTGGTAGCCGGACATACATATACATTTGATAATTGTAACACTCCTTACGATAGTGAAATTACTATATACGCCCCTTCTAATAGCGCTGTTGCCTTTAGCACGGATGGCTGTGGAGATGATGGCCAAATAACAGGGTTTGTTGCCCCTGTAAGTGGTAGTTATAAATTTCAAATAAACGGTGGTAGTTGTAGTAATGCTACCAGTTTTTCACAATTATATCTTACCCTTACCTCTAATATTAGTACTTCTACATGGACAGGTACTACAAATACAGATTGGGCAACAGCTACTAACTGGAGTTCAAATTCTGTTCCAACAGCAACAAGTAGCCCTGTAATTCCAAATGTAACGAACAGTCCTATAATAAGTTCTAGTACAGTAGCAGTTGCTAATAATATTACAATTGATGCAAGTGCTACTTTAACTGTAAATGAAGGTGGTTCTTTAACTATGGATGGAAACCTAACTCAAAACGGTACTTTTAATATAAAATCTGATGCTACAACAAATGGTTCCTTAATTGTAAAAGGTACTGCTACTGGTAATGTTACATATTTGAGATTTGTAACTGCTAATGCTGATATTAGTAAAGCTTGGCACTTAATTTCATCTCCTGTAAACGGACACAACATTGCTGGTTTTTTACCTGGCATGGCTAAGAATGGAACAAAACGAGGTATTGCTCCTTATATAAACACGAATGGAGTAAATGCTAAATGGGCTTATTATTCAGAAGGTGATACACCTGGTGCTTTCACCAATGGAAAAGGGTATACTTTAAAACTCGACCATGCTCTTATACCTAATGGAATTGCGCTAGATTTTGTTGGAACACTAAACACGAACAATGCTGGTGTAGCTATTACTGTTAATGCAACTGGTGATCAATATAACGCCATTGGAAACCCGTATACATCATATATAGATGGAGGTACATTTTTAAGTAATAATTCAATAGGAATATTGGCTGAACCAACTATTTGGTTATGGGATTCAAAAGCGAATAGTAATGTTGGTGAATACATTACAAAGAATTTTGCAAATGCATATAAAATAGCTCCAGGACAAGGTTTTTTTGTAAAAGCTTTAGCTACAGGTACTGTAAATTTATTGGAAGCGATGCAAACTCATAGTGGTGGAGGTACTTTTTTAAAGCAAGAAAACAGGCCAGAAATTAAGTTATCTATTAAAGAGGGTACAACTATAAAAAGCGCAGAAATTTTTTACATAGAAAATAAAACTACTGGTTTTGATGATGGTTATGATAGCTCTCTATTTACTGGAGTTTCTAATCCCTTTGCTATTTATACGCAACTAGTTTTAGATAACAAAGGTAAAAACCTTGCAATACAAACCTTACCAAATTCTAATTATGAAAACATGGTGGTACCTATTGGAGTTAATACAGCAGCTGATGTAGAAATTACATTCTCTTTAAATGCTTCAAACTTTACTTCTGATCTAAAAATATTTTTAGAAGATAGAGCTACTAACACATTCACACGTTTAGATGAGGCAAATAGTGCTTATAAAATTACACCTTCTACTACTTTAAACGGAATTGGAAGATTTTATATACATACTTCTAGAAGTACTTTAACGATAGAAGATATTGGGTTAGAAAATGTTAGTGTCTTTAAAACCGATACAAGTACTTTAAGAATTACTGGCTTGCAAAACAATAGTAAAACCAATGTTACTTTATTTAATCTTTTAGGAAAACAGGTATTCAACACCTCTTTTAAATCTAATGGAGTAAAAGACATTGCTTTACCAAAATTAGCCACAGGTGTTTATGTTGTAAAACTTAAGACTGATAAAGGGAACTTAAGTAAGAAAATAATATTAGAATAATAACGGTAATTTTAAAGACAAAATAGCATGAAAAAACAAAACCAAAAAACTCAAGATAAAGCTCAAGAAATTACGCGTAAACAAGCAATTAAAAAAATAGGAAATTACGGTAAATATGCAGCTTTAACTGCGTTAGGAACCTATCTAATTTTAAACCCACAAAAAGCACAAGCTGCTTCTCCAGAGGCACCAGGAACTGGGTTTTAAATTGAAATTTTCAACGTAAAAAAAAGCGAGACATTTGTCTCGCTTTTTTTATGTGTTTTCTTTAGCGTTAATTCATTTGATTATTTAATTAAAAATTTGACCAAACATTAGTGGTACTGATAAACCTAAAACAACTATTGAAAAAGCTAAAATTAAAATTTTCTTATCAAATCTAGGTATCTTTCTAAGTACTGTAAATACAGTTAACAATCCTAAAACAGCTATTAGCAGAGAAGTACCTGCTCCTAAAACAACTTCAATGATAGGAACTAACTCGCTTTCATTTTTCTGAACCTGCAACATAAGTTCACCAGAAGACCCTAATCCATTAAAAAAACCAAATAAAATTGCGAACAACAATACCTGTTTTCCATTGCTTCTAAGTATATTCTTTATTGATAAAATATTAAATATTGCAAGCATAAAAATAGTAAAAGGAATTAAAAACCTAATTATATCTATTTTTGGTATAAAATGACCATAAGCTACCAATACCATTCCAAAAGAGTAACTAAAAGCAATAGAAACAACTAACCAAAGTATTTTTTTCCATTGTTTAAAACTGAGAACAGCAACTAATAAAGTTAAAAATAAGATATAATTATATAGTGAAAGCTTTAAAACATGTTTTACTCCTATTTTTACATAAGAAACAAATGATTTAAAATTGACTATTGTTTTTTTTTCTCGCCAAAAGTATTGTTCTCTAAATTGATATCTGCCATTAATCCAGATTTATCTATCACCACAGACTTAACTTCTTTTGAAGTTTTAAAAGTATATGTTGGATTTGTCCAACCCCAATCTGTTAACACTTTAGCAGAAGTTGGTTTATGGCCACGCATCATTTCTAAAGGAATATTAAAACTTTCTTTAGTATCATCTATATAAACAACCTCAACATCTACTGGCATTGGCATTTGACCTATTCTTTCTAAAGTAATTGTTGTTCCTTCAACAGATTTAATTCCATAATCTATTGTATGCGTAGTTTGTGTCCATTCATTTAAATACCAATCTAAATTTAGCCCAGAAACTTTTTCCATAGAACGTTTTACATCATTTGGAGTAGGGTGTTTAAAACTAAAATCTGTAAAGTATTTTTTAATTCCTTTTGCGGTATTTTCTTGACCAATTATATATTCTAATTGCGATAAAAACATACTTCCTTTCGTATAACTTGCAACACCATAAGCTGTGTTTGAATCGTATCTATCTGCATGCGTAGAAAGCGTTTCTTCAATTCCGTTTTTTACAACGTAATTATAACCTCTATAAGGACCTGTATTTGGATTTTCTTTTCCTTCCTGTAAGATTTCATTAGTTGCTTTTGATGAAATATAACTTGTAAAACCTTCATCCATCCAAGGGTGCTTACTTTCATTAGATGCTAATAAAAACTGAAACCAAGTGTGTGCCATTTCATGTGCTGTAACTCCAAAAAGACTTCCAAATTTACGTTCTCCCGTAATTAAAGTAGCCATTGCATACTCCATTCCTCCATCTCCACCCTGAATTACAGAATATTGTTTGTATGGATATTGACCAACGTTTTCAGAAAAGTACGTGATTAATTCTGCCGTTTTTGGCTGTAAATCTTTCCAGTATTTCAGATACTTTTTATCTAAGTTTTTCTTGTAATAAAAATGTAAATCAATTCCGTTTTCCATTTTTAAAGTATCATGAATATAATCTGGGTCTGCTGCCCACATAAAATCGTGTACATTTGGCGCTTTAAAATGCCATGTTAACTTTTCTCCGGAAGGGATCTTTAATGGTTTGTTTTTATCTTCATATCCAAAACCAATTTCTTGTGGATTTTGCAAATATCCTGTACCTCCAACAACATAATTTTTATCAATATGAAGTGTTACATCAAAATCTCCCCAAACACCGTGAAATTCACGAGCAATATAAGGTGGTGTATGCCAACCTTCAAAATCATATTCTGCCATTTTTGGGTACCATTGAGACATAGACAGTGCAACTCCTTCTTTATTATTTCTTCCAGATCTTCTAATTTGCACGGGAACTTGCGCATCAAAATTCATGTTAAACGTTACACTTTCTCCAGATTTAATTGGCTTATTTAATGTTACTTCTAAAATTGTTCCAACGATTTTATAAGATACAGCAACCTCATTTTGTTTTAAAGAATTCACTTTTATAAATCCTATTTCCGAAGGAGATAACTTACTAATTCTGTTTCCAATTTTTGTGCTAGGATCTTTAATATTTCTAGATCTAGCATCCATTTGAGAACCCGGTTGAAATGCATTAAAATATAAATGATAAAACACTTTATTTAAATCATCTGGTGAGTTATTTGTATACACCAACTCTTGTTTTCCTTTGTATTGATAATTATTCACATTCATATCAATATCCATTTTATACGCTACACGTTGTTGCCAATAAGTAGCATTAGACACAACTTTTTGGTTAGTAACAATGTTTTTTGTTTGACCACAAGATATTAGCAGGATTGCCAAAAAGGATAACAAGAATATTTTTTTCATTATAATTTATTTTAAATTAGTATTAATAAAAAAAACATCGAAAATTAATTCGGCGTTTTTTGTAATTATTATTATTTATTTTCTGTTTACAATTCTATCTGCCATTTTTAAAGCATTGTAAGCATTTACAATTCTACCAGAAACGGATAAATCTGCAAAAGGAACTTTTTCATCTTTTGTACCTGGCTTAATAACATCAAAATTGATTTTTACTCCAGAATTCATTAAAATATGTTTTACCTGACTTGCAGATAATTCTGGATAATAAGAACGCACCAAAGCAGCAACACCTGCAGTAGAAGGAGCCGCCATAGAAGTACCACTAATTGCTTGGTATTCATCTTTAGGAAATGTTGAATAAATATCTACACCCGGTGCAAAAACATCTACATTAATTTTACCATAATTAGAAAAAGAAGCTGGTAATTTTTCATCATAATGCAAACTCATTGCTCCAATTGTAATAACATTGTCTGAAATTTCACTTAATAAGTCTTTAGAGTCATTAGGAAACGTTTTTTTAACATCTATATTTGCACCATCATTACCTGCTGCATTTACAATTAACACATCTTTTTTAGCTGCATATTTTATAGCTGCATACACCCATTCTTTGTTTGGTGAATATCCTTTTCCAAAACTTGTATTAATAACTTTTGCGCCATTATCTACTGCATATCTAATTCCTAAGGCAATATCTTTATCATGCTCATCTCCATCAGGAACAACTCTTACAGCCATAATTTTTACATTATTAGCAACACCATTTACACCTTTATTATTATTTCTAGATGCAGCTACAATTCCTGCAACGTGAGTACCATGAATTTCTAAATCTTTAGAACCAATCACATTATTGTTTCCGTAAAATTTATCATTTATATCATATAAATTGTCTCCTAAAGTTTGACGAGCATTAAAATCTAAATCATAGCTTTTACCTTCTTCTTGCTTTTTAAGATACTCTGAAAGTCTTTTTTTATACTCTTTAACTCCAGATTGAGACATTCCGTTTTTTAAAAGATTTGTAACATCTGCAATTTGTGCAGCTGCTGCTGGATTTTCTGGTTTAATACCTTTTAAATCTTCTAGTGTACTATTTTCTTTTCCTACAATTTTGTTGACTGCAATAAAACTAGCTTCAATTTGATTGATTCTCTCTTCTGTCTTTTTTAAGTTGCTAATTTCTTCTTGTTTTGCAGTGGCAACTTTATCAAACTCCTCTTTAATTTTTAAGAACTCTTCAAATTCAGTCTTATCAGCTTCAGCTATTTCTGATGCTTTTTTATTTCCAAATTTATTCATTCCTGTTTTTACAATTCTAGTAATTTCTAATTGATCTGCATTTACAATTTTACCTTCTTTGTTTCCTAAGAAATTCCACCCATGAATATCATCTATATATCCATTTTTATCATCATCTTTATTATTACCTGCAATTTCTTTTGTATTTGTCCAAACAACCTCTTTTAAATCTTCTTGCGCTACATCTATACCAGAATCTGCAATACCTACAATAACTATTACTCCTTTTTTACCTTCTAAAAAAGTGTATGCTTTTGCAATACTCATACCAGGAATAGAATCTTTTTCTAAATCTGCATGACTCCATCTGTTCTTTTCATCTTCTGATAAAGTTCCTTTTTTAGCGGTAACATTTACAATTGCATCTGACCCTGCAGGAACAGCTATTGTTGAAATTGATGATTTACAACTTGTAAAAATTAAACTAGCTATGGCTGTATAAAAAATAGGCTTTAAAATTCTCATATCTCTCTTCTCTTAATTAAATATATCTATAAATTTATGTGTGTTTTTTAATCTAACTCCCTTTTCTGTATGCTTTACAGTACAGATTTCATTTGCAGCATCATGCTCTAAAAAAAGGTAATAATTATGATCCGCTGCTTCATTTAAAAAAGCTGCTTTTTCTTTAATAGTAAGTAAAGGCCTTGTATCATAACCCATAACATAAGGCAAAGGAATATGCCCAACTGTTGGCAATAAGTCTGCCATAAAAACAATTGTTTTACCTTGATAATTTAATTTTGGTAACATTTGTTTTTCTGTATGACCATCCATAAATAATACATCAAAACCAATTTGGTCTTTTGCATTTCTGTGGATAAAGTTTAGTTGTCCACTTTCTTTTATTGGGTTTATATTTTCTTTTAAAAAGGATGCTTTTTCTCTTGGATTTGGTTCTGTAGCCCATTTCCAATGATTTTGATTAGACCAAAATAGTGCATTTTTAAAAGCGGGTTGTAATAATGTTTTAGTAGAGTTCCATTCTATAACGCCACCACAATGATCAAAATGAAGATGGGTTAAAAAAACATCTGTAATATCATCTCTATGAAAACCATATTTTGCCAAAGAAGTATCTAAAGAAAAATCTCCAAAGAGAAAATAATAGCCAAAAAATTTATCTGATTGTTTAGCACCTAATCCAGTATCAATTAAAATTAATCGATTACCATCTTCTATAAGCATGCACCTCATGCTCATATCTATTAAATTGTTGCTGTCTGCCGGATTTGTTTTTTGCCAAATAGTTTTAGGAACAACGCCAAACATTGCACCTCCATCTAATTTAAATTTTCCAGTTTCTATGGGGTAAATCTTCATTCTATAAAATTAAAATTATAATAATTGCTTATGAAAAGAATTATTTAATAATTGTAAGATAGTAAGACTCATTTTATATGAGTACATAGAATACAAAGATGCAGAAAAATATATAATTTTTTGTTAAGAACTATCTAAAGATTTTCTTAAAAAAAGAAGTAAAAAAATTGAAGTAATTTCTTAAGAAGAAAAACCTGGTTTAGCAGAAGTACTCGTAAGTTTTATTTTACTTAAAACCTTTATAATTTTCAAAATTATGAAAACAGATATTGATAATCCTAAAACCACAAATAATAATTCATTTTCAAAAACAGATTGCACTGTTGCTATGTTGTCTGCTGGTAAAATTTGTAAAAACATAATTTATAGTTTTAATTTGATACTTCAAAGGTATCAACAGGGTCAACTCGTAACCTTGTTTTTTCGATAAAAGGTTGTTTAATTCAGGTGAGTTGTATTTAAAGACCTTTAAACGGATTTAAATATCTATTTATTTCTCATACAATTTCACTACACCATAAAATTTAGCACAAAAAATAAGTGTAATACATTGATTATTATAAAGTAAATCTTAATTGACTTAAAAACTTTGTGATTTTCAAAATTGTAAAAACAGATATTGCTAATCCTAAAATAACAAATACTAATTGATTTTCGAAAACTAATTGAACTGTTGATACTTTGTCTGCTGGTAAAATCTGTAAAAACATAATTTATAGTTTGGTTTGGTTTGTTAACCAAAAGTACTATTGAATGCTTTTTTTTATGGAATTTTTCGATAAATAGACATTTAAATTCGTTGATTTACAGCTTATAAACTTTAAATAAAGTGCTCTTTACTAGTTATTTGTTGATAAATGGTATTTCCTAAGGCAGGGTTAACTTTTTTTAAAAAAGGAGGACTAGCATACTAAAATTAAATAATTTATACTTTTTAATTATTCCTTTTTACAGAAAAAAATAGGAGTAGAAGATAGAATTTTGACTTTCTTGTTTTTTTATAATTATAAGTACATTCCAAGTTTAACGAAATCAGTATTGTTAAATTAAAGTTGGTGAAAAACAAAAAACTTCAACCAAAGGTTGAAGTTTTTTTTGAGGTGTCTAGCGGATTCGAACCGCTGTACATGGTTTTGCAAACCATTGCCTAGCCACTCGGCCAAGACACCCTAATTTTCTTTAAAGGATTGCAAATTTAATCAATTTTACAATTACCACAAGTATTTTTTACTCTTATCGTTTTTTTGTTAGAATTACAACAACCTCTTCTACGTTTCCTCCTATTGGTGGATTAATTTTTGCAACAGAAACTTTTGCTTTTTTAATCTTTCTAATTTCTTTAAATAAGCGATTTAAGATACGTTGTGCAACTTCTTCTAATAGTTCTGAACGAATGGCCATTTCTTCTTTTACAACATGGTTTAAATGAACATAATCTACTGTATCTGATAATTTGTCTGTTCTTGCAGATTTTCTTAAATCAGCCACTACCTGAACATCAATGCTGTATTCACTACCTATTTTAGACTCTTCTTCTAAACACCCGTGAAATGCATGGAGTTTAATATTGTTTACCTGTATTATGCCCATTTAATTATATTTTAATCTTTTACAATTTTTTAATAAGTAGCAAATTTACGATAAAAAATAGGCTATAAATTATATTATAATGACTTTAAATGGAAATAAATGCCTGCGTTAAGGATTGAAACGGCAGCTTTTTTTTGCGCTGAACTAAATTCAGCATAAAAAAAACTATAGTGTAAAGCCTGACCTTGGTCCTGAATGCCTTCAGGATAAAGTAACGCCCAAAAATTAACTCGTAAAAAAGTCGAAAACGTTGCTAATTGCACTGGTTTTGGTTTTGTAAAATTCTGTATAGGTACAACGCTCACAAGTTACACTGGTAAATTTCTGATTTTGAATATCGAAAATTTTTGATAATGTACCTCCAGTTGCTCGCATTTGACCCAATTTATAGGTTTTGCTATTGCATTTTGGGCACGTGTAATTTCTTATTTGATCGCTCATAGTTTGTTGTGTTTATCTATTAGATGCTGAATTTACAATTTTGTTACAAATGCTAAATACCTATAAAGTATTTTATGTAATTTTGTTGCTTAATTTATAGCGTATAAATGATGTCTGAAGAGAAAAAATCGCTCAATTTTTTAGAGCAAATTATTGAAGAAGATTTGGCAAATGGAATGCCAAAAGAAAATTTACGTTTTCGTTTTCCGCCAGAACCTAATGGTTACTTGCATATTGGACATACTAAAGCAATTGGAATTAGTTTTGGTTTGGGTGAAAGATACAACGCGCCAGTAAACTTACGTTTTGACGATACAAACCCTGCAAAAGAAGAGCAGGAGTATGTAGATGCCATTAAAGATGATATTTCTTGGCTAGGTTACAAATGGGCAAATGAATTGTATTCTTCAGATTATTTTCAGCAATTGTATGACTGGGCTATTTTATTGATTAAAGATGGAAAAGCGTATGTAGACAGCCAATCATCTGAAGAAATGAGAGCTCAGAAAGGAACTCCTACTCAAGTTGGAACAAACAGTCCTTTTAGAAATAGAGCTGTAGAAGAAAACTTGGAATTGTTTCAAGGAATGAAAGATGGAAAGTTTAAAGAAGGTGAACATACGTTGCGTGCAAAGATTGATATGGCTAGTGATAACATGCTATTAAGAGATCCTTTAATGTACAGAGTTATGTACAAAGAACACCACAGAACTGGTAACGATTGGTGTATTTACCCAATGTATGACTGGACGCATGGAGAAAGTGATTATTTAGAACAAATTTCGCATTCTTTATGTTCTTTAGAATTTAAACCTCATAGAGATTTATATAATTGGTTTAGAGATAATGTATATGAATACAGTAAATCTGAATTTCCAAATCCGCCAAAACAACGCGAGTTTTCTCGTTTGAATTTGAGTTATACAATTATGAGTAAACGTAAATTGTTGACTTTGGTTGAAAAGAATATTGTTTCTGGATGGGATGATCCAAGAATGCCTACAATTTCTGGTTTAAGAAGACGTGGTTATACACCAAATGCAATAAAGAGTTTTATTGAAACTGTTGGTGTTTCTAAACGTGAAAATGTAATTGATGTTGCTTTATTAGAATTTAAGATTCGTGAAGATTTAAATAATACTGCCAAAAGAGTGATGGCAGTTTTAGATCCTGTAAAAGTAATTATTGATAATTATCCGGAAGGAAAAGAGGAAATGTTAATTGCTAATTATAATGATTATGAAGAGGGCTTTGGCAGTAGAGAAGTTCCTTTTTCTAGAGAAGTTTATATTGAACGTGAAGATTTTAGAGAAGAAGCAAATAAGAAATTCTTTCGATTAAAATTAGGTAAAGAAGTTCGTTTAAAGAATGCCTATTTTATTACAGCAACAAGTTGTGAAAAAGATGAAAATGGGGAAATTACTGTGATTCATTGTACGTATGATCCATTAACAAAATCTGGAATGGATACTGAAGAAAGCAAACGTAAAGTAAAAGGTACTTTGCACTGGGTTTCTGCAAAACACGCTGTTAAAGCAGAAGTTAGAGCTTATGATAGATTGTTTTTAGATGAAGCTCCAGACGCACATAAAGACAAAGATTATATGGAGTTTATAAATCCGAATTCTTTAGAAATTATTACTGCTTTTGTAGAACCAAGTTTGCAAACTGCAAAAATTGGAGAACGTTTTCAGTTTCAACGTTTAGGGTATTTTAATGTGGATGATGATGCTACTTCAGACAATTTAGTATTCAATAAAACTGTTGGATTACGTGATAGTTGGGGAGGAAAATAATATTCAGTAAGCAGTTTGCAGTGGCCATTTTTCAGTCTTACTGTTGTGTAAAAAACAACTAAATAGAATAAAAAACATCTCGATACAATTTTGATGAAAATCAAAATTACTCGATGTGGCAGAAACCGAGTAAAAATATGTAATGTCAGTTCGAGTACATTTTTGAGAACCAAAAAATTTTGTAGCGAGAACTATTTTAAATATATAATTATGAAAAAATTACTTTTACTATCGTTATTTATGATTGCTTTTTCTTGTGGAAACAAAAAAGAAATCAAACAAGTTGCAGAAGTTTCTTGTGGTCAATGTCAATTTGAATTAGATTCTGAAGATGGATGTAGTTTGGCTGTTCGTATTAACAACCAAGCTTATTTTGTTGATGGTTTTAATATTGATGATTTTGGCGATGCTCATGATGAACATACAGGTTTTTGTGAAGTTGTTAGAAAAGCAGAAATTACGGGTGATGTTGTAGATGGAAGATTTGTAGCGAGTGCTATAAAATTGGTTGAGTAATTAAATTACCACGAATTTACAAATTCGTTATTTTAAAATATTAAGTAAAAAATCCAAAAGAAAATTCTTTTGGATTTTTTTTATATATACATACACTTATATATAGTATATATATTATATATTTGTACTATAGCTATCTAAATATAACCATACAAAATGAAAAAATTAATAGAAATAGATGATACTATTCTTACCAAACTAAAAGTTTTGTCAGCTTTTGAAGGATTAAGTGTGAAAGCCTTGATGGAAAAAGCTATTGAATTGTTTGTAAAATCGAAAGAAAAAGAACAATTAGATCGCTTAACACAAGAACAAAAAGAAGATTTAGGCCTTTTACTTTTAATGCAACAAGCAGATAGAACCGATACAGTTAGCGAGGAAGAGTTTTTAAATGCCTTAAAATAATGGAAATTATTTATTTACGTCAGGCCTTAAAAGATGTAAACAAAATTAAAAACAGTAAGTTAAAACTGAAATTAGCTGAAGTTGTGGCTAATTTAAAAATAGCTGAAAATTTATCAGACATTAAAAATGTAAAAGCAATCTCTGGCCATCCAGAAGCTTATAGAATTAGAATTGGTGATTATAGATTAGGAATTTTTTATTCTGAAGAAACAATTACAATTGCCCGTTTTATGAAACGAAACGATATTTATAAATTATTTCCATAAAAAAACTCCTGCTTTCGCAGGAATGACAAAGTAAAAAATCCGCTGAATTCATTTTCATCGGATTTTTTTATACTGCCAACTGAATACTGTTAAACTGCCAACTGAACTAAGGCGCAGGATTAGGGATTAAATTATGTACTGCTTCAATAGCATTCAAAGCTTCTTCAGATAAATTAATATGTATACTTCCTATATTTTCTTTTAACTGACTCATTTTTGTTGCTCCAATAATATTACTAGTAACAAATGGTAACTGGTTTATGTAAGCTAAAGAGAGTTCTGTTAAAGTAATTCCGTGTTTTTTAGCGATTGCTTCATATTGTAAAACCGCTTGTTGCACCAAATCTGATTGGTATCTTAAAATATAATTAGGAAATAAAATTCCTCTAGCATCTGCAGGTTTTTGTCCTCTTAAATATTTGCCTGTTAACACACCTTGTGCTAAAGGAGAATACGCCAATAAACCAATATCTTCTCTCATAGAAACTTCAGACATTCCGTATTCATAACTTCTATGCACTAAAGAATACGAATTTTGCATGGTAATCATTCTTGGTAAATTCAATTCTTTTGCGGTTTGCAAATATTGCATTGTTCCCCAAGGAGTTTCATTAGACAAACCTACTTGTCTTATTTTTCCTTGTTTGATTAAATCTTGTAAAGTTTCTAAAATCTCTCTATGATTTTCTGCTTCTTTTCTTGACGTTTTATAAGGATAATCTCTCAATCCAAAAGTATTAACTCCTCGTTCTGGCCAATGCAATTGATATAAATCTATATACTCTGTTTGCAATCTTTTTAAACTGCCTTCTACAGCGGCTATAATTGCTTCTTTAGCAAAACCATTCTCTCTAATATGAGCAGTGTAAGGTCCTGGACCCGCAATTTTACTTGTTAAAACAATTTTATCTCTATTTCCTGTTTTCTTAAACCAGTTTCCAATAATTGTTTCTGTAGAACCATACGTATCTGGAGTTGCAGGAACTGAATATAGTTCTGCGGTATCGAAGAAATTTACTCCTTGATCTAACGCATAATCCATTTGTTCAAAACCTTCTTCTTGCGTGTTTTGTTTACCCCAAGTCATGGTTCCTAAACAAATTTTACTAACTTTTATGTCTGTATGTGGTAATTTTGTGTATTTCATTTTATGATGTGTAAACGTGTGATTGTTTATTTATGTAAATGTAAAAAGAACCACGAAATTAAAACTTAAACTTTAATAAAACAATAAGCGTGTAATTTTTTAAAATTACACGCTTATAAAAATTATAGTATGTTTTGAAATTTAAAAATCTATCTGTTAATCGGAATTTCTATTAAACAATTACACGATTAAACAAATAAACGACTATTTTAAGATAGCATTAATTCCTGGTAACGTTTTTCCTTCTAACATTTCTAACATAGCACCACCACCAGTAGAAACATAACTTACTTTATCTGCAAAACCGAATTGTTTAACAGCAGCAACAGAATCTCCACCTCCAACTAAAGAGAAGGCGCCGTTTTTAGTTGCTTTGTCAATAGAATGACCTAAAGCAATTGTTCCTCCTGCAAAAGATTCCATTTCAAAAACCCCTAAAGGTCCGTTCCATAAAATAGTTTTACACTTGTTAACAACAGTATCAAAAATTTCTCTAGATTTTGGTCCAGCATCAAGTCCTTGCCATCCATCTGGAATTTTAGTAATGTCTAAAATCTGAGTATTCGCATCATTAGAAAAATCATCTGCAGCAATAACATCTATTGGAATATGAATTTCAACTCCTTTAGCTTTTGCTTGCTTTAAAATATCTAAAGCCAATTCCATTTTATCATCTTCACAAATAGAATTTCCAACAGATCCTCCTTGTGCTTTAATAAAAGTAAAACTCATTCCTCCACCAATAATTAAGTGATCTACTTTATCTAAAATATTTTCAATAACAGTTATTTTAGACGATACTTTTGCACCTCCTAAAATTGCTAACACGGGTCTTTCAGAATTGTTTAATACTTTATCTATACTTTCAATTTCCCTTGCTAATAAGTTTCCAAAACATTTGTTTTCAGGAAAAAACTGAGCAATAATTGTTGTTGAAGCGTGTGCTCTGTGTGCAGTACCAAATGCATCGTTTACATAAACATCACCTAATTTCGATAATTTTTCTGCAAAAGCAACATCTCCTTTTTTCTCTTCTTCGTAAAAACGTAAGTTTTCTAACAATAAGATTTCTCCAGATTCTAAATTGGCAACAGCTTCTTCAACTTTTTCACCAATACAATCTGCAACAAATTTTACTTGAACTCCTAAAATATCTGTAGCAGTTTCTACAATATGACGTAAAGAAAATTCATCTTGAAATCCTTTTGGACGTCCTAAATGAGACATTAAGATACAACTTCCGTCTTGTTCTAAAATATCTATGATAGTAGATTTTGCAGCCTGAATTCTGGTAGCGTCTGTTACTTCAAATTTATCATTTAAAGGCACATTAAAATCTACACGAATTAACGCTTTCTTATTCTTAAAGTTAAAATCTTTTAGTGTTTTCATCTTTTGTTAAATCTATTTTCAACAAAAATACCTTTTTATTTACTCTTTTTAATATGGAAATCCTAAAAATCAATACAACGTTTTCGAAGACAATGTATCTTTTACAACGAATTCATAAATTAAAAGATTGATTTCTAAAATTGATGAATTAATGATAAAGTAATTTTATATTTGCTTATGCTTTTCAACCAAATTATCGGTCAAGAACACATTAAAAAACACTTAAAAGTGTCTGCTGAAAACGGCAGAATTCCGCACGCACAATTATTTGTGGGTAAAGAAGGCTGTGGAACTTTACCAATGGCAATTGCGTATGCACAATATTTGCTATGTAATTTTTCTGACGATGTAGACGTTTGTAATAGTAAGTGCAATAAGTTACAACACCCAGATTTACATTTTGCTTTTCCTGTAACAACAAACGAAGCTGTAAAAAAACATCCTGTTAGTAATTTATTCTTAGAAGATTGGCGTCAATTTATAGAAGAACAACCGTATGCAAGTTTATTTAATTGGCTGCAACACATTGGTGTAGAAAATAAGCAAGGTAATATTGGGGTTGATGAAGCAGAAGATGTTGTTAAAAGATTACAACTAAAAAGCTACGAAGGTGGTTATAAAGTAATGATTATTTGGATGGCTGAAAAAATGAACATTGCAGCTGCAAATAAGTTATTAAAATTAATTGAAGAACCACCAAAAAAGACTGTTTTCTTATTAATTACAGAAAACGAAGAGCAAATTATAAATACTATAAAATCTCGTTGCCAAGCTTTACATTTTCCTGTTTTAAGTGAACAAGATATTGCAAATGCATTGGTAGAAAAAGAACAATGTTCTGAAAATGAAGCCACAAAAATTGCACATCAGGCAGAAGGAAATTACAACAAAGCACTTCATTTATTAAATAATGATTCTAGCGATTTAATTTTTGAAGAATGGTTTATTGCTTGGATTAGAACCGCTTTTAAAGCAAAAGGAAACGCTGCTGTTGTACAACAATTAATTTCTTGGTCTGATACGATTGCAAAAACAGGTCGTGAAACTCAAAAGCGTTTTTTAGACTATTGCTTACAATTTTTTAGACAAGCTTTATTAATGAATTACAAATCTGATTCTTTAGTTTTTATGGAAACTAAAACTGGGTTTAACCTTTCTAAATTTGCTCCTTTTGTACATTCTGGGAATATTCTAGAAATTGAGAAAGAGCTAAATGATGCCATGTATCATATAGAAAGAAACGGAAATGCTAAAATTATTTTGTTAGATCTTTCTATGAAACTCACTCGTTTTTTACATAAAAAAGAAGAAAAGGTTTAGAAGCTATTTCCAGCTTTCGCTACTCGCTTTTTTTACCTCGAAAAAAGGTAAAAAAGAGCTCAAACAAACCGCTTAATCTGGGCTAAACTTGTTTGCTAACTATATTAATATATAAGAATTTTTTACAATGCCTTTATAATATAAAATTTCATGAGTAATATTAGCTATTCTTCTTTAATTGATAAAAAACCCGAACAATATATTTCTTATTTAGAAAAACTAAGTACCAAAGAATGGAATGAAAAAAGAAATAAAATTATAAAAAGAGATGAATGTACTTGTAATATTTGCAAGCAAAAAGCTACTATTTTTGAAAATGGTTTAATGTTTAAGAAGAAAACTACAAAGGAACTTGAAGAATACAAACGGAGCATTGCAAATTCTTGGTATGATTCTGTATTACCGGAATTCAAAAATAAATATGACAGAGATATTTTACCTGAAATACTAAAAAATATAAAAATAAAACCTAAACAAATTATATTACAAGTCCATCATAAATATTATGTAATCAACAATCTACCATGGGATTATCCTGACGACTCACTGATTACTTTATGTAATGAATGCCATCAAAAATTACATAATAATACTAATATTCCTATGTATTCAGATAATAGTAAAAACGTTCAACTTGAATCTACAAAATGTGCTACTTGTAACGGTAGTGGTTATCGAAGAGAATATAATTATTATTTGAATGGAATATGTTTTAATTGTAATGGAAATAAATACGTTGAATTGGGATAAATATTGTTAACAATACAGTCTTCAATTTATTACTTAAATAATCAGAAAATCATTCATAAAAAAAGTCACGCTACTAATAAATAAATAATTATATATTAAAATAGTTAAACACCTTTTTCAACTCTATTAGCAGCATATAAATCTGCAATCGTTAGATTTTCTGGACAGCTTTTTATTTGTACAAACTCATCACCCACTTTTACAAAACCGGTTTGTAATACTTTAAAATAAACACCACAAAAAGTAGTATTCCAAAATTGTTTTACAATTTTCATATCGTTAAAACGAATGCCTAATTTATAACAAGGGTTTCTTTGAACTGTAACTTCTAGAATTGTATCACCAACTTTAAAAACATCTCCTTGATGAATTTTAGTTTCTTCTAAATCATCAATCGTTAAATTTTCTCCAAACATACCTAATTGCCAATCTAATTCTGGATAAAGGGGTTTAAAAAAATCGTAATGTTTTAGAGAATACCCATAAATAGCTTGTAAAATTCCACCGTGATTTTCTCTATCGCAAATTGCATCTCCTTTTACATATTCAATATCTAAGAAAACAGGTTCATCAACAGAAAATTTAAAAATGCCTGTGGTAACTTTTTCACCTTTCCAGTCAATTTCTTTTTGTTCGCCAATATTTGTTGAAACTATTTTCACAATCCTATTTTTTAAATTTTGCTAAAGCCTTTTTTGTGAATTCTGACAAAACTAATTCTCCAGAAACCGATGCTCTTTCTGCTAATAAGTTCTTCCAGTTTTCGGTTCCTTCCCATAAAACTTTTTTCATTTGAGATAAAGCTTCAGGGTTATAAGACGCTAATTTGTTTGCCAATACTTCTACTTCATTATCTAACTCCTTTTGGGTTTCAACTACTTTTGCAAACAAGCCTTTTTCTTTTGCCCAATATGCATTTTTCCAACTTGTTGCATCTAATGTTAATTCTGATAAACCAGCAACTCCTATTTTACGTTCTACAGCAGGTGCAATTACAAATGGACCAATACCAATTGTAAATTCTGATAATTTTATGGAAGCATTTTCTGTTGCTAAAACATAATCACAAGCAGCAGCTAAACCAACGCCTCCTCCAACTGTTTTTCCTTGAATTCTACCAATAATTAACTTTTTGCAAGTTCTCATAGCATTTATCACATTTGCAAAACCAGAGAAAAAATGTTTTCCTTGTTCTAAATTTGAAATGGAAACCAATTCATCAAAAGAAGCTCCGGCACAAAAAGCACGTTCTCCTTCAGACTTTAAAACAACAACAGAAACTTCATTATTATTAGAAATTGAATTCAATTCTGTGGTTAACCTGTCTAGCAGTTCACTTGGAAAAGAATTACTTGCAGGATGCCCAAATTCTATGGTTGCAATTTTATTTTGAATGTTGGTGTATAAACTTCCATTCTCTCTATTTGTATTCATAAAAACTGAATTTTTATCAAAGTTAACTGTTTTGTGCAAGTGGTAAAAATTTCTTTCTAAATTTAAAAACTAAAGGTAATCCTCTAGCAATAATCCAAAGTGTAAAGGCTATCCAAATGGCAGTTAGTTTTAAATTGTAATAATCAAAAACCAATAATGTTGGTATAAAAACCAATCCTGTAGAAAGAATTAAGAGATTTCTTAAATATTTCATTTCTCCCATTCCTTTAAACATTCCATCAAAAATAAAAGTGATTGCACTTATGGGTTGGGTTAATAAAACAATCCAAAAAACATGATAAAATTGTTCTAAGACGTCTGGATCTTTCGTAAATATTTGCCCAATAAAATTGTAAAAAACAAAACCTAGTAAAGCAATAATAGTTCCTGTTGCTAACCCGTATTTAAAAAGTTTATTACTTAATCCTAACAAGGATTTGTAATCTTTAGCACCTAAAAATTTACCTGATAAAATATTTCCTGCACTCGAATAGCCATCAATCATAAAAGCACCCAGTAACCAAATATTTATACCAATTGTATAGGCAGCAATGTATTCTTTTCCATAATCTGTAGCATAAGAAGTTGCAAAATACAATGCCGTATTTAAAGCGATTGTTCTAACAAATAAATTACCAATCATTCCTAATAAACGAGGAACTTCTTTGTGAATAGACAAACCTATTCTCAAGGAAATAGGTGTTTTTTTCAGCAACAAAACAACAGCAATAATTGCCATTGTAACTTGTGCAATTACACTTGCATAAGCAGCTCCTTCAATATTCATTGCAGGAATATAACCTGCAACACCATACACAAAAATTACATCTAGAAAAACATTTAAAAGTGCGCCAATAATTGCAATTATCATTGGATAATAAGTGTTCTGCAAACCTCTAAAAGTTCCAAAAACAGCAAAAACAAAAAGAGAGAATGGAAAACCAAAAATTCTGATTTTGAAATAGGTAATACAATACTCTAAAACATTTCCTGATGCATTGTAAAACTGAAAAATTTGTTTCGCAAACGGATAAGAAATAGCTAAAACAAACAAACTTGCTAAAACTACAATGGCAATTGCTTGCGCTGGTAAAGTTTTAATTTCATCCAGTTTATTGGCACCAATATATTGAGAAATTATAGAAGAAATAGCACTTCTAATTTGTCCGAAGACCCAAACCAACATTGATATAAATGCACCTACAATACCAACTGCGGCCAAACTTTCTGTTGCATTTTCACTTATATTACCAATAATAGCAGTGTCTGTTATTGACAATAAAGGTTCTGCTATACCTGCAATTAAAGCAGGAATTGCCAATTTATTAATCCTTTTAAAACTAATGTTTGTGCTCAAAAACTGAATTTTTGACAAAGGTACATATCTAAAAAATGTAAAAAGAGGGTAATCAATGAAAAATAACTAACTTTGCATCCTTAAATTCTTCTATTATGAAACATATTTTAGTACCTATTGGATCTACAGAAAATGCACAAAACACATTACAATATGCTATTGATTTTGCCGCAGAAATAAATGCTAAAGTTTTAGTTTTTAGAGCTTATAACGTGCAAACGAAAGCAGGTACAATAATAAATATTGATGCAATTATTGAGCGTGAGACTAATTTATATTTACGTACAATGGTGAATGCGGCTGATAGAAAAAATGTAGATGTTAAATTAATTTCTTCTAAAAGAAGTGTAGTTGATAGTGTTGAAGCAATAGATAATGAAATAGGTATTGATTTAATTATAATTGGTACAAAAAGTAATTCTATAAAAGAAAGTGTGTTTTTAGGA
The DNA here is from genome assembly GCF_002163835.1 of Polaribacter sp. SA4-10. NCBI lineage: Bacteria > Pseudomonadati > Bacteroidota > Flavobacteriia > Flavobacteriales > Flavobacteriaceae > Polaribacter > Polaribacter sp. SA4-10. The sequence continues at coordinate 2,534,737 of NZ_CP019331.1, read as the reverse complement.
AAAACTGCTGGTAAATTAGTAAAACAAACAAATTTACCAATTATTGCAGTGCCTGAAGGTTACAAATTTGCTCCCATTAAAAACATTTTAATGGCGTTTAAATCTGGAATTGTAAAACGTAAATCTGCTTTAAGTGCAATAAAGTTTATTGTTGATAAATTTGAATCTAATGTGAATTTATTATTGGTAAAAACCCCAAACTATAAAGAAGAAGATTTAATACTGAACTCAGCATTAACAAAATTTCAAACAACCTTAACTATTACTGAAAATGTAACTACTTTTCAAGGAGTTTTAGAACACTTTCAAACTCAAAAACCAGATATGTTATGTGTTTTTAGAAGAAAAAGAGGTTTCTTTAAAAAATTATGGGAAAAAAACATAATACTGAAAGAAGAATTTCATACTCCTGTTCCTTTATTGATTTTAAAAGGAATGAAGTAATTAATATTTTAAATCTGCTGGCTCTATAAAACCTATTTCTGGATTGTAAATTTCCTTGATGTAGCTTTTAATTTCCGCTAGAAATTCGTTTAATTTTTCTTCAGAGATTTCATTCTCTGGATTTCTATAATTGGATGAAAAATTGATGGATAAAAATCCTTTATTTAGATTTTTAAAAGAATAAATTCCTGCTTCTAATGATTGGGTGAAATCGTAGTTTTTGTTTTTTGTATATAATAATGCATACAATAAAACCTGAATAGCTTTGTGATGTTTTTCTTTTCGTAAGTCTTCAAAATTTAAAACTTTAAGGTTAGAATTATCTACCATTCCTGTTTTGTAATCTATAATTCTTAGTACGCCATTAAGTTCATCTACTCTATCTACTTGACCGTGAATTTTTATAGGAAAATTTAATTCATCAATAAAAATCTCTGTAGACAACGTTTCTTCTGTTGCAATAATTTTAAGTTGATTGTTTTTATCTGACAATACCCTTTTTTCTTGTGCTAAAAAATTGGAGACAAATCTCTTTGCAACCTCAAAAATTAAACGGTTTTTTCCTGTTGAAATATCGCCATTTTTAAAGTGAATTTTAAAATGTTTAACAACCAATTCATCGGCTTTTTCTTCCATACCAGAAATATGTTCTGTCTTCAGAAACTTACTTACAAAAGGGGTATATAATTCATCTAAAGTTTCATGAACAACGGTACCTAATGTATTATAAGCAACTGTTTCTTCTACATCATCAAACTCTTTTAATTTTAAAATCTTCTGTTTATAAAACGCAATTGGATTGTATAGGTAACTGGTTAAAGCAGATGGAGAAATCCCTTTTTTAGCTAATTCTTTTAATTTTTTAAAGACTTCATCATCTTTTACAATTTCTTTTAATTCTATCTTTTCTGTAACCACTTTTGGAGAAACAATTTTTTGAACCACATCTGTTCTCATCTTTTCCATTTGTGTTACAAATCGGCTTTTTTCTCCACTTCCAAAAACATCACTTTCTGTATTATAAAGAATAAAAACGTTTTTTGCTCTCTGAATTAACCTAAAAAAGTGATATGAAAAAATAGCGTCTTTTTCTCTATAAGTAGGCAAACCAAAAGCTGTTTTTACATCAAAAGGAATAAATGAATTTTGTTGGCTACTTGCTGGCAAAATACCTTCGTTTGCAGAAATTAAAATAATATTTTCAAAATCTAAAACACGTGTTTCTAACATTCCCATTAATTGTAAACCTCTTAATGGTTCTCCTTGAAAAGACAAACTTTCAGAAGAAATTAATTGTCTAAAAAACAAGTGCAAGGTTTTTAAATCTTTAAAATAAGCATATTCTTTCTGCAAGGTTTTTAATTGCGTAAATGCAGTAAAAAATCTAAATAAATATTCTTTTTCAAGTTGATTTTCGGTTTCTTTTAAAACGTTAATCAGGTTTAAAACCCGCTCTATAAATTCATTAATTGAATTGTAAGAACTAAAAATAGTTAATAAAACATCTTTAATTTGGGGGTCTACATTTATTAAAAAATCAGCAATCTGATTTTTACTGATAAACGTATTATTTTCTTTTGCTATTTCTGCTGAAAAATCATCAATTATAGATGTATTATCCTCAGAAAGCAATCCATAAATAGATTGGTGTTTAAAAAAACGAATTACATCTTTATGGTAAAACTCATTTACAATTGTTTTTTGTAATTTTTCTTGTGAAATAAACAACTGAAAAACAGACAATAATAAACTTGTTGTTGGAATATCTTTTAAAGGATACCCCATTGTAATATTAATTGCATTAATATTTTGAGGTAAAGAATTTAAGGTAATTGGCAACAAAGTTTCATCTGCTAAAACCAATGCTGTATTCTTAAAATCTGTTATTTTTTCTAAAATTTCTCCAGCATATTTTACTTGAGTATTATTTTTAGAAGCACCAATTACTTGTATATTTTTTGGCGATGAGAATGAATTTCCAATCGTTTTTATCTCATTTTTCTCATAATATTTCCATTCAGCTTTATATTTTCTAATAAAAGTTCCTGCCTGATGATTTGATTTAAAAAAAGCAACATCAATGTCCCAATAAATTTCCGAATTCCCTTTTTCTAATACTTTTTGAAATAAAAATTCCTCTGCTTTATTTAGTGCGTTAAACCCAACAAAAAAGAACTTTTTGTTTTTATTTTTTTCTAAATATGCATCAACTTTTTTACTAGCTTCTCTATACATTAAGCCCTGATAGCCTATATTTTTTTCAATAAAAAATTGATATAAAGCGTTGTAATATTTATTTAACTTTTCTAGAAAGAAATAATGATCTTTAATTAATTCTGTTTCTTTAAAAGTACCTGTGACAGACCATTTTTTTAAACGTTGTATGTCTCTTAAATAAATAAAAATTTCTTTTGTGTCTATTAAGTGTTGGTCTATTTCATTAAAATCTTGTAAAACGGTAAAAGCCCAGGAAGAAAAAACATCAAAAGAGTCTGGTGCTGTTTCAATACTTTTATAAATGGTATAAAAATGAAATAATAACTGAACGCTATCTGCTTTTTCTACACCAGAAATTTGCCTTACAAATTGTTCTATATTTAAAATTTCTGGTAAAAACCCTACAGATATTTTATCTTTAAAGGTCTGTTTAACAAAAACTTTAGCTCTTTGAGATGGCATTACAAAAACTACATCTTCAAAAGACGTTGTCGTTTTTAGAATATCATCAATCGTTTCAGAAATAAAAGTTTGCATAGAATTTTTAACGTTCGGTTTAATTTTCTAAATTACAAAAACTTACTTTTATAGGTAGTCATTCTAAAAATTAATTTTGATGCAAAACAAATTGAAAGTTGTAGGAATTCAAGCTGACTTAGTTTGGGAAAACCCTGCTAAAAACATTGCTTTTTTTGAAGAAAAAATAGTTGCTCTAGATAAAGACGTAGATTTAATTGTTTTACCAGAAATGTTTACAAGTGGTTTTACAATGAATCCTGAAAATGTTGCTGAAAAAATGGATGGAATCTCTATTTCCTGGATGAAAAAAATAGCGAAAGAAAACCAAACTGCAATTGTTGGTAGTTTAGTAATACAAGAACCTTTTGACTCCGGTCAAGGTAACAAATATTATAATAGATTGGTTTTTGTGCATCCTTCAGAAAAAATAGAAATCTATGACAAAAGACATTCTTTTACCCTGGCTGGTGAAGATAAAGTTTATACTTCCGGAGATAAAAAGCTAATTATAGATTATAAAGGTTGGAAAATCTGTCCGTTAATTTGTTATGATTTACGGTTTCCTGTTTGGGCAAGAAATCAAGAAGGTTATGATTTATTATTATTTATGGCAAATTGGCCAGTTGCAAGAATTAAAGCTTGGAAAACGCTTTTAAAAGCGCGTGCAATAGAAAACATGAGCTATGTTATTGGTGTTAACAGAACAGGAAAAGATGCTAATAATTATGAATATTCTGGTGCTTCCTTAATTATTGATTACCTAGGTGATGTGCTTTCTAATTTAGATAAAAATGAAGTTGGTATTGTAACTGCAACTTTCATTAAATCTAATCAAGATAGAATTCGTAAAAAACTAGGTTTCTTAACTGATAAAGATTCCTTTAAAATTTCTAAATAACACACATGACTATTAAAAATGTTACTCCTTTAGATATTGATAAAATATTTACATTTTACACTATTGCCTCTAATTACCAGAAAGAAAAGAAAACAGTTATTGTTTGGCCAGAGTTTAATAGAGAAATGGTTGAAACCGAAATTGCGGAAAACAGGCAATTTAAACTTCTAATTAATACTGAAGTTGCATGTGTTTGGGCAGTTACTTTTTCTGATGTACAAATTTGGGAAGACAGCAAAGAAGACAGCGCACTCTACATTCATAGAATTGCTGTAAATCCAAATTTTAGAGGGAATAATTATATTGATAAAATTATTGCTTGGGCCAAAGAATTTGCGCTTGAAAAAGACATTCAATTTATTAGATTGGATACTTTAGGAGAGAATCTTGGGCTTATTAAACATTATAGAAATGCAGGCTTCGATTTTTTGGGGCTCTTTAACTTAAAAGATACTTCCAATTTACCTGACCATTATAAACTGGCTCCTGTTTGTCTTTTTGAAATAGATTTACTTAAAAATAAAGTATAGGTAGCTTTGTTACGCTGGCACTTTGCTGCTATTTTAAACTCATAGGCACATAGAAAATATAGGTTCTTATTTGTGTTAAATCTCTAAATTAGAAAAGACCCGTTAATCCATAAGTTTCGGGATTAATGGGTCTTTAATTTTTTTAAATATTTGTGTCTTCTGACATCGCATTTACAATATCAAGCAAAAGAACTAAATACCAGCGCTCTATAGCTAGTAAAAATTCTAGCCCTAATTAAAACGACATCGTTTTTGTTTTTCACAAAAAGAGATCGTAAAAAACAGGAAATAGCTTATTATTATTTTATGCTGGTAATAGCCATTTAAAGTCAAACTTAGTATCTGGCACCTTAATTCTTTCTGTAATTCTGTACATTCTGTCTGGAAGTTTCATTAAGTAATCACGTGCTTTTTCTGCTTCTGGCGTCAAATTTGTGATTTTGTCAATTTCCCACATCTCGTTTAATTTCCTCAATATATCTACATAATCGAAACCTGTATAAACGCCTATTCTTTGCGCTACTGCAGAAAAATCATCAAATGCACTTCCTTTAGCTCCAAATGATTGTCTTAAGTGTAATGCAGGCATTACAATTTTATATTTCATCATGTGTTGGAAAGCCAACATCATTTCACTTGCATCTATCTTAAAAATTTCTTTTACAAAATGTGAATATGCCTGGTGGTGACGCATTTCATCTCCTGCAATAATTTTAGACATTTTACCTAACGCTTTGTGTCCTTTTTTCTTTGCAATTTTAGCCACGTTGTTATGAGAAACATAGGTTGCTAATTCTTGAAATGTGGTATACACAAAGTTTTTATAAGGGTCTGTAGAAGTACCAATATCAAAACCATCTGCAATTAAGTGTTGTGTAGAAATTTCTACTTCACGCATGTTTACACGACCAGATAAGTATAAATACTTGTTTAGAACATCTCCATGTCTGTTTTCTTCTGCTGTCCAAGTTCTTACCCATTTTGCCCAACCGTTATCCGGGTCTTGGTTTACACCATCTAAATCTAATAACCAAGATTCATAGGTTGGTAATGCTTCTTCAGTAATAGTGTCCCCTACTAAAACCACCCAAAAATCATCGTGTAACTCTTTAGAAATCTCTCTAATTTCTTCTACTTCTGATATAAATGAATCTTTTTGCGAGTTTGGCAAGAAATCTGTTGGTTGCCAAATTTTTTCTGCGGGAATTAAATAAGTATCCATGAAGTTTTGCATGCTTTTTTCTAACGTGAGCATTACTTCTTTTCTAATGTTATGAATAGACATAGTTATTTATTTTATATGTTCTTTAATAATTTTTTCTGTTTTTTCTAATAATTCTTCATAAGGTAAAGAACTAATTTTTATTGGTTCATGCGTTGTAATAGTAATTGGACTCCCTAGACCTAATGGAAATTTTCCATATTTAAAAACTTTCCAGGAATTATTAATAGTCAAAGGTACAATATACCCATCTTTATTGTATTTAGCAATCACTTTTAAACCATTCTTCGCAAATTCTTTAGGCAATCCGTCTCTACTTCTAGTTCCTTCTGGAAAAATAACTGCTCCCCATTTGTTTTTATTAATTCTTTTAGAAAAATTAACCAATTCAGTTATTGATTGTTTTGGATCTTTTCTATCTATTAGTGCTCCACCACCATTCTTTAAGTTAAAAGAGACACTTGGAATGCCTTTACCAAGTTCTATTTTTGAAACAAATTTTGGGTTATATTTTCTAAAATACCATCCTATTGGAGGAATATCAGAAATTGATTGATGGTTTGATACAAAAACAATTGATGTGTTTTCTGGTATCTTATGTTTATTGATTACATGAACAGTTACACCAATAAGCATTAGCGATTTAACCAAAGTAAAATTTAATGCATTTACAACTTTAGAATGCCCTTTAACTCCAAATAATGTAAAACTTAGCCACTGAAAAGGATGAAAAACAATCAATATTAAAGTGAAAGAAAATAAAAAAATTGGTGATAATATATAGCTTAAAAATTTCATATTTAGAACCAGTTACTCCAAGGAATTCTTGAAAGAATCAACAATAAGGCTAAACCATAAAAGATTAAAAATATCTTAAACTTTGTGGTATCTTCTGTTTTCTTTTTGTGTTTAGACCAACCAATTGTAATTAATACAATTGCTAAAATCATCATTATAGGGTGTTCTACTGCAATTAATCTTGCTGCTTTATCACCCATAACTTCTCCTCCATTTTCTTTTAACGCTTTATACCAAGGAGACATAAAATACCAGCCTAAACCTATTAATAATTGAATATGAGAAACAATAAGTGTAAATAAACCTAAACGTAAATCTTTGTCTTTAAATTGTTTCTTTTGGATGAAACCTATCACTGAGTTTATAACTGTAATTAATAAAATAATTAAAACTAAATAAGCCCAATAGGAATGAATTTCTTTCATAGTTAATCGCTGTTTTATAGAATGGTAAAGTTAGTAATTTTAAAGTAAAAAAAAACCACCTCGATTGAGGTGGTTTTTAAAAATTTTCTCAAAAAATAATAAATTATTGTTTTACGTATTCACTTCCTTCTTTAATAACAGCTAAACTCCAAACACCATTAGCTCCATTATAGATGTTATAAGAAACAATATATTTTTGACCTTCAGCATCAGAAGGGAAGTTATTTAATAAGATCGTATTAATCTTTTCTATACGAACTGATTCTGGTTGTTCAGTTTTACCATCTCTTACGTCAAAGTTACCATAATTACCATTACCAACTAAAGTATAATCAGCTCCAGTTAAAGTATATTTAATTGTATTATCTGGAACCCAACTTGTACCGTCATGACCGAACTTAATCGTTTCATTTATTACAGAAGGAATAGCGTTCCAAACAGAACCATCAAATACATAATTAACGTTTTGAGTACTTACGCCTCCACTATAGTAGTCATATTGTACTGCAACGAAATCGTCTGCAGCTGCAAACTGATATAATGTTCTTAAGTAGATTCCGATTTTGTAAATAGCCTCATCTTTATCACTAAAATTAGGATAACGTTGTCCCATTAAAGAATACTCATCACTCGTAAATGTTATAGGTGCAGTCCAATCATCTGTTAGTGTAAATCTTGTAGTTGCATCTCCTAAAGCGAATGTATAAAATTCGTAAGAAGTTGTACTAAAGATAGTGTAACCAGACCCATCAAATTCTACTAACATTTTTCTAGTTCCAGCAGCTCCATCATAAATTGCATACGTTACATTGTATAAATCGCCTGAAGCAACAGAAGGGAAATTGTTTAATAAAATTGTTTCAATTTTATCTCTTCTAGTTTCTACAGCTTCTTCTGGACCACCAACTCTAATATCAAAATTATTGTAAGTACCATTTCCAACCAAAGCAAAATCAGCCTCTGTTAATGTGTAATTTGTTGTTAAAGAAGCATCCGGAGCATTTTGTTGTTGCTTTACTAACATTTCTAAAGTAACATTAGAACCATCATAAGCCGCATAGGCTACATTATATTTGGTTGCGTCTGGTGCATCAGGAAAATTATTTAATAAAATAGTTTGAATTTTTGCTCTTCTTACCTCGATATCTTCTTCTGCTCTTCCTGTTCTAATGTCAAAATTGTCAAATCTTCCATTTCCTACTAAATCATAATCATCATCTGTTAATGTATAATCAATAATTGTTGGTTCGGTTTTATATGTTAGATCAACTACTGTACCTTTAACTTCACTTGGAAATTTAGCAGCAAAGAAATCACTAAAATCTCCACTATTGTTTAAACTAGTTAATCCTAAAGCAGTATAATCTGCATCAATAACCGTATAGCTTTCGAATTTAATTGGACTATATAACTTAAACGTTACCGCTGCCAAAGATTCTTTACCCCAAACTGGATATTTATTCGATAGAAAGCCTGGAATCATTTCTTTAGCATCATCTATTGAACTAAAGTTCCCGAAACTTAGGTCTAAAGCATCATAATCTGCATCTGTTAATGTAATTGTTGCTTCTCCAGTAATTACTGACTCTTTAGCATCCAATTTATCATAAATATCTTCCATTGGATTACATGAAGTAAACAATAAAGATAAAATAGCGAAAGAATAAAATATTTTTTTCATTTTTTTAAAATTTTTTAAAATTTAATTTTTAAATCTAAACTAAATGTTCTACCAAAACCAAACCATACTAATGGATCCGAAGCATCTAAGGCATCTGCGATATATTCTGTGTCAAATAGATTGTTTACACGAACTGTAACAGTAGTATCAAATTCACCTAGATTAAACCCATGACGCAAACTTGCATCAAATGTATTATAACTAGGTGCTTTCCATGTATCTCCTCCTCTTACTGCTGGAGTAGAAGGGTCAAAATCTGCTCTGTCTAATATATTAATTTGAGCATATAAATCTGCAAAATAATTATAATCTACAGTGATTGAAGTTTTGTCCCAAAATTTATATAACATCCCTAAAGCAGCAGTTGTTTGTGCAGCATCAGATACTTTTAATCCAGCAACAAGTAAATCTAAAGTACCTCTTTGATTTTGATTTTCATCAAAAATAGGCACATCTATTAAATCATTATCGTTTGTCCAGTCTCCTAAAGAAACCATTCCTGATAAACTCAATTTATCTGAAGGCTTATAGGTGAAATCAAACTCAACACCTTGATGTAAAGCGTTAACTCCTAATAAATTTGCTGTAAAATCTTCTGAACCACTAACCGTTGGATCTGCAGAGATTCCTCTTGAAAAAGATCTGTCATTCCATTGTGTTCTATATAAATTTACATTCGCTGCAAATTTGTCACTTCTTACACCATAGCCTAATTCTAAACTAAAAATCTTTTCATTTTCAGCATTTTCATTTACAGTTGTATTATTGAAACCTTGAAATACTGAATCAAAATTTGCAGGTCTTTCAAAATAACCAATATTAACAAATACATTTTGTACATCATCAATTCTGTAATTTGCTCCACCTTTAATACTGTAACCATTTAAACTTACTTTATCTGTTGTAGCTATATCTCTACCAGCTTCTGTACTTAAGTCATATTGAAAATAATCTACTCTTTGGTACGTACTTCTTTGCACAGAAGTAGAAATAAAAGAATCAAAATTTTCTGTACCATATTCTAATTGACCAAAGAAACCTAACCAACCTACATTACCATCATTATGATAACCCATTTTATCGCCAACTTGTAAAGCTGAACTTGTGCCATTAACATTAGAATCATCAAAGAAATATTGCCCTCCTAATAAATCTGTAACTTCTCTAAAGTGACTTCCTGTATAAGTTCTCCAATCTAAACCAGCAATTAAATCTAAATTATCCGTTAATTCTGTTTTAAAAGTAGATAATACACCAAACCATTCATGATCGTTTCTTGAAGCTCTTAAAATAGCTTCAGAACCCAATGCACCATTTTCCTTATTTATCTCAACAATATTATCGAAATCTACAGGTTGATCTGAACCACCAACTCTTACGTTAAATAAATCTCTATTAGAACCAGCGGTACCACCACCACCACCTTTACCATAAGAGACATAGGCTGCAGTTGATAAAGAAGTAACGTCACTAATTGTCCAATAATGATTTAATGAAGTTTGCGATTTGTGATAAAAATTATCTTCTATTGAAGTAACTTGTCCATTTTTATAACCCCAATCTGGATTAAAACGAATTCCTGATTGTGCATTTCTAATCGTTTCTACAGTACTTCTGTTTTGTCTTTGCCCATGTCTTTGTGGTGATCCAAAAGTTGTAAAAGAGATCTTGTGATTCTCATTTATTTCTTTTGTTAAGTTCAAAAAGTAATTGTAACCCTCAAACTGAGTACCATCAACATAACCTTCTCCAGACGTTTTAGAGAAAGAAACAGTAGCAGCAAGACCGCTATCCATTAACCCTGTAGATAATGTAAATCCATATTTTTGAAAACCATTATTTCCCGTACTAGCAATAATATTTCCTCCTTTTGACATATCAGAAGTTTTTGATAGAATATTAATTGTTCCACCAATAGAAGGTACAGCAACTTTAGCAGCACCTAAACCTCTTTGCACTTGCATTGCCGATGTTACATCTGATAAACCAGCCCAGTTAGACCAGTATACTCTACCATTCTCCATATCATTAACAGGAACTCCGTTAATCATAACAGCAACGTTTTCTGAGTTGAAACCACGCATATTGATCCGACCGTCTCCAAAACCACCACCAGATTTAGTAGCATATACTCCAGGAGTAGATTTTAAAATCTCTGGGAATTCTTGAGAACCTAATTTTCGTTCAATATCAGCAGCTTTAATAGTAGAAACTGCAACAGGAGTTTTTCTATCAATAGCAAAAGATGTAGCTGTTATAACGATTTCATCTAAAGAGCCAGCGTCTTCTACTAATTTAATTGTTAAATTCTTTTTTGATGAAGAAAAAGAAACTTCTTTAGCTTCGAAGCCTATAAAAGAGACTACTAAAACACCAGAATTAGACTTAGTGTTTAAGATAAACTTTCCATCAAAATCTGTTGATGTACCGTTTGTTGTTCCTTTTACAACAACACTTGCTCCAGGTAAGGGTTGGTTTGTATCATCTACAACCTTACCTGTAACTTTAGTTTGTCCTAAAACTGTAGCTGTTACAAAAAACAGAGCTACAAATAATAAGTTTTTAAAATTTTTCATTTTTTAATTTTATGTTATTAAATGTTTTGCAAAATTCCTGCTTTTGCAGGCTATTAGTGTTAATTTAATGTTAAGCTTTAACAAAAAATTTAGATAAATAAATGTAATTAAATTAATTTTTACAAACTGTAAATGAGCAATTTATATATTAACAAAATTATTAACAAAAAGCAATGTAAATGTTAATGTATTAAGTTTCTAGAATCTAATCCTACTGATTCTTCAATAATTTTTTTGCTAATTCCTTTCCTAGCTCTACTCCAAACTGGTCATAACTATAAATATTCCATAGAATTCCTTGCGTAAAAATTTTATGCTCATATAAAGCAATTAACTTTCCTAAAGACTTTGGTGTTAATTTATCAAAAAGCAGTGCATTACTTGGTCTATTACCTTCAAATACTTTAAAAGGTAATAATTTTGCAATTTTAGCTGTATCACCAGAAAATTTTAGTTCTAAATGAACTTCTTCTTTCGTTTTACCAAAAGCCAAAGCTTCCATTTGACCATAATAATTGGCCATTAATTTTTTATGATGATCTGTTAAACCATATAAAGATTCTTTGTAACCAATAAAATCACACGGAATTAATTTAGTTCCTTGATGCACTAATTGCATAAATGCATGTTGCATGTTTGTACCTGTACTTCCCCAAACAATTGTTCCTGTTTGATAATCTACTTTTTCTCCATTTCTATCTACACCTTTTCCATTACTTTCCATAATAGCTTGTTGTAAATAGTCTGGTAATTTCTTTAAATATTGTGAGTAAGGCAATACAGCTTCAGACTCTGCACCATAAAAATTATTATACCAAATACTTAACAATGCTAAAATTACCGGAATATTGTTATCAAAATCTTCATTTCTATAATGAAGGTCCATTTCTTCAGCTCCTTCTAATAATGATTTATAATTATCATACCCAACTGATAAGCTTATAGATAAACCTACAGCAGACCACAATGAGAACCTACCTCCAACCCAATTCCACATTGGAAAAACGTTACTTTTATCAATTCCAAAATTATCTACAGCTTCTAAATTTGTTGATACTGCCACAAAGTGTTTTGGAATATCAAAAATAGTTGCAGATTTTAAAAACCAATTTTTTAGTGTTTCTGCATTTGTAATAGTCTCTTGCGTTGTAAATGTTTTAGATACGATTACAAACAAGGTAGTTTCTGGGTCTAATTTTTTTATAATTTCTGATACATGATCTCCATCTACATTAGAAACAAAATGAGAGGTTAATTGATTTTTATAATACTGTAAAGATTCAACAACCATGTCTGGCCCTAAATCTGAACCACCAATACCAATATTAACAATATCTGTAATTGACTTTCCAGTATACCCTTTCCATTTACCAGAAATAACTTTATTACTAAAGCTTTTAATTTTTCTTAAAGCAGCTTGAACTTGAGGTTTAATATTTTTACCATCAACTAAAACCGGTTCATCAGAAGTACTTCTTAATGCCGTGTGTAAGACTTCTCTACCTTCTGTTACATTAATTTTTTCTCCAGAAAATTGTTTTTCAATAGCATTTTTTAAATCTACTTCATTTGCTAATTCAACTAATAAATCTATCGTTTGTTGAGTAACTCTATTTTTTGAAAAATCTACGTGTAAATCATCAAAATTTAAAGAAAAATCTTCTTTTCTTTTTAAGTCTTTAGACAAATCTTTAATTGTAATATTTTGAATATCATTAAAATGATTTGTTAATTTTTGCCAAGCATTGGTTGCAGTTGGGTTGATATTTTTTAAAGCCATTTTTTAATTTTGAGCAATTGTTTCTGTTACTATTTCTATTTGTTGTGTTGGAATTTGTTTATGATCTAACTGATATTCAAGCGGTTTTATAAACTCTAAATATCTTGGTTTCAAACTTTTCTTTAAGGGTTTTGCTGCTGGTAATTTTTGTTTAAATGGATCTACTTCTCTTCCGTTTTTCCAAAAACGATAACAAACATGTGGCCCACCAGTATTCCCAGTCATTCCTACCCAACCAATTACATCACCTTGTTTAACGTATTGTCCTTTTTTAACTTTACGATTTTTCATATGTAAATATTGAGTAGAATACGTACCATTATGCCTAATTTTTACAAATTTACCATTACCACCTCTCCTTGTAGATTGAATTACAGTTCCACTTGCAGTTGCTAAAATTGGAGTTCCAATATTTGCAGCAAAATCGGTTCCTCTGTGAGGCCTTATTCTATTACCATAATAAGCAATTCTTCTTTTTAAATTATACCTTGAAGAAATTCTATATTGAAATTTAATTGGAGATCTTAAAAACTGACTACGCAACATATTTCCTTCTTCATCATAATATTCTGGAATTCCTTTTATAGAATCTGCAATAAATCTGTATGCATAAAAATCGACTCCTCTATGTTTAAAAACTGCTGATTTTACATTTCCATAACCTGCAAAAAGAGTGTCTTCAATATACTTTTCCTCGTAAACAAGTTTAAAAGAATCTCCTCTTTGTAGTTTCTGAAAATCTAATGTCCATGCATAAATATTATCTGCAATGGTGTACGTTAAGTTAGGCTTTAACCCTAAACTATCCATTGTTTGAGATAGGCTTGAATAAATTATACCCTCAGCAATTTCCTCTACAACTTTAATTGGTTTTTTATAGCGAGTAGCTGTAATAAGAGAATCTTTAAAGTCTACAATTGTAGCATTAATTTTATCATGTTTATAAATAAATATTTGTGCTTGTTCTGTAGAGTCTTTACTTGCTAAAATAGTATAAGGCTTACCAGCTCTTACTCTTCTTACATCAAAAACATCTTTTATAGCGCCTGCTATTTTATTAATTTTTGGATAATAAACATGATGCCTATCGAGAATAATTCCAAAACTTTCTCCGCTTTTAATAGTATCTTGAATTACTTTAAAGTCATCTATTTTATATCCAAACCTATAGATTGGTTTTGGTTTTTCTTTTTTAATAAGTAAAACAGGCTTATTAACCTCTTTTTTACAAGATGAAAATGAGATAATAAGTACAAAGAGGAAAACTATTTTTTTCAAGAAACTTATCTATTAAAATTGATTTCCAAAAATACAACTAAAATTGATTTATTTTTAATCTAAAGTAGGAAGTTCCTATAACGGTTTCGTTAAAGTTTTAATAAAAATTTAATTAGTAGTTTCATCGTAAAGAACTTCAAAGGAATTTGCTAAACCCTTATAAGCTTCTAGCTCTGCACGAAGAGAACCAACAGACAATGAAGCCCTCATTTTAATTGGAATTTTATTTTCATCATCAGTAATCCAAATAGTAACACTTTCTTCTGCTTTAAACACTCTACCAGACTGAACTAACGGATTAAATATTAATGTTTTAATATCCCCAAACTTTGTTTTTATAATTTCTTTCCCTATAAAACGTAACTTAAAAGGATACACTTGTGAATCCATAAACATATCAATAGCTATTTCATCTCCTATTTTTAAGTTTTCTATATCATAGTTTCTTAAATAATAGAAAGAAGACAGCATATCTTGCACATTAGAAAAAGCAATAGAAGAATCTTTTTTATTGATAAAATCTTCAACTAACGCCTTATTTGTTTCGTAGTTAAATGTTGTATTTCTATTTTTCTTATAACCTCCTTCATCAATCTTTCTTTTAAATAAATACGGTTTTATTTCTTTTTGATCAAAATAGCTTTCATAAACATCATCTACTTTAAAAAACCACTTTATCATTCCAGAAGTCCAACCAGAACCTTTTGTATGAAATACTTTCTTTCCATTCAATTCCTCTTCTTCTACTTCAAGAATTGCTGTTCCAGCTCTTAAAAAGCCACTGTAACTCATTTTATAACGCAACCATTCTCCACTTTTAAAAGCAGTAGATTTTTCTTGACTATAGGTAGCCGTAATTAAAAAAAGTGTAAAAAATAATGTGATATTTTTTTTCATAAAAACCAAACTTATAAAAAAGTAATGACAATTAGCGTTCCAAAATGGAAAAAAGTTAATTACTAACAATTCGTAAATGACTTTTTAACGGTAATTTTTTGGTTCTCATTTTCACGGAAATGACAGTTTTATTTGGAACCTCAATGAAAGCGTTGAGGAATTAATCTGAGTTAAAATGTTCCCCAGTTTTTTAATTCATCTTCACTCCACAAGTACGGATAGAAAATTCTTCGTTGATATTTTGGATGCATATATTTACGCCAATTACTACCTCCTGTCGCTTTTAATTCAGAATCGCTTCCTCCAATATATTTTGCAGCAGCATTATAATGAGCCATTACCCACTTAACGTTTACTGTATAATCATAATGACGCATTGCTTTGATTAAATCTTCATTTTCTTGAACTTCTTTTGGAAGTTGTTTAAATTTTAAGGATAAATTAATGTCATTATAATCTTCCATAAAGTCAATAAAATCTCCCATATATTTTTTCTCAAAAAGATTTAATAATGTTGATTTTTGACCCGTTGTATAATTTTTACCCGCAGCTTGCCAGTACAGATGATTGTAGGCATTTTTAAATGATGAATTTCTATCAATAGAATCTCTGAAACGAGCATCAATTAAATTAATTAATTCTGTGGATGCAAATTCAATTTTACGATATTGAGCTGATTGAAAACCACTTGCAGGTGTTAATGTGTTTCTAAATTTTAGATATTGCTCTTTTTCCATTCCGTCTGCCATCACATCAAAAGAACTACAAAGCATATCAAAATATCTACTTATTCTACCTAAATGCATCGAAAATTTATCTGCAGTAACTTCATTTGTTTTTGCAACTTGATCAATTTCCCATAAAATCATTTTAAACAACAACTCATTTACCTGATGATACATGATAAAAACCATTTCATCTGGCTGTGTTGTTCTTGGAATTTGTAAACCAAGCAAAGCATCTGTTTGAATATAATCCCAATACGTAATAGGTGTACTATGTAATAAACCTTCTAACATCGCATCAACAGGAACACCTAATTTATTGTACTTTTCTTCTATTGCTTTTAAAATCTCGTCTCTTTCCATTGTTTATAATACTAAAAAAGAACAAAGATAAAATTCTTTCTCTTTGTTCTTTTATTATTTTTTATCGTTGCGAATCTAATGAAGCTATCTTCTAATTTTAAAGAGATTGCTTCGTCTTCTATCCTCGTAATGACGTATGCTTAAAGTGTTCCTCTTTTGGCTTGTTCTCTTTCTATAGATTCAAACAATGCTTTAAAGTTTCCTGCGCCAAAACCTCTTGCACCCATTCTTTGAATGACTTCAAAAAACAACGTTGGTCTGTCTTCTATTGGTTTTGTAAAAATTTGCAATAAATAGCCTTCTTCATCCGCATCTATCATGATACCTAAAGCCATTAACTTTTCGATATCTTCTGCTAATTCATGACTAAACTCTTGCAATCTTGCAGGAACTGATTTATAATATGCTTCTGGCGGAGTTGATAAAAATTCTACTCCATTGGCTTTTAATTGAGAAACAGTTTTAATAATATCATCTGTTGCTACAGCAATATGTTGTACACCCGCACCTTCATAAAAGTCTAAATATTCTTCTATCTGAGAACGTTTTGCTGCTTTTGCTGGTTCGTTTATTGGAAATTTAATTCTACCATTTCCGTTAGACATTACTTTACTCATTAATGCTGAGTATTCTGTATGAATTTGCTTGTCATCAAAAGATAAAAAGTTTTCAAATCCCATTACGTCTTCGTACCATTTTACCCAAACATCCATTTGATTCCACCCAACATTACCAACCATATGGTCAATATATTTTAATCCTGCACTTGGTGGATTGTATGCTGATTCCCATTTTTGGAAACCTGGTAAAAATGCTCCATTATAGTTTTTTCGCTCTACAAACATGTGTACGGTTTCTCCGTATGTGTAAATTCCTGCTCTAACAACTTCACCATGCTCATCTGACTCTACCGTTGGTTCCATAAAAGATTTTGCGCCTCTAGAAGTAGTTTCTTCATATGCTTTTCTCGCGTCTTCTACCCAAAGTGCAACCACTTTTACACCATCACCATGTTTTACAATATGATCATTTATTGGTGATTTACTATTTAATGGGGTTGTTAAAACTAGTTTAATTTTATCTTGCGTTAAAACATAACTTACAGAATCTTTAGAACCCGTTTCTAAACCACGATAAGCGTAAGACTGAAAACCAAATGCTGTTTTATAAAAATGTGCAGCTTGCTTTGCATTACCAACATAAAATTCTACATAATCTGTTCCTAAAAGTGGAAGGAAATCTTGTGCTCCTTCAAATATTTTTTCTAGACCGTAGTTTACTGATTTTATTTCTTTTTTACTCATATTTGTTTTTTGTAGGCCTCGCAGGTTTCAAAAACCTTTGAAGTTTTTGTTTATTGGTTGTGTTTTTTTGATTCATTCTTAAAAGCGTTTGAAACTCCTTTTAAGAATCTTAAAAATCTTTACGCTTTTTGTTTTGCTATCTATTTCTATACAAATTTAGCCCTGATTGGAACCGTTCGAAAAACTCTTTACATTCTTAACCTTTTTGTTTTTCGCAAAAAGATAGAGTAGAAAACAGAAAATAGCTTCTAATAATTACGCTACTCTAACCAAGATTTATAATACTCTTCATCGGCAATTTTCATTGCTTCTTCGGTAACCTGTAAAGGCTTAAAAGTATCTACCATCACTGCTAATTCTTCTGTTTTTGTTTTTCCAATACTTTTTTCTGCAGTTCCGGGGTGTGGACCGTGAGGAATCCCTGAAGGATGCAAAGAAATATGCCCTTGATCGATATCGTTTCTGCTCATAAAATCGCCATCTACATAGTACAACACCTCGTCTGAATCAATGTTACTATGACTGTAGGGTGCAGGAATTGAATCTGGGTGATAATCGTACATACGTGGCACAAAACTACAAATTACAAACGCATTGGTTTCAAAGGTTTGGTGCACTGGTGGCGGTTGATGAATACGACCTGTTATTGGTTCAAAATCGTGAATTGAAAATGCATACGGATAATTATAACCGTCATAACCTACCACATCGAACGGATGTGAAGCGTAAATCATTTCTATAATTTCACCTTGTTTTTTTACTTTGATTAAGAAATCGCCTAGTTCGTAATTTGTTTCTAATTCATAAGGCCTTCTTAAATCTCGCTCGCAAAAAGGAGAATGCTCTAATAATTGACCAAAATGATTTCTATAGCGTTTAGGTGTATAGATTGGCGAATATGATTCGACAATAAAGAGTCTATTATTTTCATCATCAAAATCTAGTTTGTAAATAACTCCACGAGGAATTACTAAGTAATCGCCGTATTTAAAATCAAGATTTCCAAGATGCGTTCTTAATTTCCCGGTTCCTTTGTGAATGAAAATAACCTCGTCTGCATCTGTGTTTTTATAAAAATAGTCTTCTGTAGACTTTTTTGGTGCTGCTAATATAATATTACAATCAGAATTTGTTAAGACAATTTTTCTGCTTTCTAAATAATCGTTTTCTGGCGGAACTTGAAATCCTCTAAAACGGTACGATTTAATATTATTTGCTTTTGCTATTTTTGGTTTAACAGAATATTGTTTGCGAATTTCTTTAACCATTGTTGGTCTGTATTCGTGGTAAGAATTGGTAGACATACCGTCAAACCCAATTGTACCAAACAATTGCTCGTAATATAAAGTCCCGTCTTTTTTACGAAACTGTGTGTGTCTTTTTGGTGGAATATTTCCTAATTTATGATAAAAAGGCATATTATTAATCTATTAATGAGTTAATAAAACGATGTAACAATAGGCTTCTTAAGTTCTAATTGTTACATTTTTAAATTGAAAAACTGAAATATTAAACGCTTATTCAGGACTGCGTTTTATTAAGAATTTTAAGTAAGATAGTAAATCTGAAAACATTTCAATCGATTTCGTTGTTCTTACAAATATATGCAAAGTCCTTTGAAGATTTAGATAATTAAGGTTGCTTCTTATACTCGCAATAACAAAATGTTACTCAATCTTTTTAATTACCGCTTTTGGCGCTTCTTTTTTTGTTCCATCAAAACCATGCACACCGCCAACAGTAGTATATTTCATTACATATTTTTTGTCTGGAAAAATTCTTTGAAAAGCACTTTGACACATTAAAGTAGCTTCATGGAAACCACATAAAATCAACTTTAACTTTCCTGGATATGTATTTACATCTCCTATAGCATAAATACCCGGAATATTAGTTTGATAGTCTAATGCGTTATTTACCTTGATAGCGTTTTTCTCAATTTCTAATCCCCAATTTGCAATTGGACCTAGTTTTGGTGACAATCCAAAAAGAGGAATAAAATGATCTGCTTCAATTGTAAATTCTTCTTCTCCTTTTCTTATAACTGAAACACCTTTAACCTTATCAGTTCCAATAATTCCTTTTACCTCTGCAGGAGTTATCATTTTTATTTTCCCTGAATCTTTTAATTCTTGTACTTTATCAACAGAATCTAAAGCGCCTCTAAACTCATTTCTTCTGTGAATTAAAGTTACTGAAGAAGCAACATCTGTTAAGAATATAGACCAATCTAAAGCAGAATCTCCACCTCCAGAAATGACCACCTTTTTATCACGATAAAATTCTGGATCTCTAATAATGTATTCAACCCCTTTATCTTCAAAATCTGAAATAGCAGGAATTGGAGGTTTTCTAGGTTCAAAACTACCTAAACCACCAGCAATTGCAACAATTGGTGCTTGATGTTTTGTGCCTTTATTTGTAGTAACAATAAAAGAACCATCTTCTTGTTTATCTATAGTTTCTGCTCTTTCTCCGAGTGTAAACCCTGGTTCAAATTGTTTAATTTGTTCCATTAGATTATTCGTTAAATCGCCAGCTAAAATTTCTGGAAATGCCGGAATATCATAAATCGGTTTCTTTGGATAAATCTCTGAACATTGTCCACCAACTTGCGGTAACGCATCAATTAAATGGCATCGTAATTTTAATAAACCCGCCTCAAAAACGGTAAACAACCCTGTTGGACCCGCTCCAATAATTAGAATATCTGTAGTAATCATTAATTTTAAAATAAGAATTGAGCAAAAATAAGTGAATCAACTGCTTATATATGTGACAAATATCACATAAAAGTTAAGCAATATTAATTACCTCTTCAATTTGTGGTGCATACTTTTTAATAGTAGCTTCCACTCCATTTTTTAAAGTCATTTGATTTACAGAACACCCATTACAAGCACCTTCTAGCTGAACTTTTACCGTGTTATTTTCTATTGACAAAAGCTTAATATTTCCTCCATCATTTATTAAAAATGGACGAATCTCATCTAAGGCTTTTTCTATATTATCTAATGTTTCTTGTGCTGTCATAATTTATTTTTTTACTGCGCTACAACCACTCATTGTTGTAATTCTAACAACTTCTGTTGGTGGTAGATTTTTGTTTCTTTTTAATAATTCTGCTACCATTTCTCTCGAAATCTCATTAAAAGCTTTTTCTAATACTGTTCCTTCTTGCAATGCAACAGGGCGCCCAACATCTCCAGATTCTCTAATACTTTGTACTAAAGGAATTTCTCCTAAAAATTTTGTATCAATATCTTTCGCTAAATTCTTTGCTCCATCTTTTCCAAAGATGTAATATTTATTTTCTGGCAACTCTTCTGGGGTAAAATATGCCATATTTTCTATAATTCCTAAAACAGGAACATTGATACTTTCTTGTTGAAACATTGCTACTCCTTTTTTTGCATCTGCCAAAGCAATATTTTGAGGCGTACTTACAATCACTGCACCGCTAATTGGCAATGCTTGCACAATTGATAAATGCACATCTCCTGTTCCTGGAGGCAAGTCGATTAGTAAAAAATCTAATTCGCCCCAATCTGCATCAAAAATTAATTGATTTAATGCTTTAGAAGCCATAGGTCCACGCCAAATTACGGCTTGATTAGGATTTGTAAAAAAACCTAAAGATAATAATTTTACGCCATAATTTTCTACGGGTTTCATTTTAGAACGCCCATCTACTTTTACAGATAATGGTTTTGCTTTTTCTACATCAAACATTAAATGCATAGAAGGCCCATAAATATCTGCATCTAAAACGCCTACTTTAAAGCCCATTTTTGCTAATGCAACTGCTGTATTTGCTGTAATTGTAGATTTACCAACGCCACCTTTACCCGATGCAATTGCAATAATATTTTTAATAGTAGGGATCTCTTTTCCTCTAATTAAATTTGGATTCTCTTTTTCCGCAGGTTTTTCAACTTTTACATTAATTTTCACATCAATGTCTTCAGCTACATTTGTTTTAATTGCCTTTGTAATTTCTGATTCAATTTTCTTTTTCGCCTGTAAAGTTGGGTTATTTATTGTAACATCTACAATAACCTCACCTCCAAAAGCTACAACATTTGTAACATTTTTATTTTCAATTAAACTTTTACCTTCTCCAGGAGCTGTAATAGTTTCTAACGCTTTATATATATCTTGTTTTTTAAAACTCATTTTTGAGGCTTTAATAGTATTAATTTTTGTATCTTACAAAGGTACAAGTTCATAAGCAGAAAATAAAGGATACAGATTGTGATTTTATTTATCATAATCATATTTTTAAATATCTACTTAAACATGACTAATATCATCTTTAAATAATCATAAAACCCCCATATTATGAAAGTAACAATTAAAATTCTAGTATTATTTTTTTTAACAAGTGTAACCTTTCAAACAACTTCTCAAAATTTAGCTTATAATAATGTAGATTACATTAAAGACTATCCAAAAAACAATGCTACCACTAGTAGTAAAGCTTTAGCAAACGGGAGCTACTTTTACAGGACAAATACAAAAAAAGTTTTAGTCGAAATAAATGGGAATTCATATACTGAATACCATCCAAATAATGAATTTATAAAAGCTGAAATTAATTGGACTACAAGTAATAGTTATAAATTAATTATTACGGAAATAAAAAAAGCTGACTTACCTTTTAAAAAAGGAACTGAGTTAAAAACTGAAATTTTAAAAGTTAAAGGTAAAAAATACATTTACAAATCAACTTTAGGTAACAATAATTGGACTGGTAAACTTATTAAGGTTTCTGAATAATAATTTAATTAAAAATGAATAAAAAAGAACTCAATTATATTGGGTTCTTTTTTGTTACAACTCATTTAAAGGAATCCAAAGTACTTTTTCTAAATCTTGAATTTGATTATCAATAACAACAATTCCTTCGCTTTCGAGTAATTGTTGCATTAAATTTGTCCCATCAAAATGATGCTTCCCCGTTAATAAACCTTTTCTATTTACAACTCTATGCGCAGGAACATCTTCTAAACTATGCGCTTTATTCATTGCCCAACCCACCATTCTTGCAG
Source organism: Polaribacter sp. SA4-10 (assembly GCF_002163835.1). NCBI lineage: Bacteria > Pseudomonadati > Bacteroidota > Flavobacteriia > Flavobacteriales > Flavobacteriaceae > Polaribacter > Polaribacter sp. SA4-10. The sequence continues at coordinate 2,512,029 of NZ_CP019331.1, read as the reverse complement.
AACGTGCAGCTCCTAAGTATTTAGCAATTTCACCATAACTAGTTACTCTTCCATAAGGGATTAAGCGTGTAACTTTATATACTCTTTCAAAAAAATTATCTGAATCTTTCATGTTCTAAAAATACAAAAGGATATTACTATTTTAGTCAAAGATTAATATACGTCTATTCCTTATATTAACCTATGACTTATGTCATAGACTTATACCATGTTTAAGACTAACTTTAAGTATTATTAACATTAAACACTAAATATCATGAGAAAATTATTAAAAATTTTATTCGTTTTATTTATAACAGGTTTAACTACAATAATAACCTCCCAAAACTTAGCACTTAATGATAAAAGTGTGAAATTAAATATTCCTCAAAAAAATATTGTCGTAAAAAAAGTTTTAGACAATGGTTCTTATTTTTATTCATGTTGTACAGAAAAAATTTTAGTCGAAATAAATGGAAATTCATATACTGAATACCATCCAAATAATGAATTTATAAAAGCTGAAATTATTTGGGTTACAAATAATAGTTACAAATTAATTATTACGGAAATAAAAAAAGCGGGTTTACCTTTTAAAAAAGGAACTGAGTTAAAAACTGAAGTTTTTAAAATTAGAGGTGAAAAATACAGTTACAAATCAACTTTAGACACCCACAGTTGGACTGGTAAACTGAATAAAATTATAGAATAATAAATTATAAAATACTAATTCAAAAGCGCTGAATTATTTTTGTTCTTTATAATTTTATAAAGAACAAAAATAATTTAATAATTAAGTTTAAACTTAATATATGTAATTGGCTTACCAACTTCTAAATATTGAGATTCGTAGTATGTCTGAGTACTTGTAACTTCTTCTGGTGAACCCTCATTCTTGTATACATCATGGTTAGAATGTATTACTTCATGACCTTCTCCATGCAACAAACCTAAAGTATAACCATGCATAAATTCTGAATCTGTTTTCAAATTCATAGTACCACCTTCTTTTAAAACATGATGGTATTTCTTTAAAAACTCAGAATTTGTCATTCTATGCTTCGTGCGTTTGTATTTTATTTGTGGATCTGGAAAAGTAATCCAGATTTCATCAATTTCATTTTCTGCAAAAATATAATCTATTAACTCAATTTGAGTTCTTATAAAAGCAACATTGTCTATCTTTTCCTCGATAGCAGTTTTTGCACCACGCCAAAAACGAGCACCTTTTATATCTATTCCAATATAATTTTTGTCAGGATTTTTTTGTGCTAGAGCAATTGTGTATTCCCCTTTACCACAACCTAATTCCAAAACAATAGGTTTATCATTTTTAAAAAAAGAATGCCATTTTCCCTTGTATGAAAAGTTGTTTATTACTTCTTCTCTTGTTGGCTGAATGACATTTGGAAACGTTTCATTTTCGTTAAAACGTTTTAGTTTGTTTTTACTTCCCAAAGTATAAGATTAAGCTTTATCTTCTGTTCCTTCTTTTTTAAACTTATAAGATTGTTTCATCCAATAATACAACAAACAGAAAAATACGGCTATAAATAACCAACTTACTGTATTTGATGCCCACCAACTTAAATCACTTAAACGTAATAAGTCAAAAGAGATACTAAATAACCATTCAAAAAAGTCTCCAATTAATCTAAAAATATTGCTTGCTATCATAACTTAAGTATATTTACAGTGCAAAAATATAAAAACTAAAGATGTTAGCCAATTTTTTCGGTAAATCAAAACCTATAAATTTTATTGTTATTACAATATTGTTTTTTTTTCTCTTTCTATTCACTATTTTTTCTTCTTTTTTTATTGATGGATTTACAGTAGACGCCTTGTTAAAAAGTGGCGGTTTTTTAATTCTTTTTTTAACTATGTTTTTCTTCTACAACTTTATTGTTTCTAAGAATGCATTAACTTTTGATAACACGTATGCTTTTTTCATATTCACACTGTTTTTAATCTTTTTTTTACCAACTTTTTCCTTATATAAAGAGCTGTACTTATTTATTTTACATTTACTTTTCTTACGAAAAACATATAGTTTAAAATCTAATAAAGAAGTTCTAAAAAAATTATTTGATAGCGGGTTTTGGCTTGGTATTTCATTTATAATATCCCCATTTTCAATTGTATTTTTTATCTTAATTTATGTTGCAATTTTTTATCATCAAAAAATAACAATACACACCTTATTGGTACCAATTATTGGATTTATTGTTCCATTAATATTGTTTTTTACTTATTGTTTTTGGTATGATAAAACAGTTGTTTTTACTACCCTTTTTGATTTCAATATAGGTAACAACATCACTTTTTATACAAAAAATAGTGCTATTTGGTTGATGAGTTTATTGTTTTTACTAACATTGGCCTCTTTATTTTTAAAATCACCTAAAACGTTCTCAGTAAATAATTCTTTTAAGAAAAATTGGATCTTACTTATTATAAACACACTAGTAGCAGTAAGTTTTATATATCTAATTGAAGGTAAAAATGGTTCAGAACTCATTTTTTTACTATTTCCAACATCAATAATTATTGCAAACGGAATAGAAATTATTGAGCATAATTTAATTAAAAATATAATTTTAACTACGCTTCTAATTGGTGCAATTTTAGCTCCTTTTATTTTATAACTTATTGCCAAATGATAAATCTCCAGCATCGCCTAAACCTGGAACGATATACCCTTTGTCATTTAAATCATCATCAATTACAGCAATCCATAGATGCGTGTTTTTAGGAAAATTTTTTTCAACAAAAGCAACACCTTCTTTTGAACCAATTACACAAACCAGATGAATTTCTTTTGGAATTCCGTGCTTTTTAATGGATTCATAAACAGATACCAAAGATTTTCCTGTGGCTAACATTGGATCTGCTAAAAGCAGTATTTTATTCTCTAAAGATGGAGAAGCAAAATACTCTACAACAATTTCAAATTCTTCATCATTATTTGGGTGATGTCTATATGCTGATATAAATGCATTTTCTGCATCATCAAAATAGTTTAATAACCCTTGATGAAGTGGTAAACCTGCTCTTAAAACTGAACATAACACAATGTTTTTTTGTGCTAAACTTGTTTTTGCAACCGCCAAAGGAGTTGTAATATCCACCGATGAATAAGAAAGGTTTTTGCTTAATTCATAACTCAAAATTTCACCAATACGCTCTATATTTCTTCGAAAACGTAAAGAATCTTTTTGAATATTAATATCTCTAATTTCTGCAATAAATTTATTAAGAATAGAATTTTCTTCTGCTAAATGATGTACTGTCATATTAAATAAGGTCTAGTTACAAATATAAAGAAATTGTATAAAATTTGTTTATTCACATCACACAAAAAACCAAAATAGTAATTAAAATCTAAAAAAATCTTATTTTTTCATTCATTAAAAAGGCTGGAGCAAATGTATTTGGCATTGGAAAAACTAAAGAAGAAGAAAATGCCAATAGCACAATTTCATACAGCAATAAAAGGAGGTGATTTAGGTGAAAAAGCAATGAAATATCTTGTGTTTTTTGAAGCAACCCAACCAATGCCTTCTCACCCAAATGAAATTTACCCTAGATAAGTATTAAAAAACTCCAGATTTGATAGACGAATTAAAAGTTAACAAACAAAATTTAAAATAATTTTAGTATCTCCTGAAACTCTATTTTTATACAATTGGTCTAAAATTTATCATCAACTTTGCATTTATATTATAGATTTATTTTTTATGAATACAAGAACACTAGCCTTAATTGCTGTTTCAATTGCTACATTAATTTACGGTGTAACTTTTACAATTGCTAAAGACGTAATGCCTTTACACATTAAACCTTACGGATTAATTTTATTAAGAGTAAGTGGAGCAACAATTGTTTTTTGGCTCGCTAGTTTGTTTGTAAAAGCGGAAAAAATAGAAAAATCTGATTATAAAAAAATACTGCTTGCTGCTTTTTTTGGAGTTGGATTTAATATGTTAACATTTTTTAAAGGATTAAGTTTAACCACACCAATTAGTGCTTCTGTAATGATGGTAACTTCGCCTATTTTAGTATTCATTTTTTCTAGTATTTTATTAAAAGAAAAACTAGTCAAAAGAAAAATAATTGGCGTTATTATTGGCTTAATTGGTACAATTATTTTAATAGTTTATGGCAATGACACAGATGGAAGCGCAAGCAATAGAACATTAGGTAATTTTTTGGTGTTTGTTAATGCTGCTTCTTACGGATTGTATTTAATTTTGGTAAAAAAAATAATAGCAAAATACCACCCAATAGTTTTTATAAAATGGTTGTATTTATTTGGATTACTCATTGTTACTCCTTTTGGTCTCCCAGAATTAACGGAAGTTAATTGGCTAACAATGCCAACATCAATTTATTTAAAAGTAGGCTTTATAATTATTTTTACAACTTGTATTACTTATCTTTTTAATTTATATGGATTAACAAAACTAAAACCAACAACTGTAGGTGTTTTCATTTATTTACAACCTGTAATTGCAACAATATTTGCACTTATAGTTGGCAGTGACTCTCTAAACCTTGTCAAGATTTCAGCAACAATTATCATCTTTTTTGGTGTCTATTTAGTTACCAAACGAGTAGATAAATTTGCTAAATAAAACTATATTTGCAACTCATTTAAAACGATGATTTTATGATTCAATCTATGACTGGTTATGGCAAATCTATATTACAATTGCCAACAAAAAAAGTATCCATAGAAATTAAATCCCTAAATAGCAAAAATCTAGATCTAAACGTTAGAATCCCTTCTTACTATAAAGAAAAGGAATTATATGTTCGTAAAAAATTAGCTAGTAGTTTGGTTAGAGGAAAAGTAGATTTTTCAATTTTTGTTGAAATGACTGCAGACGAAACTTCTTCTACTGTAAATCATGGCGTTGTAAAACAATACATACAACAACTTAGAAATATTGTTCAAACGGGTTCTTCAGATGATGTTGAGTTGCTAAAAATGGCAGTAAGAATGCCAGATGCTTTAAAAACTGACCGTGAAGAATTAGACGAAAATGAATGGAGTCTAATCAATGAGAATATAGATATTGCTATTAAAGAAATTATACAATATAGAGTTGATGAAGCTGCTTCTTTAGAAATTGATTTTAAAGAACGTATTACTAATATTAGGACATACTTAGAAGAAGTAAAAGCATTAGACAACGATAGAGTTGAAAACGTAAAAACACGTTTAAAAAAGGCTATTGATGATTTAAAAGTGGATACTGATGAAAATCGTTTTGAACAAGAATTAATCTATTATCTAGAAAAACTAGATATTAATGAGGAAAAAGTGCGTTTAGCAAATCATTTAGATTACTTTTTAGAAACCATGGCTTCTGAAGATTCTAATGGTAAAAAGCTAGGTTTTATCGTTCAAGAAATGGGTAGAGAAATTAACACAACAGGTTCTAAAGCAAATTTTGCACCAATGCAAAAAGCGGTTATTCAAATGAAAAACGAATTGGAACAAATTAAAGAGCAAATTTTAAACGTTTTATAAACGTATCAGCATTCTAAACTTGTGTCAGCATCTATTAATTATGTTGCTGACACAAGTTCAGGATGACAAATAATAAATTACATGTCAGATTTTAAAGGAAAATTATTTGTGTTTTCAGCGCCTTCAGGCTCAGGTAAAACAACTATAGTTCGTCATTTACTAAAGCAAGAAAGGTTCAATTTAGAATTTTCTATTTCAGCCACTTCTAGAGAACCAAGAGGTTTTGAAAAAGAGGGTGAAGATTACTATTTTATCTCTTTAAAAGAGTTTAAAAACAAAATTAAAAATGATGAATTTCTTGAATGGGAAGAGGTTTATAGAGATAATTTTTATGGAACTTTAAAAACTGAAATAGAACGTATTTGGGGGCTAAAAAAGCACATAATTTTCGATATTGATGTTGTTGGAGGGTTAAGAATTAAGAAAAAATACCCAGAAGAAACATTATCTGTTTTTGTAAAACCACCAAGTGTTGATGAGTTAAAAATTAGGCTTAAAAAGCGTAAAACAGAAAGCGAAGAAAAAATAAATATGCGTATCGCAAAAGCTTCTGTAGAGTTAGCAACAGCTCCTCAATTTGATAAAATCATAAAAAATTACGATTTAGAAGTTGCTTTAAAAGAAGCTGAAGAATTGGTAAGTGATTACTTAGGATTAAAAGAGAGTAAAGAATAGAAAAACAAGAACAATGAGTAAAATAGGATTGTATTTTGGTACTTTTAACCCAATTCATGTTGGGCATTTAATTATTGCCAATCATATGGTTGAAAACTCAGATTTAGATGAAATCTGGATGGTAGTTACACCTCATAATCCTTTTAAAAAGAAAAACTCATTACTAGAAAATAATCATAGACTAGAACTAGTTTACAGAGCTACAGAAAGTTACTCAAAAATTAAACCTTCTGATATAGAATTTAAATTACCTCAACCAAATTACACTGTTCATACTTTAGCTCATATTTCAGAGCTATATCCAGATAAATATTTTTCTTTAATTATGGGTGAAGACAATTTAAAAAGTTTTCATAAATGGAAAAATTTTGAAACAATTTTAGCGCTTTATCACATTTATGTGTATCCAAGAATTTCTGAAGGAAAAACTGAAAACCAGTTTACAAATCATCCAAAAATTCATAAAGTTGATGCTCCAATTGTAGAAATTTCTTCTACCATGATTCGTAATGGAATTAAAGACAAAAAGAACATTAGACCTTTACTTACCAAAGAAGTTTGGGAATATATAGACGAAATGAATTTTTATAAGAAATAGTTTCACTATTTTTTCGTTGTATATTTGTTATTCATCAAATATTAATTTGTGGCTATAAAGAATAAAAAAAAGAGTAAATTAAAACAAAAACTGACCGATAAATACAGGTTGGTAGTTTTAAATGAAGACACGTTTGAAGAACGTTTTTCGTTAAAACTATCAAGATTAAATGCATTTGTTTTAGGTGGTGTTTTTTCAATATTATTAATTGCAGTTACAACTGTTTTAATAGCATTTACTCCAATAAAAGAATACATTCCTGGGTATTCTTCTACTGCTTTAAAAATAAAAGCAGCAAAATTAACTTTTGAAGCAGAATCTTTAAAAACGAAACTTGCAATTTTAGAAAACTATACAAAAGCTTTAAAACCTGTTTTAACAGGAGAAATTGAAGCAGAAAGTATCGATTCTATTCAAACTGATGCAAGACAACGCGTAATTGATGAAAGTAAATTAAATGCCTCTAAAGAAGATTCTTTGTTTAGAGAAAAAGTAGAAAGTAAAGATAGATTCCCCATACAAAATAATGCAAATAGTAATGTAAAAATTGTGTTTTTCGCACCACTTTCAGGTTCAATTTCACAAGATTTTGATGCTAATTCTAAGCATTTTGCAGTAGATATTGCTGCTATAACAGGGGCACCAATAAAAGCAATTGCAGATGGAAGAGTTATTTTTTCTGGCTGGAATACAGAAACTGGCTATGTTATCATTTTAAAACATACTAAAGATTTTATTTCCGTTTACAAACACAATGGGAATTTACTAAAACAACAAGGCGATTTTGTAAAATCTGGTGAAGTTATTGCTAGCGTTGGTTCTACAGGAGAATTAACTACAGGACCGCATTTACATTTTGAACTTTGGAGCGGTGGTTATGCCGTAAATCCTACAAATTTTATAGATTTTAAATAATGAGTATTAAATCTGTTTTTGCAATTCCGTTTGCTAAAATTGCAACAAAAAGAGTATTAAAATGGGCTAACAACCCCATTAAAACGCAAGATAAAGTTTTTAAAAAATTAATTTCTAAAGCTAAAAACACTGCTTTTGGAAAAGACCATGATTTTAAAAATATTAAAAACTATTCTGATTTTAAAAAACGTGTAAAAGTTACAGATTACGAAGGCTTAAGAGCTTATGTAGATAGAATAGTAGCTGGTGAATCTGATGTTCTTTGGACAGGAAAACCACTTTATTTCGCAAAAACTTCTGGTACAACTTCTGGCGCAAAATATATTCCGATAACAAAAGAATCTATGCCAACTCATATAAAAGCAGCAAAAAATGCGTTGTTATTTTATATCGCAGAAAAAAACGATGCCAGTTTTGTAAACGGAAAAATGATTTTTTTACAAGGGAGTCCTGTTTTAGAAAATAAAAACGGCGTGAAACTAGGAAGATTAAGTGGTATTGTTGCACATTATATTCCTCAATATTTACTTAAAAATAGATTGCCAAGCTGGGAAACGAACTGCATTGAAGATTGGGATACAAAGGTAAATGCAATTGTAGAAGAAACTATTAATGAAGACATGACTGTAATTAGTGGCATTCCTTCTTGGGTACAAATGTATTTTGAAAAACTGATAGAAAAAACAGGAAAATCTGTTTCAGAATTATTTCCGAATTTTAACTTCTTTATTTATGGAGGCGTAAATTTTGAACCGTATAAAAATAAATTTGAATCTTTAATTGGCAAGAAAATAGAGTATATAGAATTATACCCTGCATCAGAAGGGTTTATAGCATATCAAGATTCTCAAACAGAAAAGGGAATGTTACTACAATTAAACTCAGGAATTTTTTATGAGTTTATTCCAGCGTTAGAATTCTATGATAAAAATCCGACAAGGATTTCTCTAAAAGAGGTACAAATTGGTGTGAACTACGTCATCGTTTTAAACACAACTGCAGGTCTTTGGGGATATAATATTGGTGATACTGTTGAATTTACATCAACAAAACCCTATAGAATTAAAGTTACAGGACGTATAAAACATTTTATTTCTGCCTTTGGCGAACATGTTATTGGTAAAGAAGTAGAAAAGGCATTAAACGATTCTATTATAGGAACTAATATAAATATTAGTGAGTTTACAGTTGCGCCACAAGTAAATCCAGAAAACGGTTTACCTTATCATGAATGGTTTATAGAATTTGAAAATGAGCCAGAAAACCTAGAAGAATTTGCATCAAAAATTGATGCTTCTATGCAAGCTCAAAATATATATTATTTAGATTTGATTGATGGAAAAATACTGCGCCCTCTTGTTATTCGTTGCGTTAAAAAAGGAGGTTTTCATGAATACATGAAATCTATTGGTAAATTTGGAGGTCAGAATAAAATTCCACAATTATCTGATAATAGAAAGATTGCAGACGTTTTACAGCGGTTTTTAATAGCATAAAAAAATTAAAATATATAAAAATGGGAGGAGATTATTTATTTATAGGATTAGCAATAGGATTGGTAATTGTGTACTTTTACAACAAGTTTAGAAACAGAAGATAAATTGTCATTCTTTATTAGAAATGGCACAAGAAAATAGCACAAAAATGAGTACAATAAGAATTACAAAACAATTTAATTTTGAAACTGGACATGCTTTATATGGTTATGATGGAAAGTGTAAAAATGTTCATGGACATAGTTATAAGCTTTCTGTAACTGTTTCTGGAAAACCAATCACCGACAATACAAATGTTAAATTTGGAATGGTAATTGACTTTTCTGATCTTAAAAAAATTGTAAACGAAGAGATTGTAGATATTTTTGATCACGCAACTGTTTTTAATAAAAACACACCTCATGTTGAGTTAGCTAAGGAGTTGATAGATAGAGGTCATCATGTTTTATTAGTAGATTACCAACCAACAAGTGAAATGATGGTAATTGATTTTGCATCAAAAATTAAAAGTAGATTGCCAGAAAACATTAAACTTCATGCCATCAAATTACAAGAAACTGATTCTAGTTTTGCAGAATGGTATGCTAGTGAGAATTAGATTAAAAAGAAACTACACTACTTCCCATTAAAAGCATTCATCGTATTTGCTAAACCAGCAGTTCCAAAACTGGTAATAATTTTTGCTGATACAGGTAAACGCTCAATTAATTGGCTAGTTTCTTCTTTGTTCCATTCTCCAAGAACAAAATCTACTTGCCTTCCTTTACTATAATTACCTCCAACTCCAAATCTAAAACGAGCATATTGTTGGGTATTTAATTTTTCTTGAATATCTTTTAATCCATTATGCCCTCCAGCTGAACCTTTGGCTTTTAAACGAACCGTACCAAAATCAATATTAACATCATCTGTAACAATTAAAATATTTTCTACAGAAATTTTCTCTTTATCCATCCAATATTTTACAGATTTTCCACTTAAATTCATGAATGTACTTGGCTTTAGAAGCACAAAAGTTCTTCCTTTAAATCTAAAGGTAGCTACGTCTCCTAATTTTTCAGTTTCAAAAGTAACCTTATGTTCCTCTGCAACCTCATCAACAATTTTAAAACCAATATTATGACGTGTATTTTCATACTTCGATCCAATATTACCTAAACCAACAATTAAAAATTTCTTCATCAATTCTTCTTTAGTTTCAACTTTTATTCCAAATAAAACAGAAAAGAGGTTTCTTAAATCCATTTGGTAAAAATACTAAAATAAAAAAAGCGTTACAGAATTGTAACGCTTTTTGTAAATTATGTTTGCAAAATTTATTCTGCAGCAGCTTCTGTAGCTTCTTCTGTAGCTTCTTCTTCTTCAGCGGTTGCATTACGAGAAGTTCTTACTTGAACAACAACAGTGTTATCTGGGTGCATAAATGTATAAGAATCATTTACCATTGATGATACTAATAATTTACTTCCTATTTTTAACCCTGAAATATCAGCAGTTACAAAATCTGGTAAATTAGCCGGTAAAGCTTTTACTTTTAATTTACGGTTTGTAAAACGTAAAGAACCACCATTTAATACTCCTGGAGACGTTCCTGTTAATTTTACAGGGATGTTCATTGTAATTTCTTTATCATCAAATAACTGATAAAAATCTATATGTAAGATTTTATCTGTTACTGGGTGAAATTGAATGTCTTGTAAAATTGCAGCTACTTTGTGTCCATCAACGTTAATTGTTGCAGTATATACATTTGGAGTATAGACTAAACTTTTGAACACTTTTTCTTCTGCAGAAAAATGAACTGGTTTATCTCCTCCGTATATAACGCAAGGAACCTGACCAGCATTACGTAAGGCTTTAGTTGATACTTTACCTACGCTTTCTCTTTTTGATCCTTTAATTGTAATTGATTTCATTACTTTTTTGTATTATTTATTTACATTAAAAATTGTCCACTAATTGAAGTATTGTCTTGCACTTTGTGCATAACATCAGCAAATAATGGCGCGCAAGATACTACTTTTATTTTAGAAGTTACCTTCTTTAAAGGAATTGTATCTGAAACAATTAGCTCTGTTAACCCAGAATTTTCTATTTTCTCATACGCTCCTCCAGAAAGTATTGGGTGTGTACAAATTGCACGAACACTTAAAGCCCCTCTTTCCATCATTAAATCTGCTGCATGTGCTAATGTTCCTCCAGTATCAATCATATCATCAACTAAGATCACATTCTTTCCTTTAACATCTCCAATTAACTCCATATGCCCTATTACATTTGCTTTCTTACGTTGTTTGTAACAGATTACAACATCACAATGTAAGTGCTTAGAATATGCATAAGCTCTTTTAGAACCACCCATATCTGGAGAAGCAATTGTTAAGTTATCTAAGTTTAAGCTTTCTATATATGGCATAAAGATTGTAGAAGCATATAAATGATCAACGGGTTTTTCAAAAAATCCTTGAATCTGATCTGCATGTAAATCCATCGTCATAATTCTTGTAGCTCCTGCAGTTTGCAACAAGTTGGCAACTAATTTAGCTCCTATTGCAACTCTTGGTTTATCTTTTCTATCTTGTCTTGCCCAACCAAAATAAGGCATTACTGCTGTAATATGTCTTGCCGATGCTCTTTTTGCTGCATCTAACATCAATAACATTTCCATTAAGTTATCTGCTGTAGGAAATGTAGAACCTATCAAAAAGACTCTTCTTCCTCTAACAGATTCTTCGAAAGCTGGCTGAAATTCGCCATCACTAAAATGAGTTGTAATTACTTTTCCTAATTCCGTATTATACTCTTTAGCTATTTTTTCTGCTAAAACAGTACTTTGTGAGCACGCAAAAAGTTTTGGTGATAATTGATTTGTAGGCATTTAGTTGTTTTTTTGTTGTGTTGTTGTCTAAATACAAAAGTAGAAATTATTTATTAAGTTTCGATTTTATTTTTTCACTTTAAAATAAAATAATTTAATACATTTGCAGTCTTGTTTATTACTTGCTCAAGTGGCGGAATTGGTAGACGCGCTGGATTCAAAATCCAGTTTTTTCGGAAGTGCGGGTTCGATTCCCGCCTTGAGTACAAAGCGAGAATTTGTAGGTTTTTGACCTCTTTTTCTCGCTTTTATTTTGTCTCTATTCCCCGTTAATATTGACATTACTATGTTTTCTTTGGGAGTTCGATAACTCATTTTTTTAGGGTCATATTCAATTTGATTTGAGAACAAAATATTTTGAATATCTTTCTTTATTTCTATATCTCCTTTCTCCCAAATTCCTTTGTAATCATTGACTAATTCAAGTGATTCGTCAAGGTAGTTTTCGTAGTTCGATAAACTAAACGTGATGTTAGATAGTTCTTTATTTAAAATATCAATATCAGCTTTAATTTTAGTAGATACTTGTAGAAAAATCTCTTCATCAAGGTTTTCAGCTGCATATTTAAAATTTACATTATCTAATCTTGTTGTTTCTTTTGAAATCTTAGTCAATAATTCAGATTTCTTTATGTTATTTTCATTTTCTATGTAGTCAAATGTATATTTAAGTTGTTTCTTAAATAATGAAATATACTTTTTATCGAATGAGTATTTAGACAATAAGTCCTCAAATGAATTGTGTATTGGATTAACAGCAGAGTTGTGATGACATTTATTACACTTGTAATAGTTGTATCTTTCTTTCTTTTTATATCCCGTATATACACCTCCGCAAGAACATTTTAAATCTCCTTGCAAAGGTCTATTTTCATCCATTTTAGACGTCTTGTATATTCTAATCTCAGCTTTTTCTCCATTAACTTTCAAAAACATCTCTTCTGAAATTAAAGATTCGTGTAATCCTTCTACAACCCTCCCATTTAAATGTTTGTTTGCAATCCAACCACAATAAAATGGGTCTGATAAATATTTAGGTAAACGGCTTTTGGTTATTTTGGAACCAAGAGCTCGTGTAACTTTTAAAATCTCTGTATTACTACATCCATCCGATTTCATCTCAAATGCTTTTTTTATAAAATCAGCTTCCTCGTTGAATTTCAAGGTATATTTATCAACCTTAGTATAGCCTTTTGGGGGCATTCCAAGCCAATATCCAGATTCTAATCTTTTTATTGACCCATCAATAATTTTCATTTTTCTCTCTCTATTGTTCGAATTAGCTATAATCATCTTTAAATCGTTAAATACATCCTCACTAAAACTATCTGTAATTGAGGTTGCATTTGATTCCAAAACCTTGATTCCAAAGTTTGTTTTCAATTCTTCTACAAGAGCCACAGCTTTCATACCCTCCCTGGAAAATCGAGATATATCATACACAATAATATAACCAATCTTATTTTTTTTATTTTTTACAAATTCTAACATTTGTGGAAAATAAGTTCTTTTATTACCTAATTTTGCACTTTCATATGCTCCACCAAAACGTTCGACAACATTCAGATTATTATTTATTGCACAATCTTCACATTTTTCGAGTTGAGTTTCTAAACTGAAATTATTTTCTTGCTTTAAGGTTGAAACCCTCGTGTAAATTACCGCATTTGGGAATCTCTCTTTTGTAACGGTATTTGATTTCTTTCCGAATTTTTGAAATTTTTCATTCAGCATTTGATATGATTTTAGCTGTTAATAAACTTATGATTTTCAATTTATTAGATATAGTTTCACACTCAGTATCTGAGAGTTTTTGGTTATTTAAACTATTCCTTATTTCCTTATTTGATAAAACTCTTAAATCATTATTTTTCAATTTTAATGTTAATGTAGTAGCAGACTTGTTTTAAAAGTTTTTGCTTACCCAATTCGAACACTCGAATTATTTACTTTGGCAGAGTTTCCTCCTTTAGCCCTATTCTATCTTTAAAAATTTCTTGTATAATGAAAATCAAAAAGGTTATGTTTTCCTTTAAATATTTTTGTCTTAAATTCTAAATTAGAACCTAACCTTTTTTTATAATTTTCAGTTTCTTCATTACTTTTTGGGTCTTTTAAGCCCACTTTAATAGTTTTTAAAGTGTTACTTTTTTTTCTAATTTCAATTTTATTAGTATCGTCTGACCTTATAGCCCACAGTATAATTTTAATAGATTCTTTTTCATCATCATTCAGCAACTCTTTTTGCTTAAAATGGTCACTTAAACCTAATTCCACAAAAATCTCATCAAAAGAAATATATAGATGACTATTGTAAAATCTTCTTATATTTTTATTACCATCATCACTTTCAATATATATATCAGTATTTATTTCTCCTTCATTATTAAATATTAGAATACCCGACGGGTTTCGATTGTATAGAACCGCAAAAAGTACTTCTTCAAAATCATTTCTTCCTTTATCCTCAACGTAATTAAAATACTTTATAGTACTGTCAATTTTTCCTTGTATAAATTCCTCTGACTTGCCTTTATACATTTCTCTAACACCCTTAATTAATGGCTTATACTTTTCCTCCAAATTATCAAAACTGCGAACTTTATCAATAATTTTAGCCTTCAAGTTTTTAATCTGATTTAATGACATCCCGTAATCACGACAATTTTGTATTACACGAATCCAAAAATATTCAGACAAACTAAATCGCATCATCATATTTTTTTCAATATCATTATGTGAATTAAATAATAAGCCCTCTGTTTTCCAATGGTAAATTGTTCTTGAAGCAACTCCTAAGTCTTTTGCACTATATACTTTTTCTTGAATTATTGGCAATAAGTTGTGTACATCCATCTTTTTATGTTTTTAATAGCATTTTTAAACGCTTTGAAACGCAAATGTAATATAAAAATACATATATCCAAAGTATTGGATAAAATTTATTATATTTGTTAAACATATAATTAATAATAAAAACTATGGAAATACAATGTTTATATAGTGGTGAAGGGTTCAACCCTATTCGTTCAAACCAAAAATTTGCATCCACTAAAAACCGAATCAGCTATCATAATGCTAAACTTAAAAAAGTAAGGGATGCAAGGGCTTCTATTGATAATAAATTACATAAAAACTACTTGATTTTATTAGAATTAATGAAAGACAAAACAAAAGGAATCTTTCATAAACAATTCTTAAAAGGGAAAGGCTATTCATTTAATGTATTAACACACTACGAAGAGTATAAAAATAAAAATAGACACGCTATCTATGACTTTTTAATCATTGAAGAGGTGAACGGAATACAGATTATTAGATATTAAAATATGACGGATATAACAAAAATACAAGCGTATGAGATTCCTCCCGAAATTAATATGTTAAAAGACAAGAATATGCAATTAACCAATAAAAACAAATATCTTTTAAAACAAGCGAACATTGTTATCAGTGTAATTGCTTTTTCAACATTAGTACTTGGCATACTAATATATTATAAACAGAATAAAAAAGTAAATAGCAAAAAGTATGGTGAATAAGAAAAATTTATTTGAAGAGACGAAAAAAGAACTATTACATAATTTATACACGAGTAAAATCTTTAAAATAATACAATACGGTGGTATTGCCTTAATTGGTGTTTATAGTCTCGGTTACATTTTTAAGATATTAGCTTATACCAATAATAATTTTAAAATATTAAAAGAGAGTGTAAAACTACAATAGTAGCCTACACTTAAAATTGTGATAACAGAAATTGGAAATTGATTATCTAAAACGGCCATAAACCTTAACGCGAGACACAAAATAAGGGTAAAACGTACACTAACCTAAAATTAGTACAAAATGAAAGTTTTATACATACGAACAAGCACCATCGAACAAAACTCTGAAAGACAAAAACAGAATAAAGATGAAACTTGTAAAATTATAGAAGATAAATGTTCGGGTGCAATACCATTTTTTGAACGTGAGGGAGGAAAGAAAATCTTAGAATTAACAGAAAAAAGGGTTGTCGATGAAATTATCGTTCACGAAATTGACCGCCTTGGAAGAAATCTGTTAGACATTCTAAAGACCATTGCTTTTTTTAATACCAAAAAGGTCAATATTGAATTTAAAAAACAAGGTCTAAGAACTTTAAATGAAGATGGCTCAGAAAATGATATTTCTAAAATGGTCATCTCTATTTTAGGTGTTGTAGCTGAAATGGAACGTAAGATGATAAGAGAAAGACAGTTAGAAGGTATTGCTGTTGCAAAGGCTAATGGTATATATAAAGGTAGAAACAAAGGAACTAAAGAAAATCAAATAGATTTTTTGAATAAAGACAAAAATAAAAAAGCGTTAGACTATTTAAGCAAAGGCTATAAACAAATAGAGGTTGCAAAGATAATTGGCTTACATCCAAATACTATTTCGAAGATTAATAGAATAAGACTTCAACTAACGTAGAATCGGTAATTCTTAGTTAAAAAACCATAAAGCAACATATATTCGATATATTATTTATTTGGCACTATCATTATATTTTTCTTACCAGTCATCATCTGAACTTTTCTTATTAACGTAATCCTCAATACTTTTAAACGTTAATTTAATTTGCTCATTCCAAATAGGTAGGTTGTTTAAATAATCTTTATAATTATCTTTTATGGTTGAACTATATTTTTTAACATTCTTTTTACTCTTTTTTTCAGAATACCCCATCCCTAAAAAACCTTTATACATTGCATCTAAAGAATATTCGGTAAATGTATCTATATTTTCAAATGGCTCAAAATACTGTCTAATTGCTTCTATTCCTCCAACTTCAGAACCGTTATAAGACATACTGTTAGGTATTAAATCTATTTTAAACTTTTTTTCTCTAATAGAAAAAGTTAAAGAATTATTGATTGAATAAATAAAAACATATTTAGATACATTAAAAGTTACTGAAAAATTACCCTTTGTTATTATTTTTTCTTCTGTGTTTAATTGAATTACATCTTTAGCTGACTTATAATTTGTGGCAATCCATTCATTTAATTTCTGATAGATTTCTTTTTTGCTCAATTCTGTATTAATAACTTTAGTGTAACCATTTTTTTCTTTATTTAACATTTGTGAGTAGCTTATCAACGTAAACAGCATAACTGACATAAATAATAGTTTTTTCATAATAATATTGTTTACTCAAATATAATAAATAAAAATATAATAAAATCATTCTACCAATTCTTAACTACAGAAGAAATAGGCAAAGGAAGATTAACTGTTTTTACTTTGAAAGAAAAAACCCTACATTTCTGTAAGGTTGTTTAATAGGTTTTCTATTGAGGTCTTAATACAAATTTTGCACAGCTAACTTTTTAAAAATGACTCTTTCTCCAAACTTGATTGAACACTACTTTTGTAAGTAAAATTTTATAATTTTTTAAAAGCTTTTTCTCTATTTCTATGTGCTTCTTGAAAACCACTGTTTATTTCTAATGCCTTATCGTAATTTTCAATTGCCTCATTAAATTTACCGCTTTTGAAGAAATAATTACCTTGTTTGAGAAATGCAATTGCCCTATTCTTATCGCTAATTCGTATAACTTTAGTTGGCTTAAAAATCAAAAATAAAATTAATATAAAATTGAAGAGAGGTATAGTAATTGCTAAAAGCCAATATCTTGT
Source organism: Polaribacter sp. SA4-10 (assembly GCF_002163835.1). Taxonomy (NCBI): domain Bacteria; kingdom Pseudomonadati; phylum Bacteroidota; class Flavobacteriia; order Flavobacteriales; family Flavobacteriaceae; genus Polaribacter; species Polaribacter sp. SA4-10. The sequence continues at coordinate 2,494,282 of NZ_CP019331.1, read as the reverse complement.
AATTCCTATGTCTAACATTCTTCGAGCTGCAACAGTAAACAATGGTACAAGATTAAATAGAAGCCATATTCCGAAAATCCAATTTGTCCATTCTGGGAAATTAAATTTATTTTGGAGGTAAATGAAGCCAAAAAGTACGCCATATACGGTTATCCAAAAAAGATTAAACTCTGTTCTACTCGCTCGATATTCGATATTGAAGTAATTTTCGCTACTAACACATTTTAGATAATTATCTATAAAATCATATTTTTCATTCATATGGAAATTAATAAAAGCGTATTAAAATTTTTATTATCTATAATAGTATTAATCGCTAAATTACTAAAAATAGTAATAACAACTTCAAACATTAAGTATCTCAAAAACACTTTAAAAAAGAGTTTAAATGGAATGGGTTCTATAAGTACTGTGTATGTCTTTAAAGGAAGCGTAAAGGGTTACAATACACTCAGTAGTTTGTGTTTTTTATATGTTTCTGTAAACTCTCTAAGCCTATCAAGGTCTTTCAAGAAAAAGTTCGATAATTGGACTACATTGTGTACAAAATATCCCCAAAAATAATAATTTATTCTTGGGGATATATTTTTTTTACTCGGCCGCTTACTCGGCACTTATTAAATTACGCACCCTTTAATATTTTCTTGAAAGGTGCTCGTGAGACCGCTTCGCTTAATTGATAAATAATTAAATAACTAAAAAGCCCGAACTGCACGCACGTTGACTGTGTAGTACTTATAGTAGTTGGCCTGATTACCAGCGGAGAAATTCTGAATCCACGCGCTATTGGTATCGTACTCCGTAGAACTCCAGTAGTAATTACTAAATGCACTAAACCCAGAGACCCCCTCTAAAGTTGTTTTATTAATATACATTTGATTTAAATCCTTTACACTTGGTAAAAACCATTGTGCACCTAAAGACCTTGCCGCTAAAGCAGCGGGAGCAGTAGGGCAATCATTTAGTATAGCATTCGTATTACTAACACCATCTCCTATTTCTGCACCAAGACCAATAGGTGGGTTACTGCTAACATTCGGTACGTTTGGTAAATCTTGACCATAACAACCCCATTCTACAGAAGTTGCATAATCTGAAAAAGCACATACCAAACCGTGTATTTCTCCTGAAACAAAGCCAGGTTCATCGCTTTCAAAAATATAGAAAACAACACCGCCATTAACAACATCACCAATATTATAAGTAGCAGAAGTAGCAGCAGCACTTAAACTTACCCAATTGGCTGTTGTAGCATCTCCTTCATTAATCTGTAGCGTGTTTGTAGTAGTATTAAATAACACTAATCCTTTTGCAGCACTAATAGCATCACGCTGGGTCTCTGTCATTCTTGGTACAAGTAACCCCCCCGTAGTAGAGGTAATATCCAATGCCGCAGAGATATCTGGGATTACTGTGTTTATGCCTATTTGGGCAAAGGTTGTTGTAGTAATAAAGAACGTCGCTAAAAATGTGATAATGTGCTTCATAGAGTAATTAGTTAATTAATCAAGTTACAAAACTATAGTGTTAATTATTATACGCCAAATAATATCTACCTTTTTTTTACAAATAATTAAACAGTCTGTGCTCTAGCTGTGAAATCTCTCAACCTATCTAAATCTTGCAAGAAAAAGTTCGATACTTGGAGTGGGGTGTGTACTTTTAAAAACCTTAACTACTTTATTTTAAGTTAGTTGAGGTTTTTTATTTCGAATAACAACAACCATTTTACAACTACTTTTAAAAACGGTTAATTTAAAGTATTTTTTGTAGTGTTTGTATTTTCAAGAAATCGCTTGTTTTACCAAAGCTAAACTTTTTTCAGAAAATGGAAGTTTCAAAGCAGCTTCATGTCCTTTATCAGACATTTTTACCCAAGTTTTCTTTAAAATATCAATTATTTTTTCGTCAGCATGTTTTGCTGCAAATTCATCAAAATAATAATCTAAAAAAACCAAACAAATAATATCTTCTAAAATTTGAGGCTCTTCATTTTTCTTAATCAGTTTTTTAAGAATAATTTCCTGAACTCTGTCTACAAATTGAGTATCAAAACCAACTTGTTGTAAGATTTCTCCAGTAATATCTGCATGCATTTTTTTTAGGGTTTCACGCCATTTTAGATACCCAACTCTATCCATTGTATATTCATTTCTTTGAATTTTCCAACGACAAATATGTTGTGCTCTCGCTGCAATTTGAAGCGCCTTTGAAGCATTTGGCTCAAACTGAAGCAACGTTCTTGTCATCCTTTGAGAATACAATAATTCTTTAGGATACTCTAATCCTTCTACTTGATACGTATTTGTATCTTCAGCGTTTTTTTTATCAATAATTGCAATAGCAGTTTCAAATCTTGTTGGCTTCATTTTCTTGGTTTAATCTGAGAAGCCAATATACTCATTTCAATCAGTAATCTTTAAAGGATATGTTTCAGTTTTCATTAGAAAAGCTCTTACTTGAGTATTCCATAAAAGAAACAGGAACTCTGTATTTGAAAAAAACAATTAATTACTTAATCCTTTTTAATATCTTTGAATTCCTCTGAAATCAGATAGAAAATGAACGATTTTATCCTCTACTTTAAAATGGGTCTTAACCACGTGTTAGACTTTTCTGCTTACGATCATATTTTATTCTTAATTGTTTTAGCTGTTGTGTTCAGTTTTAATCAATGGAAAAAAGTAGTGTGGTTGGTTACCTTTTTTACAATTGGGCATTCCATAACTTTAGCACTATCTGCTTATGGCCTTCTAAAAATAAGAATGGATATTATTGAGTTTTTAATTCCGTTAACTATTTTTATTACAGGTGTTATTAATGTTTTAACAGCTAAAAAGTCTTCATCAGGAAAAGAAAATATAAACTTAGTTTTTGCGTTGTTCTTTGGGTTAATTCACGGACTTGGTTTTTCTAATTATTTTAAAATGATGATTGGAAAAGAAGAAGATAAATTATTACCTTTATTAGAATTTGCACTAGGGATTGAAGCATCACAAATAATTATTGTTTTTGGAATATTAATTTTAGGAACTATATTTCAAAATTTCTTTCGCGTTTCTAGAAGAGATTGGATTTTAGTTTTCTCATCTATCGTTATTGGTTTTGCGATACCTATGATGATTGAGCGTGTTTTTTGGTAACATGAAAAAATATAGAGGTTTATCTCTAATTCAAATTTAATTGTCTTTCCCGTAAAAACGGAAATCCAAATAGCTAATTTTAATTAACATTTTTGTCTGTTTATTAACATGATAGTTATTCAAATCTTTCTATTTTAGCTTTATGACTGAGATAAAACAACTAAAATATGATACAGCCTACTTAAAAATGGCTTTTGAATGGGGAAAACTCTCTCATTGTAAACGGAAACAAGTTGGTGCTTTAATAGTGAAGGGAAGAATGATAATTTCTGATGGCTTTAACGGAACGCCAACTGGTTTTGATAATTGTTGCGAAGATGAAGAAGGGTTAACAAAATGGGAAGTTCTACATGCAGAAGCAAATGCAATTTTAAAAGTTGCATCTTCCACTCAATCTGCAAACGGAGCAACTTTATATATTACACTATCACCTTGCACACAATGCAGTAAATTAATTCATCAAGCAGGAATAAAACGTGTTGTTTTTGCAAACTCATACAGAGATACTTCTGGTATTCAATTTTTAGAAAAAGCAGGTGTAGAAATAATGCATTTACCATATGAAAAATAGAAATAATCTTCCAATTTACTTTTCTTTAGCTGTAGTTTTTGGTATTTTAATTGGTGTTTCTTTTAGCGGAAACTCAACAAGTATGTTGTCTTTTACTAAAGGTTCAGCCCAAGAATTAAAAATAAAAAGGCTTATTAATTTTATTGATAAAGATTACGTAGACAAAGTAGATACAGATAATTTATTAGACGGTGCAATTACACAAATGTTAGGAAAACTAGACCCACATTCTGTGTATATTCCTAAAGAAAACTTACAAGCTGTTACAGAAAGTATGCAAGGTAATTTTGTAGGAATTGGTGTTCAGTTTAGAATGATTAGTGACTCAATTACTATCATTCAACCAATAAAAGGTGGCCCAAGTATTAAAGCGGGTATCAAAGCTGGAGACAGAATTTTAATGGCTGATAAAGACACGTTGTTTGGTAAAAAAATGGTAAGTGGTAATGTTCCTGAATATTTAAAAGGAAAACCAGACACAAAAGTGGCACTGCAAATTTATAGAAAAACGAACGATTCTCTTTTTACAATTAATCTTAATCGTGGAAAAGTAAACATTAAAAGTGTAGACTTAGCCTACATGGTAAATGATTCTGTTGGGTATATAAAACTAGATCGTTTTGCAAGAAACACCTATAAAGAATTCAAATCTTCTTTAACTCATTTAATGGATGATGGAATGACTGATTTAATTCTAGATTTACGTGGAAATGGTGGCGGTTTTATAGACATTGCTAACAGTATTATTGATGAATTTTTAGAAGATGATACCCTAATCGTTTTCACAAAAAACAACAAAGGTAAAATTGAAGAATCTTATGCAACCTCTAAAGGAAGTTTTGAAAAAGGAGGTTTATATGTTTTAATCGATGAAAACTCCGCTTCAGCATCAGAAATTGTTGCAGGAGCATTACAAGACAATGATAAAGGAACCATCATTGGACGTAGATCTTTTGGAAAAGGTTTGGTGCAAATAGAAATGGATTTAGGCGATGGCTCTGCAGTGCGTTTAACAACTGCACGTTACTACACACCAACGGGTCGTTCTATTCAAAAACCATATTCTGGGGATGGAAATAAAAATTATTATAAAGATTTTCAACAAAGAATTACCAATGGAGAATTACTAAGCAAAGATAGTATAAAAGTAATAGATTCTTTAAAATACAAAACGCCAAAAGGCAAAATTGTTTATGGTGGTGGTGGTATTATTCCAGATGTTTTTGTAGCAATAGACACCACTTCTTACATGTCTAATTTCTATTTTAATAGTATCAATAATTTTGCTTTTAAATATGTAGACAACAATCGTAAAGATTTAGAAAAATGGACACTAGCTTCTTTTGTTTTAGATTTTGATACAGATGAAAAAATTTTTGACACTTATTTATCTGATATTAAAGACACAGCAAAACCTTCATTTAAAACTAAACAAAGCATTAAGAAATACCTAAAATCTTCAATTGCAAATGCGCTATTTGGTGATGAAGGCTTCTATAGAGTTATACATAAAGATGATAAAATGATTCAGAAAGTTTTGGAGTTGGAAAGTAAAGAGGAATAACGTTTCTTTGTAGCAATGATTACAATTACAACTTCAGAAAATAAAAAAGTCTATTTTGCTTCAGACCAACATTTAGGAGCTCCAACACAAGAAGCTAGTTTTCCTAGAGAGAAAAAGTTTGTGGCTTGGTTAGATACAGTTAAACAAGATGCAGAAGCTATTTTCTTGTTAGGAGATTTATTTGACTTTTGGTTCGAGTATAAGACAGTTGTTCCAAAAGGATTTGTACGTGTTTTAGGTAAACTTGCAGAAATTAGAGATAGTGGAATTCCTATTTATTTCTTTGTTGGAAATCATGACTTATGGATGGATGATTATTTTGAAAAAGAATTGAATATTCCTGTATATCACGCTCCACAAGAATTTATCATCAATAATAAAACTTTTTTAATTGGTCATGGAGACGGTTTAGGGCCGGGTGATAAAGGATATAAACGAATGAAAAAAGTCTTTACTTTTCCTTTATTTAAATGGATGTTTCGCTGGTTACACCCAGATTTAGGTGTAAAGTTAGGGCAATATATGTCTGTAAAAAACAAATTGATTTCTGGTGATGAAGATGCAAAATTTTTAGGCGAAGAAAATGAATGGTTAGTTCAATATTGTAAGCGTAAATTATCTCAAACACATTACGATTATTTTATTTTTGGTCATAGGCATTTACCTCTAGATATTCAATTACAAGAAAATAGTACCTATATTAATCTTGGCGATTGGATACAATACTTCACATTTGGTGAATTTAAAAACAGTAAATTATCTTTAAAAAAGTTTGAAAATTAACATTGTAAATCAATAACAAATTTCTTTATTTTTTCTACGCCATTAAAAATATTTGGTGAATTTTCTTTTATGAAATTAGTATCAATATTTTGATTTTTTTGATACGTTTTCATCATATTTTCTCCATCAAAATCTACAAATGCAATTCTAAAAAAGAAATCCTCTTTTTTAAAACCGAAATCAATACCAGGCAGCATTGCAAAATTATAATTCTCTAAAACATAATTTGCCAAATCAAAACTACTAGAAATTCCTAATTTTAAAATAGCAGCTTTGTGCAAGTTAAATCCAATTAACATATAAAAAGCTCCTTCAGATTTGGTGCATTCAATCTTTACTTCCGAAAGTTCTTTAAAAATAAATTCTGAAATTTTTTTTAAAATAGCTGCACTAGTTTCCACATATTTTTTCAAATCAGTAGGGTATTCAAAAGCTTTTATGGCAGCAAATTGAATAGGGGAAGAAACACAGCTAAATGTTTCACTAAAAAGCGATTTATAGACATTTTGAAGCGCTTGCAGCTCATTGGGTAACATCATGTAACCTAACCGATATCCACCTGCAGAAAAGACCTTGCTTAAACCTCCAAAAACAATTGTTTTTTCAGGGTAGAATGCTGAAATACTTGGCGAATAGCTTTCCGAAAAGTTGATTTGAGAATAAATTTCATCAGAAAAAACCACTACATTATATTTTCTACACGCAAGAGCTAACGCTTTATATTCTTCTTTTGTGTAAACGGCTCCTGTAGGGTTGTTTGGTGAGTTTAAAATTAAAACCGTTTGTTTTTTAGGTGCTTTATTCTTGAAAAAAGCATTCAAATTATCTGCAGTTAATTTAAAATCGTTTTCAAAATTGGTTTCTAAAATATGATACACACCACCTTTAGATTGTATTTGAGGAATATAACTAACCCAACTTCCTTTTGGTATTAAAAATTCGGCATCAAAAATTAAAATGGATTGATACAACAACTCTTTACTTCCGGGTCCTATAAAAATAGTCTCTTTTGTGGTTTTAATATTTTGATTCTTTTTTAAAAAAAGCACTATTTCTTCTCTTAATTTCTCTAAACCCGCTACTGGTAAATAATGGTTATTTTCTGCGTTTTCTTTTAACGCAGCAACAATACTAGTATGAATTGGAAAGGGAGATTGACCAAAACCAAAATGACTAATTTCTTTCCCATTTATTCTTAATTCCTTTACTTTTTCATTAATTAAGAGTGTAGAAGATTGTTTTAATGATAAGATATTTTGATTAATCATAATTATATAGCATCTTTTATATTTATAAAAATACTCATTTTTAAGCATAAAAAAAGCGGCTTAAAGCCGCTTTTTCTAAAAAAAATAAATTAATTTACTTTAGAGTAAAACTTACTCTTGCGAATAAGAAACGACCACCAACACCAAATTGTTGAGATCTTCTAGACCAATCAAAACGACCACCACTACGGTTCGCTTCGATAGCTCTGTCTGGAGATACATCTAATAAATTGTTAGCTCCTATTGTAAACGTTAAATCTTCTGTAGCTTTGTAACCAAGAGATAAATCTGTAACAATTTTAGATGCAAAAACTTGTTGATTTGCAGGAGTGTTAGTTGCTTCAGATACTTTACCAAAATACACATTTCTTAAGAAAACATTAAATTTCCCAGAAGTTAGACTATTGGTTAAGTTCATTTTAGTTCTTGGTACTGCTTCTTCTAAAAATATTCTACTAGTTTCAGGAAAATAAGTATCTACTAAACCTGCATCTTTTAAGATTTGAGAAGAGTTAATATCTCCTACTTGTCTTGTTTGAGAAAGCGTTCCTGATAAATCAGTCTTTAATCTTGTATTTGTTCCTAAAGTTGCTTTGTGTGAAACTACAAAATCAATTCCTTTAGACTGCGTATCTATTGCATTTGCAAAGAAAGATGCTGCAGAAGCGTTTGCTTGAATTAACAATAAATCTAGTTCAGATCCTGTACCTGGTCCTTTAAATTGACCTGTATACACAACTCTATCAGCAATATTTACTATATAACCGTCTACAGTAAAGGTTAAGTTAGATTCTGGTAATTTTGCTGTAAAACCAGCACTAAAACTATTAGACGTTTCTTCTTTTAATTGAGGAATTCCTAATAATTGTGCAGCTTTACTATCATTTGCAAACGTCCCTACTTCTACAGGAACTCCGTCTTGAAAAATAGTAGACGTAGAGTTAAAGTTTAATTGGTGTAAAGAAGGAGCTCTAAAACCAGTATTAAAAGAAGCTCTTATTCTAAAATTATCTGAAGCTTTATAAATAGAAGCTAATTTAAAGTTTAAAGTAGAACCAAAGTCTGAATAGTTTTCATAACGTGTTGCGAAAGTAGTTGAGAATACTTCAGAAAACTTAGCGTCTAAATCTACATAAGCAGCAACACTACTACGTGCTCTATCTAATTCATTTTTTGGTCCAAATCCTGGAAATACTTGAGAACCTCCTGGTCTAGAATTTCCGAAAAAGTCTTTTAATGGTGTAGTACCTTCAATACCTGTAAATGGTAAACCATCTGCTTGGTATTGTGTGTAAGAAGATTCCTCACCAGAAATAATTTGATAGTTTTCTATTCTGTGTTCCCCACCAAAAGCAACACCAAAACCTTCAAAAGTATCTTCGTAAAATTTAGACAAATCTAAATTGGTAGTATTTTGCATAAAAGAGAATCCACCAGCATCAAAAGTTGTTGGAGATGCATTTCCTTGAGAAGCGTTATACGTATTACCAATAACAAAATCGAACGCATTTTTACCATACGTGTTAGAAAAATCTACATTCCACTCACCAATTTTTCCTTTAATACCAACTGCTAAAGATTGATCTGAAATCGTTGAATTAATTTCTGGTAAAAAACCATTATTGTATGCAGGTGTAAACGTTCTACTTTGACTTGGTAATCTGTAAAAACCAGCAGAGTTACCGTTTCTTGAACTCATTCCTGAAAAAGAATATAGTTCCGTTCCATTGTCATCTAAAGGTAATTTAAAGTTGGCAAAAAATCTACCTCCTCTTACTTTAGATTGTCCAACTCTCATGTTATAGTCTGTTCTTTTCTGACCTCTTGCTGCTAATTCAGAAGTAGTTGCATCTACCCCTAATATAGATTGTAATTCAGAAAAACCGTCTCCTGCAGTTGTAGGATAACCTGCCGAATTTGCAAAACCTTTTAAATTGTCTATAATCGGTAAACCGTTTATTCCTGACAATGTAGCACCATCTACTCCATTGGCTAATGATAAGAATTCAGAAGAATACCCAGCATTACTGGCATTTGCTAATCTCTCAACAGCATTATATCCGTTAAAAATACCACCTTCCCATTCTTTCATTCTGTTGTACGCTTCACGCACATCAAAATCTCCTGAGAATGTAATAAAACCACCATTTTCACCTAAAGGTAAACCGTAGCTTGCGCTAACGTTTGTAGTTTCACCATCAGAACCACCAGTTTGACTATTTGAGTTTTCACTAAAATGAGCCCCTGTAGTTACTGCGATAGACAATTCATTTACAGTTTCATTTAAAACGATGTTTATAACTCCTGCAATTGCATCAGAACCATATTGTGCTGCTGCACCATCTCTTAATACTTCTAATCTTTTAATTGCTGCAGCTGGTATTGCATTTAAATCAGTACCAACAGAACCTCTACCAAAAGTACCATTAACATTAATTAAAGAAGATGTATGTCTTCTTTTACCGTTAATTAATACTAAAACCTGGTCTGGACCTAAACCTCTTAAAGACGCAGGATCTACGTGATCTGTACCATCTGAAATAGTTTGTGTATTTGATGTAAATGAGGGTGCTACAAAGTTTAAAATTTGATTTAAATTAACCTGTGGTGATGATAATGCTAACTCTTTAATATCAACAATATCAATCGGTACAGGAGAGTCTATAACTGATCTGTTTGGGTTTCGAGACCCGATTACAACAATTTCTTCTAAAGTATTGTCTTCTTTAACAACAATTGTTAAATAAGCGTTATTAGTTACTTTTATCGTTTTTGTTTTAAACCCCATAGAGGAAACATTTAAATAGGCTGGTAAACCTTTTACTGAAAGCGTAAATTCTCCATCATCGTCTGTAGTTGTTCCATTAGAAGTTCCATTTTCTATAACATTCATATAAGGCAACCCTGCGCCAGATGAATCTGTTACTTTACCTTTTACTGTTTGTGCCATTACCCCTAGAGGCAGCATAAACATAAAAGCAATTGTACATAGTTTTAATAAGTAGCTTTGTTTCATGAAATAATTTTTTAGTTAATAAATAAATTTAATTAAGTCTTTACTTTAAATTAAAAAAAAGTAGCAACATTTTTATTATAAGACAAAAAAAGGAAAAGGATACTCTTTAATGTTGAATTAAAAACATCCAGTACACTTTAATAATCTTATACTTAAAAGTAAAGATAAATAAAAAATGCTGTCAATCTCACAAAAGTGAGAAAGACAGCATTTTATATTCAAATAATAATTCTTAAAACTAGAACTGGTAGTTTAAAGATAAATTAAACATGGTTCCTAATTGACTAAAGTGAGAACCATCATAAGTCATTTGAGAATAACGACCATTAAATGTAATAGCATTAGACTCATTTTCAAGTTGAGTTAATCCTGAACCACCATTTGCAATTGAAATTACACTTGTATCATCAATGATTGCTTGTCCTGCAGCAGTATCTGCTTTAAACGCCCATTCTGGTAATACGTTTAATAAATTATTTACATTTAAAGCAATCGATAATTTATCAGATGCTTGAAAGTTTATTGCCAAATCAGTAACGATTTTAGGTGTAAACTCTGTTCTTAATCCATCGTTCATGAATTTCTGTCTAAAAGTAGTTTTACCGAAGTACGTATTGTTTAAAGCCAATCCCCATTTATTGATTTCATAGTTAGCTCCTAAGATCCACTTCGTTTTTGGTCTAGAAGTAAACATTAATGCTAAATTAGATCTGTCAAGTACTGGATATGTATTAACAGAGCCATCGTCTTCAGTAACAGCAATCGTTGGTACATCTTCTGTTCTTTTGTTAGCAATTGTATAATTCCCAGAAAGATTTAAATCTAATTTACCTTCTCCTAATTGAATATTTGAAAAACTAGAAACAAAATCAATACCAGAGGTAGTAGTATCAAAACCATTGATAAAAAATTGATTTTTACCAATTTGGTTTGTATAAATTACTCTGTCCTCAACATCAATTTTATAATAATCAACCGTGAAGTTTATATTATTAGTTACTTTACCACCAAAACCAAATGTTATGTTTGTTGATTTTTCTGGAGTCAATTTAGGAATTCCTAATTCTCTTGCCTTAGGAGATACATTATTTACTAAACCTACAACATCAATTCCTCCACCATCAGCAAAAGAGTATTGAGATTTTTCAGTATAAATTTGGTGTAAACTTGGTGCTCTAAATCCAGAAGAAACAGAACCTCTCATTGTATAATTATCAGATAATTTGTAACGAGAACTAAATTTATATACAAAAGTATTTCCAAAATCAGAATAATTTTCACCACGCACTGTACCACTTAATAAGAAAGCATCAGATACATCATAATCTAAACTAAAGTAACCACCTAAATTATATCTGTTAAAGATTCCTGAATTTACAGGGTCATTTCCTGAAAACGAATCTGAACCACCACCTTCATAAGAAGATGCTTTTCCAGCAATTATTTCGAAATTTTCATTTCTAAACTCTGCTCCCATACCAATACTAACTTTGTCCGAAAGAAGTCTAGATACATCTAAATTACCTACTAAATGTTTAAAAGAGGTTCCTCCTGGATCAAAACTTGTTGGACTAAGTGCCTGATAACCTTCACTCGAATTATGAGAGTTGTTTACTTTATATGTTTGCTCATTTCCACCAAAAGTAATACTAGAATCTACATTCCAATCATTTACTTTTCTTTTAATTCCTAATGTAGCATTATAATCATTTAATACACCTTCAAAAGTTGGTACATACCCATCAAAACCACCTCTTTCATCTGAAGGAAATAAATCTTGTAAATAAGCTGAATCGCCAGTTGCTATTTTCCAATAAGGAGTTCTATAATTAGCGTAACTATTTACTTTTTTAAATACATACGCTGCATTAAAATATAGTGTAGACTCTTCGGATAAGTCATAAGCTCCATTAATTAAGAATTTAGTAGCTACAGTTTCAGGAGAACCGTTAATATTTCCTGCATCTGGTCTACGAGATAAAAATTCTTGAACATCTGCTAAAGGTGCATCAAAACCTGTTCCACTAAAAGCCTCTCCTTTAGCACTTACTGTTCCTGGTCTGTTAGCTAAACCTACTTTAGAAAAATCAACTGTATAGTTAATAAATCCTTTATCGTCACCAATAGAAGATCCGTTATTTATACTAATACCAAACATTTCTCCATCTCCTTCAGAAGTAACGCCTGATCTTAATGTTGCAGAACCTCTGTTTACATCGTCTTTTAAAATAATGTTTATTACACCTGCAATGGCATCAGAACCATATTGTGCAGATGCACCGTCTCTTAATACTTGTATACTTTTAATAGCATCTACAGGTATTGCAGAAATATCAGTTCCTGTTTCACCACGTCCTGGAGAATCTTGTGTATATAATAAGGCACTAACGTTTTTACGTTTTCCATTAATTAATACTAATGTTCTACTTGGTCCCATATTTCTAATTTCATACGGGTCTAATAAAGAAGTTGCATCATTTACAGGAGTTTGTACTGTATTAAATGAAGGAATTCTAAATTGTAATGCCTTATCAAAAGTAGTTTGACCTGTAGACATTAACTCTTTAATACCAACAACATCTATTGGTAATGGACTATCTACATTACTTCTAGGTGCAGTTCTTGAACCAGTAACAATAATTTCATCTAAAGCATTGTCTTCATTAACAACAATTGTTAAATAAGAAGGCTGAATTACTTTTATGCTTTTTGTAGCAAAACCCATAGAAGAGACTACTAAAGTTGTAGGTAAACTCTTAACATTAATGGAAAACTCACCATTATCATCTGTAGTAGATCCATTTGAAGTTCCTTTTTCTATAACATTCATATAAGGCAATCCTGCGCCAGATGAATCTGTTACTTTACCTTTTATAGTTTGTGCCATCATACCTAGAGGTAGCATAAACATAAAAGCAATTGTACAAAATTTTAATAAATAGCTTTGTTTCATAAATAAATTATTAATTAATAAATGTGTTTAATAGGTTCTTACTTTACAAAAAAGAAGGTACCGATTTGTTATATAAGACAGAAAAAGAAATTGTATACTCTTAAAAATTTGCTTTTTTTTCAAAAAAAACAATAAAAACCAATTAAGTGTTTATTAATTATAGTTTTAAATTCAATTTTGTGTAGTAAAATGAGCCATTTGTTCCCATTTGTGTAGCATCCCATAACCCACCACTATCCGTAAAATTATTTTGTTTAGTTGGGTAAATGTTAAACAAGTTATTGGCTCCCAATTGTAGATTAATTATTTTATTTAATTGATAACTAAAATGAATATCTGTTGTTATTTTTGGTTGATAAATATCTGTAGCTGCTTCTAATCTTTCTACCTCTGAATTATTGAAGTTTGATATCTCTTCGCTTATTTGCCAATCAATTAACTTTACGCTGCTAAATCTTGTAAAATTTAATGCTGTTTTTAACTTTTTATATTCATAGTTCATTCCTAAACTAAACTTACTTTTTGGAGCAGATGCTAATAAAAATTGTCGATCTCTTTCTCCAAAAAAAGTTTCTTTATCTAGCTCTTTATTATTAATATTTGTAATACTCATGTAATTTACATTCCCAGAAAGGTCGATAGATATTTTACTGTTTTCCGTTTTTTTCTTCCAATTTAAAACCAAATCTACTCCTGTAGTTTCCGTATTTACACCATTTGCAAAGAATTGAACATTGTCTATGCCTAAGCCTAAAATTGAAGCATCAAAATTACCGCTTAAAATAATTCTGTCTTTAATAGATACATAATACCCGTCTATTGCTAAATTAAACATCGCACCTAATTTTGCTGTAAACCCTAAACTAGCATTTATAGCTTTTTCTTCCTTTAAGTTATCAATATTAAATCTTCTTGCAATGGAGCTATTATTTGCTATTAAAAAAGATTCTGTTGGTGTATTTCCTATGAAATTTGTGAAGGTTAAATTGTAATAACTCTGTGCCAAAGAAGGTGCTCTAAAACCGGTGCTAAAAGAGCTTCTTAGGTTCAATTTTTTGGTAATTCTATATCTAGAAGCTAGTTTATAATTTAATGTGCTTCCAAAATCACTATAATATTCAAAACGTAAAGCAGCGCCAATCATAAACTTTTTAGAAAAATCTACTTCTGTATCTACATAAATGCCAAAATTAGACCTACTTCTATCTACTTCATTTTCTGTAGAATACCCTGGAAAACCCTGAGAACCTCCTGGTCTAATTTTTCCATTATAAATTGTATAATCTGAAATTGGAGTTTGTGAATCTACTACAGCTCCACTACTATCATAGGAACCGTATGAAGCTTCTTCACCAGAAAATATTTTGTATTTATCTAATCTGTGTTCTAAGCCTAAAGCGATATTAAACCCATAAGATGTTGCTAAAAAGTATTTAGAAAAATCTATACTCGTTGTATTTTGTATTAATTGATGTCCGCCTGCGTCAAACTCTGTTGGAGAGTTTTCTTCAAGCGTAGCATTCAGTGTATTTTTAATAAAATAATGAAAGTTATTTCTTCCAAATGTATTGTTTAAATCTACATTCCATTCTTTCAAATTAGTAATCATTCCTACAGATAATGAATTGTCTAAAATATTGGAAGTTATTAATGGATTAAATCCTACAGGATAAATTTCAAGCACGTTTCTTTCACTTTCTGGTCTTCTCGTAAATGCATAAGCTTCTGGTTTTTTATAATTAAAACCACCATTTGCATACAGTTTTATATTTCTATAAATAGGTATTTCAGTATTAAAAAATAGACTCACATTTTTTATTGCCGCTTGTCCAAAATTTTCTCTTGTAGCTGTTCCATTTCTAAAAGTATTGTCTGATGATAATGCTTCTGTAGAAAAATTTACAAACCCTCCTTTAGCTATTTTTACTCCGTAATTTAATGCAATTTTGTAGGTAGTTCCATCCACTTTATTTGGAAAAAAATTATTAGTATTCGCATTATGAAACCCTAAAGTAGTTGTAACATTTAATTGATTATCTGCATCTTTTAAAACAATATTTAAAACACCCGCTATTGCATCAGAGCCATATTGAGCAGAAGCACCGTCTCTTAATAATTCTATTCTTTTTATAGCAGATATGGGAATTGCATTTAAATCTGTACCAGAATTACCTCTTCCTCTTGTTCCATATAAATTTATTAAAGATGCTTGATGTCTTCTTTTGCCGTTAATTAAAACTAATGTTTGGTCTGGACCTAAACCTCTTATTGTTGCAGGGTCTATATGATCTGCTCCATCTGATCCAGATTGTTTTGTTGCGTTAAATGAAGGGATTTCATATTGTAAAAATTGATTAACCTCTACCTGACTACTTTTTGTTGCTGTTTTTTCTATATCTATAAAATCTATAGCTACAGGTGTATCATTTGCAACTCTATTTTTATTTCTTGAACCAACAACTTGTACTTCATCTAACTCTTGACCAGATAATAAAGTTATTGTATTAAATATATTTGGAAAAAGTTGAATAGTTTTAGAATTATGACCTAAAAAACTAACAGTGACTAAACTATTTTGTTTAATTTCAAGTTCAAATGTTCCATCTCTATTTGTTGTTACTCCTATTAATGATTCTTTTTCTTGTAATGTAGCTCCACTAAGAGGCTCGTTATCTGAACTTAAAACAATTCCTTTAACAATTATTTTATTTCTATTAAAAGTACTATCAACAACAATACTCGTAGAGAAAACTGATTCTTCTTTTGAATGAATTCTTCTCTTATTAGATTCTTTTTCAGCGTAAATAACATAGTAATTATTACCTAAGTCATCAAATAGAAATGGTGTTAATTTTTCTAATAATGAAATAGATTCTATTAAAGATAAGTTTACAAAACCTTCTTCTTGTATAAATTTATTTGAAAGTAAATTAGCATTATAAGTAAAGAAAATTTCATGCTCGTTACTAATTTTGTCTAGTAAAACAGCTAAAGGAATTATCTTTTTTTTATGCTCTTGAGCAATTGTTATTTGAAAACTAAAGAGGACAAAAAGAAGTAGTAAAAATTTTATGAATACTAATTTTTTGTCCATTTATTAATTTAAAATTACACCTATTTTTCACTTATAATTAAACTATTATTTTTTTTAATAATAGTTACATCAACTGATTTTTCAATCGCTTTTAAACAGATGTCAATATTTGTAATAGGAACAGCTCCTGTAATTAAAGTATTTTTACTTTTATCATCTTTAAAAACAATAGAATAACCATACGATTCTTCTATTTTTTCCATAGCTTTTTCCAAAGATAGGTTTTCAAAAAGTAAAGAACCATCTTTCCAAGAAGTTTTTACAATAGGATTAAAGATGTTTTTGTCTTCTAAAATTTCATTTTTCTTTGATGAATAAGAGATATAGTTACCAGGAATCATTTTTTTATTCTCCCCATTTTTAAGTGATAACCAGATACTTCCTTCTTCTAAGAATACGTCTGTTTTTTTCTTTTTTGTATTTACATTAAAAGAGGTGCCATACACTTCTACAGACAAATCATCTGTTATAACCCAAAACTTAGCATTGGTAGTTTCCTTTTTATCAACCTGAAAAAATGCTTCACCAGATAACCAGACTCTTCTACTTTCGTTTTTATAATAAGATAAACTAGAATTAGAGTTTAATGTAACATCACTACCATCTTGTAATTTAATATTCAAGATTTCCCCAAAATTGGTTTTGTGTGTAACTTTTGTATTTTTGTTAATGAAATAAAACCCAACTGATATTAATAATAAAATAGATGCTGCTGCACTTATTTGTCTTAAAAACCTAACTTTTCTTTTTGGTACTGCTTTATTTGCCTGAATTCTAGATTCTAATTTCCCCCATTCAAAAGCAACTTTCTCTTTACTAACAAATTTTTTATCAAAAGAGATTCCTAAAACTAAATCTTTAGCTTTATTTACTACTTCTTTTTTGTCGGGATTGTTTGCAATCCAAAACTCCCAAAAATTTATGTCTGTACCAGTATTCTGTAATGCCCAATTTTTAAAAGATTCATCTTCTAAAAAGTCATTAATGGTATTATATTTTTTCTTAATCATACTAAATATATCAGTGTACTTGTGTAAGAATATTTTTCTTTTTTATACTCTTAATTTTATGTTAAAGCTTAATTAAATAATTTAATAATAGCAACTTCTTCTTTTAAACTCTTTATAGCCTTGTGAAGTGTGTTTACCACACTTTGGTAATTTATACCCATAATTTCTGAAATCTCGGTAGCTTTTAAGCCACTATAATATTTTAAATAAATAGCTTCTTTTTGTCTTTTTGGTAACTTATTTAATAACTCTGAAAGATTTTTATCCTTAAACCTCTCTGTTTCTTGGTTTGTTAATAATTCTTCTGGTGTAAATTTAAGGTCTACTATAGTTTCATCAGCATAATCTATATATTTTAGTTTTGCGTTTTTTTTCATCACCTTTAATAAAAAACGTCTATACGATGTAAAAAGATAAGGAGCAATGATATCTAAATCACTTAGGTTTTCTCTATGCTCATAAATATATAAGAAAAAATCCTGCAAAGTATCTTCTGTAATTGCAGCATCCTTTGAAATCTTTAACCCATAACCATGCAATTTTGGATAAAAACTTTCAAAAAGCACAGAAAATGCATTTAAGTCTCCTTCTTTTAATGATTTCCAAATAAACTTATCTGTAAATTTTTCCATATAAAATTTTAGAGGTGAAATAATTTATAAAAATAGTGAAAAAATACCAAATCATCTTTAACCAAAATTTAACAAGATTAAAATTGTTAATATTGTAGTTTTGTTTTTCGAAAAATATAACACATAATATAATATTACAATGGATGTAGATGTAAGAGCTATTAATGAGAAAATTGAAAGAGAGAGTGCCTTTATAGACATTCTTACTCTAGAAATGAATAAAGTAATTGTTGGGCAAAAACAAATGATAGAAAGTTTGTTAATTGGGTTGATTGGAAATGGTCATATTCTATTAGAAGGAGTTCCTGGTTTAGCAAAAACACTAGCAATTAACACATTATCTAAAGCGGTACAAGCAACTTTTAGTAGAGTTCAATTTACGCCAGATTTATTACCTGCAGATGTTGTTGGTACCATGATTTACAACATGAAGGAAAATGACTTCATGATTAAAAAAGGTCCGATTTTTGCAAACTTTGTGTTAGCCGATGAGATTAACAGAGCACCTGCAAAAGTGCAATCTGCTTTATTAGAGGCAATGCAAGAGCGCCAAATTACTATTGGAGACACTACTTTTAAATTAGATGAACCTTTCTTAGTAATGGCAACTCAAAACCCGGTAGAACAAGAAGGGACATATCCTTTACCGGAAGCACAAGTAGATCGTTTTATGCTAAAAGTAGTTATTGATTATCCAAAATTACAAGACGAACAGATTATTATGCGTCAGAATCTTTCTGGCAGTTTTGCAACTGTAAATCCTGTAGTTTCTGTTGCAGAAATTTTAAGAGCAAGAGAAGTTGCTAATGAAGTTTATATGGATGAAAAAATTGAGAAATATATTCTTGATATCATCTTTGCAACTCGTTATCCAGAGAAATATAATTTGCCACAATTAAAAGATTTAATCAGTTTTGGAGCATCACCTCGTGGAAGTATTAACCTTGCAAAAGCTGCAAAATGTTATGCCTTTATCAAAAGAAGAGGTTATGTAATTCCAGAAGACGTTAGAGCCGTTGTTTTTGATGTTTTACGTCATAGAATTGGTATTACATATGAAGCTGAAGCTGAAAATGTAACTTCTGTAGACATCATCAATTTAATTATCAACGAAGTTGAAGTACCATAAAACGTGTAATTGTTGAAACGTTTAATTGTGTAATTGTTAGTAATATTATGCTACAATTCTCAATCAAATAATTACACCAACGCACGCTTACACATTTAAACAATTACACGCTTACACATTGGAAACTAAAGAAATACTTAAAAAAGTTCGTAAAATAGAAATTAAGACAAAGCGTTTGTCTAATGATATTTTTGGAGGTGAATATCATTCATCATTCAAAGGACGAGGTATGACTTTTTCTGAAGTAAGACAATACCAATTTGGTGATGATGTAAGAGCCATTGATTGGAATGTTACCGCCCGTTATAACGAACCTTATATAAAGGTTTTTGAAGAAGAACGTGAATTAACAATGATGCTTTTGGTAGATGTTTCTGGTTCAGAATTATTTGGCACATCCACGCAATTTAAAAAAGATACCGTTACAGAAATTGCTGCAACATTGGCTTTTTCTGCAACTCAAAACAACGATAAAGTTGGTTTAATTTTATTTTCTGATGATGTAGAACTTTTTATTCCTCCTAAAAAAGGAAAAAGTCACGTTTTAAGAATTATTAGAGAGTTAATAGAGTTTAAGCCAAAGAGTAAAAAAACCAATATTGCTGCTGCTCTAAAATTTTTATCTAGTGTGATGAAAAAAAGAGCAATTGTTTTTATGTTGTCTGATTTTATGGATGATGATTATGAGAAAACTTTAAAAATTGCCGCTAAAAAACACGATTTAACAGGAATTAGAGTCTATGATAAACATGATGAAGAAATTCCTAATCTAGGAATGGTACCCATGTTAGATTCTGAAACAGGCAATGTTCAGTTGATAAATACAGGATCAAAATCTGTAAGAATAAGCTATAAAGCAAATGCTTTACGTTTAACAGGTTATTATATAAACATGTTTAAAAGAAGTGGCGCAGGAACTGTCAACACAAGAGTTGATGAAAACTATGTAAAAAAATTATTAGGTTATTTTAAACACAAAGGAAGATAGTAACTCCCTTACTTTTTACAAATGAAAAAACAGTTATTCTACATATTAATTTTGATTTCTACCCTAAATTTTGCTCAGCAAAAACAAATGGTTAACGTAGAAATTGACACTACAAACATTAGAATTGGAGAGCAATTCAATTTAAAAATCTCTGTAAATGAAACTCAGAATGTAATAATCCCTAAACTACAATTGGCAGGTTTAGAGGTCGTAGATTCTACAAAGGTAGATACTATTAAAAATTACCTTATCAAAAAATATGTTTTAACAGGTTTTGATAGTGGTTCTTTTTACATTCCGCAACAACAAATCTTTGTAAAAAATCAAGCTTTTTTAACAGATTCCATATTAG
The DNA here is from genome assembly GCF_002163835.1 of Polaribacter sp. SA4-10. Classification (NCBI taxonomy): domain Bacteria; kingdom Pseudomonadati; phylum Bacteroidota; class Flavobacteriia; order Flavobacteriales; family Flavobacteriaceae; genus Polaribacter; species Polaribacter sp. SA4-10. The sequence goes on along the minus strand of NZ_CP019331.1, from coordinate 2,473,779 downwards.
TTAATGTTGCTACAATTGCTGTAGACACTACTAAAGTGAAAAAATTCCCTATAAAATCTATTAAAAGTGAACCTTATGTTTTTGATGATTTTAAAATCTATATTTATCTACTTATAGCTGCATTAGTAATTATTGGTTTTTGGATTTACTGGTTTGTTATTAGAAAACGAAAAGAGGAAGAAGAAGCACCAACCTACAAAACGTTGCCTCCTTATGATGAAGCCATTTATCGATTAAATGAATTGGATGAAAAATTACTGTGGCAAAATAATAAGATAAAAGAATACTATAGTGAGTTAACAGAAATTGTACGTGGTTATATAGAACGTGAACTGCATGTTCCTGCTTTAGAAAAAACTACAGATGAAATTATTGAAATGCTTTTAGATTTTAAAGATGCCGAAACAATAGAAACATCAAAAGAAACTATTAAAAAGCTTAAAGACTTATTACAGGAAGCAGATTTAGTGAAATTTGCAAAATCAAAGCCTTTTGCTTTAGAAATTGAAGAAGACAGAAAAGATGCTGAAGATATTGTTAGCAGTCTAAAACCAAAACCAATTATTGAAGATGATGAATTGGAATAATATTGAATTTAATAATCCAGAATTTTTATGGCTGCTACTAATAATCCCTTTATTAGCAATCTGGTATTTTTTTATGCGTAAAAAAGACGCTGCAGTTTTAACAATGCCAAGCATTAAAGGTTTTAAAGCAACAACTTCTATTTTACCAAAATTAAAACCACTCTTATATGTAGTAAGAATATTAGCTTTAGCTGCTATTATAATTGCTTTAGCTAGACCTAGAAATGTTGCTGTAAGTAAAAAAACAAAAACAAACAGAGGTATAGATATTGTTATGGCAATAGATGTTTCTGCAAGTATGTTGGCAAGAGATTTAAAACCTAACAGATTAGAAGCATTAAAAAAAGTAGCGGTAGATTTTATAGATAGAAGACCAAATGATAGAATAGGTATTGTAGTTTATGCTGGAGAAAGTTTTACGCAAACACCAATTACTAGTGATAAAGGCATAGTAAAACGGACAATTTCTGAACTTAAATGGGGACAATTAGAAGGCGGAACTGCAATAGGAATGGGCTTAGGCTCTGCAGTAAATAGATTAAAAGAAAGTACCGCAAAAAGTAAAGTTATTATTCTTTTAACTGATGGTGTAAATAATTCTGGAAATATAGATCCTAGAACTGCAACTGAATTAGCTAAAGAATTAGGAATTAAAACCTATACAATTGGAATTGGGACAAATGGAATGGCAGATTTTCCTTGGAGTAGAGATCCTAGAACTGGTAAATTACAATTTAGAAAACAACAGGTAGAAATTGATGAAGAATTGTTGAAATTTATTGCTACAGAAACAGAAGGAAAATATTTTAGAGCAACAGATAACACCAAGTTAAAAGCAATTTATGATGAAATTGACAAACTTGAAAAAACAAAAATAGAAGAGTTCAAATATTATAATTATCAAGAAAAATACAGACTATTTGTGTTTTTCGGATTAGGATTATTAGTACTAGAATTTATTTTAAGAAACACACTATTTAAGAGTTTTATATAAATTAATGTGTAATTGGTTAATTGTTGAATAGTGTAAATGTTAAAAGTGTAATTATATGTATGTTTTTTCATTTGAAAAATTAGAAGTTTGGAAAGAAGCAGTTAAGCTTTCTAAAGACATTTATAAGATTACTTCTTCTTTTCCCGCGGATGAAAAATTTGGGTTAGTAAGTCAGATTAGACGAGCTACAAATTCAATTGCTGCAAATTTAGCAGAAGGAACATCTAGAATTACAAATAAAGACAAAGCACATTTTACAACAATTGCATTTAGCACAACAATGGAAGTCTTAAATCATATAATAGTATCAAAAGAATTAGAATTTATTTCTGAAGTAGAATATCTAAAATTGAGAGAGAGAATCTATAAAATATCAAATATGTTGAATGCTTTGAGAAAAGCACAGTTAAACAAATAAACAATTACACGATTACACACTCTAACAAATGTACAAAATAGAAGAACCAATATATTTTTACTTATTTGCAATAATCCCAGCAATAATTGTCATTTTCTTGTTGGTTTTATGGTGGAAAAAAAGAACCCAACGTAAATTTTCTAACTCCCTTTTATTAGAAAGATTAGCGCCAAACGCATCACCCTTTAAATCCATTTTAAAATTAATAATACTGCTTTTAGGAATCTCATTTTTAATAATTTCATTGGTGAATCCTAAAATGGGAACCAAATTAAAAACCATAAAAAGAGAAGGTGTAGATGTTGTTTTTGCTTTAGATGTTTCTAAAAGTATGTTGGCAGAAGATATTGCGCCAAATAGGTTAGAAAAAGCGAAACAAATTATTTCTAAAATAATAGATAAACTAGGTAGTGATAGAGTTGGTATTATTATTTATGCAGGAAATTCGTATCCATTATTACCAATAACAACAGATCATGCAGCTGCCAATATGTTTTTGCAAAACGCAAATCCAGATATGGTTTCTAGCCAAGGAACAGATATTAATGGTGCATTAGAATTAGCAAAAACCTATTATAATAATGATGACCAAACTAACCGGTTTTTAATCATTATTTCAGATGGTGAAGATCACCAAGAAGACACTAAACAAGTTGCTCAGAACTTAACAAACGAAGGCGTTAAAATCTATACAATTGGTGTTGGATTAGAAAAAGGAGGCCCAATTCCTATGCGTTTAAATGGCGCTATGATTGGTTATAAAAAAGATAACAAAGGAGAAACTGTTATTACCAAACGCATGCCAGAAATTTTACAAGGAATTGCAGATATAGGTGAAGGAAAATATATAGATGGGAATTTTACAGACAACCCTGTAAATAGCATTGCAGAAATTATTGCAAATGCAGAGAAAAATGAGTTTGAAACAAAACAATTTTCCGATTATAAAGATCAATTTCAATGGTTTTTAGCCATTGGTTTATTCTTTTTAATTATGGATGTATTCTTATTTGAAAAGAAAACAAAATGGTTAAGAAAAGTTGATTTGTTTAATGAAGAAAAAGCCAAGAAATAAAATGAAAAAATTAAAATACCTATTAATTATTTTTTTGATGCTATTCTCATCCGCAGAAATAGTAGCTCAAAAAGATTCTATTGCTTTGCAACGTAAGGCTAGAAAATTAGTTAGAGATGGAAATCAATTATACCAACAAAAACGTTTTACAGATGCTTCTGTTGCTTATAAAAAGGCCTTAGGAAATGATACAAATTACGAAAAAGCAAACTATAATTTAGGAAATGCTTTGTATGAAACCCAAAACTTTAAAGAAGCTGTTCCTCAATATGAATTAACTGCAAAAACAGCAACAGATAAGTTTACAAAAGCAGAAGCCTATCATAATATTGGTAATGCAAATATGGAATCTAAACAATATCAACCTGCTGTAGATGCATATAAAAATGCATTAAGAAACAATCCTACAGATGATGAAACTCGTTATAACTTAGCCGTTGCCCAACAATTATTAGAAAAAGAGAAACAAGATAATAAAGACGACAAAAATAAAGACAAGGATAAAAAAGACGATAAGGACAATAAAGATAAAGACGATAAAAATAAAGAAAACAAAGACGAAGGAGATAAGGATAAAAAAGACGATAAAGATAAAGACGGAAAAGGAGACAAGGATAAAGAAAAAAACAAAGATCCTAACAAAGATTCTAAAGAGAAAGAGAAGCAAAAGCAAAAACCTAAGCAAAGTAAAATGACTCCTCAGCAAATTAAGCAGTTGCTAGAAAGCTTAAGTAATGAAGAGAAAAAGACACAAAAGAAAATGAATGCTAAAAAAGCAAGAGGGAAAAAAGTAAAACAAGAAAAAGATTGGTAGAAGTACATGTTTAATCGTTTATTTGTGTAATTGTTTCACTGTTACATACTGTAATAAAAAACATAAAATTAAGGCAGGAGTGTCTCTCCCCTTTGGGGAGAATAAGAGGGACAAATATGAAGTTGAAATTTTACATATCGTTATTTATTAGCTTGTTATCACTTTCTGTGATGGCACAAGAAGCAACTTTAAAGGCAAAAGTTAGCAAAAATAAACTTGGCCTAAATCAGCGTTTAAGAATTGAGTTTGCAATTAATAAACAAGGTGGAGACAACTTTTCACCTCCAGGTTTCACCAATTTTAAAATTGTTGGTGGCCCAAGTCAGTCTGTTAGCCAATCTTGGATTAATGGAAAATCTAGTTTTACACAATCCTATACGTATATTATTCAACCAAAAAGAAAAGGTGAGTTAGTTATTAATCCTGCAAGTATAAAAATTGGTGGTAAAATAATAAAATCTGAACCGATAAAAATTATTGTTTTAGACGCTGTAGATCTTCCTAAAAACCCAAATGACCCAAGCTATATTGCACAACAAAACATACATTTAGTTGCAGAAATTTCAAAATCTAAACCTTATGTTGGTGAAGGTGTTTATGTAGAGTATAGATTGTATGTTAGTGAAAGCGTAAGTGTTTATGATACTTCTGTTACAGAAGCACCACAGTACAATGGTTTTTGGAATCAAGAAATTAAAATTAATGGGTTTCCTGTTAAATTAGGGAAATATAATGGTGAAGATTATAGATATATTGTACTTCAAAAGGCACTATTAATCCCTACAAAATCAGGAAGATTAACAATAGATCCTATGAAAATGGATATTGTTATTGGTGTTCCTACAGGTAGAGCTGATTTTTTTGGAAATGTAATTTCAAAAAATATTCGCAAAGAATTTTCTTCTACCAAAAAAGTAATTATTCCAAAAAGTCTTCCTCTAGAGGGGAAACCAGCAAATTTTAATGGTGCAGTAGGTGAATTTAATTTTGATGTTTCTTTGAGTAAAAATGCTTTAAAAGCAAATGAGACTTCGCAAATAAAAGTTGTTGTGTCTGGTAAAGGAAATTTAAAATTGTTTGAACTACCAGAAGTTACAACTCCTGTTGAATTAGAAATATATCAACCAGAAAGGAAAGAAAAAGTTAGCGTTAAAACAAACGGAATTACGGGCTCAGTTTCTGAGTTATATACCGTTGTACCTCAGTATAAAGGGAAATATAAAATTCCGAATGTTTCTTTCTCGTATTTTAATCCGAATGAAAAAAAATACCACACAATAGCTACAGAAGATTTCTTGGTTAATGTGTTAGAAGGAAAAGAATTAGTATCAAGTATTGATAGTAATACCGTAAGAAAACAAGCCATAAAAACAACGGGAAAAAACTTTAGATACATACAGACAAAAAGTAGTTTTCAACCTTTAAAAAATGCTGATTTTTACAAATCTAACTTGTTTTACATTTTATTATTCCTGCCTTTAATAGCAATTCCTGTAGGGCTGTTTATTGCTAAAAAGAATGAGGAAAGAAATAATGATGTTATGGGTAATAAATTAAGAAAAGCAGAAAGATTGGCTAAAAAATATTTATCTGAAGCAGAAAAACAATTGGGTAAAAAAGAAGCTTTTTATGAAGCTTTAGAACGTGCTTTACACAATTACTTAAAGGCAAAATTAGGAATAGAAACTGCTGATATTAGTAAAGAAAAAATTACTCAAATTCTACAAGAAAGAGAAGTAGATTCAACTACAATTCATCAATTTATTGAAGTTTTAAAACATTCTGATATGGCGCGTTATTCACAAATAACAAATACAGAAATGAAGGAAGAATTTGAGAGAGCAAAACAAGTAATTATTAAATTAGATAAACAATTTTAAGATGAAAAAAATACTTTTTATATTCTTATTAATTGCCACCACTCTCTCCTCTCAAGAGGTAGATAGTTTGTTTTCTAATGCAAATAATTTATACAAAAACGGCCAATTTGAAGAAGCAATAGAAGAATACAAAAAAATTGAATCTCAAGATTTAGTTTCATCAGAATTATATTATAATTTAGGAAACTCTTATTACAAACTTAATAAAGTTGGCCCAACAATTTATTACTATGAAAAGGCTTTAAAATTAAACCCTTTAAATCAAGATGTAAAAAACAACTTGGTTTTTGCTAAACGATTGGCTTTAGATAATATTGAAGAATTACCCAAAACAGTTTTGCAAAGATTTAATAAAAATTATTTACAAAAACTATCCTACAACCAATGGGCAGTTGTTGTAATTGTATTTTCTGTTTTAGCAAGTTTACTATTGTTATTATTCTATTTTGCTGATGTTCCTTCAAAAAAACGTATTTATTTTGCTACAAGTATTTTTAGTTTTATACTCTTAGTAACTTCTTTATTCATCACTTATAATCAATATCATTTTTCTAAAAAAAATAAGGTAGCAATTGTTTTTGCAGAAAAAACAGCAGTTAGAAATGCACCAACATTAAATTCTGAAAAAGTTTTTACTTTACATGAAGGTACAAAGGTTATAGTTTTAGACGCTGTTGATAACTGGAAAAAGATTAAATTAGTAGATGGTAAATTAGGTTGGATAATTGCAGATGAAATAAAACTGTTGAACGATTTTTAATTTTTATTTAACAATTATTTCCTATTTTTGCATAAAGCCAAAAAAAGATACTCATTGAAAGTTAAAATTGCACTTTTTTTTACCTTACTATTTTCGACTTTAATAATTACTCCTACAGTAATTAGTTTAGTTGATGATACTCCAAACATTGCTTTTTTTCTTGATATAAATGAAGAAGAAGAAAATAAAGGAAAAGAATCGGCTAAAGATTTAGAAATTAAAATTCATACTACAGATCATTTTAATGATTTTATAATTAATGGAATTCAAAAAAAGAAGAATGTGAGTTTTAAATCTACAAACTACACTTCAGAGTATCCAAAAAACACAACACCACCACCCAAATCATTGTCTTAACAGTTCGTTAATTAAGACAAAATCAATCAAATTTATAATTTAAAAAACTTTAACTAATCTAGTTAGAGTAAAAAATACTTTTATATATGTTTAAATATATTAAAAACGATTTTCCTGCAAGTATTGTAGTGTTTTTCGTAGCATTACCTTTATGTTTGGGTATTGCATTAGCAAGTGGTGCCCCTCTTTTTTCTGGAGTAATTGCAGGAATTATTGGTGGTATAGTAGTAGGTTTTTTAAGTGGCTCTAAAATTGGAGTAAGTGGCCCTGCAGCAGGTTTAGCGGCAATTGTATTAACTGCAATTAGCACTTTAGGGGGCTATGAAAATTTTTTAGTTGCCGTTGTTTTAGGAGGTGTTATTCAGTTAGTTTTTGGTTTTTTAAAAGCAGGAATTATTGGGTATTATTTTCCATCATCTGTAATAAAAGGAATGTTAACAGGAATAGGAATTATAATAATTCTGAAGCAAATACCTCACTTTTTTGGATATGATGCTGACCCAGAAGGAGATTTTGCTTTCTTTCAAATAGATGGTGAAAATACATTTTCTGAAATATTTAAAACTCTAAATAATATTAGTTTAGGGGCTACGACAATAGGGGTTATTGGTTTGGGTATTTTAATACTTTGGAGCAATGTTTTATCAAAAAAAGGAAAAATTTTTCAAATAGTACAAGGTCCATTGGTTGCGGTTGTTGCTGGTATAGTATACTTCTTTGTTACAGATTCAGAATCTAAGTATGGAATAAGCGCAGCACATTTAGTAAGTGTCCCTGTACCAGATAATTTAGATTCATTTTTAGGGCAATTTAGGTTTCCTAATTTTAATGCAATTTCAAATCCTCAAGTTTGGATTACTGCCTTTACGATAGCTTTAGTAGCAAGTTTAGAAACTTTATTGTGTGTCGAAGCCACTGATAAATTAGACCCGCATAAAAACGTAACACCAACAAATAGAGAATTATTAGCACAAGGAACAGGAAATATTATTTCTGGTTTAATTGGTGGTTTGCCAATTACACAAGTAATTGTAAGAAGTTCTGCAAATATACAATCTGGCGGTAGAACAAAGATTTCTGCAATTATTCATGGTTTTTTATTATTAATCTCTGTTATTTTAATTCCAACTTTATTAAATAAAATTCCTTTATCTGTTTTATCTGCAATTTTATTAATTGTTGGTTATAAATTAGCAAAACCTAGTGTTTTTAAAGAAATGATACAATTGGGGTGGAAACAATGGATACCATTTACAGTAACTGTTGTAGGTATTGTTTTTACAGATTTATTAGTTGGTATTGGTTTAGGCTTAGCAGTTGGTATTGTAGTAATATTGATAAAAAGTTTTCAAAATTCTCACTTTCTTCATATTGAAGATAAAAGTAATGGAAAACATAGAATTAAAATGACGCTTGCAGAAGAAGTTACTTTCTTTAACAAAGGTGCTATTTTAAAAGAATTAGACAGTTTGCCAAGAGATACTTTTTTAGAATTAGATGTAAGAAAAACGAGATATTTAGATAATGATATTATAGAAATTTTAGAAGATTTTGCTATAAAGGCAAAAGAAAGAAACATCGATATTAAATTAACTTCTGAAAGAGGAATTGTTGAAAATCCACCAAGTTATATAGAATTCTTTAATTTAAGACCAAAAAAATCAGCCTAAATATATGAAACAAAAATGTAAAATATTGGTGCTTTCAGATATAGATTCATCAACAGAAAAAATTATAAAAAATGGTGTAAATTTAGCAAAGATAGTAGATGGAGAGATTAGCTTTTTCTGTGTTAAAAAAGCTACAGATATTGTAGAAAAAGAAAGTCAGCTTTCTGCAATGAGAACCATAAATGAGAAATTTTTAGAAGTAGATAATAAAATTAAAAAAATTATTAAAGAGCAATCTAAAAATGAAGATGTAAAAATTAATTACAAAATTTCTTTTGGTAATTTAAAAAATGAAATTAGTAAACAAATAGAAGAAACCAATCCAGACATTATTGTTTTAGGAAAAAGTAAATCTAAAGTTTTGTCTTTTGTTGGAGATAATATAATAGATCATGTATTAAAAGAATATTCTGGCACCGTTATGATTGTTTCTGATAATAATTTATTAGAAGCAAGTTCAGATATTTCTTTAGGTTTATTAGGTAATGTAAACATGTTTTCAAATAAATTTACAGAAACTATTGTTTCTTATTCAGATAAATCTTTAATATCTTTTTGCATTAATGATGATAAATTAGATTCTAAAAATATAAATGATTCATCTAAGAAGATAGTAGAGTTTGTTTTTGAAAAAGGAGATAACGTAATAAAACACATTTCTCACTACTTATCTAAAAGTAAAGTAAACTTACTTTTTATTAATAGAAAAAAACAAGATATAAAAAGTATAATCAAAAACCTTGATTGTTCATTAATTTTAACAACATAAAAAAAACACAATGAAAGCACATACAAAAGAAACACAAGGAACAATGACGCCAAATAAAGCGTTAGATTTTTTAAAAGAAGGAAATCAACGATTTCAAAATAATTTAAAAGCGAACAGAAACCTTTTAGAACAGGTAAATGACACAAGTGATGGACAGTTTCCTTTTGCAACAATATTAAGCTGTATAGACTCAAGAGTGTCTGCAGAATTAGTTTTTGATCAAGGATTGGGAGACATTTTTAGTGTAAGAATTGCAGGAAATTTTACCAATGAAGATATTTTAGGAAGTATGGAGTTTGCTTGTAAATTAGCAGGAACAAAGGTTGTTGTTGTTTTAGGACATACAGGATGTGGTGCCATAAAAGGTGCTTGTGATGATGCAAAATTAGGAAACTTAACTGCATTAATTAGTAAAATAAAACCAGCTGTTAAAGCGGTTACAGAACCTAAAGATTTAAATTTAAGAAATTCTAGCAACATAGATTTTGTAAATACAGTTGCAGAAAAAAATGTTTATATGACTATTGATAATATACGTGAACAAAGCCCTGTTTTAAAAGAAATGGAAGATAATGGAGAAATTAAAATTGTTGGTGCAATGTATAATATAAGTGATGGTGGTGTAACTTTTTATTAACTAGAGTATTAGAATTTACTTTTTTAAACCAATCCGTTAAAAGATTGGTTTTTTGATTTTTAGCCCTAAATTGCTTGATATTGAATAAAACTATATAAAAATTTATGAAAAAATTATTTTCAAATATCAAAGGAGATGCTTTTGGTGGTATAACGGCAGGTATTGTTGCATTACCCCTTGCCTTGGCCTTTGGTGTATCTTCTGGTTTAGGACCAAGTGCTGGTTTATATGGTGCTATTTTTATAAGTTTCTTTGCCGCTTTATTTGGTGGAACAAGTACTCAAATTTCTGGTCCAACAGCACCAATGACTGCTGTGAGTATGATTGTAATTGCTGGTATTGTAGCTGCAAATGATGGTGATGTTACAAAAGCGTTACCGGCTATTTTAACTGTTTTTCTTTTAGCAGGATTGTTTCAAGTTATATTGGGAGTTATTGGTCTGGGAAAATATATTAGATATATCCCGTATCCGGTGGTTTCAGGTTTTATGACCGCAATTGGACTTATTATTTTATTGACCCAAATATTACCCTCTGTTGGATATTATCCAAAAGAAGATGTAGAATTTGTAAGCACATTTAAAGCAGAAGCCCAAGAAGTCATTTTAGAAAATATTTTAAAAGAAGAGGCTGGTGAAAAGATTTTAGTTTTAGAAAATTTTGAAGAAACAATTACAAGAGCCGAAAAAATTACGCCTGAAGATATTCTAAAAGAATCACAAACCTTAGCTGCAAAAGAAACCGCTGGTGCCTTAGGTGCTATTAAAGCGTTTCCTAAAGCAATTCTAAACATTAATTGGTTAGAATTATTGTTAGCTTTAGGAACCATAATTATAATATATGGTTTTAAACGGATTACTACAAAAGTACCAAGCACGCTCGTCGCATTGGTTGTAATGTCTAGTATTGCTGTTGGCTTTAGTTTAAAATATAGAACCATTCAAGAAATACCAAGTGGAATACCCATTCCTAATTGGGAGATTTTTACAGGTTTTAGTTTGGCTAGCATCACACCTTATATTTTTACAGCATTAACTTTAGCCCTATTAGGTGCTATCGATTCACTTCTAACAAGTGTAGTTGCAGATAATATGACCAAAACAAAACACAATCCGAATAAAGAATTAATGGGGCAAGGAATTGGAAACAGTATTGCTGCAATATTTGGTGGAATTCCTGGGGCTGGAGCAACAATTAGAACTGTAGTAAACATAAATTCTGGAGGAAAAACAAAGCTTTCTGGAATGATTGCCGGAATCATGTTACTTATTGTAATGCTTGGTTTAGGACCAGTTGCATCTAAAATTCCTGCAGCAGTATTAGCAGGTATTTTAATAACCGTTGGTATTGGAGTTATGGATTATAAAGGGTTAAAAGCAATACCAAGTTTACCAAGAGATATTAAAATAGGTCCATTAAAATTAAGTTCTGAGGTATTAATAATGATAATTGTTTTATTACTTTCCACGTTTTGGAACTTAGTTTACGCTGTTGGTATCGGTTTAATAATTGCTTCTTTAATGTTTATGAAAAAAATTGGCGATTTAACAGCTGAAAGAAGTGATGTTAAAAAATTAAAAGAAGAATCTTGGAGTGATGAAATAGATTTTCCAGCAAATTTAAAAGAAGAAGTATTTATTAAACACATAAAAGGACCTTTGTTTTTTGGATCTACTAGTGATTTTCAGGCTTTATCTTTACAAATTCCAGAAACTGCATCTATTGTAATTATGCGTTTAGGTAGAATGCAATATATGGATCAATCGGGTCTATATGCAATGGAAGATATGCTACAAGATTTAAAGAAAAAAAATATAGAAGTTTTATTTGTAAACTTACTTAAACAACCTAGGTATATGATGGAACGAATTGATATCATTCCAGATTTTATTCCAAAAGAACATATTTTTAAGTCTTTTAATGATTGTGTAAAATGGATAAAGCAAAATATTAAAGACAATTAAAATGGATAAAAAAAAACCATCAAAATTAATTTTGATGGTTTTTTTTTAAGCTTTAAGTAAATAAAAAATATTTCTATTCCTTAACCATAGTAAGTCTTCCTTCCCAAGATTTTCCTCCAAGTGACGAGGTATAATATACTTTTTCACCCTTCACTTTGTTTATTATAATATGCAGTTTTGCACCCATTTCAAAAGGGAAATTTGGAAGTGTAGTTTCTGTTACTGTTAAATAATACTCACAATCACTTATCCATTCTATATCAGATTTAATATAAAACTCATTATCATTATGGTATTCAGCATGTTTACTTTCCTCAAAAACAACTAAAACATCCTCTCCACCGGTTCTATAAGTAAAACTATTGTTCTTCAAAATAGAACAGTCTTTTGACGCAAAAGACATTAGCATTGCAATGCTAAAAAAAGCAATCATTTTATAAATTTTCCTCACTGTCGTTTTTTTTTGTAGGCAATTTACACATTTAATACAATATGTTTATATTTTCTTCTAGGGTTTTTTCATCTTTTTCATTTTTAATGATAGAAGGAAAGATTGCAGGTGCAATTTTTTTAACTGGCTCATATAAAATTGACTCATCTAAAGTCTCCTTTTTTATAAATGGAATGGTGTCATTCATTTTACCAAAAAAGATAAAAACCACACTCAATATTAGTCCTATTTTTAAGGCTCCAAAAACACCTCCTAATATTTTATTTATGATTCCTAAAGAGGCAAAATCTGCCAATTTTGTAAGTGCCCTACCTAACAAAGCAATCACTACAATAATAACAACAAACGTAGCTGCAAAAGCTGCTAAAGAAATATATTCTTCTTTCCAAGAAACAGCATCTTTTAAAAAATCTACTGTAAAATAAGAAAAATGGATCGCACCATAAACACCCCCAATTAAAGCAACTAAAGAAGCAACTTCTACAAAAAGACCTTTCATTAACCCTCTTACAAATCCAAAAAGTAATAATGCTGTAATAATGATGTCAAAAATATTCATGAAAATAATTTTCTCAAACCTACATCTTTTTTTTTACAATTTAAAAATGGCAGTTGTACCTTTACCTTTTTTAAACAACTTGTATGTCAAAAAATAGTAATCTTAAAGAAAAGTGGGATTTGCTTGTTAGCAAATTAACAGATCAATTTGCAGATGGAGAAGCCTTAAATATGGATGGCATTATCTATTTAATTGGTATTCAGGAATTAGGACAAGGACATAGGTCTTTTAAAAAAGACGAGAAAATGAACTTAATGCACATTGCAATTTGTAAATTACTTGAGCCCTATGGTTATTATGAATTCGATTTTTTTGATGATGATAGTTGGCCACATTATAAGATAATAACAGAATTGCCAAACCTAAAACCAGGGGAACAATCTGTACTTATTAAAGAAGCAATTATAAATTATTTTGACGCAGTTGCTTACTTAGAATAATTTAAGTAACGCTTAATTTTCTAATCATTATAGATAAAAACTTAGGAAAAAATCGTTTTACATAAACACCTAATTTCTCTTTTGCGCCAGCAATATAAACTTCCTCTTTTTTATTCTTAATAGCCTTTGCCATAAATTTTGCAAAACGTTCTGGCAACATTCCGTTTTGTGTGGCAACATCCATTTTTTCTTGCGGAGTGCCATCACCTGTTAATGCATTTTTAGAAACATTCGTGTTTACAAAACCTGGACAAACTAAAGTTACGGCAATATTATCTTTAAAATGTTCTGCTCTTAAGCTATCAAAAAAACCATGTAAAGCATGTTTACTTGCCGCATAACTGGAGCGTAAAGGGGTTCCTATTTTCCCCACAATACTTGTAGTTACAACAAAATGGCCTTTTTTATTTTTGATAAAATGTGGCAATACCTCCTTTGTTAAAGCAACCGTTCCTAAATAATTAATATCCATTAAACGCTTATCAACCGCTATTTTAGTGTCTTTTACAAAGGACCTTTGACTAATTCCGCCATTATTTACTAAAATATCAATAGTTCCAAAAGCAGAAATAGCTTCATCAACTTTAGGTTTTAAATTTGTAAAATCTTCTAAATCTAATGAAATGACCTTCACATTTGAGGAATTTTTACACGCTTTTTTTACCAATTCTAAAGCGGCCATTTTTCTTGATGATAAAATTAATTTTGCATTTTGATTAGATAATTCAATTGCTAAGGATTTTCCAATACCAGAAGAGGCACCAGTTATCCAAATTACTTTGTTAGAAAAACTCATTTATTTATTTTTATCTCACAATATACCTATTTTGCTCCAGAAATAGTATTTTTGGTACGCTTATTGAAAATAGATTTACCACAATATTACCCAACAAAAACATGAAAAATTTACTTGCTTTTTTACTATTATTTTCCTCATTTTCTTATGCTCAATATTCAGTAAATGGAACTATGACTCCAGCTTTAGAGAGTGATTGGGTTATTTTATATAAAATTGAAGGTGCTAGACAAGTTTTTGTTCAAAACACTAAAATTAAAACTGATTCTGTTACTGTAAATGGCAAAAAGAGAGCAATAGGTAGTTTTAATTTTACGCTTCCTGCAAATGCAAAAGTGGGTTCTTATAGAGCAACATATCGATTAAAGGAAGCTGGTTTTGTAGACTTTTTTTTTAACAAGGAAAATATTCATTTTGCTTTTAATTCTGATTACCCAGATCAATCTGTGGTGTTTTCAGAATCTAATGAAAACATTTTATACCAACAATATTTAGAAGATATTTCTATTAAGCAACAAAAATTAGATTCAATACAAATTGCTGTTTTAAGAAACGCAAACTTAGAGTTAACACAGAAGTATACGAAATCATTAATGGATTTAAACACCTTACAAAAGCAATACTTAGCTGCTTCAAAAGATTTTTATATTCATCCTTTTATTAAAGCTACTATAAAAAATAATCCACCAGAAATGTATACGTCAGCTGAAAAATATATGTCAAATATAACGGATACTTTTTTTGATACTATGGATTTTTCTGATCCCACATTATTGAATTCTTCTTTTTTAGTTGATAGAATTACTGATTTTGTCTTTTACATTAATTATTCCGATGATTTTGCTACACAACAAAATCTTCATATAAAATCTATAGACACTGTAATTTCTAACATAACAAACATCCCTTTTAAAAAGGATGCTTTAGAATATTTAATTACCCAATTTGCAGCTTCTAATAACTTAGAAATATTTGATTACTTGTTTAACAAGTATTATAATAAGTTGCCAGAATCTTTACAAAACCATGCTTTTAAAGAAGAAAAAATGGCTGCTTTTGCTGCAGAAGTAGGTAGAATTGCACCCAACTTTACTTGGAGAGAAAACAAGAAAAATTTTAGCCTTGCAGAATTAGAGGAAGCTGATACTTATATTTTAATTTTTTGGAGCACAAGTTGTTCACATTGTTTAAAAGAAATTCCTGAAGTATATCAATTTTTACAAGAAAACAAGAAAGTAAAAGTTATTGCTTTTTCTATGGAAAAAGATGATTTTGGATGGAAGAACATGAAAACAACTTTACCAAATTGGCATCATGTTTTAGGATTAAATAAATGGGAAAACAAAACGGCAAGAACCTATAATATTAACGCTACACCAAGTTATTTTGTATTAGATAAAAACAAAAAAATTATTGCTAAACCAGAAGAGTTAATCGATCTAAAAGAGTTTATAGAAAAACTTTAAAAATGTAGAAAAGCATCTTTTAAATGTTCAATTTTAGTAGTGTTGTTTTTATGAATAATTGCAATAATATCAAAACGGACCTCTACGTCTAAATCTCTCTCTACAACATAATTATCTATTGCCGAAAGTAAAAGTTTTATTTTCTTTGGATTTACAAAATCTTGCGGATTCCCAAAGTAATCTGTAGCTCTAGTTTTTACTTCAATAACCGCTAAAGTGTTTTCTTTTTGAGCAATAATATCCACTTCTGCTTTTAAATATCGATAATTTTTTTCTAGAATTTTATACTCGTTTTTAATTAAAAAATTGATGGCTAATTCTTCTCCTTTTTTTCCCAGTTCATTGTGTTCTGCCATATGTTAGTTTTCAGTATTCAATTGGCAGTTTTCAGTGAATTGTAAAACTTCAGAAAAGTTATTTATAGAAAACTACAGCGTGTTAATTTACAGTTTATTATTTACTTATATAAAGTAGGAAGAATAGAATGATAGGAATTTTGACACGAATTCACCAATTAAACTTTTAAAATTCATGAATTCGTAGCATTTTTCTTCAAAATAAAAACGCGAATTTAGTCAGTAAATTTAACTGAATACTGGTCACTATCAGCTGTCAATTTTATTTTTCTCCCAAAAACCAAAGCTCTATTATCAGCTTCATGACCTGCAGGAAAATTAAATAAAACTGGAATATCTTCTGGTACAACATCCAAAATTAATTGTTCAATAGAACTTCCCCATTTTGTAGAGTTCATTTTAATGGAAGACATATCACCAACAATAACCGCTTTTATTTTTGTAAAATATCCAGCCCTTTTTAAACTTTGTAACATTCTATCTATTGAATATTTGTATTCGCCAATTTCTTCAATAAATAAAATTTTCCCTGCTGTTGAAAGTTGACTATTTGACCCCAACATAGAAGTTAAAATTGAAAGATTCCCACCTATTAATTGTCCTTTTAAAATTTCGCCTGAATTTAAAATAGCATTTCTATTCTCTTCTGATGATGGAATTGAATACTTTAATTCTTCACCAAAAAGGGCTTTTTTAAAACTTGCTATAGTTTCTACAATTTCTTCTGGGTTTTCCTCTAAACTTGTTGCCATCATTGCATGCATCGTTTCTACCCCTAAATTATGAATATGATTGTGAAACGCAGTAATATCTGAATAGCCAATTATCCATTTTGGGTTTTTCTTAAATTTTATAAAATTTAGTTTATCTAAAATTCTAACAGAGCCATAACCTCCTCTTGCAGACCAAATAGCTTTTATATTTTTATTGTCTAATGCTTCTTGAAAGTCTTTAAAACGTTCATTGTCTGTACCAGAGAAATGATTATTTTGGTTAAATAAACTTTTACCATACACTACTTCTAAACCCCAACTTTCAGCTAGATTTTTAGCCTTTTCTATGGTTGCTTCTCTGTTTTTTAAAATTCCTGCTGGTGCTATAATTACAATAGTATCTCCTTTATGTAAATAAGGTGGCGTTATTAATTTACCTGTTTTTTCTTGTGCTTTTATTGATGAAAAAATCATCAGAAAAAAAATAATAAAAAATATTTTAATATTCAAAATAGTGTCTTTTTTTTTGATTCTAAAATTTAAAAATAAATGAATGTAAATGTATCTAATTTCAATGGAATTTAAAACTCCGTTTTTTGTACTTTTGTCACTCAAAGATCAGTCCACAAACTAAATTTAAGGAAAATTCAATGAATACTCCAAAAAGATATACAATTACAGCAGCATTACCTTATACAAATGGTCCCATTCATATTGGGCATTTAGCAGGAGTTTACGTTCCAGCAGATATTTACGCACGTTATTTACGTTTAATTGGTAAAGATGTTGCTTACATTTCTGGTTCTGATGAACATGGTGCTGCAATACCAATGAGAGCAAAAAAAGAAGGTGTTTCTCCACAAGTTATTATTGATAAATATCATGGAATGATTAAAAAATCATTTGAAGAATTTGGTATTTCTTTTGATAATTATTCTAGAACTTCATCTGAAATTCACCATAAAACAGCCTCTGATTTTTTTACTAATTTACATGAAAAAGGTGAATTTATTGAAGAGGTTTCTGCGCAATTATATGATGCAGAAGCGAATCAGTTTTTAGCAGACAGGTTTGTTGTAGGAACTTGCCCTAGGTGTGGTTTTGAAGAAAGTTATGGAGATCAATGTGAAAACTGCGGAACTTCTCATAACGCAACAGATTTAATTAACCCTAAATCTGCAATTACAGGTAATGTACCAACTGTAAAAGAAACAAAACATTGGTTTTTACCTTTAGATAAACATGAAGATTTTTTACGTGAATGGATTTTAGAAGGTCATAAAAAAGACTGGAAACCAAATGTTTATGGTCAAGTAAAATCTTGGGTAGAAGATGGTTTAAGACCAAGAGCGGTAACTAGAGATTTAGATTGGGGAATTCCTGTTCCTTTAAAAGATGCAGAAGGAAAAGTTTTATATGTTTGGTTTGATGCGCCTATTGGTTACATCTCATCAACAAAAGAATGGGCAGAAAGAGAAGGAAAAAACTGGGAAGATTATTGGAAAAAAGACGATACTAAATTGGTTCATTTTATAGGGAAAGACAATATTGTTTTTCACTGTATTATATTTCCTGCAATGTTAAAAGCGCATGGAGATTATATTTTACCAGACAATGTACCTGCAAATGAGTTTTTAAATTTAGAAGGAAATAAATTATCGACTTCTAAAAACTGGGCGGTTTGGTTGCATGAGTATTTAGAAGAATTTCCAAATCAGCAAGACGTTTTACGTTATACATTAACTGCAAACGCGCCAGAAAGTAAAGACAATGATTTTACTTGGAAAGATTTTCAGGCAAAAAATAATAACGAATTGGTTGCCATTTTTGGTAATTTTATAAACAGAGTTGTTGTTTTAACTAATAAATATTATGAGGGAATTGTACCAGAACCAACTGATTTTACAGAAGTAGATGAAGATGTTTTGGCTGCAATAAAAGAGTTTCCTATTACTATTGGTAAATCTATAGAAAGATATAGATTTAGAGAAGCTAGCCAAGAATTAATGAGCTTAGCCAGACTTGGAAACAAGTACTTAGCAGATGAAGAGCCTTGGAAAGTTATAAAGGTGGATGCAGAACGTGTAAAAACAATTATGTATGTTGCTTTGCAAATTTCTGCAGCTTTAGCAGTAGTTTCTAAACCTTTTTTACCATTTACCTCAACGAAATTAAAAGGTATTTTAAATATTGATAAAAACCTTTATTGGGAAGATATTTCTGAAAAAAATGTTTTAATTGATGCAAATCACCAAATAAATAAGGCCGAATTGTTATTTTCTAAAATTGAAGATAAAACCATTGAAACTCAAATTGAAAAGCTTGAAGCAACAAAAATTGCAAACGAGCAAGAAAACAAAGTTTTAGAACCTCAAAAAGAAACTATTGAATTTGATGACTTTACAAAACTAGATATTAGAATTGGTACTATTTTAGAAGCTGAAAAAGTTGCTAAAACTAAAAAGCTTTTAAAACTAAAGGTTGATGTTGGTATTGATGTAAGAACAATTGTTTCTGGTATTGCAGAAAGTTTTTCTCCTGAAGATATTATTGGTCAGCAAGTTTCTGTCTTGGTAAATTTAGCGCCAAGAAAAATACGTGGAGTAGAAAGCCAAGGAATGATTTTAATGACAGATACACCTGATGGTAAGTTAGCTTTTGTAGCACCTACAAAAGAAGTTAAAAACGGACAACAAGTGAGTTAGTTCATCTTAAACTCTAATATAAGTTTGAAGAGAAAAAATAAACATATTTAATTACTTCTTTAAAAAAAGTAAAGTTCTTTTTATCATAAATCGATAAAAGGAACTTTTTTTTATACTACTCTTGTATGATGTTGGTTTATTATCAACTAAATTATTTTATCCCAAAACACCACTCTTTTTCAATTCCTTAATAAAAGGTTGACTATAGATTCTTTTACCCAAAGCAGCGTTAATTGCATTTGCAACAGCACCTCCAGCAGGTGGTAAACCTGGTTCTCCTAAACCTGTTGGAGACAACTCATTTTCTACAAAATGAACGGTAACTTTTGGCGTTTCTTGCATTCTAATTAATCTGTATGTATCAAAGTTTTTGTGTGATGGTTTTCCGTCTTTAAAAGAAAAATCAGCATACATAGCATGTCCAATTCCATCTAAAACGCCTCCTTCAACTTGATTTCTTGCTCCTGTTGGGTTTACTACAACTCCACAATCTACAGCAACAACTACTTTTTTAACTACAGGAAAGCCGTCTTTTAAAACAATATCAGCAACTTCTGCAACATGTGTATTGTGACTGTAATAAGCAGAAAACCCTTGAAATACTCCTTCTTCTGTTATTCCCCAATTTGCTTTTTCTCTTACTAATTTAATAGTGTCTTCCATTCTTTGTCCAGAATATTCTATGCTCTTATCTATTGTTCCTTTTACATTTTGAAGTAAATCTAAACGTAATTGAATTGGATCTACATTTAATTCAGTTGCTAACTCATCAAAGAAACTTTGTTCTGCAAAAGCTAAAAAATTAGTATATGGCGCTCTCCAAGCTCCTGTAGTAATATTGCCTCTATAATTACCTGATTCGACTTTATAATTAGGAATACAGCCTGCAGGAAAAAAGTTAGGAATTGAACCATACATATTTCCATTTATAGCAGCCTCTTTTAAATGATATCCAGTAATTTTTCCGTTTTTGATAGATGCTTTTATTCTATATTTTATGGAAGGACGATAAACACCTGTTGTCATATCACCTTCTCTAGAAGAAATAACTTTTACAGGTTTTTTAATTGCATTCGATATTTCTGCAGCTTCATAAACGAAATCTCCATACAGTCTTCTACCAAAACCACCACCCATTCTTGTCATTTCTAAAGAGACTTTATCTAAATCGTAGCCTAACATATCTGCAACAACTGAAGCTGCAAATTCTGGTGTTTGAACAGGCCCCACTAAATGCACTTTTTCAGGAGTTACATTTGCATAAAAGTTCATTGGCTCCATGCAATTGTGAGGTAAAAAGGGCGAATGATAGGTTTTCTCAATTACTTTATCTGCCGTTGAAAAAGCTTTATAAATATCACCATCTTCTCGTCTAACGTTCTGCTCTTTTCCGTCTAAAACTTTTGTCAGAATTTTATCATGGTCTTCTGTAGATTCTAATTTGGTATCAGTTACCCAAACTGCGGAAAGTGCTTTTTTACCTTTTAATGCTGCCCATGTATTTGTAGCAATAACAACTACTTTGTCTGTTTCTGATAGTTTGAATGTCCAGTTATTCTTACCAGATTTCACATAGTTCCTTACTTTATCTCCTATTTTTATAACGTCTATTACTCCTTTTACTTTTTTGGCTTCAGAAGCATCAAAAGAGGCTAATTTCTGTCCAAAAGCTGGTGGTCTTAAAACGGATGCATATACCATTCCTTCAGCCTTATAATCCAACCCAAAAAGAGGTTTTCCTGTAATAATTTTATCAATATCTACATTTACAATTTCTTGACCAATAATTGTATATTCTTTTGTTTTCTTCAGCTTTACATTTTCAGGAATTGCTAACAAAGCTGCTTCTTTTACAACATCTCCATAGCCTAATTTATCTCCTTTTGAATTTGTAATAATTCCTTTTGAAGCTTTACAAGTGTTTGCAGCCACGTTCCATTTTACAGCAGCAGCATTTACCAACATTTGTTTTGCAGTTGCTCCTGTTTGACGCAAAGCATCCCAACCAAAACGTATAGATTGACTTCCACCTGCAAGTTGTCTTTTAAAATTTTTGGTATCTAAAGCACCTTGTACAACATTAACTTTACTCCATTCTACATCTAATTCTTCTGCAATAATCATTGGCATTGATGTTTTTACACCTTGACCAATTTCTGGATTTGGAGAAAAAATAGTAACATACCCATCCTCAGAAATCTTAATAAAAGCATTAAAATCATTGAAATTTAAATTTTCAATATCTACAGGCATTACTGCTCCTGGTTTGCATGCTGTAAGTAAGTTAAACCCTATTAATATTCCTCCACTTGCTAAAACCGAAGTTTTTAAGAAATTTCTTCTGCTAAAATTTGTATTTAATTGAGATTTCATTTTTTAGTAGTTTAGTTAATTATGACATTTTTTGTGCGGCAACTTTAACCGCTTTTTCAATTCTATTGTAGGAAGCACATCTGCAAATATTTCCATTCATTGCTGCTCTAATTTCTTCTTCTGAAGGATTTTTATTCTCCTCTAAAAAGGCTGTAGCTGTCATAATTTGTCCGGCTTGACAATAACCACATTGAGGAACATCAATTTCTTTCCAAGCTTCTTGTACTGGGTGCTTTCCATCTTCAGAAAGACCTTCTATTGTAGTGATTTTTACATCATCTAAAATAGAAACTTGCATTTGGCAACTTCTAGTTGCTATACCATCTATATGAACTGTACAAGCACCACATTGTGCAATTCCACAACCAAATTTTGTACCTACTAAATTGAGCTCATCTCTTAAAACCCATAATAAAGGAGTATCTGCATCAACTGATACAGAACGTTGTTCTCCATTGATGTTTAAATTGTAATTTGGCATAGAAAGTTATTTAGAATTGATGTTGTAAGTTACAAAAAAATGTTTTTGCTTCTTTATTTGAAAGTTAAATAAAAAATATTTGTGAAGTTTTTAACAAAAAAAAATACTTTTTAAAATAAAAATATTTAATAATTTGAGATAATAAAAGTTGAGAGTGTTCCGTTTTAAATTGACCCCGAATTCACAAAAGAAAAACAAACATAGAGGTACGGACCTGGTTTTGTAAGACTTTGGTTGCTATAAATAGCAAAAGAAAAACCCACTCTTTTGGAGCAGGTTCTTCTTTTCACAGCAATTTATTGCACTAAACTAACCATTAACTATTCTTCTTCTTTTTCACTCTTTTATTTTATTTCTTTTTTATTCAAAAGGTTTTCTTCTTCTAAAACTAAAACCAATAAATTTATATAATCATCAACGGTTTCTTCTGCAGAAGAAGGATCTATAATATCTATATATCCTTTCCAAATTAACGTTCTTTCTTTTACAGGACAAATACAATATAAAGAGGTTTCTGTATGGTAAATTTTAAAATCTTTGTAATAATCTGGATTGTAAAAAATTTCTTGGTTAGCATAATAATCATCTTTAAACTTAATGTCTAAATATTCTTTGTCCCTAAATGTTTCTGTATAAACTCTTTTGTCTTCTACTCCTTTTACTTTGGTGAATAAAATGGCATCAAAAAAACTAGCTCCTAAGATCTGTGCAACAATCCTTAACTCTTCTTTAGATTTTTCTTCACCAGTAAATGAAGGTTCAAATAAATCTAAACTCATTACTGCTTCAATACCTCTAGACTCATATTCTTTTTTTAATTTTTCTTCAAATTGTTTTCTTGCTTCAATATTAGAAGACATACCAACAATTAAAACTTTAGATATTGAAAATGAATCTATTTCTGGGTTTTTCCAACTCTCTATAAGCTCTGTAGAAGTACAATTCATTAATAATAATGCTGTTATTAAAAAAAGAATTTTTTTCATCTTATTTGCTTTTATTCTAAATCTATTAACCTTTTCTGTTTTTCTGTTTTCTTGATTTTCTTAATGATATTAAATAACTTTAACTTAAGTACTTTGTTTTCTTTTAAAAAGTTTTTTACCAAAACTTTTAGACCTTTATGTCCTTTTTTATAAGCTTCCTCTTCTTTTGGTTTATTGATACCATCAACTAATATTTCAAGTTTATTTTCATGTTCTTGAACCAGTTTAATTAAATTGTCGTTTTCCTTTTTATAATTACTTATTGTATCAATAATTTTCTTATTCTTAGAGTAATCTTGTAAATCAATTAGTTGAAGTGTATATGATTTCATTAAATCTTCAAAAAAAAGATACTCATCTTTTAAAAACGCTAGTTCTAAAAGCCATTCTTTAGAATCATTATGTATATCCTCTACACTTAACCATTCTGTGAAATTTGTGTGTGTTTGTGTTGTTTTCATATTATTTTATTTTAAACCTTTAAGCAGAAAGTAACCCCCCCAAATTACTAACTGCTTAAAGGCAAATTAAAACAACCTCAATTCTTTTTTGGTTGCCCTTTTTCTTCTTCAATTTTATCAAGATTAAATTTGTGGGTGTTTTGTTATTCTTTTTTTTTTAAAACCTTTAAGCAGAAAGTAACCCCCCCAAATTGCTAACTGCTTAAAGGTAAATTAAACAACCTCAATTATTTTTTTTGGTTGTTCTTCTTCTTGTTCAATTTTATGAATATTTAATTTCAAAATACCATTCTTGTAAGTTGCTTTTACATCTTCTTTTTTATTAACCGTTTTTGGCAATGTGAAAGATCTTTTAAAAGAATTGTAGCTAAACTCTTTACGAGTGTAATCTTCTTCTACTTCTTCCTCTTTATGTTTTTTATCAGCACTAACAGTAAGGGTATTATCATTAATTGTTACTTCAAAATCTTTTTTTAAAAAGCCAGGAGCTGCAAATTCGATTTCAAAATCTTTTTTGTGCTCTTTTACATTCATTGCTGGCATTAAACTATCTTCTTCTAATAAATCACTCTTAAAGAAAAAATCAACATTCAAAAAGTTGTTTAACCTTTCAGAAGTCCATGGAAAAAATCTGTTTTGAATGTTAAATTTAATAAGTGACATAATTTTATGGATTTAGATTAAACATTAATTATGATACAAATTTATAGATGTAAAACGTTTATCAAAATGACGACAGTCAGTCTGTTACAAAAAATATAAAATTAATTATTCTTTTTTAAGACACTTTCTAAATATTGAAGCATTTGTCTTTTAAAGGCTGTTGATTTAAGAAAGAATTGGTAAATTTTCTCTTCTAAATCATCCTGTATTTTTATAAAGAAATTATCACAAAATAAATCATCACATTCAATTTTATTAGTAATTGAATGTGAGTGTGCGTTTATTTCAAGTACTAATTCTGAAACTGCTGTCTCAATATTAGTAAGGTTCCTTTTAAATTGTTCTAAGTTTTCAAATAAATTGATTGTATTTGATTTGTAAATTGATGCTTTTAGAAGGTTTTTATAAAAATTATTTTCTATAATTACTTCTTCTAATCTTGTTTTGTATTGAAGCATATTATACTTTAATTCTTCAATAGATTTTTTTTCATTAAAGCTTTTATAAGAATGTATTGTTTCCATTTTATTTAGATATTAATTAAATGACTACCTCTTCTACAGATTCAAGTTTCGGAATCGTTGCATTCCAATTATAAGTATCTTTTATTTTTACTCGAAAAGCATCTAAAGCTGTTGGTTCTCCATGAATTAAATATACTTTTTCTGGAATGTTTTTAATATTTCTCATCCAATTTATTAAATCTTGCTGATCTGCATGTGCAGATAAACCCTCTAAGGTTTTTACAGCAGCTTTTACTGGATAATATTTACCATAAAAACGTATTTCATGTGCGCCCTCCTGAAGCTGTCTTCCACGTGTTCCCTCTGCTTGATAACCAACTAATAAAACTGTTGTAGACGGTTCATCTATCAATTGCTGTAAATAAGTAAGTACTCTACCTCCTGTTACCATTCCACTTCCTGCAATTACTATCTTAGATCTTTTATTGTCTATCGTTTCCCAAGTTTCTTTGTAAGATTGAATAATATTTACATGATCACACATGGCATTATATTCTTCCAATGGTAATTTATGCCATTTTGGAAAACGTTTAAAAACCTCTAAAACATTGTTGCCCATTGGGCTATCTATAAAAATAGGAATATCCGGAATCTTATTTTCCTTGTATAATTTCCAAAGAATATACATTAGGGTCTGCAAGCGCTCTACGGCAAAACTTGGTATAATAAGGTTTCCTTTTTGATGAATTGTATCAATAATAATACCTGCTAATTTCTCTTCTACATCTTCATCTGAGTGTAATTTACTTCCATAAGTACTTTCAATAAATAAAAAATCTGCCCATTCAGGAGTTTTTGGATCATCAAGTAAATAATCATTACTTCTGCCAATGTCTCCAGAAAATACAAAGCGTTTACCGTTCATATCTATTTCTATAAATGTGGCACCAATAATATGTCCATTATACTGAAAACGATACGTTATATTTTCTGATAAAACGATCCACTTTCCTTCAATTTCTACTTCAAATTGATTAATTGTACTTTCTGCTTCTTTAATTGTATAAAAAGGGATTGCTGGGTTATATTCTGTATACTGTTCTTTGTTTGCTTTTTCTGCTTCTTCTTCATTAATTTTAGCACTATCCTTCAATATAATTTGTGCAATTGATAAAGTGGGTGCTGTGCCAATAATTTTCCCTTTAAAACCTTGCTTTACTAATCTTGGTAAATAGCCAACATGATCTAAATGACCATGTGTTAAAAGAACAACATCAATCTCTTTAACATTTACAGAAAGGTCTTTCCAATTAAGTTCTCTAAGTTCTTTTAACCCTTGAAACATACCACAATCTATAAGTATGTTTTTCTCTGAAGTTTCAATAAGAAATTTAGAACCTGTTACCACTCCTGAAGCTCCCAAAAATTTTATTTTAGCAAAATGTTCCATATTTTAATAATTTTTGGTGTTACATAATTGTTTTATTTCATTAAGTATTTTTTCCTTTCTACTATTAGAAACACCTAAATGATCTAAGTAAAAAGCATCATCTATTAAGTCTCTACATAACACAACATTTCTGTTTAAAATAAACTGCTTTTCTCTATTTGTAAGCAACGTAGAAACTGTAATTGGATATAACCCTAAACGATCTATTCTGTCTTTTAATCCATCGTTTTTAGGATAATCCCAACTTAATAAATACAACCCACAGCAGTTTCCATATTGCAATGCATCTTCTGTAAATCTTGTATTTGTAACAAGCCAACCTTTTGTTAATTTACTTTTAGTTTTATTTTTTTCTTCCCAATGAAATTTTACATCTAGATAGCGAGAATTAATGTATAAAGGAACTTTTACATTACAATTAAAACCTTGCTCGCTATGAAATTTACATTCTATAATTGTGGTTTCATTATTTTTATTTGCAAAAACATCTATTTCGTGTTTTACACATTTTCCGTTTAAAGTTTTTCCAACTTCAACATTGTATCCAGAATATTTTAAAATAGCAGCAACAAATCTTTCAAAAGGAAAACCAGTTGGTCCTAATTCATAAATTGCTTTTTTTAACTTGTATTTAGAGGCTAAAAAGCTTTTCTTTTTTTTAAGTAGTGAAAAAGCTCTGTTGTAAATTTCTTTAGTGGTAATTCCTTGGTAAAGTTCGTCTATTACTTTTTCTATGATCTGATTTACAATTGCATCTTCAGCACCCGTTCTTTTTAATGAAGTATAAAGTTTGTTCACAGAAAACTTTACTTTTTCACCAGAATACTTAATGATACTAATGTCTTGATCATTCATATTGAAAAATAAAAAATTGTTTTTATTTAAAGAAATCTCTCACCCAAGCTTTTACTTGGTTCTCTGTCATACTATCTGCAACTTGTACCGCTTTTACTTTTGCATTTATTTCACTATAAGAAGCTTCTAACTCACTTTTTAATTTATCCTTTACCTCTGCAGGACCAAAAATTATGATACCATCTGCCTCTTTTATTTTTAAAGCTAATTCATCAAAATAAACTTTAAATTGATTTTTTTCTCTTTCTAAATACCTGCTGTCTTGTACTACATCTTGTGGACCTCCTTTAAAACGGGTTCCTGATCCTCCATGAATATGAAAATTTTCTACATTTGAAATAACGGTTTCTAATGTTTCTGTTTCTGCTGTTATTGTTACAATAAGTGCTTTACTTTTGTCTAACCAAATTCCTATATTTTTCATCTTTTTTATGTTTTTAGTTTCTTAAATCGTGCATTACTAGTATTGGAACTTTAGAATGAAAGCCCACTTCTTTAACAAGAGGTTGTGTTAAAACACTACCAAAGAAGAAATGCTTTTTATTAATAAATGCAACCATATCACTATCTCTACTTTCAATAAAAATGTTTATTGCAGCTTCAACTGAGTTATAACTTAGCTCATGAAAAGAATAGGAAACATCTTCAAAAATTTCTTTAAGCAGTTGTTTGTTTTCTTTTTGATTTTTATCTAATTTTTCTTCTTCCGAAATATGTAGTATTTCAATTTTAGCATCACATTTTTTAGCGATATCTATCAGGTAGATTAATTCTCTTCTTTTATAATGTGTTTTATAACTTGTTGGAAAAACAATTTCTTTTGGCAACGTGTGTTTTGCTTTTTCTGGAACAACAATTACAGGACAATTTCTAACTTTTTCCATCACATAAATTGCGGTACTTCCATAAGGAATGTGTCTTGAATCTGTTTCTCCTTTTGTGCCCATTACAATCATTTCTATATCTTTTTTCTCGACACTATTTTTTATTGCTTCTAAAGGATAATTAAACATTGAAATTGTTTCAAAATGATGTTTTGGGTTTTCTTGATCTTCAATATCTAACAGGTCTAAAATTCTTACTAAACCTTGTTCTGATTTTGCTTTTGAAAGCTCATATAATTCGCTTCCAGGTTCAAAATTTATTAGATTATCAAAAACATTTTGTGTTGCCGAAAAAGCATTTAAAAAGTAAAAAATACATTCATCACTTTTATATAATTCTAACGCATACTTTATAGCATTCCAAGAATTTTTTGAGAAATCTGTTGGTACTAATATTTTACGTTTCATACTATGAATTATTAACTATTTTGATATAAATTTAACCCGAAATTAAATATGTTAAAATGATATAAATCAAACTAATACATTTAAATTACTGAAGGAATTACTAAAAACGGAATATTTAAATGGTAGCCCATTTGATTTACAGTAGATTTAAAAAACAATTTTTCTAAAAACGAATTTTTATTGTTAATCATAACTAATAAATTAACACGGGCTTTTAATTGAAAATTAGTAATTGCCTCTGTTACATGCTGTTTATCATCACTATGAAATAGATGTGCTGTATTTTTAAAATATTCTTTAAGTTTTTGTTGGTTTAATTTTTGATTGCTTGTTAATTCAGCTCCTTTTAACACATTTAAAATGTTAATTCTTGAATTATTAGCTTTTACAATTTCTAATATTGGCGCTATGTGTTTATCATTAAAAGACACTTCATAATCTGAGGGAAATAAAATTTCACGAGGAGGTTCAAAATCAAAATCACTTGGAATCGCCAAAACTGGGCACCTTACATTATTAATTACACGAACTGTATTTGAACCCAATAAAACCTCTTTAAGTCCAGATGCGCCTTTGGTTCCCATCACAACATAATCCATTAGATTGCCAAGTTGTAACTCTTCTATTTCGCTAACCAATGTATTAACAGAAGATATTTTGCTAAATGTATGGTTTGGGTTTTTAAATTGTTTACTAATTTTTTGATGAAGCGCTTCTAATTTTTCTTTTGATGCACTTAATACTGCATCCATTAAACCAGATTGCGCACTATAAACCTCCATATAATCTACACCATAAATTACTGGATAACAATTATTTAATAAATAAAAAGTGCATTTTTCATTTTTAAATAACTTGAGAGCATACTGTATTGCATTCCATGCATTATCTGAAAAATCTGTTGGTAATAGTATTTTTTTCATGTTCCTGTTTTTTAATTTCTACATTAATTACGTCTCATGTTTTGTAATGCTAAAAACGGAATATCAATAGACAAACTAATTTTATCTACAGTATCTTGAAATAGAATATTTTCTAAAAAAGAATGCCTTCTATTTATCATAACTAAAATATCTGCCTCATAATTTCTTATATAATTATAGATTTCATTTGAAATATTTTTATCATTAGTAACTATAAAATGAATCTTGGTATTTTTTAAATTTTCTTTTATAACAGATTTGTTCTGTTCTTGTCTAAGAGATAAATAATTGCTGTCTGAAATATAAAGTACATCTATTTTAGATTTATTATCAGTAGCTATTTTACTTAAAAGTTCTAATTCTCTTTGTTGATAAGACATGCTATAGTCTGTTGCAAAAAGAATATCATTAGGTTCTTTAAACTCATAATTTTCTGGAATCGCCAAAACAGGACATTTTACATATTTTAAAACTTGTAAAGTATGACTGCCAAAGGTTAACTTTTTATCATTTGTTTTACCGCGAGTTCCCATTACAACAATATCTATGTTTTCTTCATCTACAACCTTTTCTGCTTCATCTACAAGAATGTTATTGGCAGATAAAATTTTATAGGTGTGTTTTAAATTGGGAGAAAAATTTTTAATTTTCTTTAACGCTAGTTTTAGGTTTAATTGAGATTCTTTTCCAACAGTTCTAATAATCTCATTAATTGTTTCTTTGCTAATTGGAGCATCACTTCTATAAATACCTTCTTGATATGCATGTAAAAAGTAAAACTTGCAAAACTCCTCTTTAAACAATTCTAATGCATATTTTATAGCATTGTTAGCGTTTTCTGAAAAATCAATTGGAATTAATATTTTTTTCATTGGGTGTTTTTTAAAGGTTTGCTCAAAATTACATTTGAGTTTAACAAAACACAATGACATACATCATCTAGAAAACAGCAACTAGATAATTCTACATATAAGGTTTTACAATTCCTTTTCTCTTTTTTAATTGTGTTTGTAAATCTATTATTGTGTTTTTTACAGCAAGTTCATAATTTTTTTCATTAGAAGAAGCAAATACTCTTGGTCCAGGAATGCTTAATTCTATTTCACAAATTACTTCTTTTTCTTTATGAGTAATCTCTCTTTTAAAAAAGACCTTGGCTTTTAGTATCCAATCGAATTTTTTAAATAAGTTATCTAATTTTTTTACTGTGTATGTCTCCATAGTATCACTTGTAGACATATTTACAAATTGAATATTTATTGTCATTTTATATAATTTTAAATGGTTATTTTATAAAAAAAAAGCGAAGTACTTTAATTGCAAAAAACAGGAAGAAAAATCCCCCCGTTTTAGAAGAGCTTTAAATTATTAATAAACCCAAAAAATTTAATAACAACGAAATCTCTTAACCTAAACTATTTTATAAATAATCTAGGTCTCTTTTTAATAATGGCAATTCAAAGAAAAGAGCGCTTTATTTATTGTACTAATTTACAGGGTATCCAATTGATGTAAAATGACATATATCAGTTTTAAAAATTTAAAAAGGAATTATTGAATATGCAATATTCAGTAGAAATAAACCGATAAGAAAAAGTAGCGTATAAATTACCTGAACAAATTTTATGTTTATAAATTTTAACCAATCTATTGTTCTTTTTGGAAAAATAAAAAGCGCTAAACCTATAAATAATGAAACCCAACCAATTAGTGTTATTATTAGTTTCCAGTTAGATTCCCAAATGTTATGAAATAGAATATTGAGTAATCCTATAATTATTGATAAAAACGATAAAATGATAAGGAATTTTTCATCATTTAAATCATTAAAAATTTGTCTTATTCTTTTTGGATTAAAACTTAAAATAACAAAAAAAATAAGTAAATAATAACCCCAAAACTTTGCTAAAAAAATTGAATAATCCATAATTTCTTGTTTTTATTCATGCAGAACTAAAAAAGGAACATCTGTATGATAACTAATTTCTTCTACCTTTGTGTGAAATAATATTTGTTGAAAATAATTGAGATTTTTTGCCACCATTGTAATAATGTCTATATCTCTGCTTTCTACAAAACACTGTATTGCAGCTTCTACTTTTTTATTTGTTAAAAAATGAAAACTGTGTTTATAATTAAAAAAATAATCTTCTAGTAATTCTTTGTTTTTTTGTTGCTCAATATTTAATTTTGCAGATCTTTTACTAATATTTACTATTCTTAATGAGGAATCGTTCTCTTCTAAAATTTCTGCAATTGGATGTAATAATTGTAAATCATTAGTTAAACTAAAATCTGTAGGGAAAGCAACTTCTTCTATTTTTTTAAATTTCGCATTCTCTGGTACAACTAAAGTGGTGCATTTTACTTTTGTAATAACATCACCAGTATTGCTTCCAATAATATATTTACTTAATCCAGAGGCACCTTTTGTTCCCATAACAATCATATCTACTTTTTTCTCTTCTATATGTTTTCTAAGAGAATCTATAAAAAAGTTATAATCTGTTAAAGTGTAAAATTTATGCTTTTTATTATTGGGAAATTTTGTTGCTATTTTTTTAAGTATTTTCTTTAATTCTGTCTTTGCTGGTTTTATGTAAACATCTTCAATTATATCTTGCGTAGGAATATATGGGTAATCATTAGTTACAATGTTACTTAATTTATTAACGTGCAATAAATAAAAGTTGCAATTAGAATCTTTAAAAAAATTAATTGCGTACTCAATGGCGTTCCAAGAGTTATCTGAAAAATCTGTGGGTAATAAAATAGTTTTCATTTAAATTCATCTTAATAGAAGACAAATCTATTGTTTGAACGCTTTTTAAAATATGATATTGGTCATATTAACACTATTTAGAGAACTTTAGCAGATTTCTTGAAGTTTTTCTAAGTCTAAAATTCTAATATTTCTACCTTCAATTTCTATAATACCTTGTTTTTTAAAGTTAGACATTGTTCTAATTAATGTCTCTGTTGCAATACCTGCAACACTTGCTAAATCGTTTCTAGAAATTCTTATTATATCTTTTGGTTTACGATTTAATTTTTCTGCAAATTGTAAAATTGTAGTTGCTGTTTTTTTATTTACAGAACTATAAGCCATTTGTAAAAGCTGGTTTTTTACGCCTGCCAAATCTTCTGTTAGCAGTTGTATTAGCTCTAACGTAACTTTATGGTTACTGTGTAGAACATTTGTAAGTTCTTGCTTAGAAAGGCCAACTAACTCCGTGTCTTTAACTGCAGTTGCAGATTCTTGATACGCTAAATTTTGAGTAAAAGAGGTATAGCCAAATAAATCATCTTCTTTAAACAAAGCAGTTGTAAGTTCTTTACCTTGTTCATCTAACTTATGGCATTTTACAAGCCCTTTATTTATCAAAAAAATATAATTAGAATTGTTTCCTTCTTTATAGATTAATTTATCTCTTGAAAAATTAAATATTTTTCCATTATCATCAAAGAAATTTTTTAAATCATTAAGATTTCTTATTTCTTCTTCATCTTCTTCATGTTTTTCTCTAAGATCTTTTAATATTGATGCTTTTGCTAATCTACTTTCAATAGCACTTATTAACTCTTCTTCACTAAAAGGCTTTGTAATATAATCATCTGCACCTAAATCCATTCCTTTTCTAACATCTTTTCGCTCTGTTTTTGCAGATAAAAATATAAAAGGGATGTGTTTTGTTGTGTCGTTTTTTGTTAAAGCTTCAAGTACGCCATAACCATCTAGTTCTGGCATCATAATGTCACAGACAATAATATCTGGCAACGCTTTTTGTGCTAATTCTACTCCCTTTTTTCCATTAGGGGCATTAATTACATTGTAATTTGATAATTCTAAAAGTTCTGAAGTATTTTCTCTTAAAACAACATCATCTTCAATTAATAGTATTTTTTTCATTTTTTTCCTTTATTAATAATTTTCATAGTAAAAATTGACCCAATATGTTCTGTACTTTCAAAAGTTACGGTTCCTCCTAAGTTTTTTAAATGACTCTTAATAATGTTTAAACCGATTCCCGTACCTTGGGTTAGTAAAGCATTTTCAGCTCTAAAATAACGGTTAAAAATATTTTTTTGATCAACTTCTGGAATCCCAATTCCGTTATCTTTTACTTTAAAAGTGGTGTATGTTTTATCTTGTTTTACTTCAATATTAATTACCGCATTTTCTGGCGAATATTTTATAGCATTGTTTAGCAAATTAGAAAGTGATAATTCTATGATTTTTTCATCTTGGGTTAATGAAATTTCATCAATATCTTCTGGGTAATTAATTTTTTGACCTTCTTTTAAAAGCATATTTGCATTATAAATTACTTCGTTTACAACTTTACTTAATTTAAAAGTATGAAATTTATAATTTATTTGACCTGAATCTAGTTTTTCAACTGATAAAAAGTCATTTAAAATATTATTTAAGTAATGAATTTTATTTGTGATTGTTTCTAAGTGCTTGTCTCTTTTTTCTTGTTGCTCAGTTAATTTATATTTACCTAACAACATAGTAGATGTTAATATTCCGCTTAAAGGTGTTTTAAATTCATGAGAAACTAAGGATAAAAATTTTGTCTTTAATTCATTGAGTTCTATTTCTTTTTTTAGCGCATCTTTAATATGATTTTCTGCTTCTATTCTTTTTTGATTTTCTGCATCTAACTCAACATTTACAACCTTTAATTCATGAACCGTTTTACTTAATTCTCTTGTTCTTTCAGCAACCTTTATTTCTAGTTCTTCATTTAGTTTCAGAATTTCAAATTCTTGTTGTTTACGTATTGAAACATCTATAACCAAGGCCATTACAAAAGTTTCTTCATGAATTTCAAACGGATTTAAGCCAATTTCTAAAGGAAAAACAGTTCCGTCTTTACGAGCTCCATAAAGATCTCGCCCTTTACCCATTTGCCTTTTCTCTTTTTGCTTCATAAAACCCTTAAAATGAGAACCATGATTTGGGTGATACCTTTTTGGTATTAAAATCTCTAGCTTTTCATGTATAAGTTCATCTTTATTGTACCCAAACATTTTTTCTATTGATGAATTAACAGAAACAATCTTTTGTAGATCGTTAACAACTAATACACCCTCTGAAACAGCTTCAAAAAGTACGTTAAAAACATCTTTCTCGTTATTTAGCATTTTTAATAATTAATTATTTAGATTAAATAAGGAAATAAAAATACTACATTTTAGGCAAATATTAATACGAATACTGATTAATATCATTATTTAACACCATTCATTATTCTATTTTTAGATCTATTTATAAATCACTTGTTATGAGACCTTCACAAGATATAATAATCGCTTTTTATCAAAACCTTGGCAAACTATTTTATGCAATTGCAGCTGTAGACAAACATGTAGAAGAAGCAGAATACACTGCTTTAAAAGAAATTGTAAAAACTAAATGGACAAAAATTGATCCTGTTGATGATGATTTTCACACAGATGCTGCCTATCAAATTGAAACTGTTTTTGATTGGTTAAACAGTGAAAGTTTTTCTGATTCAGAAACGTGTTATAAAGAGTTTTTAGATTTTAAAAGAGCGCATCCATCATTATTTACAGAAGAAATTAAGCGTCTTATTTTAAGCACGGCTACTAAAATTGCGGCTTCTTTTCATGGTTTAAACAAATCTGAATTAATGATACTTGCAAAACTTAGTATTGAACTTAAAAAAACCAAATAATAAATTAGTATCATAACAAAATTGTAGCAGGTGATTTTGATACTATTGTTCAAAAAGTAACCCAATTATTAAAAGAACAAGGCTTTGGAGTATTAACCCAAATTGGTATCCAACAAACGCTAAAGGAAAAACTAGACGTAGATTTTAAAAAATATAAAATATTAGGTGCTTGTAATCCTGCCTTTGCATACAAAGCTTTACAAGCTGAAGATAAAATAGGAACCATGTTACCCTGTAATATTATTGTGCAATAAATTGATAATAACAAGATAGAAATTGCTGCAATTAACCCTCTAGTTTCTATGCAATCTGTTAAAAATAAGCAACTAGAAAATATTGCTGAAGAGGTGAGTAAAAAATTAAAAAAGGTGCTTTTAAATATCTAAATTTTAGTAGATAAAAAAAATACTAATTTTTAGTATTAACATGATGAATATCATTTCACTAGGTCGTATTTTAAAATACATTTATTGTTAACTTAAAATACTGTAGTCATGAAAAAACTAATTCTATTATTTATTTTAATTCCTCTTTTAAGTTTTTCTCAAACAATAGATAAACTTGATTATATCTCACCATTTAATGAAGGTTTTTCTGCCATAAAAAAAGGAAGTGAATGGGCATTTATTAATGAGCAGGGAAGCATTATTATCAACTTTAGAAAAGATTTAGTTTTAACAGAAATTGACAATGAAAAGTATCCTGTTTTTAAGAATGGTAGGTGTTTAATTTCTGTAAAAAAAGAGGGTATTTCTTTTTTTGGATATATTGATATATCCGGAAAAACGGTAATTGAACCTAAATTTTTAAATGCTACTAATTTTGAGAACAACCATGCAGTAGTTCTTAAAATGTACAAGGAAGTTTTAGGCGAAAATAATGTGCTAAATAAACATGTAGTAAGGTATGAATCTACGGAGGTTTTAATAGATAAATTTGGTGTTATTAAACACAATTTAACAGCACCAAAAGGTCTTGCACTTTCAATAAACTATATCACTAAACCTCCAAAAATATATAGCAAAATTATTGCTCAAAATTTGTATTCTACATTAGGAGATGATAATAAGCAAATCATTAAAAAACTTATAGAATAAACAAAACCAATCAGTTAACAATAAATTCTAAATAGATGAAAGCAAATTTAAATTTAGGAAGTGTTTCTGGTATCAAAATTAAAATTCATTGGACTTTTTTCTTTCTAATTGTTTGGGTTGCTTTTAATGAAGTTAAAGAAGGCGGAACAACTGAAAGTGTTTTGTACAATATTGCTTTTGTTCTCGCTGTTTTTGCTTGTGTTGTTTTACATGAATTAGGTCATGCATTAACAGCAAAACGTTTTGGCATAAATACTAAGAATATAACCTTGTTGCCAATTGGTGGAATGGCTAGTTTAGATAAAATTCCAGCATCTCCTAAGCAAGAGTTTTTAGTAACAATTGCAGGTCCTTTAGTAAATGTTGTTATTGCTTTACTACTTTATTTTGTAATTCCTCACCAAAATTTAATGCACTTAAGCTTAGGCGAAGAAATAGCATTTATAAATAATTTTACGTTACAAAACTTCCTTATATACCTCTTTTTTGTAAATATAGGATTGGTTGTTTTTAATCTTATCCCTGCTTTTCCAATGGATGGAGGTAGAATTTTAAGAGCTTTATTAGCCATGAAATTAGATCGTGTAAAAGCAACAAGAATAGCTTCAAGTATTGGTTTAACTATTGCTGTAATCTTTCTTTTAATAGGTCTCTTATATAATCCTATTTTAATTTTTATTGCACTGTTTGTTTTTATAGGAGCTTACACAGAAAATTTAATGGTGAAACAATTATCACTATTAAAAGGTCATAAAATAAAAGATGTTATGCTAACAAGTATTACTAAATTTAACTCAGAAAACTCCATTCAAGATGTTATAGATGTATTGTTGGCTGGAAGTGAAAACAATTTTGTTGTTGTAGATAATGATAAAATTGTAGGCTTATTATATCATAAAGATATTATTGAAAAGTCGAAAGAAAGAGCTTTAAAAATTAAGGAAATAATGAAAACATCTTTTAAGACGATTGATATAAATGCAGATATTAATGAAGTGTATCGATTAATATATAGTGATAACAAACCATTTTTACCTGTTGTAGATAAAAACAAACTTATTGGAGCAATTGATTTAGCAAACATTAACGAATTCTTTTTATTACAAGCTAAACTAGCGTATTAAAAAAAATAGCTCGTTAATTTTTATAGCAACCTGATGAATCTCATTTTATCTGAAAGCTATTTCCAATACTTTTATTAAGGCTTATTTAAATATAAAAAACAAGTAATGGCATTTATAGATTATTATAAAATTTTAGGACTTACCAAAAGTGCTTCTCAAGCTGATATTAAAAAAGCTTATAGAAAATTGGCGCGAAAATATCATCCAGATTTAAATCCTAATGATAAAAATGCAGAAAAAAAATTTAAGGAAATTAATGAAGCTAATGAAGTTTTAAGTGATGCTGTAAATAGAAAAAAATACGATAAATATGGCGAGCATTGGCAAAATGCTGAAGCTTATGAACAAGAAAAACAAAGACAACAAAAATACCAAAGAAGTTCTCAAGGCTCTTCTGGAGGATATTCTCAAGAAGATTTTTCTAATATTTTTGGAAACATGTTTGGCGGCGCTTCTTCTGGCAGAAGAACAAGTGCAAAATTTAGAGGTCAAGATTATAATTCTGAGATCCAATTAAATTTAAGCGATGTTTATAAAACGCAAAAACAAGTAATAACGGTTAATGGAAAAAACATCCGAATTACAATTCCTGCAGGAGTAGAAAACGGACAAATCATCAAAATAAAAGGACATGGAGGAAAAGGTGTAAATAACGGTCCAAATGGCGATTTATACATTCAGTTTTCTATTATAAATAATTCTAAATTTAAACGAGACAAAGAGAATCTTCACATTAATATAGATTTAGATATTTACACAGCTTTGTTAGGTGGGCACCTTATGGTGGCTACTTTTGAAGGAAAAGTAAAACTTACGATTAAGCCAGAAACACAAAACGGAACAAAAGTAAAACTGAAAGGAAAAGGATTTCCTAAGTATAAAAAAGAAGGTCAGTTTGGTGATTTATTTATAACCTACCAACTTAAAATACCTACAAATTTAAACGAAAAAGAGAAAGAGTTAATTAAAGAACTACAAAAACAACGCTAATTATGGAAACTCAAAACTTAATATCTATACAGCGCTTTTGTGAGCATTACAGTATTCCTGTTAAATTCATCAACGAATTAAGAGAGTATGAATTAATAGAAATTATTGTAACAGATAGTCAAGATTATATTAAAATTACAGAAATTAACGAGGTAGAAAAAATGATTCGTTTGCATTATGACCTCAACATAAATTTAGAAGGAGTTGATGTAATTTATAATTTATTAGATCAAGTTGATTCCTTAAAAAAAGAAATAACAGATTTACAAAATAAACTTCTTTTTTACGAGCATTTTAAAAATCTATAACAATTAAAATGGAACAAATTGAAAAAAATTTTTGGGAGGTTTTATCTGAATATGGTATTCTGAAATACTTGTTGTTAATTATTTCTGTTCTTTTTATAATTCAGATTTTAAGACGTTTTTTAAGAAAGAAAATAGACAATACAACGGTAAGGTATAAAACACAAAAAGGGGTAGAAATTATTGGTTATATCCTATTAGTTGTTCTGTCTTTCTCCTTTTTTACTGGAAACATAAAAGACTTTACAGTTCTCATTGGCTTATTTACAGCAGGTATTGCTTTTACGCTTCAAGAACTCATTTTAAGTATAGCAGGCTCTGTATATATTTTTATGGTAAAAGTATATCAACCAGGAGATCGAATAGAAATTAACGGAATAAAAGGAGATGTGATTGATGTTGATAGCGTTTACACAACAATGATGGAAATTGGCGAATGGGTAACAAGCGATAATTATAGTGGTAGAATTGTAAAATTGAGCA
Source organism: Polaribacter sp. SA4-10 (assembly GCF_002163835.1). Classification (NCBI taxonomy): domain Bacteria; kingdom Pseudomonadati; phylum Bacteroidota; class Flavobacteriia; order Flavobacteriales; family Flavobacteriaceae; genus Polaribacter; species Polaribacter sp. SA4-10. Next base: position 2,434,716 of record NZ_CP019331.1, on the reverse strand, counting down.
ATGCTTTTGTATTTAAAGGCCCTATTTATAATTACTCACAACACTTTCCTTTTATTTGGGATGAGTTTAATTTACCCATTAGATATGGTTCTAATATTGAGTTAGCAAAATTAATAATTATTAAAACTGCTGCTAAAATTCTTTCTGATTATACCATTAATTCTAAAAAAAAGTGGAAAGAAGTTGTAAATAAATACTACATAGAAGATGCACTGGTAGATCCAACTTTAGCAATAACATTAACAGATAATTGGATTCAATTTAACATCAGATATATTGTAGATTATAAAAAAAGAAGGCTTACAAAACACACTTTACATAATGAGATTAGAAAAGAAATAGACAAAACAAAGGGTAAAATAATTCTGGCTTCTGCTACTATAGAAATTATTGAAATTCCTGAAATAAATATTGATCAAAACAAATAAAATGGACACTAAAAAAATACTCACATTCAAAAATTATAATATAGCAGACTGGTTTTCTTTTTATAGGATATTAGCGGCTCCGTTTTTACTTTTATTAATTTGGTTTGATGCTCAATTAATTTTCACTTGGTTTTTATTAATTAGTTATTTAACAGATGCAATAGATGGTTATTTAGCCAGAAAACTAAAAATTACAAGTGCAAGAGGATCACAATTAGATTCTATTGGAGATCAAATAACTTTAATTATTGGGCTTATTGGTTTGTTTTATTTTGAAAATGAGTTTGTGAAAACAAATCTTACACTAATATTAATAGCATTTATTCCTTATATAATTCAAATGATAATAGCGTTTTACAAATATGGAAAAGCAACCTCTTTTCATACCTATTTAGCAAAAACATCTGCTATTTTACAAAGTGTATTTATACTTTGGTCTTTATTTTTTAATCCAGAATATTCATTATTTTATATAATGATTGTTATAGGAATTTTAGAAACTATAGAAGAAATTTCTTTAGTTTTTATGTATAAAAACTGGGTTTCTGATGTAAAAAGTATTTTTTGGGCACTTAAAGATGAGCGAAGAAAACAAAAATAACCACCAATGAAAAGCTACTCTCTATTTACAATTTTGCTCTTATGTTTGGCAATTTTAATTGTAGATATTTTAGCGTATTATTGGTTACAATCTATTACGCAACTTATAACTTCAGAAACTTTAATAACTATAATAAATGTGTTTTTCTGGGTCTTCACAGTTGGTTTAATTACATTAATAATACTTCTTAAAGTTACTTTAGACGATATTAATCCTAGACGAAAACACCTACTAATTTCTTCTTTATACGGATTGGCAATTTCTTCTTTTATTCCTAAATTTATATTTGTTATTATTTTTTCAATATTGTTTTTCTCTAACTATGTTTTCTCAGAACAAGAATCCTTAATTGTTGTTCCTCTTTTTGGTTTGCTTTCTGGGTTTCTCCCTTTTTTTGTAATACTATTTGGTTTTTTTAGAACTTTATACCGATTTAAAGTCCATCACATTACAGTTAAACACCCAAAATTACCAGCTTCTTTTAACGGATTAAAAATTATTCAAATTTCTGATATTCATCTTGGTAGCTTTAATTATAAATACCACATCTTAGATAAAGCTATTAAAATAATTAATAATTCATCCCCAGACTTTATATTTTTTACTGGAGATTTAGTTAATAATTATGCCTGGGAATTAATTGGATGGGAAAAGGTTTTTAAAAATTTAATTGCAAAAAAGGGTAAATATGCCATCTTAGGAAATCATGATTATGGAGATTATAGTAGTTGGAATTCTGATGAAGAAAAAAAAGAAAATTTCGAAAAAATAAAACAATTTTATAAAAATATCGATTTTAAACTCTTGCTAAATGAATCAGAAATAATTAAAAAAAATGAGGATAGTATAGCAATTATTGGAGTAGAAAATTGGGGAAAACCCCCTTTTAAACAATATGGAAATTTACAAAAAGCACTAAAAAGTGTAACTGAAATTCCCTTTAAATTATTGTTATCTCATGATCCTTCACATTGGAGCGAGGAAGTGATTAAAAATACTGATATTTCATTTACTTTTTCTGGTCATACGCATGGAATGCAAGCTGGTTTTCAATACAAAAAAATGAAATGGAGCCCAATTAAATACAAATACAAACATTGGGCAGGATTGTATAATGAGAAAGAACAATATTTGTACGTTAATCGTGGTTTAGGTTGGCTCGGTTTTCCTGGAAGATTAGGAATGAGACCTGAAATTACAGTGTTTGAATTACTTAAAAAATAGATGTTCTAACTGATACATGTCATGCTTTTTAACTTTAATTATAAATAGCTTTGTTTTTCATTAAAAGCTAAAATCATGTTAACAAGTTTAAACGAAAAAGAATGCATAAGTCTTTTATCAGATAATTATATTGGTCAACTTGCTTATATATATAAAGGCAGACCATTTATTGTTCCCATTACCTATTATTTTGACGGTAAAAATATTTATATTATTGGCTATTCTACAGAAGGTCATAAAACGATGGCGATGCGAAAAAACAATAATGTATCAATACAAATTTCAGAAATAAAAAAAAATGAGAATTGGACTTCTGTAATGGCTCATGGATTTTTTAAAGAACTTACTGGTAGTGATGCAAAAAGATATTTACATGAATTTACCAATGGAATAAAAGATCTTATCTTAAGGAAAGAAGAAAAGAATTTACATTTTATTAGTGAATTTTCTAGTAAAACATATACAGATAAGCTTCCTGTAGTTTTTAAAATAACGATAGATGAAGTTACCGGAAAAAGAAGATTACGTTAAAGAAAATAATAGTTTAGATCTCTTTGTTTTGAAAACCTAACTTGGTTCTATAAGATGGAACTTCCCATTTTATCATTTCTTTTAAAAACTCATCTACTTTTTCTATAACAAGTTTCTCTGTAATTTCTTCAGGATTATAAACACCAAGGTCTAAACTACTATTTTCTACTTGCAATTGTTCTACATAAGGGAAAAGAGCAAGAACATACACATCTCCACTATAAGATTGTGAAAAAACCAACGCGCCTCCTTGAATAAATTGATACGTAGGAATCTTATTTGTACAATCAATTAAATCTTTTGGAAAAGAATCAAAAGTAATATTTATGGCTTCATTATTATAAATCCAATTAAGTTCTTGCACTCTCCAACCAATATTATAACTTTTAGCAACTTTATTTAAAGTTCTAATAATTAATTTTTTAGACTTACTTTGCCACAGCGTTTTTTTATCTACAACTGTTTTTATAGATTCTTTGTAATCATTAACGCGTTCTTCTAAATGTTCTATTTTCATAATAGTACTTCCTAAACCCTTATGTAAAAGAAGTTAAAATTCTATAAAAATGAAATGATATTAATCATATGTAATTTAAGCTGATGAGTATCATTTGAATTCTATTTTAGGAAACATAACTTTATGAAACAAAAATTTATCAAAAATTTAATCAATGAAATACAAGGTTAATTTAGGGGTTTTAATCGTCTTTTTCTTGATAGTAATTATTGGTATAAGTTATTCAAATGTTTTTACTCCTCTAAAAGAGAAAACAATGATTTTTAATACTGATTTAAGAAAAAATATTCCTATTAATTCTGATATTTCTGTAGAAAATTACTTTCAATTCTTAGATTCAATTGTTCTAAAATACGATTCTATAACCTCTTACAAATTAACAGAACATCTTTTAGTGAGAGCTAATCCTTGGATTATTGACAGCCTAAAAAATACCGATTATTATACAATGAAAGAAAAAGATTCTTTTGTTTATAATCAGAAAAAAATGGTTGTTTTAAAAAAAGGAGCTACTTTAATTTTACCAAGTATTAATTCAGTAAAAAAGATGCTCACCTCATTTGAAAACACAAAAATTGATGTAAATATCCCTGAGTATAAACTCAGAATTTTTGAAAACTCTAAAGAACTTTTTAATTTTTCTGTTAGAGTTGGAAGAAATGAAAAAAAATATCTTAAAATGGCAGGAAGAATTTTAGATTTAAGAACCAAAACAGGAAAGGGTAAAATTGTAAGACATGAACGTTTTCCAGATTTCTATAATCCTGTTAACGGATATCAATATTATGTAACAAAAAGAGATGATAAAAAAGTAACAAAATTACCTCAAATTCCGTTTATAGAAACTGAAATAAACGGTGTACGTTATGGTCAATTAATTCATCCAACAACAAATCCAGTTACACTAGGAAAAGCATCTTCTAATGGCTGTATTGGCACAAATGAATCAGCTGCTTGGGTTATTTATTATTACGCACCAATTAATACTAAAATAACGATTAGATACGATTTAATAGTTAATGATTTGGGTAATGGAAATAACCTAATTTTAAAAGATATTTATGGTTATAAGAAGAAAGAATGATTATACCGTTTCTGTAACGGTTTTCGTTAATTCGTTTTCTGTTTCTCTATTTTTACTCCAGCAATCTAAATTATAAATTGTTGTTTCTGCAATATTTGTTAGCGCTTCTTCAGTTAAAAAAGCTTGATGACCTGTAATTAGTACATTCGGCATTGCGTTTAATTTAATAATCATTTCATCTGTAATAATATCATTAGAATGATTTGTAAAAAATAGACCTCTTTCTTTTTCATACACATCTATTCCTAAAGCGCCAATAATTCCACTTCTTAAACCTTTAATGACATCTTCTGTATTTAAAACTGCACCTCTTGCAGTATTTATTATTACAACACCAGGTTTCATTTTGTCAATTAAATCTTCATCAATTAAATGATGCGTTTCACTATTTAAAGGCACGTGTAATGAAATAATATCTGCCTTTTTACATAGCGCTTCCAAAGACTGATATTGCATTCCATATTTTTTGATTAATTCTTCATTTTCAACAATATCATACCCTAATAATTCACATCCAAAACCATGCATTATTTTAGTCATAATAGCACCTATTTTACCAGTTCCTACAATACCTATTGTTTTATTATTTAAATCGAAACCAATCAGGTTATTTAAGTTAAAATTGAAAGACTTTGCTCTTTTATTAGCTTCAATTAACTTTCTATTTAATGTTAATAATAAACCTACAGCATGTTCTGCGATTGCGCATGGAGAATAAGCTGGCACATTTGCCACTTTTATTCCAAATGTATTTGCAGCCTTTAAATTTACATTATCATGTCCAACAGCTCTTAATGTAATATATTTTACACCAAAATCTTTTAATTTTTCAATTACAATTGTTGAAGCTTTACCTGATGAAGATATAGAAACTGCCTCATATCCTATAGCTTTCACTGCAGATTCTGATGACAATGACGCTTCTAAAAAAGTGAATTCATGTTTTTTGCAATTCGCTTTTTCTAAATAAGGAATTTCAAAATCTTTAGCACTGTATACAAGTGTTTTCATGAGTAATTATTTGTTAGATACAATGATGCCTTCTTTTTTTAAGGATTTTATAATAACGCTTACATAGTCATTAACCGTTGTATTTATTGAACTAGGTTCTACTATTTTATTAGAAATAACCCAAACCAATGATTTATCATTATTTTCTTTTAGTTTGTATAATGAAGTTTCTACGTGATAAATTTTATATTTATTATAATAACCGGTATCAAAATACACCTCTTGGTGTAAGTAATAATAATGTCTAAAAGGGTGTCTTCTGTAGTAATAATCTGTATAATAATTATTATTGTGAATTACTTTTTCATCTATTCCTTTAACCGCAGAAATTAAGATTGCATCAAAACCATTTTTAGTTATTTTTTCTATTTCTTCCTGAATATTTTCCTCAGTTTGTTTTTCACTTGTAAATTTAGGTGTAAGTATTTCATAGCTTTCCATAGCCTCAACACCGCTCAAGTTTAGTTCTTCTTTTAATTCCTCTTCAAAGATTCTTCTTGCGATTAAGTTTTCCGTAATTCCAACAATTAATACTTTTTGGGGTTTAAAATCTGCATGGTTTTTACTTTTCCAACGATCTACTGTTTTAATGGATGAACAACTAAAGAAGGTTATTAGAGTTAAAATGTATATTAGATTTTTCATAATATTTATTTTCAACTCCTAAATTATTAAAAGTATAAGCGTACACCAATGACTTCAATCAGTTAAACCTCTTAACATCTATTAAATTAAAAATAAAAACCCACTCTTTTACAAGTGGGTTTCATCTTTAAAATATAATATACTTTACTGCTTATTTCCTAACATCAACAATTCATTACAAACAATTTCTGTAATGTATCTTTTTTCTCCTTCTTTAGTCTCGTAAGATCTAGAAGTCAGTTTTCCTTCAACCGCTACTTCACTTCCTTTTTCTAAATATTTCTCAATTATTTCTGCTGTTTTATTCCAAGCTACAATATTATGCCATTGTGTATCTGTTACTTTTTCTCCTTGTGCATTTTTGTAACTTTCATTGGTAGCAATAGAAAATTTTGCTAACTTTTTACCGCTTTCTAAAGTGATAATTTCTGGGTTGTTTCCTAAATTTCCAATTAACTGTACTTTGTTTCTTAACGTACTCATAAGATAAGGTTTTAAATTATTATTATTTGTCAACTCATTTTGACACTGCAAAGTTGAGACATCATTCCAACTTTATTCGGTTAACAAGCAATTACTTTCGGTTGTAATTACTTGTAATCGTTTGTAAACGGATAAATTCCCTTATATTTGTTCCGAAAAACATCAAAATTATGAAGTCATATAGAAATGAAAGCTGGAAAACTTTCGATTTAGCTGATTGCAATTTTGAAAAAGAAGAAACACAAATATCTAATTACGGTAGGGTTTTAAAGAAGAAAAAAGGAGATGAAGAATTTAAACTCAAAAAAAATAGAATCATTAATAAGTTTGAAACCTTTCTTTATTTAAACAGTAATAATAAAATAAGAAGCTATTCTGTTCATAGAGCAGTTGCCTTTTTATTTTTATTTTTAGATAAAAAGGAAGGTCAGAAGTTTGTGATTCATAAAAATCATGATTTAACTGATAATTTTTACGAAAATTTAAAATGGGTAAATGAAAAAGAATTGACAGCACATCAAATTTCTAACCCAAAAATAATTGTAAAATTTTGAATAAAACTAGGTGCAAAATTGAATGAAGAAAAAGTTACTAGACCCCAATAGAAGAAGGTTAAGAATAATTGCAAGTAATATAGTATAAACACAATGCAATTAAGAAGAATAAAATCTGTTGAAAATTGGGGAGAAATTAAAGTGTAAAAAGAAGGTTACTATGGAAAAAAAAGAATGTTTAGAATGTACTGAGACTTTAATAGGTAGAGTAGATAAAAAATTCTGTTCAGATTATTGTAGAAATGCATACAATAATAAAGTAAATAAAGATAGTAAAAACCTCATCAGAAATATTAATAACCGACTTAGAAAAAATTATAAAATTTTATCTGAATTAAACACTTCTGGTAAAACAAAAGTAACAAGAACAAAATTATATGACAAAGGTTTCGATTTTCAGTTTTTTACATCCATCTATAAAACCAAAACAGGAAATACCTATTTTTATATTTATGATGAAGGCTATTTACCGTTAGAAAATGAAACTTTTTTATTAATAAAAAAAGAATCTTAAAATTAACTATTCCAAGTATTTCCTTGCACTTTAATAGCCGCTTTTAAAACATCTTTTTGGCTCAATTGACCAATAAGTTTTCCGTTTTCTACAACGGGAAACCTTCTTCTGTGCGAGCTTATAAATTTAAAAGCAGCATCAAAAATATTCATGTTTTTATCAATTGTATCAACATCAGTAACCATATATTTTCCAACCGTATTATTTGTGTCTGAAGGCATGTTGTAATACTTACTTTCAGAAATATGCTTAATACAATCGGTTTCAGAAATAATTCCTATTAATTCATTTTTATCATTTACAACGGGTCCTCCAGAAATTTTATATGTAATTAATTGATTAATTACATGATCTAAAGAATCTTCTGCTTTAAAAGTTATCAATTTTGTAGTCATATAATCAGAAACTAAAATTTGAGCATCTTCTTTTCCTTGTGATGCATCTCTTTTTCCTTGGAAACTTTTAATAGCCATAATAGTTTAGTCTTTAATTTAACTAAAAGTAACAATTTTTCAGTTTTAAACAACTTATAATCTACGTTTTTTTTATTTCATATATTTATAAAAACTTATTTATAAAATGAAAGCCTTTTCTTCCCTTGTTTCTATCCTTATAATTCTTGGTGTAATTTATTGGAGTTTTTCTGATTTAAAGCCTTCTTTATCATCAGAAAAAACAATTCAAAAGACAGACTTTTCAATTGATAATGCGCTATTTCATTTAAAGAAAATTAGCGAAACAGCACATCATGTTGGTTCTGATGAGCATAAATTTGTTCAGAATTATATAGCTGATGAACTTAAAAAAATGGATTTTGAAGTTGAAATTCAAACTCAAACTGCTATTAATAAAAAATGGTTTGCAGCTACAACTGCAGAAAATATTATTGCTCGTTTAAAAGGGTCTGAAAATGGAAAAGCATTAATGGTACTCACTCATTATGATTCTAATCCTCATTCTTCTTTAGGGGCAAGTGATGCCGGTTCTGGTGTTGTTACTATTTTAGAAGGAATAAGAGCCTTTTTAGCAAAGAATGAGCAACCAAAAAATGATATTATTATTCTAATTTCTGATGCTGAAGAGTTAGGTTTATTAGGCGCACAAGCTTTTGTAGATGCCCATCCTTGGTCTAAAGATGTGGGTTTAGTTTTAAATTTTGAGGCTAGAGGAAGTGGTGGCCCAAGTTATATGTTAATGGAAACGAATGGTAAAAACAGCAAATTATTATCAGAATTTATGGCTGCAAAGCCTAATTTTCCTGCTGCAAATTCTTTAATGTATAGCATCTATAAAAAGCTACCAAATGATACAGATTTAACCGTTTTTAGAGAAAGTGGAAATATAAATGGATTCAATTTTGCTTTTATTGGAGATCATTTTGATTATCATACAGCACAAGATTCTTATCAAAGGTTAGATAAAGAAACCTTGCTACATCAAGCAGATTACTTTACTACCTCTTTAAATTATTTTGCAAATTCAGATTTATCAAATTTTAATTCTGATAAAGATTTTGTTTACGTAAACTTTCCGTTTGTAAAATTGGCAACCTACCCTTTTTCTTGGGTTAATCCAATGTTGATTATCGCATTTGTTATTTTTATAATATTACTTTTCTTCGGTTTTTCATTAAATAAAATTACTGTAAAAGGTGTTTTAAAAGGTTTTCTACCCTTTTTAATTTCTATAATTTTATGTGGTGGAACCTCATTTGGGTTGTGGAAATTACTTTTAATTATGCATCCTCAGTACAATGATATTTTACAAGGTTTTACTTACAATGGTTATCAATATATAGCCGCTTTTGTATTCCTAAATCTTTGGATTTCATTTAAGGTTTACAAATACTTTTTAAAACAAGATAAAACTACCGACTTGTTAATTGCGCCAATCTTTATTTGGCTGCTTATAAATTTAATAATTGCTACAAACTTAAAAGGAGCTGGCTTTTTTATAATTCCGGTTTTTTCTGCTTTGTTAATTCTTGCAATTGCTGTTTTTATGAATTTAGAAGAGAGGTCTAAACGTATTTTATTTACAATTTTATCAATTCCTGCAATTTACATTTTTGCGCCAATGATAAAAATGTTTCCTGTTGGTTTAGGTCTTAAAAACTTATTTATTAGTGGTGTAATTATTGCCTTAATTTTTGGGTTGATGATCTTAACTTTTTATCAAAAAAAATCTTTCTGGATGCAAAAATTAGTGGGTTTATTCGCTATTATTTTCTTTGGATTAGCAACTTTTAATAGCAGTTTTTCTATTGATAATAAAAAACCAAACAGTATTGTATATATTCAGAATTCTGATCATAATACTGCCTTTTTTGGAACTTACAATTCCACTTTAGACGATTATACAAAGCAAATTTTTGATGCAAATTCAAACAAAGGAAGTATATCAAATGCAGAAACAAAGAGTAAATATAACACGCGCTTTAAGTTTTATAAAAAGACAGACAATAAGAATATTTCATCATCAGAAATCCAAATAGAAATAGATACTATTATTGGTAATAAGCGTTTTTTAGAAGTTATAGTCTCTCCAAAACGAAAAGTAAATAAATTAGAATTTAGTACAGAAAAAGAACTTGAATTACATCAATTTAAAGTAAATGATGTTTTGGTAAATGATGGGAAGCGTTATAACGTGAAAAGCGGTACTTTTTTAGTGTATCATTTAGGAAATCAAGACAAAGAGGTTGCAATTTCTTTTAGCGTTTTAAAAGAGTACCAATTGGATGTTATTTTAAATGAAATCTCTTATGATTTATTAGAGAACCCTAATTTTAATCTAACTCCAAGAACGGATGAAATGATGCCTATGCCCTTTGTTACTAATGATGCTATTATTATTTCTAAAAAACTGAAGTTATAAAAGTTAAATGAACAATTTGCTTTGTGTCTTGTAATGACAAATAATTAATAAGGTGGTTTAGCACTGATTGAAATGACATCCTTTTATGAAGAATGAAGAAAAGATACAGTGGAAAGCAGGAAATAGCTTCTAAAAAAAATAACCTTAAAAATTATAACCAAAAAAAAGCATTCTAAAAATTAGAATGCTTTTTAAAGTCTATTATATTAAGTTTTAATCTATTTCAGAAACTCTTAATGTATTAACCATTCCTTTTGCTTCAACGGGCATAGAAGTAAGATTAATCATTAAATCTCCTTGTTTTACAAACCCTTTTTCTTTAGAGATTTTGTTGATATCTACAACGGTATCATCCGTACTTAAATTTTTATCATAATAAAAAGCTTTAACTCCCCAAAGTAAATTTAGTTTTCCTAAAATTCTTCTTTCAGATGAAAATGCTAATATTTTAGATTGTGGTCTCCAAGCAGATATCTGAAAAGCAGTATACCCACTATTTGTAAGTGTAGAAATTGCTGTTGCATCTATATCATTTGCCATTAAAGCCGCATGATGACAAACAGATTTTGTTATAAATCTATCTGTTCTAATATGTGGTGCTTCATGGGGTACTTTAATCATTCTAGAATTTTCAACAGCGTTAATAATTTCAGCCATTTTTTGAATTACTCTAATTGGATGTTTTCCTACAGATGTTTCTCCAGAAAGCATTACTGCATCTGCACCATCCATAATAGAATTCGCAACATCATTAACCTCTGCTCTTGTTGGAACAGCATTATCAATCATTGTTTCCATCATTTGAGTTGCAATAATCACAGGAATTCTTGCTCTTTTTGCACGTCTCACTAATTTTTTCTGAATTAACGGAACGTCTTGCATTGGTATTTCTACACCTAAGTCTCCACGAGCAACCATTAATCCATCACAATAAGGAATTAATGCATCTATATTTGCAACTGCTTCTGGCTTTTCAATTTTTGCAATTACTGGAACTCTATATTCTGAATGTTCATCAATTAAATCACGTAACATTCTTAAATCTTCTGGTGTTCTTACAAAAGAAAGTGCCATCCAATCTACTTCTAAACCTAAAGCAAAAATTGCGTCTTCTTTATCTTTTTCAGTTAAAGCTGGTAAAGAAATCGCTGTATTTGGTAAATTAACTCCCTTTTTAGAATTTAATGGACCTCCTACAATTACTTTTACTACTACTTGTTTGTCTTTGTCTGTAGAAATTACTTCAAATAATAATTTTCCATCATCTACCATTATTTGTTCTCCTACTTTTACATCTTTAGGAAAACGTTGGTACGTCATAAATGCTTTCTCTTTAGTACCAATACATTTCTCTGTTGTAAAAATAAATGTACTTCCATCTTCTAAAACCACACCATCTTCCATAACGCCAACACGTAATTTTGGACCTTGTAAATCTGCTAAAATGGCAACATTATAACCGTTTTCTTCATTAATCTCTCTAATCGTTTTTACAGTCTTTCTTACATTGTCATAATCTGCGTGAGAGAAATTAATTCTAAAAACATTAACTCCTTCTTTTGCTAACCTTGTTAAAATTTCTTTACTATCTGTTGCTGGCCCTAAAGTTGCAACTATCTTGGTTTTTTTGTATGAATTCATTTTTAAAATATTAAAAAGTCTTTTGACTTTAGTGTGTTCTTATCTATAGAGTATGAGGTAATTACTTGCTCAATACTTTTTATTTTATCTATTGTTTTTAAAACAAAATCATAACTTACTTCTCCAGATATTTTTATAAAAAAGTCTACTTTCTTCTTCTCCGGAATTAAATAAGTTTTAGTTTCTGTTGTTAATAACAGTTCATTTGATTCTGTTTGATTCTCTCTTCTAAAGCTATTCGCAATTAAAAACCAATCAAAGTCATATTTGTCATTTGAGAAATTATAAATAGAAAACGAAGCTTTCTTTTTTTCGCTATCAAATTCTAAATTATCTTTTGATTTATAAAAACGAGTATTTAAGTTTTTATTAATTAAATAGGCAAGTTTATAATCTTCTAATGTTGTGTGAATTCCTATTAAGGAAAAGTCTTCATCACAAAAATCATCAAAGCCGAGGGCATATACTTGCATAAAACTTAAACCATTTTAAGTATGCTAAATTACTAATAGTTTATGAGGTTTACTGCTATTTTTAACGAAAACGATATCGTTAGTTAGTTACAGAAATTTCGTTTTGAAATGCAAAGTACACTCTTTTTGAAGCTTGTTCTTCTGCTTTTTTCTTTGAAGTAGCTCTTCCTTTGGCTATTTGCTCACCATCAATACTAATCTTTACACTAAAATGCTTAATAGGTTCATTTCCAGAATCTTCATAAGTATCAAACGAGTATTTTTTCTTTTGTTTTTGGCACCACTCTATAATTAGACCTTTATAACTAGTAATTTTACCTTCTAATTTTTCTATATCAACATAGGGTACAATTACTTTTTCATAAATAAATTTTTGGCAAGAATTATAACCTCTATCTAAGTAAATTGCGCCAACTAAAGCTTCGAAAATATTTCCATGAATGTTATCGCCAACATTAGCTTGATCTATGTTACTTTTTACAAATCTAATTAAGTTTAAGTCTTTACCTAACTCGTTTAAGTGCTCTCTACTAACAATTTTAGAGCGCATTTGAGTAAGATAACCTTCTGATCCTTGTGGCACTTTTTTGTACAAATAAGCTGCAATTACAGACCCTAAAATAGAATCTCCTAAGAACTCTAAACGTTCATAATTTATAGGAATTCCACTTTTATCTAACATTTGCACAGATCTGTGTGTAAATGCTTTTTTGTATTTATTTATATTTCTTGGAGAAAAATTAAGCAATATTTTTAATTCGTTATATAATTGTGCATCCTCTTCTGAATGAGGTTTAATTATTTTACGAATGAAATTCATAGGTTATTCATCTAATTTCTTAAATGCAACACAAGCATTATGCCCTCCGAAACCAAAAGTATTACTCATCGCAACTTTAATGTCTCTTTTCTGAGCTTTATTAAGCGTTAAGTTTAGTTCTGGGTTAATGTTTTCATCTACGCTTGTATGATTAATTGTAGGTGGTACAATACCATGTTTCATTGCTAAAATTGCAGCAATAGACTCTATAGCACCAGCAGCACCTAGTAAGTGGCCAGTCATAGATTTTGTAGAATTAATATTAATATTTTTAGCATGATCTCCAAAAACTTCTGAAATTGCTTTTAATTCTGCAACATCTCCAAGCGGCGTAGAAGTACCATGTGTATTAATATGGTCTACATCTTCTGGCTTAATTCCTGAATTTTCTAAACAGTTTTTCATTACAGCAATCACTCCTATTCCTTCTGGGTGAGGTGCTGTCATGTGATACGCATCAGAAGACATTCCTCCTCCAATAACTTCTGCATAGATTTTTGCGCCTCTTGCTTTGGCGTGTTCGTATTCCTCAAGAACAAGAGCACCTGCTCCTTCACCTAAAACGAATCCGTCTCTTTCTGAATCAAAAGGTCTTGACGCCGTTGTTGGAGTTTCGTTTCTTGTAGATAAAGCGTGCATGGCATTAAAGCCACCAACACCAGAAATAACAACTGCAGCTTCCGAACCACCAGTTACAATTACATCACAAGTACCTAAACGAATATAATTTAAAGCATCTATCATCGCGTTAGCAGATGATGCACATGCCGAAACTGTAGTATAATTTGGTCCCATAAATCCATTCTTAATAGAAATGTTTCCTGGAGCAATATCTGCAATCATTTTTGGGATAAAGAACGGATTAAATCTTGGTGTACCGTCTCCAGCTCCAAAATTTATTGCTTCGTTTTGAAAAGTTTCTAAACCTCCAATTCCTGCTCCCCAAATTACACCAACGCGTAATTTGTTAATAGTGTCAAGATTTAACTCAGAATCTGCAATTGCTTCATCTGAAGCAACCATAGCATACTGCGTAAATCTATCCATTTTACGTGCATCCTTTTTATTAATAAAATCGGTGACGTTAAAGTTTTTTAATTCACATGCAAAACGAGTTTTGAACTTGGCAGCGTCAAAACTTGTGATAGGCGCTGCACCGCTAACTCCGTTAACTAATGCGTTCCAATATTCTTCAATATTATTACCAATTGGCGTTAATGCGCCAAGTCCAGTGACTACAACTCGTTTTAATTGCATATAAATTTTACTTTTTTGCTTCTTCTATATAACTAACTGCTTGACCAACTGTACCGATGTTTTCAGCTTGATCATCTGGAATTTGAATATCAAATTCTTTTTCGAATTCCATAATTAACTCAACAGTATCCAAAGAATCTGCTCCTAAATCATTTGTGAAGCTAGCTTCTGTTGTTACTTCGTTATCGTCAACGCCTAATTTGTCTACGATAATCGCTTTTACTCTTGATGCAATGTCTGACATAATTTTTTAATTTTAAATTTTAAATCAGGGCAAAAATACAAATCTTATTAATTATAACTAATATTTGTCCCTAAAATGATTGCTAAATGTAAAGATAAAAGTTTTATCTTTAATAAAAATAATCAATTTGTTAATAATTATTCTTTTTTTTGCACCCTAGAAATGTAGTTTATGAAGCGTATTGTTATTTTTGCATCTGGTTCTGGAACGAACGCAGAGAATATTATTAAATTTTTTAATCATACTAAAACCGCTAAGGTCACCAGTGTTCTATGTAACAATGAACACGCTAAAGTCTTTGATAAATGTAAAAATTTAAATACCAAGTGTATACACTTTAATAGAAATGATTTCTCTACTACAGAAATGGTATTAAATCTCTTAAAAGAAAATGCAGATATTATTGTGTTAGCGGGTTTTTTATGGAAAATTCCTGAAAAAATTATAGCAGCTTTTCCTAATAAAATTATTAACATTCATCCTGCATTATTACCAAATTATGGAGGAAAAGGAATGTATGGAATGAACGTTCATAGAGCCGTAAAGGAAAATAAAGAAACAGAAACTGGTATTACTATTCACTATGTAAATGCCAATTATGATGAAGGCGCCATCATTTTTCAAGCAAAAACTGCACTTTTAGAAGAAGATTCTCCAGAAATTATTGCAGAAAAGATCCATATTTTAGAGCAACGCTACTTCCCAAGAGTTATTGAAGATGTAATTTTAAAAGTAAATGAGTAAAAAAAAGTTTTATGTAGTTTGGAACGGTCGTAAAAAAGGAGTTTTTACTTCTTGGAAAGTTTGTAAAGCACAAATTGATGGTTTTGAAGGCGCACAGTATAAATCTTTTGCAGATTTAAATGAAGCTGAAATTGCATCCACCAAAAACTACGAAGATTACAAAGGTAAAAATACTAAAAAACCCACTTTATCAGCTGATGAAAAAGCTACCTATGGCACTCCTAATTTAGAAAGTATTTCTGTAGATGCTGCTTGTTCTGGAAATCCTGGAAAAATGGAATACAGAGGTGTTTTAACACACAATAAAAAAGAAATTTTTATAAAAGGTCCATTTAAAAATGGCACAAATAATATTGGTGAATTCCTTGCTTTAGTGCATGGTATTGCACTTTTAAAAAGTAAAAATAAAGAAGATATTCCTATTTATTCGGATTCTAGAATCGCCATGAGTTGGGTGAAACAAAAAAGATGCAAAACAAACATGCATTTTGATGCTTCTAATAAAGACTTATTAGAACTCATAAAAAGAGCTGAAAAATGGTTAAAAGAAAACACGTATAACAACCCAATTCTAAAATGGGAAACCAAAGCTTGGGGAGAAATTCCTGCAGATTTTGGTCGGAAATAAACAATTACTATTTTGTTAATGTTTTTGTATCTTTACACTTACCTTCTATCTATATATTCAAATGTTAAAAAACCCAACATTTTTGATATTGTTTACTTTACTTTTTCTATGCATAAGTTGTACTACAAAAAATAAAGAAACAAAAAAAAACTTCCTTTTAAATAAATTATCCCAAAAAACTACTGGAATAAATTTTAAAAACACATTACATGAAGATGCAAAGCATAGTATTATTAATTACATTTATTTTTATAATGGAGGTGGCGTAAGCGCTGGTGATATTAATAATGATGGTTTATCAGATCTTTACTTTGTATCTAATCAAGGTGATAACAAACTTTTTCTTAATAAGGGAAACTTAAAGTTTGAGGATATTTCTGAAAATGCGAACATCAATAGTTCTGCAGATTGGAATACTGGTGTTACAATGGTCGACATTAATAACGACGGGTTTTTAGATATTTATGTTTGTGCAGTTTCTGGTTTATTAGATTTTAAAGGGACCAATGAGCTTTTCATCAATAATGGTGATAACACTTTTACCGAAAAAGCGAAAGAATATGGATTGGATTTCTCAGGTTATTCTACACAGGCTTACTTTTTTGATTTCGATAAAGACAATGACTTAGATGTATACATTGTAAATCATGCAACACACACCGTAACTTCTCATGGAAAAGCTTCTTTAAGAAAGGAACGCGTTCCGTTTGTTGGTGATGTTTTACTAAAAAACACCAATGGAAAATTTATTGATATTAGTGAAGAAGCCAATATTTTTGGGGGCGCAAATGGCTACGGTCTAAGTGCTTCTATTGCCGATTTTAACAACGATGGATGGGATGATATTTATGTTTGTAATGATTTTCATGAAGATGATTATTATTACCTCAATAATCAAGATGGAACCTTTAGAGAAGAACTAAAAAAATCATTTTCTACCATTTCAAGATTTTCTATGGGAAGTGATGTTGCAGATATTAATGGTGATGGTTTTCAGGATCTTATCACTCTAGATATGCTACCAAATGACGAACGCGTTTTAAAGGAAACCGAAGGTGATGACGCCATGTACACCATGCAAGAAAAGTTACGAAAACAAGGATATAAAGACCAGTATTCTAGAAATATGCTTCAAATAAGTGAAAAAGGAAGCTATTTCTATGAAACTGCTTTACAAAATAATGTTGCGGATACAGACTGGAGTTGGGCGCCACTTTTTGCCGATTTTAATAATGATGGTCATCAAGATTTATTTATCAGTAACGGAATTAATCGAAGGCCAAACGGTTTAGATTTCAAGAAATATGTCTCTAGCACTTTTAAACAAAAAAGTCATGCAGAGGGTTTAGAATGGCTTTTTAAGTCTATTGATGAGATGCCTTCTGGAAAAGTTTCAAATGAAATTTATAAGGGGAATTCTGACAATTTTATAAAGAAAACTGGTAATTGGATTGAACAAAAGCCGTCACTATCTAACGGAGCAATTTATGCCGACTTAGATTTAGATGGTGATTTAGACATTATTACCAACAATTTAAATAATTATGCAGGAATTTACGAAAACACTACAAATAAGAAAAAGAACTCAATTAGTTTAAGTTTCAATTATAAGAACGGAAATAAAAATGGAATTGGAACTAAAGCAATATTATACAATAATGGTAAAAGTCAACTAAAACAATTATTTGTTTCTAGGGGTTTTATTTCTTCTGTAGAACAAAAAATTTATTTCGGTATAGACACTCTTTCTAGCATTGATTCTATTAAAATAGTTTGGCCAGATAATACGTTTCAGAACCTTAAAAACCCTAAAATAAACAAAAACCTTTTAGTTAATTATATAAGTAAAAACCTCATTTATGATTATACTTTAAGTGAAAAAGAACCCATTTTTAAAACTGATAATAGCATCAAATTTAACCATAAAGAAGATAGTTATTACGACTTTAATAGAGAGAAAATTATTCCGTATCAAGTCTCTAAACTAGGACCAGCTGTTGCCATTGGTGATGTTGATGGAAATGGTTTTGATGACATTTATTTAGGAAATAGCTCTGGAAAAGCTGCAGAATTATATTTAAACAATGGTAAATATTTCAAAAAAAGTACTCAAAGACAATTCAAAGAAGATGCAGATTATGAAGATAATGATGCCGTTTTTTTTGATGCTGACAATGACGGAGATTTAGATTTATATGTTGCAACCGGTATACACAAAATAAGAAATAGGCGGTTTGAAGTAGATCGTTTATATATTAATAAAAATGGAAAATTTTTAAAATCTGAAAAACAAACGCTATTAAATCCACTAAACACTTCTTGCGTTGCAGCTTACGATTATGATAATGATGGAGATGACGATTTGTTTATTGGAAACTTGTCAAACCCTGTAAATTTTGGCTCGAATGTGAATTCTGCAATTTTAATAAATAACGGAAAAGGTAATTTTACTGCAGATTTAAATTTTAAACTCAGCTCGAAAGTTACGGACGCAACATGGGTAGACATTAATAATGACAATCAAAAAGATTTGTTAATAGCCACAGAATGGGGAAACCCACAAATTTTTATAAATAATAACGGAAAATTATCTTTGATGGAAATTCCTGAAAACTTAGAAGGTTTATGGCAATCTATCACCACTTTTGATATTGATAAAGATGGAGATAAAGATATTTTACTAGGAAATTGGGGACTAAACACCAAGTTTAATCCAACTCCAGAAAATCCATTAACATTGTATTATGGTGATTTTGATGCCAATAATAGAAAAGAAACTATAATTGCGTACTCTAAGAACGGGAAAGAATATCCTGTAAATTCAAAAGATGAATTAGCAGCTCAAATGAACATTATTAGCAAGCGATTTGTAGAACATAAGAACTACGCTTTAAAAACAGTTGAAGAAGTTTTAACGCCCGAAGCCCTGCACAAAGCCACCAAATTTACCGTAAACACATTAGCTTCTGGATATTTAGAGAACAATAATGGTGCTTTTAAAACCTTTAAAAGATTCCCAAAAGAATTACAATATGCGCCAATATCTAACTTTAATAATATCGAATTTAATTCTAAAGATGCAATTATCATATCAGGTAATTCATTCAATGTAAACACATATCATGGCGGGTATAGTTCTTTAAAAGGCGTTTTACTAAAATCAATTTCTGATTATAACTTTGTTTCTGATTATGGAATTTCACCTTTTAACACTCAAGTTAAGGCAGTAAAAAGCATTGAAATGAAAAACAAAAAACTGTTATTAGTAGTTTCTAATAATGATTCTTTACAAATGTATTCTTATAAAAAATAAATAATGTCTTTTTTACGAAAACACTTTCCTTTCTCTCCATTTGTTTGATTATTTCTTGTCAAAAAGAATAAAAAATAATTGTGATTACTTCAGATGATGGTTATAAAACAGTAGCTAAATTAGCTAAAATTATGATTCATGATATTTTATCACCCAGTGGCATATGAGGTTTTAACTTCAGAAAACTCAAGCTATAAATCATTAGTAAATGAAGTAAACGGCCTAACTTATTTTAGAGCTATTGACTCACAAAAAAATATTGATAAAATATTGGCCGCTTTAATTACTTATATGGTTGTGGCCAGAGACTTATAGAGAGAGTCTTTTTACGGTCTGGAAAACAACAAATAGAGATGTCTTTTTATCCTCAAAAAAATATGCAAGAGTATTTTCCAAACCCATTAAAATTTGTATGAATACAGAGGTGTTTTAACACATAATAAACAAGAAATTTTTATAAAAGGTCCATTTAAAAATGGCGCAAATAATATTGGGGAATTCCTTACTTTAATATATGGTATTACACTTTTAAAAAGTAAAAATAAAGAAGATATTCCTATTTATTCTGATTCTAGAATTGCAATGAGTTGGGTAAAAAAGAAACTTGTAGAACAAATATCACTTTTGATAATTCTAATAAAGACTTATTAGCACTCAGAAAAATAGCTGAAAAATGGTTAAAGGAAACACCTATAAAAACCCAATTCTAAAATGGGAAACCAAAGCTTGGGGAGAAATTCCTGCTGATTTTGGGAGAAAATAAAATAGTTTGCAATGAACAGTTTCAGTTTGCAGTAAAAAAAATAAAACCCAAAACTAAATTAGTTTTGAGTTTTATTATATATAGATTCTCGATACAATTTTTCAAAAAAAAAATCACTCGAACTGACAATTTCTATATTTATATAGACGCTTTCATCAATTCTCTATTCATTCTTGCAATGTTGTCTAAAGAAATTCCTTTAGGACATTCTACCTCACAAGCACCTGTATTAGTACAGTTTCCAAAACCTTCTAAATCCATTTGTGCAACCATATTTCTAACTCTGTCTGCAGCTTCTACTTGTCCTTGTGGCAATAATGCAAACTGAGATACTTTTGCACCAACAAATAACATAGCAGAACTATTTTTACAAGTTGCTACACAGGCACCACAACCAATACAGGTTGCTGCATCCATAGCTTCATCTGCTGCGTGTTTTGAAATAGGTATGTTATTTGCATCTTGAGTATTACCAGAAGTATTTACAGAAATATAACCACCAGAATGCTGTATTCTATCAAAAGCAGTTCTATCTACTACTAAATCTTTAATTACAGGAAAAGAAGCTGCTCTAAATGGCTCAATCGTAATTGTATCACCATCTTTAAACATACGCATGTGTAATTGGCAAGTTGTTACACCTCTATCTGGTCCATGTGCTTCTCCATTAATATACATAGAACACATACCACAAATACCTTCTCTACAGTCATGATCGAAAGCAACTGGTTCTTCACCAGTATTAACTAATTGTTCGTTTAGAACATCCATCATTTCTAAAAAAGACATATGTTCTGAAATCTCAGTAACTTTATAATCCACCATTTGACCCTTTGATGTTGAGTCTTTTTGTCTCCAAATTTTAAGTGTTAAATTCATTCTATCTTTTTTATTTATAACTTCTTTCTTTAACTTCTATATTCTCGTAAACCAATGCTTCTTTATGTAAAACAGCATCTTTAGGTTCTCCTTTATATTCCCAAGCTGAAACAAATTGAAATTCTTTCATTCTCTTTGCTTCTCCGTCTTCTGTTTGGTGCTCTTCTCTAAAGTGTCCTCCTGCAGATTCTTCTCTTACCAAAGCATCTTTTGCAAACAATTCTCCTAATTCTAAGAAATCTGCAACTCTACCTGCCTTTGCTAATTGCTCGTTATATTCTGTATCTGTTCCGGGAACAAGTACATTTTTCCAGAAATCTTTTCTTAATTCAGAAATTTCCTCAACGGCTTCTTTTAAACCAGCTTCATTTCTAGACATTCCACATTTATCCCACATGATTTTCCCTAATTTCTTGTGGTAATAATCTACAGAATTCGTTCCTTTATTATTAACAAAGAACTCAATTCTTTCAGAAACTTCTTTTTCTGCAGCATCAAATTCTGGTGTATCTGTTGGTATTTTCCCAGTACGAATATCATCTGATAAGTAATCTCCAATTGTATATGGTAGTACAAAATAACCATCTGCTAAACCTTGCATTAATGCAGATGCTCCTAATCTGTTTGCTCCATGATCAGAGAAATTAGCCTCTCCAATTGCGTAACAACCAGGAATAGTAGTCATCAAATTATAATCAACCCAAACACCACCCATTGTATAGTGTACTGCCGGATAAATCATCATTGGTGTTTCATACGGATTTTCATCTATGATTTTCTCATACATCTGAAATAAGTTTCCATACTTTGCTCTTACAATTTCTTGTCCTAATTCTTTAATTTTTGCTTCAGAAGGATTTGAAATATTTTGAACCTTCGCTTGCTCTTTTCCATAACGTTCAAAAGAGGCAGCAAAATCTAAATATACCGCTTCTCCTGTTGCATTTACACCGTAACCAGCATCACAACGCTCTTTTGCAGCTCTAGATGCAACATCACGTGGCACTAAGTTACCAAATGCAGGATAACGTCTTTCTAAATAATAGTCTCTTTCTTCTTCTGATAATTGCGTTGGTTTTAATTTCCCTTCGCGAATAGCCAAAACATCTTCCATGTTTTTAGGAACCCAAATACGTCCATCATTTCTTAAAGACTCAGACATTAACGTTAGTTTTGACTGATAATCTCCAGAACGTGGAATACATGTTGGGTGAATTTGTGTATAACAAGGGTTTGCGAAATACGCTCCTTTTTTATGTACTTTCCAACCTGCAGTTACATTAGAACCCATTGCATTAGTAGATAAGAAATATACATTTCCATACCCACCAGAAGCAATAACAACTGCATGTGCAGAATGTCTTTCGATTTCTCCTGTAACTAAGTTTCTTGCAATAATTCCTCTCGCTTTTCCATCAACAATAACAACATCTAACATTTCGTGACGGTTAAACATTTCTATCTTTCCACGAGCAATTTGACGATTCATTGCAGAATATGCGCCTAATAATAATTGTTGACCTGTTTGACCTTTCGCATAAAAAGTTCTAGAAACTAAAACTCCACCAAAAGAACGGTTGTCTAAAAGACCACCATAATCTCTTGCAAAAGGAACTCCTTGTGCCACACATTGATCTATAATGTTTGCAGAAACTTCTGCTAATCTATATACGTTTGATTCTCGAGATCGGTAATCACCACCTTTTACGGTATCGTAAAATAACCTGTAGGTAGAATCTCCATCTCCTTGGTAGTTTTTTGCTGCATTAATACCTCCTTGTGCTGCAATAGAATGCGCTCTACGTGGAGAATCTTGATAAGCAAATGATTTTACATTGTAACCCAATTCTGCTAAAGTTGCAGAAGCAGAACCACCTGCTAAACCTGTACCAACAACAATAACATCTATGTGACGCTTGTTTGCTGGGTTTACCAAATTAATATGGTTTTTATAATCTGTCCATTTATCTTTTAATGGACCTTTTGGTATTTTTGAATCTAAAGCCATAATTTTACTATTAATGGTTTAAGTGATGATATAATGCAATAAAAATAAATCCTAAAGGAACTATAATAGAATATGCTTTACCAATATTTTGTAATGTTTTCTTTCTTCCTGCAGTACCTCCCATTGATTGAAATGCAGAAGTAAAACCATGTGCTAAATGCAAGCCTAAGAAGATAAATGCAAGTACATAAGCACCTACTCTAATTGGGTTTACAAACTTGTGTACTAATTCTTCATGATAACGATATCCTTCTAAACCTTCAACAACACCAGACCAATCGCCTTGAATAAATTTTGTGTTGATTTCTGGAAACCAAAAATCGATAAAGTGTAAAACGATAAAAGCTAAAATTGTAATTCCGCTCCAAATCATATTTCTACTAAACCAAGTAGAATTTGCAGCACCATTATTTTTAGCATAAGAAACACCGTTTGCTTTTTTGTTTTTTAGCTCTAAAATAAAACCCATTACAAAGTGAAAAACAACTGCAAAAATTAATACAGGTTGTAATGCAAATTGAACCAATGGATTTGTTCCCATAAAATGAGATACTTCGTTAAAAGTATCTGGGCTAAAAACCGATAAAATATTAATTGCTAAATGCTGTAGTAAGAAGAACATTAAGAAGAATGCCGAAAGCGCCATTGCTACCTTTCTTCCAATCGAAGATTTAAAAAATCCGCTCATTGTATATTTTGGTTATAATTGTTGACAACAAAAATAGGGCTAAACTATTTCGTTTACAACGAAAGTAGATTATTTTAACCCGTATTTAGAATAAATTTAAATAAATACTTAAACAAAAACGACAACAAGAAGTGTTGTTTTTTAAAAAAACTACTAGTTAATAAATATTAGAATCTACAAGACACTTATTGTTTTTCCACTTTCCAGTAAGTGCTTCTTTTAAGATAATTTTTCCATCACACGTTAAAAAATTACCTTTTTTATCTTTCAAAATAATTTTCATTTTACCTTTCTGAATTGCATTAACAATTCTAAAAATTAATCCACTTTTTGATGATAAACTACCTTTAGAAATTAATTTTAATCCTTGTTCATTATTATATAAATCCATTTCAGAAGAGATTCTATCTGGCACAATACCATCTTCTAATTTACGCGCTTTAAAGGTTAGGTAATTCTCTTTTTCATGTGCTTTACCTAAAGATTTTGCTGCAGATTTTCCTATTTCTTGACGCAAACGCGCCATCCAATATGCATGACGAAAAGCATCTACTTGCCCACCAGAAGCATCACCATCTAACAAGTTGGTTCTTTTAATAGAATCTGCAACTTTTTTTGCTTCCTTAGAAATTTTAAGAGATTTTTTTGCTTTAAAAGGATGAAACATCACCCATGTACGTTTTGGTCCTGAGAGCTTAAAAAAGCTACTTAGACTAGGTTGAGAATATGTTTGAAACGTAAATATCAGACAAAATAAAAACACTACCTTTTTCATTTTTCAAAAGTAGTGTTTTTAATAAAATTAGACTTGAAACAAAATTATTTCACTTCTAATTCTCCTGAAACTTCACCAATTTTAATGGTATATTTCCCTTTTGGTAAATAATACTTATCATTTTTAGCTTTCTCTATATCTACTTCTTTGTTTGCTTTTTCAAAATCTTCTCTTCCTTTCTTAGAAAAAGAAACATCAAAAACTGCCTCATTAAAACCTTTGTCTGCGTCTATAGAAAATGAATTCACTTTTACATCATCAGAAAACACATCAATAGTAACTTTTTTATCAGAATTTACATAAAAAGGAATTGTTACTTCTGGCGTATTTGGTTCTAACCATTTACTCCAAGAACTTCCCCAAGAACTTCTTTTTTTAATCGAATTAATTTCAAAAATATGAACTGATTTTGCAGCTAATTCATCTGTTAATAATTGTAAAGGCGCAATATTTGCTTTGTATAAACTTCTTCCATGTGTACCAATAATTAAATGTTTTGCTGCAGGTTGAATCACCAAGTCATGCACGGCAACATTTGGTAAATTTTTACTAAAAGCTTCCCACGAATCTCCTTGATTAAAAGAAACATACAATCCATTATCTGTACCTAGATATACTAGATTTTCATTCTCAGCATCTTCTTTTATTACATTTACTGCTGATGTAGGAATTGTACCACCAATATTTTTCCATGTTTGTCCAAAATCATCAGACATAAAAACATAAGGTGTAAAATCATCAAACCTGTAACCGTTTAACGTTACATAAACACGTTCTTTTTTATATTTTGATGCAATAACTCTAGAAACCCATAAATTTTGTGGCAAATTATTAGAAATACGTGTCCAACTTCCTCCTCCGTTTTTGGTAACATTTACAAATCCATCATCTGAACCTGTATAAATTAATCCAAATTGAAACGGACTTTCAGAAATTGAAGTTAATGTTCCATACGCAACATTTCCTTTTTTTCCACCATTTGTTAAATCGCCTGAAATAGTTTCCCAATGATCTCCTTTATCTAGAGAACGATGCAATTTATTTCCTCCTAAATATAAAATATCTTGATTATGTTTTGATAAATGAATTGGTGTTTGCCAATTAAATCGATAAGGATTTTCGCCTAAAGTATGTTTTGGTTGAATGTAGGTGTTTTCTTCTGTTTCTCTATTAATTCTATAATAATTTCCAAATTGATACCCTGTGTAAACAATATTAGGATTTCTGTCATCTACCTGAACTTGCATTCCATCTCCACCCATAATTGACTCATAAGGATTTTGACCCGTTTGTTGCCAACGTTTATCTATTTTTGCATTATTTGATGCAACCCAAACGCCATTATCTTGCAAACCTCCATACACTTTATAGTTTTTTTGATTGTCTGCATACACAGCATAAAACTGACCAACTGCAGGGTCGTTTAATTTTATCCAGCTCTCTCCATCATCATAAGAAATGTTTAAACCACCATCATTTCCGTCAATTAAATGACCTTGTTTTTTAGGGTTTACCCATAATGTTTGATGATCTGCATGTACATTTTCTCTACTAATAGATGCAAAGGTTTTTCCACCATCTTTTGATTTTAAAATAGGAACTCCTTGTACGTAAATACCATTTTCATCTTGTGGATCTACTCTAATTTCACCAAAATAATATCCGTAAGAATAATATAAATCATCTAAATAACCTTCGTGTGTTTTTTTCCAAGATTTCCCTCCATTTGTCGTTTTAAAAACTTCTGCACCTATAACTGGCGTGTCAAATAACATTGAGTTTGCATCTTCTAAATAGTTAGCTAAATCTATTGGTTTCACGTTTCCTGAACGCACCATTTGCTTTACATTTTCTGCTCTATATTTTTCTTGAAATCCGTTTGTTTTTAAATAGGTATTCAATTTTTTATCTGTAAGATTTAAAAACACTTCTGCAGACATGGTTTTAAAATCATCTTTTGTCAATGAATTTAACGCCTTTTTATCCTTGTCTTCCTTTCTTCTAAATTGGTTATCATGAAAAGCATATACTGTATTTTCATCATAAACTGCTAAACCAATTCTACCAACTCCATCTCCGGTTGGGAATCCGCTTTTATCAGAAATTTTATCCCAAGAATTTCCCGCATCTGTACTTTTATAAATGGCAGAACCTTTTCCGTTTCCAACAAAATCCCACGCTTTTCTATTTCTTTCCCAAGAAGCCGCGTACAAAATATTAAAATTATTTGGAGATTGGGCAACATCAATAATTCCTGTGTTTTCATCAATAAACAATGATTTTTTCCATGTTTTTCCTCCATCAGTAGTTTTAAAAATTCCACGTTCTTGATTTGAAGAATACAAATGACCAATTACACCAACTACAACTTCATCAGTATTATTTGGATTGATTAAAATTCTACTTATGTGATGTGAATCTAGCAACCCAACATTTGTCCAACTTTTTCCTTTATCCGTAGATTTCAACATTCCTATTCCTGCATAACTTGATCTAGAAGAATTCTTCTCACCAGTTCCTACCCAAATAGTTCCACTTTTCCAATCAACAGCAATATCTCCAATATTTTGTGTTGGAGATTTGTCTAAAACGGGTGTAAAAGTTGTTCCGTTATTATTTGTATGCCATAAACCACCAGAAGCATAACCAACATAAAACTCGGTTGTATTTTCTGGATTAACATCAACATCTACAACTCTACCACTCATAACAGTTGGTCCTATATTTGTAAATGAAATGTTTTTTACACGTGAATTTTTTGTTAGAATTGCTTTTTGTTTTAAAGCATCTTGAATATTACTTGATTTTGTTACAGTTTGTTGTGCTTCAAAATTTATTGAAAAAAAACACACTACTAACGTAAGAATTGTTGATAAAGTTTTCATTAGGTCTTTTGGTTTAGAAGTGTTGAATTTACTATTTGTAAGGACCTTCACAAAAATTTTAACGTTAAAAAAACTATAATACATCTATTAATCGATTAACAAAACCTCAACAAATAAGTGTTAACACCTTAAAATACAATTCTTTACATCTTTATAGTTCCTCGTTTTTTTAAGAAAAATTGAAATTATAAAAAATTTAAAAGAGCAACACAGCCAGAATTAAAAACCATCAAAATTGATGGTTTTTTCATTTTTAAGAAAGGTTAAAACATTAGTAATACCAATAGAATTCCATGTATATTTGCAAATTCATTCAGAAACGACAAAATCTACGTTGTTTCTTAAAAACCAACTATGTCGTTTAAATCATTAGGATTATCTGAAGCTTTATTAAAAGCCGTTCAAGAAAAAGGGTACACAACCCCATCACCAATACAAGAAAAAGCAATTCCTCATATATTAGACGGAAAGGATATTTTAGCTTCTGCACAAACAGGAACTGGAAAAACTGCAGGTTTTACATTACCTGTTTTACAAATTTTATCAGAAACAAAACACCCAAAATATAGACCTTTACGTGCATTGGTTTTAACACCAACAAGAGAATTAGCAGCACAAGTTCATGAAAATGTTAGAGAATATAGTAAATATTTAGACATAAGATCTACTGTAGTTTTTGGTGGTGTAAAAGCTGCTAGTCAAATAAGAACGCTAAAACAAGGTGTAGATATATTAGTTGCAACTCCAGGTAGATTATTAGATTTACATGATCAAAAAGCAGTTTCATTTAAAAGAGTAGATATTCTTATTTTAGACGAAGCAGATAGAATGTTAGACATGGGTTTTGTTAGAGATATTAACAAAATTATTAGTTTTATGCCTTCTAAGCGTCAAAACTTAATGTTTTCTGCAACTTTTTCTAATGATATTAAGAAATTGGCATCGGGAATTTTAAGAAATCCTGTTTCTGTAGAAGCTGCTCCACAAAATTCTACTGCAGAAATGGTAGAGCAAAAAGTGTATCGAGTAGACAAAGGGAAAAAGACAGGATTAGTTATCGATTTGATAAGTGAAGGTAATTGGAGTCAGGTTTTAATGTTTACAAGAACAAAACATGGTGCAAATAAGTTAACAGAAAAATTAGTTAAATCTGGTATTACTGCTGCTGCAATTCATGGAAATAAAAGTCAAGGAGCAAGAACAAAAGCTTTGGCAAATTTTAAAAACAATTCTATTAGAGTTTTAGTAGCAACAGATATTGCAGCTCGTGGATTAGATATTCCTTTATTACCTCACGTTATAAATTTTGAGCTACCAAATGTACCTGAAGATTATGTTCATAGAATTGGTAGAACGGGTAGAGCTGGTGCAAGTGGAGAAGCAATTTCTTTAGTTTGTAGTGAAGAAACTGAATATCAAAAAGAAATAGAAAAAATTCTAAAGCAGAAATTAAATACTGAAGTTTTAGCAGGGTATGAACCAACGGATACTGCTGGCCCAAAAAGAGCCGCATCTCAAAGTAAAGGTTCATTTGGTAAGAAAAATTCTTCTTCTGAAGGAGATAAACCAAAAAGAAAACCACACTTTAAAGGAAATAAACCTGCAGGATCTACTTCTGGAAGAGGTAGAACTGGAGCACCTAAAAAGAAACGTTATTAGTATATAAGTTTCCTTTTATAGAACGAACCTTTTTTATTTTGAAAAAAATAGAAAAGGTTTTTTTATGCACTTGAAAATTCATCTCGTTTTAAGTTGATGTATATTATTCCTACCTTTGAGTTCTAAATAGAATTCAGCATGAAATATCATCAAATAAATTCACAACTTTTTATAAAAAACCGTAAAAACTTTGCTTCTAATATGAAGCCAAATAGTTTAGCCGTTTTTAATTCTAATGACATTTACCCAATAAGTGCAGATAGCACAATGCCTTTTGAGCAACACAGAGATATTTTATATCTAAGTGGAGTAGACCAAGAAGAAAGTGTCTTGGTTTTGTTTCCTGATTGCCCAAATGAAAAGCATAGAGAAATCTTATTTGTAAGAGAAACAAATGATCATATTGCAGTTTGGGAAGGCGCTAAATTAACAAAAGAAGCCGCTTTTAAAACATCTGGAATCAAAACAGTTTATTGGTTACAGGATTTAGAAAAAGTAATTTTTGAGCTTTCTACGTATTGCGATACTTTCTACATCAATACAAATGAACATTATAGAGCCAACATAGAAACAGAAACACGAGAAGACCGTTTTACAAAATGGTTGCTAGCAAAATACCCTGCACATTCAGTTGCAAAAAGTAGTCCTATTATGCATGGCTTACGCGCTGTAAAAGACCAAATAGAATTAGACTTAATGCAAAATGCTTGTGATATTACTGAAAAAGGGTTTCGTAGAATTTTAGATTTTGTAAAACCCGGTGTTTGGGAACACGAAATTGAAGCAGAATTAATACATGAGTTTGTAAGAAACAGATCTAAAGGGTTTGCTTATTCCCCAATTATAGCTTCAGGAAACAGTGCTAATGTTTTACATTACATGGAGAATAATCGGGAATGTAAAAGTGGCGATTTAATCTTATTAGATACTGCTGCAGAATACGCAAATTATAAAAGTGATTTAACAAGAACAATACCCGTTTCTGGGAAATTTTCTGATAGACAAAAAGCAGTTTACAACGCTGTAAATCATGTTAAAAAAGAAGCTACAAAATTATTAGTTCCAGGTACTTTATGGAAAGAATATCATGTAGAAGTTGGGCATCTTATGACTTCAGAATTACTAAACTTAGGTTTATTAGATAAAGCTGATGTACAAAATGAGGATAAAGATTGGCCTGCATATAAAAAATATTTTATGCATGGAACTTCTCATCATATTGGTTTAGACACCCATGATTATGGTTTGTTGCACTTGCCAATGGAAGCAAATATGGTATTTACAGTAGAACCTGGAATTTATATTCCTGGTGAAGGTTTTGGAATTCGTTTAGAAGATGATGTTGTAATTCAAGAAAAAGGAGCCCCTTTTAACTTAATGGGAAACATTCCTATTGAAGCAGATGAAATTGAAGATTTAATGCAAGGTTAAATCTTGAAATAAATACTTAAAAAGCGAGTTTAAAAACTCGCTTTTTTTATGATTAAATAAATTATATCTTTCTTTTTTATAAAAAATCAACTTTAAGTTTAACTAAACCAATATAAATGTCAACTCAAACTAAAAACAAAACATTAGTTCCAATAATTATTATTGCAGGTCTTTTCTTTATTTTCGGATTTGTAACTTGGATAAATGGCGCATTAATTCCGTTTATGAAAACGATAAACGAATTAACAGATGCACAATCTTATTTAGTGGCTTCAGCATCTTATATTTCTTTTGTTATTATGGCTTTACCAGCTTCTTATATTATAGATAAAATTGGGT
Organism: Polaribacter sp. SA4-10; assembly: GCF_002163835.1. NCBI lineage: Bacteria > Pseudomonadati > Bacteroidota > Flavobacteriia > Flavobacteriales > Flavobacteriaceae > Polaribacter > Polaribacter sp. SA4-10. The sequence continues at coordinate 2,403,700 of NZ_CP019331.1, read as the reverse complement.
ATAAAAAAGGAATGTCTTTAGGTTTGATAATTATGGCAATAGGAGCATTGGTTTTTATTCCTGCTGCAGAAGCTAGAACTTACTGGATGTTTTTAGTTGCAATATTTATTCAAGGTGCAGGTATGACTTTACTGCAAACTGCTTCTAACCCTTATATTACTATTTTAGGCCCCATGGAAAGTGCTGCAAAACGTATTGCAATTATGGGAATTGCTAACAAAGTTGCTGGTGCTTTAGGTTCTGTAATTTTTGGTGCTATTTTATTATCTGGAATCGATGAAATTAAAGAACAATTAAACGTTGTAAATGATGCTGAAAAAGCGAGTTTATTAAACACAATGGCAGATAGTGTTGTTACTCCTTATATTGTAATGGCAGTTGTTTTATTTTTATTAGGAATTCTAATTAGAAAAGCTCCTTTACCTCATGTAGAAGCACAACCAATTGAAGTTTCTGAAACTGATGGAAAACCTAAAACAAGTATTTTTCAATTTCCACATTTATGGCTGGGTGTTTTAGCGTTGTTTTTATATGTAGGAGTAGAAGTGATCGCTGGAGATACTATTATTTCTTATGGTATTTCTTTAGATATCCCAGTTGATGAAGCTAAGTTTTTTACCTTATTTACACTAATGGCAATGGTTGCAACCTATGCTTTAGGTGTATTTTTAATTCCTAAATATATAAGTCAATCCTTGGCTTTAAAAGCAAGTGCTATTTTAGGTATTGTATTTTCATTTTGTATTGTTTTTACAAGTGGATTTACCTCTGTACTTTTTGTTGCAGCTTTAGGTATTGCAAATGCGTTGGTTTGGCCAGCAATTTGGCCTTTAGCTTTAACAGGATTGGGAAAATTTACAAAAACCGCTTCAGCATTACTTATTATGGCAATTTCTGGTGGCGCAATTATTCCTCCCTTATATGGTGCTTTGGTTGATAACAAAAAAGCAGCACTAATTACAAACGGAATTAACGAAGCTACAGCGCTCGCAGAAGCTGCTTCCTTTGGGTATTGGATATTATTACCTTGTTATATTATAATTCTTTATTATGCCTTTAGTGGGCATAAATTAGGTGTTAATAAAGGATAAAAAAATAGATTTATTTTTAAACTGCTAAAGAGTTTATAAATTTAATTGTTTGATTGTTAAACGTTTCCGGCTGTTCTACATTTACAACATGTCCAGAATTATCAACAACAAATAAAGAAGAAGTTGTATGTTTTGCTACAATATTTTTTATTGATGGTAAAAACAAATGATCTTCAGCTCCCATAATATAAAAGGTAGGAATTTTAATATCAGTTGCTCTAAAAAAACGCAATAGAGGATTAATCTCTGAGGTTAATTTAAACCATCTTAAAAATTCTTTTTGATAGAGTTTCTTTGCTTCATTTACAAACAACAAACGCGAATTCTTATGATTTTTCTTTGGCATGATTATAAAAGCAAAGAGCTTATATAGATACATGTATGGAACCACAGATTTAAAAACATTACCAACTCGCATTAAAATTTGAGAGCGAAAGTCTAATTTAATAATTGCACCACCCATAATCAAGCTTTCCACCAATTCAGGTCTTTTTTCGGCAAGATTCCGTATCAAAATTGTTCCTAAAGAGATTCCTATAAAATGTGATTTATTAATCTGTAAATACTCAATAACCTCAACAATATCACTTGTAATAGAGTCAAAGGTATATTTAGGATTAAAAGTGTCTTTTAGCGTTGGCGTACTATCTCCATGACCTCGTAAATCTAAAATTAAAACATTAAAATGCTTTTTAAAATCTCTAACTTGTTTGTACCAAATAGAACTACTTCCTCCTGCACCGTGAACAAAAGTCACCCAGTTTGTAGAGATTTTATGAGGATATGAGTAATAGTTTAACAAAGGCTTATTTTTTAACAATAGATAATATGAAAAGCAAAAATAGGTATTTAATTTTGAATGTAATTTTAGTCAAAAAATTAGTCGTTTATTATTTATAATTGATTTAAAATAGGGAATCTAACCCTCTTTAAGTACTCTTTTTTTTTGATTTTTCTTAAATTGCATGTATGAATGACTCAACTTCAGAAAAAAACAAAGGCAAAAAGTTTAATTACGAACAAGAACTAGCGAAAGTGCACACAGAATTAGTGCATTTACAAGAATGGGTAAAAAAGCAAGGTTTAAAAGTAGTTATCATTTTTGAAGGAAGAGATGCTTCTGGAAAAGGTGGCACTATAAAACGTTTTACAGAGCCCTTAAACCCAAGAATTTGTAAAGTTGTTGCATTGGGTATCCCTACAGAAAGAGAGAAATCTCAATGGTATTTTCAGCGTTATGTACAATATTTACCAGCAGCTGGTGAAATTGTTTTACTAGATAGAAGCTGGTACAATAGAGCTGGTGTAGAAAAAGTAATGGGTTTTTGTACAGATGATGAATATGATGAGTTTTTACGTTCTTGTCCAGAATTTGAACGCATGTTAGTGAGATCTGGAACTATCGTTTTAAAATATTGGTTTTCTGTAAGTGATGAAGAGCAGGAAAAACGTTTTAAAAACCGTATTTCTAATCCTTTAAAACGTTGGAAATTTAGTCCAATGGATTTAGAATCTCGATCTCGTTGGTTAGAATATTCTAAAGCAAAAGATACTATGTTTGCTCATACAGATACCAAACAAGTTCCTTGGTATGTAGTAAATTCTGACAATAAAAAGAAAGCAAGATTAAATTGTATTAGCCATGTTTTAAGTAAAATCCCTTATGAAAAAATAGATCATGAACCTATAGAACTTCCTCCTTTACCAGACAACAAAGCGTATATTAGACCGCCAATTACTTACCAAACATTTGTGCCAGAAAAGTTTTAATAGCGCATTTTAAAATAGTAAGAAAAAGGCGAACAGAAGTGTTTGTCTTTTTTATTTAAAAAGAACTCCCTGGCAACAAATTAGTATGTAAAAAATACTTCTTACAAGCTTATAGTCCTGTAATTTTTTTATTAAATTTTAGGTAGTACAAAGTCCTTGTTATTTAAAATGTAGTGTTTTTACTTAATTACCTCTTTTTTCTATAAAAAAAGGGTAATTATACTGACTTCTATATTTTATTAAAAGTAGACCTTTACCTGCAATAATAGCTATTAAGAATTACAATCTCTTTTTAACAAATTTTCGATAAACAACTATTTATGAATACAAAATTAAACACTCTTTTTGCTGCCTTATTAATTACTGCAAGCACTTTTGGACAAACACCAGATAAATTAAATTACCAAGGGGTAATTAGAAACAGTAGCAATGCATTAGTAACCAACACAGCAGTAGGTATGCAAATAAGTATTATAAAAGCGGGCGTACCAGATACTACCGTTTATGTAGAAACCCAAGCACCAACAACCAATGGCAATGGTTTGGTTTCTTTTAAAATAGGAGAAGGTACGCTTGTAAGTGGCAATATTACTACCATAGATTGGTCTGAAGGTACATACGCTATAAAAACAGAAACAGACTTAACCAATGATGGTATTTATACCATAACAGGCACCAGCGATTTATCAAGTGTGCCGTATGCATTGCAAGCTAAAACCGCAAGTAATTTATCTAGTAGTAGTGCAGCTGCTCTTAACCCTGCAGAATGTAATTGTAGTTCTTATATTATACCTTATATGCCTTACTCTTCTAATAGTTCCCAAATAATGTATATCAGTAATAACCCTGCGAGTTGGTTTGGTGGTGCCGTATTACCTGACTCTGATATTACTGCAGAGGCGGTAGATTCTGTCGGAAATTATTATGATTTGGGTATAATAGGGACCGCTCCTGCAGGGGCAGTAACAAAAATTACTTCATTGGTTTTAAAGGCTCTAGAGAGTCAAGGTTTTATGGAAGGTAAAGTTTCAATTCGTATTACGTTAAGCCACCCAGAATATGCATTTGTATATGCTTCTTATAATGCAGGCGGTGTTAGAGGTTACGTAGATGTAAAATGTGTACGCTTTTAACAAATGAACTCTATGAAAAAAGCAGCTTTAATAGCCTTTCTGTTTTTGGCTACTCATTTCTTGTATTCTCAATAAACCGTTTCACCCTCATCTGGCAAAGCCACAGGTACTTGCCCTACCCTACGTTATACCGTATGCCAGGGCAAGTATTTAATGCAATTTAACAGGGAGTAATAGCAATACGCTGTCTGAAGGCGTGCAACCACAGCACGAAAAAATAACCTACACTTTTAATACTACTTGGTTACCAAATGACCCAAGTGAAATTTCATTTGCAGAAGATGATGTTTTAATAAATACAGGTAATGCAATTCTATCTAATACTACATTCTGTAATACACTAATAGTTAATCCTGGCGCTGCAGTAACTGTAAATACTAGCTTTTGATTAACAGCAAACACAACTACATTAAATTCTAAGAATAAAATTAGAAAAAAAAAAAATACCTCATAGTTGATACAAATAAGAGCTAACTTTTGGGTTTTTTACAACTGTTGCCACTTTTTTTGAAGGAGAAGTAAAAACATACAATCATTTTGCTACCAAGAAAAGGTTTACTATAAATGTAAAAATTAAAAGTCTTTTTTGTAAAAATAACAGTGCTTCTTTTTAAATTTTCAGCTAAATAATTTAAACATGAAGTTTGATAAACTTTGAATGAGATTAAGTTGGTTAATAGTTTTTGTACTAATTAATCTTCAATGATAAAAAGAGTAAGCATTTTGTTGTTCTGTGTGATCTATTGTACAGGCTTTTTCAAACTGAACGGCACATACTTAAAAGGTGTCTTTAAAAGAGTGTTTTGTAATGACAATTATAGCTTCGTTTGGTTTACTAGTCGTAAAAAAACTATTTAATTATAGTTAAAATCTTGTTTATTGGTTGACTTTTACCTATTTTTATATACTTTTGTCAACCTTTAAAAGTAGAAATATGGAAAATATTATAGCAAATAGAATTAAAAATGCACGAATATTAAAATGTTTGTCTCAACAGAATATTGCTGATGAATTAGGTATTACTAAACAAATGGTTAGTAAATATGAGAAAGGTGAAGCGGTTCCAACAAGTTCTAGGTTTTTAAAATTATCAAAGCTTTTTGGCTTAAAAATGGATTACTTTTTTAGTTCTTTTCAAATTGAACTTGGTGAAATCAACTTTAGAAAAAAATCAACTTTTTCTATAAGAAAACAAAACTCACTAAAAGAAGAGATAAAGATAAGACTTGAAAATTATATTTGGATAGAAGAAACTCTATCAATTGATTATAGTTTTAAAAATATAATTGAAAATATAAAAATTAACTCTTTAGATGATATTCAAAAAACTGTATTAAAATTAAGAAATGACTGGAATATTGGTATTGACCCTATTCACAACATAATTCAACTTTTAGAAGATAAAGAAATAAAAGTAATCGAGTTATATAATGTAGATGAAAAATTTGATGGTTTAGCCACTTATGTTAATAATAAATACCCAGTTATTGTTGTTAATGGGGATTTCCCTGTTGAAAGAAAAAGATTTACTTTACTTCACGAATTAGGACATCTTTTACTAAACCTTCCAGATTGTGAAACTAAAGAGGAAGAAGTGTTTTGTAATAAATTTGCTTCAGAATTTCTTTTTCCTGCAGATATTGTAATTAAAGAATTTGGGGGAAAAAGACGTAATATTACTTTTCCTGAATTAATTAATGCTCAAAAAAAATACGGAATCAGTATTCGTGCAATAATTTATAGACTTGTAGATACTGGTATTTTAAGTAAGAATAAACATATCAGTTTTTATAAACGATTGAATTTAAACCCTTCCTTAAAAAGGGAAGTAGATAATTCAAGATTTGAAACTCCAGAAAAATCAAATAGATTTGAACAGTTAGTTTACAGAGCACTTTCTCAAGAAAATATTTCTATTAGTAAAGCTTCTTCTTTACTTAATGAGAGAATAGCAAACCTAAAAGAGATTTCATTATTATAAGATACAATTGCTATGAAAGTTATAATAAATGATGCTAATATTTTAATCGATTTAGTAAAATTAGAACTTCTTGAAGTATTTTCTGAACTTAAATTTGAATTACATACAACAGATTTTGTATTTGAAGAGATATACGATGAGCAAAAAGAAGCTATTTCTATTTTAACATCAAGTAACAAACTTAATATAATTGAGACTGCCTCTATTGATGATTTTTCAGGGATAAATAACATTTTAGAAAAAAGCAATGGTGTAAGTTTTGAAGATTGTTCTGTTTGGTATTATAGTAAAAAACTCTCTGGAGTTTTGTTAACTGGTGATGCACAATTAAGAAAACAAGCAAAAAAAGATGATTTAGAAGTTCGGGGAATATTATACATTTTTGATGAGTTATTAAATCAAAATTTGATTACACATGAGATAGCTCTACAAAAGATAAAAGAGCTTTATTTGTTCAATAATAGACTTCCTAAAAGAGAAGTTGAACAAAGAATAGAGTTGTGGAAAAACAGTTAGTTAATTGTCGTTTTCTTCCCTAAAAAATTCAACCCAATAAAAACCAATAAAGCAGGAATTACCCAACCCAAACTAGAGTTTGCTAAGGGAATCATATTTTTAATGCCTACTAAGTTTTCTCTAGGAATTATAAAGCCTAAAAAGTCAGTAATACTAAAGATAAAAGTCACTAAAACCACTCCTCTAAAAACCAATTTTGAAGCATATTTATTGGGTACAATATTTAGTAGAATTAATACAATGGTTATTGGATATAAAAACATTAATGCTGGTACCGCTAATGTGATAATAAAATCTACTTGATAACTCCCTACAACAATCCCAATTACAGAAGCAATAGCAGCAGTAGCAATATAAGCTGTTTTAGAGTTTTTGCATATTCCTTTTATATAATCTGCTGATCCTGTTACAATACCAACCGCTGTTGTAAAACATGCTAAAGCAACTAAGACACTTAAAAAAGTAGTTCCTAAATTACCCAACGTTTGTGAACTTAAGCTTGATAAAACTTCTGTTCTTGATCCATTTTCTACAAATGTTGAAGAAAATAAAGAGCCACTTAGAATTAAACCTCCATAAATTAAAAGCAAACCAGATCCTGCAATAATTCCTGCTTTTGTAATCAGTTCTTTTCTAACTTCAAAAGAGTCATTCCCTTTTAAGTTTAAAGAGATAATAATTACGGCTCCAACAACAACGCCTCCAATAGCATCAAAGGTTTGATATCCTTCTAAAATTCCGTCTACAAAAGGAGTTTTAAACGTTGATGGATTTACAGTTCCTGAAGATGTAAAAATAGCGATTGCAATTATTATCAAAAGAATTAAAACAATAATTGGTGTTAAAAACTTACCAATTAAACTAATAATTTTATTACGATTTATGGCAAAAACAAACACCAATACAAAATAAATAATACTGGTTAAAAGTGGTGTTATTTCAAAAAAGGGTTGAACTGCCATCTCATGTGTAACTGCTGCTGTTCTTGGAGATGGAATTGCGATGGCAATTGCATAGATAAGTACACAATAAACCGTGCTAAAAATCGGAGAAACTTTTTTACCAAAATCATATAAAGTTCCCTGTAATTTTGCGTGTGCAAAAATTGCCAAAATAGGAATCGTTACTGCTGTTAGTACAAAACCCAATACAACAATCCACCAATCTGAACCTGACTTCGCTCCTAAAGTTGGAGGTAAAATTAAATTTCCTGCTCCAAAAAAGAGCGAAAATAGTGCAAAACCTGCAATCCAAATATCTTTTGTTTTAATCAAAATTACTATTATTTTTTAAGGTTTAGGTCATGAAAATCGAAACTAAAATCTGTAATTGGTGCAATGTATTTCATTTTTGCAGATTGCGCCATTCCTTTTTCATCAAAAGAAAACTGAACAAAAACATCTGCATCATAACTTCTATTATTCCATTTTACAACATAAGTTGTTTGATTGTATGGCAATAATTCACCAAACAAATTAGAAGAACGTTCGCATTTTATAGCATAGGTGTTGCCATCATTAGAAATAATAACATTTCCAAACCAATCATCTTTATAAGTTCCTATAATTTGAGCCGGTTTTGGTAAGTTTTTATTGGTTTTAGCAAGTTCAACTTTTGCATAAATACTATCTTTTAAATCATCATTATATTTTAAATAGGTAGCATTACTTGTTCCGTATTTCTTTAACCAACCTCTATCTTCATAGCCTAAATAGGTGTCTTTTATCGTATTGGTAATGGTATTAAATGCGCTTCCATTCATTTGATTTGTTAACACTACAATTGCCAAATCTAAATCTGGAATCATGGTAAACTGAGTTACTGTGCCTAACAAACCACCTGTGTGATACACTTGCTTATATCCGCCTTTTACATCCGTTAAAAACCAACCCAAACCATACCCTCTAAAATTAGCATTGTAAGAGTCGTTTTTTCTAACTTTTAAAGGCGTTTGTAATTGCCATAATTCGTGAAATTGTAGTTCACTTAATAATCGTTTTCCGTTTTGAGTAACAGCATCATTCATTAAAAAATTTGCCCAAGTAAGCATGTCTTTTACATTACTCATAATTCCACCTGCAGGATTGGCTGTTTCGCTCCAATCATGAGGAATTTGAATCACTTTACCATCTGCTCTTGTGTGTGCCTCAATAATGTTCGTTCTATCTGTAACTCTATTGTAAGATGCTTTACTGTTTAGCATTCCAACAGGTTTCATAATTTTTGTTTCAATAAATTCTTCCCAAGAAAGACCACTTACACGTTTTAAAACTTCACCAGCAATAATAAACATGTTGTTATTGTAAGCAAATTTGCTTCTAAAAGAACTTTCTGGTTTTAAATGTTTTACATTGTTAATCACATCTTTGGATGTAAAATCATTTCCTTCAGGAAAGAACATTAAATCTCCAGCTCCTAAACCCATTCCACTTCTATGCGTTACTAAATCTCTTACTGTAAATTGTTCTGTTACCCAAGCATCATATAGCTGAAATTCTGGAATGTGTTTTCTCACTTTATCATCCCAATTTAGTTTTCCTTCATCTACCATCATCGCCAAAGCAAAACACGTAAAACCTTTACTATTAGAAGCAACACCAACTAAAGTATTTTCGTTCATGTCTTTTTTATTGGTTAAAGAACGAACTCCATGGCCTTTTGCATAAATAATTTTTCCGTCTTTTAAAATTCCGACAGAAATACCTGGAACATCAAAAGTTTTTAACGTCTCTTTTACCAAGTTATCGAGATTTTTCTCATCAATTTGTGCACTTAAGGTTAAAGAAAAAATAAAAAGAACAAGAGGTAGTATTTTTTTGAAAAACATAAGATTAGATTTTAATGAATTCTCATCAAATATAGTAAATACTTTTTCATGTTTTTGAGTTTCTAAAAGCGATTCAAATGGTATATTTGTTTCTATGGTTTTAGATTATAAAAATGCTACTATTTCTTATTCTGATCAAGGAAAAGGAACTGCTATTATTCTGATTCACGGTTTTTTAGAAAATGCAACAATGTGGAAAGAGATCACACCACAACTTACTAAAAAAAATAGAGTAATTACTATTGATTTATTAGGTCATGGAAAATCTGATTGTTTGGGTTATACACATTCCATGGAATTATTTGCAGAAACAATTGAAGCTGTTTTAAAGCATTTACGAATTAGAAAATGTATTCTAATTGGTCATTCTTTAGGCGGTTATGTTGCGTTGGCTTTTGCAGAAAAAAATCCACAGAAAATAAAAGGGTTGTGTTTAATGAACTCGACCTCTATTGAAGACGACAATGAGCGAAAAAAGTTAAGATCTCGTGCCAATAAAATGGTACAAAATAACTTTACCAATATGGTAAGAATGTCTTTTACTAATTTATTTAGTGAAGCAAGTAGAACTGTTTTTAAAGATGAAATGAAATTGGCTTTAGCTGAAGCTTTACAAACCCCTATTCAAGGTTATATTGCCGCTCAAGAAGGAATGAAAAATCGCCCAAATAGAAGTCCTATTTTAGCTGAAAATAACTTTAAAAAATTGATAATTATTGGTGAAAAAGATCCTGTTTTAGACCATCAAACTTCCTTAGAAGAAGCTAAAAAAACGAATTCAGAATTTGTTGTTTTTCCTAATGGACATATGAGTCATATTGAAAACAAAGAGGAGTTGATAACTATTTTAGAGCGTTTTGTGAAGCTTTGTTGATTTCACTTTCTAAAAAAACTACTGACTTCCTTTAACTTCTGATAAAATGAATTAAAGCTCATGTTCTCTTTATAGAGAAACAAATCTTTATTAAAAACAAAAAAGCGCAAATTTTAAATTTGCGCTTTTTTTATAAGTTATTTTATGCTTTTTACTCCCCTTTTAAAGCATTCCAACCTTGTGCTTTTAGCTCAATTTCTTGGTTTGCTCTTGTAACTAAATTCATACCTTGAGTTTCTGCTGTAATATGCCCAATAATAGAAAAATTAGGATTGTCTTTTATTTTATCAAAATCTGCAATTGGCACTGTAAAAAGTAATTCGTAGTCTTCACCTCCACTTAATGCAATCATCGTAGAATCCATATTAAATTCTTCTGAAGCGGTTATTACTTGTGGATCTAAAGGTAACTTGTCTTCATATATTTTACAACCAACTTTACTCTGGCTGCAGATATGCATAATTTCAGAAGAAAGTCCATCAGAAATATCAATCATAGAAGTTGGTTTTACTTCCAATTCTTTTAACCAACCTGCAACATCTTTACGTGCTTCTGGCTTTAATTGACGTTCTATTAAATACGTGTAATTGTCTAAGTCTGGTTGATTATTTGGATCTACTTTAAAAACTTGTTTCTCTCTTTCTAAAACCTGTAACCCCAAATATGCTGCACCCAAATCTCCAGTAACAACAATTAAATCGGTTTCTTTTGCAGTATTTCTATAAACAACTTCTTCTTTATCAACTTTTCCTATTGCAGTTACAGAAATTAAAATCCCTTTGGTAGAGGATGTTGTATCTCCACCAATTAAATCTACTTTATACGTATCACACGCCAACTGAATTCCTGCATACAATTCTTCAATTGCTTCTAAAGAAAAACGATTAGATACGGCAATAGAAACTGTAATTTGTTCTGCAACACCATTCATTGCATACACATCAGATAAATTAACCATAACAGCTTTATAACCTAAATGTTTAAGAGGCATATAACTTAAATCAAAATGCACACCTTCAACCAACAAATCTGTAGTAATTAAGGTTTGCTTTTCTGATGCAGCTAAAACTGCAGCATCGTCACCAATTCCTTTTACTGTAGATGCGTTCTGAATTTTAAAATATTGTGTAATATGATTTATTAAACCAAACTCACCAAGTTCAGCTAATGATGTTTTTTGTGTATTCTTGTCTTCTAACATACTGCAAAGATAGGTACAATCTTAAAGGTTATATGGTACATTTAAAAGAGATATTTATCAAATCTTGTTTTTTTGTAGTACATTCGGTACATTATTAAAATTAACCCCCCAATTCTACCATGAAAAAAATTACTTTTATTTTCTTTTTATTAACTCAAATTATATTTGCTCAAACTCCTTGTATAGATGGTTTTGCTGGCGAATATCCTTGTAATGATTACGACTTAATGTCTCACATTTCTAATGCTACTCTTGGCAATCTCTCAACGGCAGGTAATGATAGCTGGGGATGGACCGACCCTGATACACAAAAAGAATATGCTTTAATGGGTATAGATACCGGTATTGTTTTTATAGATATCAGCAATCCTATAGAACCCATCATTATAGGAACACTAAGCTCAAGTACCGTAAGTAGTTCTTGGAGAGATGTAAAGGTGTATAATTCTCACGCCTTTATTGTTAGCGAAGCTAATTCTCATGGCATGCAGGTTTTTGATTTAAGAAGACTAAGAAATCCTTCAAATGCAATAATACCTTTTACTGCAGACACCACTTTTACGGGGTTTGGAAGTGCGCATAATATCGTGATTAATGAAGAAAGTGGATATGCATATATCGTTGGGGCAAGCAGAAGCTCTACCTATGGGGGTGGTCCTATATTTATAAATATTCAAGATCCTGTCAACCCGGTTATTGAAGGCGGTTTTGCTGAGGGCGGTTACTCCCATGATGCACAGGTTATCACTTATAGCGGTCCAGATACAGACTATACCAACAAGGAAATTCTTATTGGAAGTAATGAAAATGAAATTGTAATTGCAGACGTAACGGATAAAACAAACCCTATCGTAATTTCTACCATAAGTTATTCTAATGTTAAATATGCACATCAAGGTTGGTTTACTGATGATCTAAAATATTTTATTTTAGGTGATGAACAAGATGAGTTAAAAATAGGAAACAAGACACGGTCTATTATTTTCGACTTTACAGATTTAGACAATCCAGTATATCATTTTGATTACTTCGGAAACACAAATGCTATAGATCATAATGGATATGTAAAAGACAATGTCTACTATCAAGCAAATTATACGGGTGGTGTGCGCATGATTGATGTGTCAAATATAGCAACTAAAAGTTTTTCAGAAATTGGTTTCTTTGATACCTACCCAAACAATGATAATGCGGACTTTAACGGTGTTTGGAATGTATACCCTTATTTTCCCAGCGGAAACATTATTGTTAGTGATATAGACAACGGTTTTTTTGTTATTCGAAAAAGTGGTACTTTAAATGTAGCGCCTAAAAAAGCACTAACAAATTTCTCTGTTTTTCCAAACCCTGCAAAATCTCAAACAACAATAACAATTGGAAATAATAAAATAATAGAAAGTGTTCAAGTATATTCTATTTTAGGCCAAAAAATAATTGATAAAAAAAATCTTAAGCAACCAAAATACATTTTAAAAACTGCTATTTTAAATAAAGGAATTTACCTTATTAAAATTAATGGTAAAATGACAAAGAAATTTATTATTGAATAAGTTCTTTAATATAAAGTTTCAAATAATTATTACAACCCTTAAAAGAGCTAGTTCATACTAGCTCTTTTAATTTTACAAAAAAAAATTAACCAACCTAAATATATTTTAGAAACTACCGTTTTAGAAAAAGGTATTTACCTTATTAAAATTAATGAAAAAATGACAAAGAAATTTATTGTTGAATAAATTATTTAACATAAAATGCCAAATAATTATTATAAAATGAAAAAATATTCTCTAATATTAGCGTTATTATTTTTATATAACTGCTCAAAAACGGATGTTACAATAAACCAAGAAGAAGTAGAAGAGATAATTAATACAGGCTCTTTAGATTTTGCCCAAACTTTTGGTGGTTCTAAAAATGAGGTTTTTTATTCTGTTGAAAAAACAATTGATGGTGGCTACGTTATTGCTGGTTATACGCACAGTGTAGACGGAGACATCACCACAAAAACAGATGCCTCTTTTGATTTTTGGATTCAAAAATTTTCTGCAGACAACACCCTAGAATGGCAGAAAACTTTTGGTGGTTCAAAAGATGACAGTGCAGCAAGTATTATACAAACTAAAGATGGTGGTTTTGCAGTCTTAGGATACAGTAAAAGTTCAGATACAGATGTTTCTGAAAATGCAGGTGATAAAGATTTTTGGTTTCTAAAACTCTCAAACAGTGGAAACCTGCTTTGGGAAAAAACATTTGGTTTTTCTGGCGCAGATTACGGTACAACATTGTTAGAAGCCAAAGATGGGGGATTTCTTATTGCTGGTGTTTTAGATGTTTCTAGTTCTAACGGACAAGGGAACTCAAAATCAGCCGCAACACAGCACGCTGGTGGAGATTATTGGGCAATAAAAACAGATGGTTCTGGTAACTTACAGTGGCGTAAATTCTTTGGTGGGTCACTTTCAGAACTGCCTTTAGGTGTTGTGGAAACCACGGATAATAATTTTATAATTGTGGGCTCATCAGACAGTGACGATTTTAATATTGAAAATAATAAAGGAAGTTATGATTTTTGGATGATAAAAATCTCATCTACAGGAACATTGCTTTTAGAAAAAAGTTTTGGCGGATCAAAAATTGATGAAGCTACTGCAATTACAGCTACAAATGACGGTAATTTTATTGTTGTTGGAGATACCAGAAGTTCAGATTTAGATGTATCGTTAAATAATGGTGGCGCAGACATTTGGATTATTAAAGTTTCTGCGCAAGGAGAACTTATTTGGGAAAAAACAGTAGGAGGTTCAAGTTTTGATGTTGCAAAAGCAGTTTTTAAAACCCAAGATAATGGTTTTTTAATTGCAGGTAGTTCTAGAAGTTTAGACAACGGTTTTGAAAATAAAGGACAAAATGATGCACTTATTTTAAAAGTTGATGCCAATGGAAACCTCTTATGGCAGAAAACAGTTGGCGGCTCAGAAATCGACTTTCTATACGATGTTGTTGAGTTAAATAATAAGGCCATTATTGCAGTTGGTGAAAGTAGTAGTTCAGACAAAGATATTTCTGAAAATAAAGGCTTTACAGATGCATTAATAATTCAATTAAAATAACAAAATGAAAAATATACTTGCTTTTTTATGCATCTCAATATTTATGTTTTCATCTTGCTCCAGCGAAGACGAAAACATAACTATTACCTTAAATTTTACTCATAATTGGGATGGAACACCAATTACCAATCAAGATTTTGACACGCTAAAATTTACAAACAAAAATGGAGAAAAAATAAGTATCGAGAAATTACGATATCTTATTTCAAATATTAGTTTGCTTGGCTTAAAAAACTATCATTTGATTAATTTTACTGAAAATTCTGGAACATCATTCAATATTTCAAACCTTACGAACGGGACTTATACACTTTCTTTTAGATTCGGTTTTTCAGACGAAGACAATATAGATGGCGTATATCAAGATTTAAATTCTGTTAGCTTTAACGTTCCTGGGATGTTAGGTGGCGGATATCATTACATGCAATTTGACGGAAAATATATAGACAACAAATACGAAGAAGCAGGCTTTAATTACCATAGTATTAGAGCGGTAGACAGAACATATCCAGATAATTTAAAATTTGAAGACACTTCTTTTGAAGTCAATTTAGGAACTGTAACAATTTCAAACAATACGGAGATTGAAGTTAAGGTAAACCTTGCAGAATGGTTTAAAAACCCAAATACATGGGATTTAAACGAGCTAAACACTGTTTTAATGCCTAACTTCGAAGCTCAAAAAACAATGAGTGCTAACGGGAAAGGTGTTTTTTCTCTTGGAGAAGTAAGTCAATAAAACTTTGTCATTACTAAGAATGGCAAACAATATAAAAATGAAAAAAATACATCTATTTTTTCTTTTCTGTTTTCTTTTGATGAATTGCGCATCGAATGAAGAGGAGGTGTACACCCCAATTCCGTATAACTTAGAAATTCCAACTCTTTTTGCAGCAAAATTAATTGCTCCCATTGTACCTGCAAACAACCTTTTAACGGAAGAAGGAGTTGCTTTAGGAAAGAAATTATTTTTTGATCGTATTTTATCTGGGGATGGATCACAATCTTGTGCTTCTTGCCACAATCCAAAAAAAGCATTTACAGATCAACAACAATTTAGTGCCGGAATTCAAGGAGAATTTGGAAAAAGAAATGCCATGCCTTTATTTAATCTCGCATGGAATTTTGATGAACGTTTCGCTTGGGACGGAAAAGAATTTGGTCTAGAAGAACAGGCATTAGAACCAGTTTCAAATCCGATAGAAATGCATGCAGATTGGAAAAAAGTTACTCAAAGAATCCAACAACACCCAACCTATCCAAATTTATTTTTACAAGCTTTTGGTACTTCAAAAATAGATTCTATTATAATTACAAAAGCAATTGCTCAGTTTGAAAGAACACTTATTTCTGGCAATTCTAAATTCGATCAGTTCTTACGTAAAGAAGCAACCTTAACTCCTGAAGAGCAAAACGGATTTGATGTTTTTATGGACGAAGCAAAAGGAGATTGTTTTCATTGTCATGGAAGTAATAACAATCCGCTTTGGACAGATAATAAATTTCATAATAACGGATTAGATGCTACTTTTAAAGATTTAGGGTTTGGAAATGTTACAGGAGACCCTAATGATAATGGTAAATTTAAATCGCCTTCTATTCGCAATTTAGCTTTTACAGCACCTTACATGCATGATGGTCGGTTTTCAACTTTAGAAGAAGTTATCAATCATTATTCTGAAGGCTTAAAGAAATCAGCAACCATAGATCCTTTAATGAAGAATATAGATAAAGGTGGTGTGCAGTTATCAACTCAAGATAAAACAGATTTAAAAGCATTTCTACTCGCGCTTTCAGATAATGATTTCATCAATAATCCAACCTTTCAGCAGTAATCAATAAAACCAATTGGATTATTGTCTTTCACAATGAAAATTCTTCGTTATTCTTCGACTTATATTGTATATTTGTCCACAATTTAGATTTAATCTATTTAAAGATATGATAAAAGTTTCAGACACAGCAAAGAAGAAAGTCGTAGAATTAATGACTGACGACGGCTTTAACGCGGTAACCGATTACGTAAGAGTTGGTGTTAAAAGTGGTGGTTGTTCGGGTTTGTCCTACGATTTAACTTTTGATAATAAGAAAGAAGATAGTGACAAAGTTTTTGAAGAGAATAATGTAAAAATTATTGTTGACAAAAAGAGTTTTTTATACTTAGTGGGAACAACTTTAGAATACTCTGGAGGTTTAAACGGGAAAGGGTTTGTTTTTAATAACCCAAACGCAAATAGAACTTGTGGATGTGGAGAAAGTTTTTCACTTTAAAAATCAAATAAATATGTCAAAATACACAGAAGACGATTTAGAACAAGAATTAAAAACCAAAGAATATAAGTATGGTTTTTATACAGATATAGAGAGTGAAACCTTTGCAAAAGGGTTAAGTGAAGATGTTGTAATTGCAATCTCTAAAAAGAAAAACGAGCCTCAATGGATGACTGATTGGCGTTTGGAAGCTTATAGAGTTTGGGAGAAAATGGAAGAGCCAGAATGGGCAAATGTTCATTATACAAAACCAAAATTTCAAGACATTGCTTACTATTCTGCTCCAAAAGCAAAACCGAAGTTAAATTCTTTGGATGAAGTAGACCCAGAATTATTGGATACTTTTAAGCGTTTAGGGATTTCATTAGATGAACAGAAAAAACTAGCAAATGTTGCTGTAGATATTGTAATAGATTCAGTTTCTGTTGCAACAACTTTTAAGAAAACATTAGGCGAAAAAGGTATTATTTTTATGCCTATTTCTGAGGCAATTCAAGAACATCCAGAATTAGTTAAAAAATATTTAGGAACTGTTGTACCAACTACAGACAACTTTTATGCAGCATTAAATTCAGCAGTTTTTTCAGATGGATCTTTTTGTTACATTCCAAAAGGTGTGCGTTGTCCAATGGAATTATCTACCTATTTTAGAATTAATGAAGGAGGAACAGGACAGTTTGAAAGAACGTTAGTTGTTGCAGATAAGGGTAGTTATGTTTCGTACTTAGAAGGTTGTACTGCGCCAAGTAGAGATGAAAATCAATTACATGCAGCCGTTGTAGAATTAGTTGCAATGGATGATGCAGAAATTAAATATTCTACCGTACAAAACTGGTATCCTGGAAATAAAGAAGGAAAAGGTGGTGTTTACAATTTTGTAACTAAAAGAGGTATTTGCGAGAATAATGCAAAAATTTCTTGGACACAAGTAGAAACTGGTTCTGCCGTAACTTGGAAATACCCTTCCTGTATTTTGAAAGGAAATAACTCTGTCGGTGAATTTTACTCAATTGCAGTAACAAACAATCACCAGCAAGCAGATACTGGAACAAAAATGATTCATTTGGGGAAAAACACCAAATCGACCATTATTTCTAAAGGTATTTCTGCAGGAAAATCACAAAACTCGTATAGAGGATTAGTACAGATAAGTCCAAGAGCAGAAAATGCACGTAACTTCTCTCAATGTGATTCTTTACTAATGGGAAATGATTGTGGTGCGCACACCTTCCCTTATATAGAAGTGAAGAATAAAACAGCACAAGTAGAACACGAAGCAACTACGAGTAAAATTGGTGAAGAACAATTGTTTTACTGTAATCAACGTGGAATAGATACTGAAAAAGCAATTGCATTAATTGTAAACGGATTTAGTAAAGAGGTTTTAAATAATTTACCAATGGAATTTGCTGTAGAAGCTCAAAAATTATTGGAAATTAGTTTAGAAGGAAGTGTTGGATAAGATTCACGGAGTTTTAACTGTATAATTGCTGAACCAACAGAGCAAAAATTAAACAGAATATTAAAAAGCGAATCGTGTAAAAAGCGAAAAGAAAATAGCGAAAGACAATGTTAAAAATAGAAAATTTACAAGCAAGTATCGACAATAAATCAATCTTAAAAGGATTAAATTTAGAAGTAAAAGCTGGTGAAGTTCATGCAATTATGGGTCCTAACGGTGCTGGAAAAAGTACGTTGGCTAATATTATTGCCGGTAAAGATGATTACGAGATTAGTGCGGGAACTATTGAATTAAACGGTGAAGATATTAGCGAGCTAGCACCAGAAGAAAGAGCACACAATGGCGTGTTTTTATCTTTCCAATATCCTGTAGAAATTCCTGGAGTTTCTGTAACTAACTTTATAAAAACTGCAATAAACCAAACTCGTAAAGCAAAAGGTTTAGAAGACATGCCAGCAAAAGACATGTTAAAAATGATTCGTGAGAAATCTGAATTGTTAGAAATAGACCGTAAATTCTTATCCCGTTCTTTAAACGAAGGTTTTTCTGGAGGAGAAAAGAAGCGTAACGAAATATTTCAAATGGCAATGTTAGAGCCTAAATTAGCAATTCTTGATGAAACTGATTCTGGTTTAGATATTGATGCTTTGCGTATTGTTGCAAACGGCGTTAACAAACTAAAATCTAAAGACAATGCCGTAATTGTAATTACGCATTATCAACGTTTATTAGAATATATCGTGCCAGATTTTGTCCACGTTTTATACGATGGGAAAATCGTAAAAACTGGTGATGCTTCGCTAGCGCTTGAGTTAGAAGCAAGAGGATATGATTGGATTAAAGAGGAGTTAGTTCAGTAAAAAAGTTTATAGCTAAAAAAGTTTAACAATTGAAACAGTGATAAAGCTGCGTAAAAGCAAACTTTAAAAAACTCCCAATTCTAAACTTTAAAACGAAAACAAATGGAATTAAAAGATAAATTATTATCATCATACGTAGCGTTTGAAAACGATATAGACACCAATTCTGATATACATGAAATTCGTTCAGAAGCGTTTCAAAATTTTGAAGATTTAGGTTTTCCTACTAAGAAATTGGAAGCTTGGAAATACACTTCTTTAAACTCAGTTTTAAAGCAAGACTATAGCCTATTTCCTAATAAAGAGAATTCAATTCAATTAGCAGATGTACAAAAATATTTTATTGATGATATCGATGCATACAAGCTTGTTTTTATTGATGGAAAATACAGTTCTTTTCTATCGGAAACTACACATGACACTTTTGATGTTTGTTTAATGTCTTCGGCATTAACAAAACCAAAATACAAAGCTGTTATCGAAAACTATTTTAATAAAATAGCAAAAAAAGACAATTTAACCTCTTTAAATACTGCATTTGCAAACGAAGGAGCTTACATCTACATTCCTAGAAATGTTGAGGTAGAAAAGCCAATTCAGATTGTCAATTTTACCACAGGTTCTGAAGCTGCAACGATGTTACAACCAAGAAACTTAATTGTGGTTGAGCAAAATGCACATGTTCAAATTATAGAACGTCATCAAAGTTTAACTTCAAACCCTGTTTTAACAAATGCAGTTACTGAAATTTTTGCTGCAAAAGATGCTACTGTAGATCTTTATAAGATTCAGAATGATGATAACAATGCTTCATTAGTAGATAATTCTTATATAGAACAGAAATCGAATAGTGTGGTCTCTGTGCATACTTTTTCTTTCGGAGGAAATATCACTAGAAACAATTTAAACTTTTATCAAAGAGGAGAACACATCGACTCTATTTTAAAAGGAATTACAATTATTGAAGGAAAACAACATGTAGATCATCATACTTTGGTACATCATATAGAACCAAATTGTGAAAGTCATCAAGATTACAAAGGGATTTTTAACGATCGTTCTACAGGTGTTTTTAACGGTAAAGTTATTGTTGATAAGGAAGCTCAGAAAACAAATGCATATCAAAAAAACAACAATGTTTTATTGAGTGATAAAGCTACGATTAATGCAAAACCTCAACTAGAAATTTTTGCTGATGATGTAAAATGTTCTCATGGTTGTACCATTGGTCAATTAGATGATGAAGCATTATTTTACATGCAACAACGTGGAATTCCAGAAAAAGAAGGTAGAGCATTATTAATGTTTGCTTTTGCAAATACCGTTTTAGAAAGCGTTAAAATACCGGAAGTAAAACAACGAATTACTAAATTAATTGCAGAGAAATTAAATGTAAATATTGGTTTTGACCTATAAGTAACATTGTTTCTTTTTTATAAGAGTATAAACCACGCAATTTGCGTGGTTTTTTATTATCTATAAAAAATGTAGTAACTTAGAACAAAAATCAACGATGAACAAAAGCATAAAACTAGTTTTATTAATTACAGGTGCTATTCTACTAACTTATGGAATTTACACCATGGTAATTCCAGAAACACAGCTTTCTATAGGTACTTTAGACTTAGTTAAAACACAAGATAATACGAATGCTTATATTACAATTTCTTTAGGTATTGTAGCTGTTGTTTTAAGCTTGATTAAAGGAAAAAATTAGTAAATTTATACTGCATAAGACAGGCTTTCACTTTTTAAAAACTAAAATTATTTACATAATACTATTTTAAACTTTCAATTACACCTTTCAAAAATAAATTAATATCCGCATTTTTAGTTAATCCCATTCTAACAATAACCAATTCTTGGTCTGGTAAAACAAATACATTCTGTCCTTGGTAACCATTAAAAGAATACATGTTTTTGGGTGCATCTGGATATCTTTTTCCGTCATTTAACCAAATTTGCGCGCCATACCAACCCTCTGAAGTTGGTGTTGGTGTAGTAGCGTATTTTACCCATTGTTTTGTGAATAAGTTTTCACCATTCCATTTTCCGTTATTTAAATATAACAAACCAAATTTAGCCCAATCTCTTGGCGTTGCCCAAGCATAAGAAGAACCCACATAATTTCCAGATAAATCTGTTTCAACAACCATAGAATTCATGCCAATTTTATCAATTAAATTCGTGTACCAAAAATCTAAATATTCTTGGTGGGTTTTAAATTGATTTCTTAAAATACCCGACAATAAATTTGTTGTTCCAGAAGAATAGTTCCACGTTTCGTTTGGTTTTCCTACAAACGGTTTGTTGATTTGTTGCTGCGTCATATCTCTTTCTAAAAACAACATTTTACTAACATCAGAAATAGAATTATAATCTTCATCCCATTCTAAACCGCTATTCATTTGTAATAAATTATGAATCGTAATTTCACTTCTAGCATCATTTTCCCATTCAACAATTGGTGCTTTATCTTGCACATTAATTTTTCCTTGATACTGTAAAATGCCGAATAAAGTACCTGTAATACTTTTGGTCATAGACCAACCTAAAATTTTAGACTCTTTTGTAAAGCCATTCGCATATTTTTCTGCAATAATTTTATTTTTATAGATAACAACAGCTGCTCTGGTTTTATTCACATCCTTAAAAAGAGCACTAACAGTTTTGTTTAAGTGGGTATAATCTACATTTGTAAAAACAGTATCTTTTTGATCTGCATTTCCAAATGGAAAAGGAGTTTTATAGTCAGGTTTTGTTCTTTTGGGAGCTAAAAACTTCTTATTGACATCTTCTTTATCTAAAGTTAAAACACTTCCTAGGCCTTCTCTATAAATTGCTTTTCTTGTAAGTAACCCAATTGCAGATGCAGATGCAGATTTTTCTTCTAAGTTCACTTTATCAGAAGCTAAATTAATAGGAGAAAAGTTATTGTCATTTATATCTGTAAATTCTAAAGTTCTCTCTGCAACAAAAACAGATGAAGCCATATTTTTAGCAGAATAACCTGCCATAATATTCAATTTAGGGTAATTATAGATTACAGTAATTATAATAATTAATGATAAAAAAAGAAGAATACGCTTGCTTACTTTCATTAGAAATATAGTTTAATGATGTAAAAATAAGGAAAACATATTCAGTTTATGAAAACTTTAAAAAATCAAGCTTTATCTTTGTAACTAAATATGATTTGTATGATTAATATTGATAAAATTCGTGAAGATTTCCCAATTTTAAAAAGAACTGTTCATGGAAAACCTCTAGTATATTTTGATAATGCAGCAACTTCACAAACACCACAAGTTGTAATTGATGCTATTGTAGATTATTACAGCAATTACAACTCAAATATTCACAGAGGCGTGCATACTTTAAGTCAAGAAGCAACTGATAAATATGAAGAAGCTCGTATTAAAGTGCAACATCATTTTAATGCAAAAGAAGCTTACGAAATTATTCTAACTGCTGGAACTACGCACAGTATCAACATCGTTGCATCTGGATTTTCTTCACTTTTAAATGCTGGTGATGAAATTATTGTTTCTGCTTTAGAACACCATTCAAATATTGTTCCTTGGCAAATGCTTTGCGAAAAAACAGGTGCTATTTTAAAGGTAATTCCAATGTTTGAAGATGGCTCTTTAGATATGGAAGCATATCATAGTTTGTTAAATGAAAAGACAAAATTAGTTTTTTGTAATCATGTTTCAAATGCATTAGGAACCGTAAACCCAATTAAAGAAATTATTGATGCTGCTCACAAAGTAAATGCCGCTGTTTTAATTGATGGAGCTCAGGCAACACCTCATATTAAACCAGATGTACAAGCTTTAGATGCTGATTTTTACGTGGCTTCTGCTCATAAATTATGTGGCCCAACAGGAGTTGGGTTATTATATGGGAAAAAAGAATGGTTAGAAAAACTACCTCCTTATCAAGGTGGTGGAGAAATGATAGAAACGGTTTCTTTTGAAAAAACTACCTATGCAGGTTTACCTCATAAATTTGAAGCTGGAACCCCAAATATTTGTGGAGGAATCGCTTTTGGAACAGCTATCGACTATATGAACTCAGTGGGTTTTGAAGAGATTGCCTCTTATGAACACGAACTTTTAGAATATGGAACTAAAGAATTATTAAAAATTGAAGGTTTAAAAATTTATGGAACCACAAAAGAAAAAACAGCTGTTATTTCTTTTAATGTGAATGAAATTCATCCTTATGATATTGGATCAATCTTAGATAAATTAGGAATTGCTGTTAGAACAGGGCATCATTGTGCACAACCAATTATGGATTTCTATAAAATACCAGGAACCATAAGAGCTTCTTTCTCTTTTTACAATACAAAAGAAGAAATAGATATTTTAGTTGCTGGAGTAAAAAGAGCAACTTTGATGTTGTCTTAAAAAGATAACATTTATAAAAACAAAAAAGGTTGAGCAATTGCTCAACCTTTTTTTATGAATACTATATTGTAAAAACTTATCTCAATAAAGGAGAGTAATTTGTTGGATAATCTCCTGCTTTTGCTAAACCATTTGTTGCAGTGGTAAAATTAGAACCAAATTCAATATCCATAGCTGCTAAAATTTTGTTTGCCATTAAAGCATATCCTCTTGCAGTTAAATGAACACCATCTAAACTTACTAAACCTCCAGTAACTAAACTTGTAGTCATTGTATAATTATCAAACATAATACCTGTAGATGCTTCTGATAAAACCCCTTTAAAATCTACTAATGCAATATTTGAATTAGAAGCGGCAACTGCTCCGATAGTAGTATTGTATGAATCTGTAGCTGTTTTAATAGCTGTTTGTTCTTCAGGTGTTAAAACCCATTCGTCTGCTAAGGGAACAGAGACTCCATTAATTAATTGAGGGTTTCCACCAACTGTAGTACCTAATACTGTAGAACTTGCTAAAAGCAATAAATCATCTGCAGTTGCTTGTCTCATATTTGTTAAACCTGGGTTAATAGGAGTTAAATTTGATAAATTTTCATCTAACATTAAAACTGCGTTTTGTCCAGCAACAAAATTAACTTGTCTACGATCTACTTCAGCTTGATCATAGTTAACCAACAAAGGAAGAACCTGAGCCGGTAAAAGGTTTGCGTTTTTAAGATCTAATATTTGTTGTAACCCTCCATTATAAGCTGCAAAAGCACCATTTAATTGACCAGCAGTTGCTGCATCTAATGGAATTGCATTATAAGGTACAGTTGTAAAATTAGCCAAATCTGTAATATAAGGTACATTAGCTACTACTCCTTTTGCTCCATTTGCAGTTAAAGCAGTAACCATACCACTAAATACTTGTGCAAATACATTAGGATCTGTAATATCTGAACCTCCATAACTAGATGGATCAAAATTACCAGTTTGATCTATACCTGAACCTCCAGAAAGCGCATACCCTAAAACATCATTTCCACCAATCTCTGATAAGGTGAAAAACGTTGGGCTTTGAGCTAATGCGTCTCCCATAACAGATGCTCCGGGACTAGATGCCATTCTACCGAAATAAGGATTTAATTGTCCATATCCAGCAACTCCTAAATGAAAACTTTTTGCTCCTGGAGCGCCAAAATTATTAAAAGGCCCTGAAAGAACCGCTGTTAACTCTGTAGTTGGCGTTGCGGGTAATCTTGCTGGTCCAGCACCATCAAAATAAAATCTTGGTGGCTGAACTGCTGTTCCTCCATAAACCAATCCTCCAATATTATCTGCCATTAATGGTTGATTAAATTCAGTTCCAAATTTCCCAGCCAAAATATTTGGAAAAGAATTTTCTTGAGCTGCTTTAAACATCGCTCCGTCTGTATAACCTGCAGTAAAAGATGCACCAATAGAAATGTATTTAGAAAAATCTAATCCATTTGCATCCAACTGTACTTGATCAACTATTTCTTCTTGAATTGCATCTAACTCATTGTTTACATTACAAGATGTGAAGCCTAGAGTTAAAAGAAACAATCCTAAATATTTATAATTCTTCATTAAATTTTGTTTTTTTTAGTTATTAATTGACCAAGAAAGGTAGTATTGAGAACCAATTGCACCAACACCTGGAGCACTTAAGTATTCTTGACCTGTTAAGTTTGCGCCTCCTAATTTAAATACAGATTTTATAGAAGGAACCGAATAATTAATCTGTGCATCTATAACAGTTCTTGATTCTATAGTACCATCTACAAAGGTAGATTCCCATCGATATTCATCTTGCCATCTTGCATTTATGTTGAAACCAAAGTTTTTAAACAAATCTGTTTTACCAAATTGTAATTTTACTTTGTGTTCTGGCGTATTAAAACCAGCTTCAAAATCTGGGTTTGCAGCTTGGTCAAACTCAAATTGAGCAAAAGTATAGTTTAAGCCTAAATTAAAACCTTTTAAAACCTTCGTATTTAAACCGATAGTTGCTCCGTAAGAACTGATATCTGCTGGAGAATTCGTGTACAATTGAAAGATTTTATATCCACCTGTTGCATTGTAAGGTACAATTACATTTGTATTCGCTATAAAGTCTTCATATTGATTATAATACACACTTAAATCTACAGTAATTCTGTTAGAAACACCGGTGTTAACTAGCCCCCTATAACCTACTTCATACGCGGTTACTTTTTCTGGTTTCACAAAAGCTACATTTGCTTTTACAGTTCCGCCACTTGCAACTGTGTAAGAATTTTCATAAGCATCTCTACCTGTTAAAGTATAACTAGTTCCAGTACCATCTTGAAAAGTTGTACTGTATCTATCTATATTATCTTCAACACCACCAACTAAAATAGCATTACCTACGTCTAGACCAATATATTGATCTTGCGTTGTTGGGTTTCTAAAACCTGTTTGAAAAGAGGCTCTAAAATTTTGATTTTTATTTTCTCCTGCTGCATATGCCATAGATACTCTTGGTGAAAAATTACCATCAAAATTTTGTGCTTTATCATATCTAAGGGATGCCGTTACTTTTAAACGATCCTCTTCTAAAAATTTCTTTTGAGCTTGTGTATAAATACCGTATTCATCATAGTCAATAGGACCATCTGCATCCGTAAATATATTACCAAAAGAATTTAAAGAATACCTTCTATAAGAAGCACCTACTTGAATTTCTGCAAAATCTATTAGATCTTGAAAATTATAATTTGCATCTCCATGATATAATTTAGTTTGATCTCTAAATTTTGCACCTGTTAATAAATCTGGGTCTGAAGTAATTCTATCAAAGGCCTCTTTATATTCTGCTGAACCTGGCTCATATCTTCCTGATTCTGCAGTTTGTCTTGCTACGGCATGCGCCTGGTCTGATGTTAAACCTGCAAGAGTTCCTCCTAAATATGCTCCTGTATATTGTCCAAACCAAGTACTATCATCTTTCCACGCTCTATTGATGTTTATTGCTGCAAATAATGTGTTATATGAATCCCCAGCATCTTCTGCTGTCATATATCCTCTTACAAAAAAGTTTTTCCCTTTCACTTCTAATTTATGCTGTTGCATCAAAAAGTTTTTAATAGCATATTTTTGACCACCTAAGTATTGAGTATTACCTGTACCCACTTTAGAATTCCAAATAACCTCTAGACGATCATCCCCAAAAGGACGGTAATTTAATGAACCTCCAAACTTTACGCTTTTCACACCGTAATCCATCAAATCTCTTTCATTATAACCCGTTCTACTGATGTTTTCACTAGGTACAAGTGCAGAAGCTCCGTTAGGAATAAGTCCTAAAGCCTCAAGACTTTTAGCCACACCATTTATATTTGTAGAAACCACATCTCCATATACATTAACACCGTTATAGTTCCTGTCGGATTCTCTGGTTCCAGCAATCATTTTTCCGCCACTCGTATTTCTATAATCTGTTGCAAACCAATCTGTGCCTTCTAGTACAGAAAGAGTTGCTTTTGCTGCAAACTTATTAGAAAAAGCATGCGCCATTCTAATATTTAAATCTGTAAATTCATTGTCTCCACCAGCTTCTTGACTAGTAATTCCTCCTTTTAAAGAGACACTAATCCCTTGATCATCAAAAGGGCTTTTACTTGTCATAAACATAATACCATTAAAAGCATTTGCACCATATAATGCAGAAGATGCTCCAGGAAGTAATTCTACTGTTTTTACATCTAATTCAGACATTCCTAATAAATTACCCAATGCAAAATTTAAAGCTGGAGATGAATTATCCATTCCATCTACTAATTGCATAAAACGTGTATTTGAAAAAGTAGCAAAACCACGTGTATTTACAGATTTAAATGTTAAACTATTTGTATTTACATCTACACCTTTTAAATTTTCTAAACCATCATAAAAAGATGGAGCAGAAGTGTTTTTTATTGCTCTAGAATCTAACCGCTCTATTGTTACCGGAGACTCCATAATACGCTCTGGAGTTCTAGAAGCAGAAACGACTATTTCATCTAAAGAAGTTTCGTTTTCAGTTAAATTAACCTCAACCTTTTGGTTGTTTTTAGTAATCTCAACTTTGGCTGTTTTAAAACCTAACATAGAAATTTCTATCGTAAATGGTGGTTTATCTGTTGTATTCATTACAAAAACACCATCAAAATCTGTGTTTGTTCCAACTGCCTTTCTAGAAACTTTAACACTGGCACCAGGAAGTGTTTCCCCAGTAGCCGCATCTGTAACTATACCAGTAACAGTGGTTTGAGCAACCATTGCAATACTACCAAAAGCTATAAATGCAAGAAGTAAAATCTTTTTTATCATAATTTAAAATTATTTGTTAACTATTATGCAAAATACAATTTTTTTTGAATAATTGATTATTTGAATAATAAATTTATTAATTCTTAAAAAAAACATCTTTTAATTATTGATTTATCAACACAAAAAACCACTACTTTGAAGTATTAATTAAACTTATAGTTATTGTACATTTGTAAAAAAATCACTTTTTTGATTACAATTCAGAATATTTCTAAATTTTCTTCCTTAGAGAAAACCTTTGTTACTATTGGTACTTTTGATGGGGTTCATTTTGGCCATCAAACAATAATAAAAAAACTAGTTTCTGATGCTAAAAAAGCAGGTAAAAAATCGGTTTTATTAACTTTTTTTCCACACCCAAGAATGGTATTGCAAAAAGAGGCTACTATAGAGTTAATTAATACAATTGATGAACGTGCAGCGCTTTTAGAAAAAACAGGATTAGATTATTTAATTATTCATCCTTTTAGTAAAGAATTTTCTAGAATTACGGCGCTAGAATTTGTGCGAGACATTTTAGTAAGTCAACTAAATATTTCTAAATTAATTATTGGTTACGATCATCATTTTGGAAAAAATAGAGAAGGAAATATTGAGCAATTAACAGCATATAGCCATTTATATGATTTTACTGTTGAAGAAATTCCAGCTCAAGATATAGATGATGTTTCTGTAAGTTCTACAAAAGTTAGAAAAGCATTAGCTACTGGAAACTTAAAAACTGCCAACAACTATTTAGGCTATCTTTTTATGTTAAACGGTAACGTTGTTAATGGTAAAAAGTTAGGTGGTAAAATTGGTTTTCCTACAGCAAATATTGATGTAAAAGAAACCTACAAATTAATACCTAAAACAGGTGTTTATGTTGTAAAATCAACTATTGACAATCAAGAGGTTTTTGGAATGATGAACATTGGAAGTAGACCAACTGTAAATGGAAAACACCAAACTATTGAGGTTCATTTTTTTGATTTCAACAAAGATGTATACAATCAGAATTTAACTATAGAATTATTTTACTTCTTACGTGATGAACAAAAGTTTGCTTCTATTGAAGAACTTATCATTCAAATAAAAAAAGACAAAGAAATCTCATTAGATTATATTAAAAATAATCTATAAATTAACTGCTTTAACAAATCTCATTCCCTATTTTCAAGGTGTCTAAGTAGTCAAGTTTTTTATTTATGATTTCTTGGTAAAACTACTTCACAAATTATATCTTTGCATTTCATAATTCTTACAAAATGTTACAATTACAATTTATTAGAGAAAACAAACAAACTGTTTTAGACGGGTTGGCAAAAAGGAATTTTGCAAATGCTGAAACAATTATTGAAAGTGTTTTAATTGCAGACGAAAATAGAAGGGCAACTCAGGTTTCTCTTGATACTATTTTGGCTGAATCTAATAGCTTATCCAAAGAAATTGGACAATTGTATAAATCTGGTGAAGTACAAAAAGCGAACATTTTAAAAGAAAAAACAAGTCAGTTAAAAGAGACCTCTAAAGAAGTATCAGAGAAGTTAACTTCTTATGCAGATGAATTACAAAACTTGTTGTATCAAATACCAAATGTGCCTCATGCTTCTGTAAAACCAGGGAAATCTGAAGAAGATAATGAGAAAATTTTTAGCGAAGGGATAATTCCTGATTTAGGAGAAAATTCTCTTCCTCATTGGGAGTTGGCGAAGAAATATGATATCATAGATTTTGAATTAGGTACAAAAATTACGGGTGCTGGTTTTCCTGTTTATAAAGGAAAAGGAGCAAGGTTACAACGTGCATTAATCAATTACTTTTTAGATAAAAATATTGAAGCTGGTTATAAAGAATATCAAGTTCCGCATTTAATTAATGAAGCTTCAGGTATTGGAACGGGTCAATTGCCAGATAAAGAAGGGCAAATGTATCACTCTACAGTAGATGATTTATATTTAATTCCTACTGGTGAAGTGCCAATTACAAATATGTTTCGCGGAAATTTATTACAAGAAAGCGATTTTCCAATAAAATGTACAGGTTACACCCCTTGTTTTAGAAGAGAAGCAGGAAGTTATGGTGCACATGTTCGTGGATTAAACAGATTGCATCAATTTGATAAAGTAGAAATTGTACGAATTGAACATCCAGATAATTCTTACCACGCTTTAAGCGGAATGGTAGAACATATTAAAGATATATTAAGAGACCTTAAATTACCTTACAGAATTTTACGTTTGTGTGGTGGAGATACTGGTTTTACGGCTGCATTAACTTTTGATTTTGAAGTTTTTTCTACAGCGCAAGACAGATGGTTAGAAATTAGTTCTGCATCAAACTTTGAAACTTTTCAGGCAAATAGACTAAAGTTACGTTTCAAAAACAAAGAAGGAAAAAGCGAATTAGCGCACACATTAAACGGAAGCTCTTTAGCTTTGCCTCGTGTTTTAGCAGGAATTCTAGAAAACTACCAAACAGTAGATGGAATTAAAATTCCAGATGTGTTAGTTCCTTATTGTGGATTCGATATTATAAACTAATTAAACAGTATTCAGTAAGCTGTTTTGTGTAGATATGTGTTTATAATTTGAAACTGTTTCCAGTTAGTTGATGACTATTTATAAAAAACAGCGTACTAATTTGATATCACAGCAATCATCAATCTTTTATACTTGTTCATTTCTAACAAAGCTTCAAAATAAGCTGTTATTTGTCCTTGTTTCATAAACGCTATTGAGTTCTGTTTTGCTGTTTCGTATTGTTGAGTAAAAGTATTCATGGTTTAAAATTTGTTCGTTATTTATTATGTAGACAAGTTTTATGCCAAAATGTTACAACACAACGCTCAAAATTAGATTGTTTAATAAATATTTAACATTTTAGTTGATTATCTTTGAACCTATATGAAACGTTTTTTTTTACTCATTTTATTGTTTATCAGTAGTTTTAGCTTCTCTCAAAAGGAGCTTCAAAATGATTATTTGCTTGCAGAAAATTATTATAGAGAAGGAGAATACAAAAAAGCGACTCAGATTTTTAAAAAGCTGTATGATGAAAGTCCGTTTAACACAACCTATTTAGGAAGACTTATTACTTGTTATCAAGAAACAGCAGCTTTTATAAAAGCTGAAGATTTGCTAAAATCTCGCATAAAAGCAAATGCTTCACAAATATATTTATACGTTTATTTAGGACATAATTATGAACTTCAACAGCAAAAAGAAAATGCCAAAATTAATTATGAATTCGCATTAAACTCTTTAGATAAATATGCTGCTTATAGTGGTATTATTGGTCGTCTTTTTAAAGATTATAACTTACTAGATAATGCCATTTTAGCTTACGAAAAAGCAATGATGAAAAATGAAAACGCGAATTATAGTTTTCAAATTGCACAGATTTATGGCGAAAAAGGAGACTTTAAAAAAATGTTTAAAGCCTATATAAATCTGGTTGATAAAAATGAGAATTATTTTAACTTAGTTCAAAGATATACCAGTAAATATATAACAGAAGATGCTGAAAATGAAAAGAATATTTTATTCAGAAAAACGCTTTTAAGAAAGTCTGTAAGCAAACCAAAAGATGTTTGGAATGTTTTATTAAGTTGGTTGTTTACACAGCAGAAAGACTATGGAAAAGCGTTAATTCAAGAAAAAGCGTTGTTTCACAGAAATCCTACAGATTTGTCTGCGGTATTTACTTTAGGTGAAATTGCTTTTGATAATAAAGAGTATGAAACTGCTGAACAATGTTTTAATTTCATCAGAGAAAAATCAATTTTAAAAGCAGAAAAAATTAATGCCAATTTATATATCGCAAAAATTGCTGTCGCTATAAAAAACCCAGAAGCAAAAACTATTTTCCAATCTTTATTTACACAATTTGGAAAAAATACGTCTACAATTAAATTACAAGTTGCATATGCTGATTTTTTAACTTTTCAGAAAAATGAACCAGAAGAAGCAAAAGAAGTTTTAAAAGAAGCACTCAGTTTTTCGAACTCTAAATTTGATAAAGCAAGAATTAAGTTAAAATTAGGTGATGTTTTAGTGTTTACTGGAAAATTTAATAAAGCATTAATCTATTTTTCACAGATTCAAACACAATTAAAAAACAACGAATTAGCACAACAAGCTCGTTTTAAGGTTGCTCAAACAAGTTACTTTAAAGGTGATTTTCCTTGGGCAAAAGCACAGTTAAAAGTATTAAAAGGTGCTACCACACAATTGATTGCAAATGATGCTTTAGATTTGTTTTTAATAATTTCAGACAATGAACCTGTAGACTCAATTCCTTCAGGATTAACCGAATATGCAAAAGCAGACCTGTTGGCTTTTCAGAATAAAAATGAAGAAGCAATAACTGTTTTAACATCCATTTTAAATAATGAAAGTCTAAAAACCTTAAACGGTGGCTTTTTACCAATTACAAATAATGTCTTGTTTAAAATGGCGAAACTTCAGATAAAACAAGAGAAATATGAGGATGCAATTCTAAATTTAGAAAAAATAATAGCAACAGATGAGCAAGGTTTTTTAACTGATGACGTTTTCTATGAAATGGCAGAAGTGTACAATAACAAATTAAATAGTCCTGAAAAAGCATCAGAATATTATCAAAAGATTATTTTTGAACATTCTTCTAGTATTTACCTAGTAGATGCTAGAAAAAAATACAGAAAATTAAGAGGAGACGCTATTAATTAATCCATATAAAACAGTGATTTAATGTATATATACAATGTAACTATAAATATAGACGAAACTGTTCATGAAGAATGGTTAACTTGGATGGAAATTCATATTTTAGAAGTATTAAATACAGGTAGATTTACATCTGCAAAACTAACAGAGGTTTTGGTTGAAGAAGAAATGGGTGGAAAAACCTATTCTGTTCAATACACCACTAATTCTAGAGAAGATTTAGATGATTATTATAAATTTGATGCAGATAAATTAAAAGGGGAAGCTTTTAAGAAATTTGCTGATAAAATGATGACTTTTAGAACAGAATTAAAAGTTATTAATGAATTTTTTCCAACGGTTACAAGTAATTAAATTATGAGTGTTAAAGCAAAAAAACATCTTGGTCAACATTTTTTAACTGATGAAACAATCGCAAAAAATATTGCAGATGCATTAATTGGAACCAATTATGATAACGTTTTAGAAATTGGCCCAGGAATGGGGGTTTTAACAAAATATCTGTTAGAGAAAAAACCAAAAATAACGGTAATGGAATTAGATAGAGATTCTGTTGCATACCTGCATGAAACTTTTCCGTTAGAGCATCTTAAATTAGACACCTCAAAAGATAAATTTGAAATTATTGAAGGTGATTTTCTAAAACAAAATCTTACCGATTTTTTCAACAAAAAACAGGTAGCAATTATTGGTAATTTTCCTTACAATATTTCTACCCAAATCGTTTTTAAAGCAATAGAGCATAGGGCGTATGTGCCTGAGTTTGCAGGAATGTTTCAAAAAGAAGTTGCTTTGAGAATAGCAGAAAAAGAAGGAAGTAAAGTCTATGGAATTCTTTCTGTTTTAACACAAGCTTTCTTTGATGTAGAATACTTATTTACAGTTCCGCCAACCGTTTTTAATCCGCCTCCAAGAGTAGATTCTGGAGTAATAAGGTTAACAAGAAAAGAAAACTTTATGCTTCCTGTTGATGAAAAATTATTTTTTAGAGTTGTAAAAACAGCCTTTAATCAACGAAGAAAAATGCTGCGTTCTAGTTTAAAAGTGTTCAATCTTTCAGATACTTTAAAAGAAGACCCTTTCTTTACAAAACGTCCAGAACAATTATCTGTTAATCAGTTTTTTGAACTCACAGAAAAAATCTCAAACAATGGCATTTGAAATTAACGAAGACCTTATAAATCAAGTCAAGTTTCTGATTGAAAATCAGGATGACAAAGCCATTCTTCTTCTTTTAAATGAAGAACATCATGCAGATATTGCTGAAGTTATAGAGGAAATTAATTTTGAAGAATCTGTTTACATTATCAAACTTTTAGATAGTGAAAAAACTTCTGAAATATTAACTGAATTAGACGAAGATGTTCGTGAAAAAATTCTAGAAAATCTTTCTGCAAAAGAAATTGCAGACGAGGTTGGAGAAATGGATACTGATGATGCTGCTGATATTATTGGAGAACTTTCTGAAGAAAGACAAAAACGTGTTATTTCTGCATTAGAAGATGATGACCATGCAGCAGATATTAAGGAATTACTTTCTTATGAAGATGAAACTGCGGGTTCTTTAATGGCAAAAGAATTAGTAAAGGTTTATGAAACATGGACCGTTGCTGGTTGTTTAAGAAGAATTAGAGGGCAGGCAAAAGAAGTTAC
Organism: Polaribacter sp. SA4-10; assembly: GCF_002163835.1. Lineage (NCBI taxonomy): Bacteria > Pseudomonadati > Bacteroidota > Flavobacteriia > Flavobacteriales > Flavobacteriaceae > Polaribacter > Polaribacter sp. SA4-10. The sequence continues at coordinate 2,369,509 of NZ_CP019331.1, read as the reverse complement.
AAGAGTTCATTCTATTTATGTTGTAGACAAACAAGAAAAACTAATTGGTAGACTTTCTTTAAAAGATTTAATTATCGCTAAAAATGAACAGAAAATTTCTGAGATATATATAGATCAAGTAGATTCTGTAAACGTAAATGAAGATGATGAAGCGGTTGCCAAAATTATGGCAAAATACGATTTAGAAGCAATTCCTGTTGTAGATGATAACAATGTTTTGTTAGGAAGAATTACTATTGATGATATTGTAGACCTTTTAAAAGAAGAAGCAGAAAGAGATTATCAAATGGCTGCTGGTTTAACACAAGATGTAGATTCAGAAGACAGTATTTTAGAATTAACGAGAGCGCGGTTGCCTTGGTTATTTTTAGGTTTAATTGGTGGTATTGGCGCTTTTTTAATTATGGGTTTATTTGAAAACACGTTTTCAGAAAATGCAATATTATTCTTTTTTACTCCTTTAATTGCTGCAATGGCAGGAAATGTTGGTGTACAGTCTTCTGCAATTATTGTACAAGGTTTAGCAAACGATGATGTAAAAGGAAGTATAAATAGCCGTTTACTAAAAGAAATGCTTTTAGCAGCTTTAAACGGAGCTATATTGGCTTTGTTTCTATTTGTTTTTGTTTGGATTTATGAAGGAAAAATAAATACTGCTTTAGCAATTTCTACATCACTTGTTATCGTAATTATTGTGGCGGGTTTAATAGGTACTTTTGTTCCTTTATTTTTAAATAAAAGAGGGATAGACCCTGCAATAGCAACAGGCCCTTTTATAACGACAAGTAATGATATTTTTGGAATCTTAATTTACTTTATGATTGCAAAACTTATTTTAGGTATCTAATAAATAAAAACACCCTAATTCTGCGTATTTTTTAATTTTAAGTATTAGATTTAATCTTTACCTTCATGTCAACTTCCTACACCGCCTATTTCTATTTTTGGATGGTCTACTTCAGGGTTTAAGTTTATTAATAATTCTTGTAAATTCATTCCTAACTATTTTTTTGTTTAATATCTTAAAATAGAGTTTTAGAATTAAAACTATAATATATTCATTTTCTGAAATAAATCCCACAAAACAACCCCTGTTGTAACAGAAATATTTAAAGAGTGTTTTGTACCTAATTGTGGTATTTCAATACACAAGTCAGACGCATTTACAACTTCTTGCTGCACACCTTTTACCTCATTACCCATAACAATTGCATATTTTTCATCTTTCTTAGGATAAAAGTTATTCAATTTTGTGCTGTTTTCTGCTTGTTCAATAGCCAATACTTTCACTTTTTCTTTCTTTAATTTTTCAACTAAAGTAAATGTATCTTCAACATATTCCCAAGCTACAGATTCTGTTGCTCCTAAGGCAGTTTTATGAATGTCTTTATTTGGTGGTGTTGCCGTAATTCCGCAGAGGTAAATTTTTTCAATCAAAAAAGCATCAGAAGTTCTAAAAACAGAACCAATATTATTTAAACTTCTAATATTGTCTAAAACTACAATTAAAGGTGTTTTTTTTGTAGTTTTAAATTCATCAACTGTAATTCTTCCTAACTCGTTATTCTTTAATTTCCTCATAATTCAGTTTTCAATTGGCAGTAACAGTCAACAGTAAAAAACTGGTTTCCTGAATACTGAATACTGCCTACTTTTTGTAACTTCGCAAAACTAACTGAAAATTTTCAAAAACTTGGCAAAATCAACCGCTAAAAAGGTAACTCCGTTAATGAAACAATACAATGCAATTAAGGTGAGATATCCTGATGCAATGTTACTTTTTCGTGTTGGAGATTTCTATGAAACCTTTGGTGAAGATGCTAAAAAAGCGGCTGGAGTTTTAGGAATTACACTCACAAAACGTGGAGCAGGAAGTGAAACAGAAACAGCTTTAGCTGGTTTTCCATATCATTCTTTAAACACCTATTTACCTAAGTTAGTAAAAGCCGGAATGCGTGTTGCTATTTGCGATCAATTGGAAGATCCAAAAATGACAAAAACCATTGTAAAACGTGGTGTTACAGAATTAGTAACTCCTGGGGTTTCATTAAATGACGAAGTTTTACAAACCAAAACCAATAATTTTTTAGCTGCTGTTCATTTTGATAAAAATCAACTCGGAATTTCATTTCTTGATGTTTCTACAGGAGAATATTTGGTGGCGCAAGGAAATGCAGAATACATAGATAAACTGTTGCAAAACTTTAGTCCGAGTGAAGTTTTAGTCCAAAAACAACACAAACAACAATTTTTAGAATTATTTGAAAACCGATATTACACCTTTTATTTAGACGATTGGATTTTTCAAAAGGAATATGCAAACGAAACTTTACAGAATCATTTTGAAGTAAAAAGTTTAAAAGGTTTTGGAATTCAGGATTTAAAACACGGAATTATAGCCGCTGGTGCTGTGATGTATTATTTGTCTGAAACGCAACACAATCAGCTAAAACACATACAATCTATTAGCAGAATTGCTGAAGATAATTATGTTTGGATGGATCGTTTTACGGTTCGGAATTTAGAGCTTTACAATCCGAATTCTATTAATGCAGTTACGCTGTTAGATGTAATTGATAAAACTATTTCGCCAATGGGTGGACGTTTATTAAAACGTTGGTTGGCGCTTCCTTTAAAAAATATTGACGAGATTAAAAATCGTCATGAATTGGTAAAGTTTTTTATAGATTCTGATGATTTTTCTCAGACGGTAACCTATCAATTAAAACAAATATCCGATTTAGAAAGATTGATTTCTAAAGTAGCAACCGGTAAAGCTTCACCAAGAGAAATTGTCTTATTAAAAGACTCTTTAAAGGCGATTTTACCGATAAAATCATCCGCAGAAAGTAGCAAAAACGCTACTGTTAAGGGATTAGGAAATCAATTGCATAATTGCAACGAATTAATTAAAAAAATTAATGAAACCCTGTTTAATGATGCGCCTGTAAACATTAATAAAGGAAATGCAATTGCTACTGGCGTTCATCAAGAATTAGACGATTTACGTACAATTTCTAACTCTGGAAAAGAGTACTTAGATAACATGCTAAAGCGTGAAATTGAAAGAACAGGAATTACAAGTTTAAAGATTTCGTTCAACAACGTTTTTGGGTATTATATTGAAGTTAGAAACTCTCACAAAGACAAAGTTCCTGGAGAATGGATTCGTAAACAAACGTTGGTAAATGCAGAGCGTTATATTACGGAAGAACTTAAAGAATACGAAACAAAGATTTTAGGTGCTGAAGAGAAAATAGCAAAACTAGAACAAGAAATATTTTCTAAATTATTACAATATATCATTCAATATGTACAAATTGTGCAAGAAAATGCGCAAATTATTGCAAAAATTGACTGTTTATTGTCTTTTTCTGTTTTAGCGATTGATAACAACTATGTACGTCCGATTATGGATGAAAGTACCGATTTAGATATTAAAAACGGAAGACATCCTGTTATTGAAAAACAGTTGCCAATAGATCAAACTTATATTGCAAATGATGTTGTTTTAAACAGAAATCAGCAACAAATAATTATGATTACTGGACCAAATATGTCTGGTAAATCCGCAATTTTAAGACAAACAGCATTGATTGTTTTATTAGCACAAATGGGAAGTTATGTGCCTGCTCAAAATGCAAAAATTGGTATTGTAGATAAGATTTTTACGCGTGTTGGCGCAAGTGATAATATTTCTATGGGCGAATCTACTTTTATGGTAGAAATGAATGAAACCGCCTCTATTCTAAATAACCTTTCTGAGCGTAGTTTAGTTTTATTAGATGAAATTGGTCGTGGAACTTCTACTTATGACGGAATTTCTATTGCTTGGGCTATTTCTGAGTTCTTACATGAACATCCTTCTAAAGCAAAAACATTGTTTGCAACGCATTATCATGAATTGAATGAAATGACCGCTACTTTTGAGCGTATTAAAAACTTTAATGTGTCTGTAAAAGAGTTAAAAGACACTATTATTTTCTTACGTAAATTGGTTTCTGGAGGTTCTAATCATAGTTTTGGAATTCATGTAGCAAAACTTGCTGGAATGCCAAATATGGTGATTCATAGAGCTAATAAAATATTAGCGAAATTAGAAAAAAACAATAAAAGTGCAGAAGTTAAAGACGTTTTAAAACAAACGCAACATGAAGAAATGCAACTCAGCTTTTTTCAATTAGACGATCCCTTACTAGAAAACATTAAAGAAGAAATTCTTGCTACCAATATTGATACATTAACACCAATTGAGGCATTAATGAAATTGAATGAAATTAAGCGTATGTTGATTAAAAATTAATGGTAAACAATTTAGAACAAGGTTTTTTCGGAATTGGAATTCAGAATGGAAAAACACCTGAAAATTTAGGTGTATTATGGCGTTCTGCACAAAATATGGGCGCTAGTTTTATTTTTACCATTGGCAATCGCTATGCAAAACAAGCTTGCGATACTCACAAAGCTATTGGTGCAATGCCTTATTTTCATTACGATACTTTTAACGATTTCTTTAACAATCTTCCTAAAGGAGCGATGTTAGTTGGTGTAGAATTAGATGAAAAAGCAGCACAATTAGAAACTTTCGTGCACCCTAAACGTTGTGTTTATCTATTAGGCGCAGAGGATCATGGATTGTCTAATACAGCAATTGAAAAATCACATCATTTAGTGAAATTTAAATCTGAGTTGAGTTTAAACGTATCCGTTGCAGGAAGCATCATTATGTATGATAGACAAGCAAAATTAAATTTTAAGGTTTCATAAAATAAAGTGCCTTGTCTTGAAATACAACTATGGGTTAAAATTGATTTGAACTGTATTTAAATATACCCGATTTGGTGTTTTATAGTCTAAAAGATAGATGCAATAGAATAGAGTTTATAAAGTTCACTCTTGGTGTATTTTTCAGTACTAAGTTCGGTTAAAATTTTTAATTTAAAAGGTTCACTGTAACGTCTAATTACTTTGTCATTTGTGTACATAATATTTAAAATTATGTAGCCATTATTCTGGACGGGGCAGTATGAAGCACATCGGTATATATAAAAACAAATAGTTGTTTTATCCGTTTATTTTAAAGGATACTTATAATCCAAAGATAGCGAGAAAAAGTACCGTTGTCAATCCTTGAAAACACTTAAATTTTCTTCTAACAGAAAACCTTTAAAAACCTCACTTTTTCCCGTGAAGGAAAAAATAAATTTAAGAAACAATTTTAATGCTTTGATAAAAAATAAGCGTATGTTGATTAAAAAGTAATTACCTTTGCATTAGTATGAATACAACTTTTTTATTTATTAGTGGTCCAGAAATTATGATTATCATGTTAATTGTGGTGATGGTTTTTGGTGCAGATAAGATTCCTGAAATTGCCAGAGGTTTAGGTAAAGGATTGCGTCAAGTAAAAGACGCTACAAATGATATTAAGAAAGAAATAAACGAAAGTTCTCAAAAACACGGAATTGATACGGATATTTCTAAAGACATTAAGAACGAAGTGTCTAAAGTAAAAGATAATATTGATGATCTTACAGGACCTATAAAAAGGCAATTGTAAACTAATAATTCTTTTCTAAAAGTTTAAATTCCTGCCTTGTCTGCAATGACAATTGTTTACAAAACTACTTTACTCTACTAATTGTTAATCCATCTCTAATTGGCAATAAAACAGTTTCTATTCTAGCATCAGAATTTAGTAGTTTATTGTATTCTAAAAGTACTTTTGTGTCTTTATCTTTTGGATCTAATTCTTCTACTACTTTTCCACTCCAAAGCACATTATCAGACAAAATAATTCCGCCAGGATTCATTTTATCAATAATTAAATGAAAATAATTTATGTAGTTAGATTTATCTGCATCAATAAAAACTAAATCAAATTTTTCATCAATAGTAGGTATTATTTCTATCGCATTTCCAACAAATTGTTCTATCTGATTTCTATGTCCAGATTTCTCAAAATACTTGTTCTGTAACGGTTCTAACTCTTCGTTTTTATCAATTGTAACTATTTTTCCTTCAGATACCAAACCTTCTGCTAAACATAAAGCAGAATAACCCGTATAGGTTCCTATTTCTAAAATGGTTTTTGGTTGAACTAACTTAGCAATCATAGATAAAATTCGTCCTTGAAAAGCGCCACTTAACATTCTTGGGTTTAATACCTTTTGCCAAGTTTCCTTACTTAACTCTTGTAAAATTTTTGGTTCTTGTTGCGAGTGTTCTACAACATAAGTATCTATCTTTTCTGGTAAAAAATGCATGGAATTTTATTTGCTTCAAAAGTACAAAAAAACGGAATTTATATTTCTATAAATTCCGTTTCAATCTAACAAAAAATCAAAAACTGTAGTTTTTACAAAAACTACAAAAAATTATTTATGACGCTGTTTTATCTAAATTTATTTTAATTTCTTCTTTTTCTTCTTTACTTAAACAGTGTATTCTTTCTTTGCAGTTTGTTGCTTCTTTTTTAAAGAAACGAGATAAAGTAATGTTCTGTTTTGTGTATAATAAACATATTCTACATTTTAAAAAATGAATATTTAATTTCACTTTTTCTGAAAATGTTGCTTCACCATATTGATTTTTATCACATATAGTTGTTGCTTGATCACAAGTTATATTTAATTTTTTAAACATCTGTTAATTTTTAAACCAATTATCTTCCATACACTTTCTTAATTGCGTTCTTGCTCTATGAATAATTACCCATAAATTTGACGCAGTGATGTCTAGTTCCTTACAGATTTCTTCTGTTTCAAATTCTTGAATAGTTTTCATTCTAAAAACCATTGCATATTTTTCTGGTAATTTACTTATACAAAGCTCTAACTGGCTTTTTAATTCTTCGTTTTCAATGTCTTTTTCAGATTGATTATCCCAACTTTGTGGAACTCTTTCTTCTATCCAACTCCCTTCATTTTCTCCATTATCATAGAAATTCATTCGAACTTCAGCTTGCCCTTTTTTAGAATTTATTTTTCTATAATGATCAATAATTTTCCTTTTTAAAATAGAAACTAACCAAGTTCTTTCTGTAGATTTTCCTTGAAAATTTTTCGCAGATTTTAATCCTGCAAAAAAAGTGTCTTGTACTAAATCTTTTGCCAAATCAGCATCATTAACTCTAACCACAGTATAATTATATAAATAATCTGCGTAAGAATCAATCCATTTATTAGAATCTATTTTATGTATTACAGTTTCTGACATTCTCAATTTTAAAAAACCAAATATAGGCTATTTTTTATCCTTTAAATAGGTGCAATTTTCTCTTCTTCTCATATCTACCAAATAAATAATTTCCCATTTGCCATTATTATTAAAAAGCTGAAAAGAGTTTGCACCACAATGACTAAAATTTCCATTGTAATAAAACTCATAAGGTGTCCAAACTGAAGCTAGGTTCCCATCAATTTTAATGGCGTAAGAAAGTATTTTTTCTAAATAAATATCTATTGGTTTTTTATTCGAAACTGCTTTTAACAACTGCTCTCTTGTTTCCGTTTTTAACACCTTTTTACCTTCTTTATTTGTATTTGTTGTTTGAATTTTTATGTCTTTATGAAGTGTTGCCTTCATAATTGTAGTGTCTCCTTTGTGTAATCCATCAAAAAAAGTTTTAATGGTTTGTTTTATTAACTGTTCTTCTGTTTTTTCTTGAGCTACAATTGTTACTGAAAATAGCCCCGCAATTAGTAAAAGAATAATTCTTGACATAATAAATGGATTTTAAAATCTTAAAACTATATAATTTAGAATTGGTATAAAATAAAACACTTCTAATTAACTAAAAATTAACTCGTTTAAAATAGTTCTATATTTATTACTTTTACCAAATTCAAAATAACAAATATGTCTGTAGCAAAAAAAGAATATAAGAGAGTTACCGTAAAATCTTTGGTAGACATGAAGTCTAACGGAGAAAAAATTTCTATGTTAACTGCTTATGATTATACCATGGCTAAAATTGTTGATGGAGCAGGAATTGACGTAATACTTGTGGGTGATTCTGCTTCTAATGTAATGGCGGGTCATGAAACAACTTTACCAATAACTTTAGATCAAATGATTTATCATGCAAGTTCTGTGGTAAGAGCAATAGACCGCTGTTTGGTTGTTGTAGATTTACCTTTTGGTAGTTATCAGTCTGACCCAAAAGAAGCATTACGTTCTGCAATTAGAATTATGAAAGAAAGTGGTGGACATTCAATTAAATTAGAAGGAGGAAGAGAGATTAAAGAATCAATTAAACGTATTTTAAATGCGGGTATTCCTGTAATGGGACATTTAGGTTTAACGCCTCAATCTATCTATAAATTTGGTACGTATACTGTAAGAGCAAAGGAAGAAGAGGAAGCAGAAAAATTAATGGAAGACGCATTAATGTTAGAAAGAATTGGATGTTTTGCAATTGTTTTAGAAAAAGTTCCTGCAAAATTAGCTCAAAAAGTAGCAGAAAGTATTTCAATTCCTGTAATTGGAATTGGTGCTGGAAATGGTGTTGATGGGCAAGTTTTAGTCACGCATGATATGATAGGAATGACACATGAATTTAATCCTCGTTTTTTACGTAGATATTTAGATTTATATAAAGACATGACGGGTGCTTTTGAAACCTATATTAATGATGTAAAAAGTGGCGATTTCCCAAGTGATAAAGAGCAGTATTAAAAGCCCATCCTAACCTTACCAAAGGGAAGGAATTTGTTACAGAGAAATTAAATAAACAGCAAACATATTTTGACTATGTTTCTATGTGGTAAAATAAATATTACAAATGAAAATCCTTCACTTAGACACAAACCATCCTCTTTTACTTAAACAACTCTGCGAGTTGGGTTTTATTAATGATGAAGATTATACTTCTTCAAAATCTGAAATTGAAGATAAAATTCATTTTTACGATGGTTTTATAATTAGAAGTCGTTTTTCTATTGATAAAAAATTTATTGACAAAGCAACAAACCTTAAATTTATTGGACGCGTTGGTGCTGGTTTAGAAAACATAGATTGTGATTATGCCGCAACTAAAAATATAGAATTAATTGCTGCGCCAGAAGGAAATAGAAGTGCAGTTGGGGAACATTCTTTAGCCCTGTTATTATCACTTTTTAACAAACTAAACAAAGCTGATAAAGAAGTTAGAAATGGAAAATGGTTGCGTGAAGAAAATCGCGGAATTGAACTCGATGGAAAAACTGTTGGTTTAATTGGCTATGGAAATATGGGGAAATCTTTTGCTAAAAAACTTCGAGGATTTGATGTAAAAGCAATTTGTTATGATATAAAACCAAATGTTGGCGATGAAAATTGCACACAAGTTTCTTTAACTGAATTACAAGAAAAAGCAGAAGTTGTAAGTTTACACACACCACAAACTGTACTCACACAAAATATGATAAATTCTGATTTTATAAAGAATTTTAAAAAGAATTTTTGGTTGATAAATACTGCCCGTGGAAAATCTGTTGTTACAAAAGATGTAGTTGAAGCTTTAAAATCAGGTAAGATTTTAGGAGCTGGTTTAGATGTCTTAGAATATGAAAAATCATCTTTTGAAAACCTTTTCTCTGAAGATAAAATGCCAGACGCATTCAAATATTTAATCAATTCAGAAAATGTACTTTTATCTCCACATGTTGCAGGTTGGACAATTGAAAGCAAAGAGAAATTAGCACAAACAATTGTTGATAAAATAAAAGCAAAATTTTGTTAAGCTGTAATCATCACATTTTGATGTTATGCAGTACAAAGAAATTTCACCTATAAAAAATAAATTAGTCAAGATCCAGAAGAGCGTAAAAACGCGATAAAAAAACTTCAGACAACAATTAAAGAGAACTTACCAAAAAAATTTGAAAAAGGTATTTAATATAAAATGATTGGGCAGTATAATTCCAATTCTATTTATTCAGATGGATATCATTACAATCCACAAGAACCTTTGTATTTTATGAGTTTTGCATCACAAAAAAACTCCATAAATTTATATCATAGTGGTATTTATGAAATGCTAAAAATTTACGATTGGTTTGTAAATGAAGATCCAAAACATTGTTTTAGAAAATTAGATATAGGAAAAAGCTGTATTTGTTATAAAAAAATGGAGGATATTTCTTTTAATCTTATTGCAGAATTATCAAAAAAAAATACTGTAAAAGAATGAATAGCTATTTACGGAACGAACTCCAAAAAGAAATAAAAAATAAAATAATAGAGTAACAGTAATTGGTTGTTTATTTTTTAAATTTGATGTTTGAAAAGAATTAAAGGATGCTATAAAAATCACTCAGGTTTTAATACAGATAATTGAGGTTCACCTTTTTGGGAAAGATAAAAATATATAGAAAGATTCAATTCAATCGAGTGCGTTTCTAAAAGACACCAACTATTTTGAACCTTCAAAAAAAGACTTTATGTCTAATTATAGAGTTGAAAACTAAGTAGGATTATTTAGAAGAACTAAAATATAAGAGTTTGATTATAAGCAATCTGTATAGGTATTAGACAACTAAGGAACAAAGTAGTGCTTTGTAAAACTATATATAAAGCATTTAAATACACATAACTACCAAAAAATAAATACTTTATGGCAGAAAAAAATATATTAGAAAAAAAAGAACCACAGAAGTCTCTTTCAGATGAAGTAAAACAAAAAGCAGCTGAGTTTAAAGAGGAAGCAAAAGAGGTTTTGGAAAGTACTAAAGAAAAAATAAACGCAACTTTATCAGATGAAAATATAGAAAATGTAAAAGATAAAGTTGAAAAATATAGGGAGGTTACAAAAGAAAAAGCAACAGAATTAGCGGGAGAAGCAGCAGAACATATTGCTGATTTCGCTGATGAAGCAAAAGAAGATATTAAAGAAGTAAAAGGAAAAGCGAAAAACTTTTTTCAACGTTTAATTAAAAAATAAAAACAAGCCATATGAAATTACTATCAAATTATCCCGCAGAAATTCTAATATTACTTTTTTTAATTGTTACTTTTTTACAATCCAGTATTGATAAAGTATTAGACTGGAAAGGAAATGTTTCTTTTATTAAAAATCATTTTAAAAACTCTCCTCTCAAAAATAGTGTTCCTTTATTATTAGCCGTTATTTTATTTTTAGAATTTTTTGCTGGAGCCATAATGGTTGTTGGTGTTTATCAACTTTATACTTTAGGAACAAAAGAAATTGCTTTATTAGGAATAGCGCTTTCTGCTATCGTTTTAATATTTTTACTTATAGGTCAACGATTGGCAAAAGATTATGCAGGAGCAATGTCTTTAGCCGTCTATTTTATTATTACAGTCTTTGGTGTATTTTTATTAAATAATTAAAAATTATAGTAAAAATAAAATCAATAAATATTATTTATTAAAAAACCCCTTAAAACTTTCGTTTTAAGGGGTTTTTATTTATTCTTAAACAAAGTATATGTTTTAAAGCTAAAAACTAACTCAAACAATCTCTAAATGCCTATTTACTTGTTTTTAAGAATATAAATCAAAGAAGAATACTCAGAAGATTTTCTTGCTTTAAAATTTGATAAGAAACCACGATATAAGGAAGAAAACGGTTTCATTTTACCGGACTTATATTTTTCACTTAATAAAGAAACATAATAAGAATCAAATTTCATTGGTAGTGTTTTTTCAACAATCATATTTTCTTCTAAAAATAATTTTTTAATTGACGTTTGTGAAAAGTGCCAAATATGTCTTGGCACATCAAAAGCAGCCCAATATTCTTTATAATAGTTCGCATCATAACTTTTAAAATTAGGAACTGCAATTATTAATATTCCGTTTTCTTTTAGAAGTTTTTTTAGTGTAGAAATATATTTAGTTAAGTTTTCTACATGTTCTAAAACATGCCAAAGAGAAATTACATCGAATGTTTTGTTTTGTATGTTTTCTAATTTTTCTAATAGAATAATATTCTTTTTTTCTGCAATAGTTCTCGCCGCAGAATTTGGTTCTACACCAAAAGTAGTCCAACCATTCGTTTTACAAACTTTTAAAAAATCTCCCGTTCCTGCACCAACATCTAAAATGCTTTTACCTTCCGTATTAAAAGAATTGATTAAAGCTAATTTTTTATTTAAAGTATAACTTCTTACTTTTTGATACACTTTATTAAAGAGTGTTTTTTTACTATCTGTATGAGAAATATAATCTTCACTTTTATAATAATTTTCTAAATCTAAAGGAATTGGCGAAGTAACTAACATCTCATATTTTTTATTGAGCATTACTTCATAACTTTCTTTAGAAACTGAATAATCTTTACAGTTTAAAAAAGGTTCTAATCTTTTAAAAAACTCTTTTTCTTTCCCCATTATTTTTATTTTCAAGCAAATGTTCCACGAGGAACATTTTAATAATTTAATTCTTTTTACCTACCCATAAAAACAAGAAGTACTGAAATATCACTTGGGGAAACGCCACTAATTCTGCTTGCTTGTGATATTGATGTTGGTTGAATTTTACTTAATTTCTCTCTTGCTTCGTAAGAAAGAGATTGCACTTTATGATAATTAAATTTAGAAGGAATCATAACACTTTCTAACCTATTTAATTTATCTGCATTGTTCTTTTCTTTATCAATATAACCAGAGTATTTTAAATGAATTTCTGCTTGCTCTATGACCTCTTTATCAATTGAATTATCTTCTACAAAATCACTTAATTTTTTAACATTCTTAAAATCAGAAAAAGACAATTGTGGTCTAGCTGCAATTTTAAAAAGCTTCATAGATTGAGTAATTAAAGCCAAACCTTTAGCTTCTAAAATAGGGTTTATTTCTTCTTTACGAACACTAGTTTCATTCAAAAATTTAATTAGTAAATCTGTTTTACGTTGCTTCTCTATAACTCTTTCCAATCTTTCTTTTGAAGCTAAACCCAATTTAAAAGCTAATGGAGTTAATCTTAAATCTGCATTATCTTGTCTTAACAGCGTTCTATATTCTGCTCGAGAAGTAAACATTCTATATGGTTCTTCTGTACCTTTTGTAATTAAATCGTCTATTAAAACACCAATGTAAGCCTCATTTCTTTTTAGAACAAAAGGCTCTTTTTCTTGCACTTTTAAGGCCGCATTTACACCAGCCATTAACCCTTGTGCAGCAGCTTCTTCATAACCTGTTGTTCCGTTAATCTGACCTGCAAAAAATAAGTTTTCAATTAACTTTGTTTCTAAAGAATGTTTTAATTGTGTTGGCTGAAAGAAATCATACTCTATCGCGTAACCATATCTTAAAAACTTTACATTTTCAAAACCTTCAACTGAGCGAATTGCTTTGTCTTGGATATCTTCTGGAAGAGAAGTTGAAAACCCATTTACATACATTTCAACGGTCGTCCAACCTTCTGGTTCTACGAAAATTTGATGCCTGTCTTTTGTTGCAAATCGATCAATTTTATCTTCAATTGAAGGACAGTATCTTGGACCCGTAGATTTAATTCTACCATTAAACATTGGTGATCTGTCAAAACCTTCGCGCAATGAATCATGCACGTTTAAATTAGTATATGTCAACCAACATGAACGTTGCTTTACTAGCGCTTTTGTGGTTGGTAAATAAGAAAACTTTTCTGTAAATTCATCACCAGGTTGTTCAATCATTTTAGAATAATCTAAAGAACGTCCATCAACTCTTGGTGGAGTTCCAGTTTTCATTCTACCAGATTCAAAACCTTTTTTAACTAATTCTTCTGTAATTCCAGTAGAAGCTCCTTCACCTGCTCTACCACCACCAAAACTTTTATTACCAATATGTATTAATCCGTTTAAAAAAGTGCCCGCCGTAATTATAACTGTTTTAGCTTTTATCTCTAAACCTAATACAGTTTTAACTCCAATAATTTTATCCCCATCAAACAACAAACCATTTACAGAATCTTGATAAAAATCTAAATTCTTAGTTTGTTCTAACATTGTTCTCCAGCATTCTGCAAATTGCATTCTATCTGATTGAACTCTTGGACTCCACATTGCAGGTCCCTTAGATTTATTCAGCATCTTAAACTGAATAGCTGTTTTATCAGTAACAATAGCACTGTAACCACCTAAAGCATCAATTTCTCTTACAATTTGTCCTTTTGCAATTCCTCCCATTGCAGGATTACAACTCATTTGAGCAATATTTTGTAAATTCATTGTGATTAACAAGGTATGTGCACCTAAGTTTGCACTTGCGGCAGCAGCTTCACTTCCTGCGTGACCTCCTCCTACTACTATAACATCATATGTTGTTGAAAATAAGCTCATTCTTTTATCGTTTCACGTGAAACTTTATTTTATTTAATTAAATATCAGATACTTAACAAGGATAAAGCATTGTTTTCTGCTTCTCTCATTGTATTTTTATCAGTATCAGTTTTATCTTTAAAGCCTGTATAATGTAAAACTCCATGAATCATTACTCGGTGCAGTTCTTCTTCAAAAGAGACATTAAAATCCTTTGCGTTATCTTCTACTCTTTCAACGGAAATATAAATATCTCCATTAATCAACTTCCCTAAAGTAGTATCAAAACTTATTATATCTGTAAGAGTATCGTGTTGTAAAAATTCAACATTTAATTTATGAAGATAGGCATCATCACAAAAAATATAATTGATTTCTCCTAGTTCAAAATTATGATTTTCTACAACATTTTGAATCCAATTTTCTAAAGAAGTTTCATCTTTAAGTTGAAAAGAAGTTTCGTAATTAAATGTTATCATAATTGTTTTTTATCTGGTTCGGAAAAATATTCACGCACCTTACTTTTAAAATTTTGCTGCAAAGGTAATGATTGTCTGTTCAATATTTCGGTTTGATTATAAAACAACTTCTTAAATTTTATAGCTTTTAATTTATTTTTTTGAATCAATTGTAAATTAGTATTTGATTTACGCTTTTTATCTTTCCCTTGTTCTAAAGCAGCTTTATCTAATTTCAGTAATTCATAATTTAAACTTTGCATTTTTTGAAGCGTCCCAGCATTAAAACCTTTTTCAAGAATTTCGTTTTCTAATTGCTCCATCGTTTTCAAAGCTCTTTTAGCAGCAGCATTACCAACAGGATTGACTTTGTTTCCTTCTTTTATTGCTTTTTGTAATTGTTCTCTTAATTGGCTTTGTTGTTTATAAATCTCATATATTTCACCATCTAAATCATCATTAGGTTCTCCGTTACCTTCTCCTCCCTGTTTTCCATTTTCACCTGGTTTATCTCCATTTTCTCCAGGTTTCTTTCCGTTACCTTGTTTACCCTTTTCTCCTTTATCACCAGGTTTACCATTCTTGTCTAGCTTCTCTCCTTCTTTTCCTTTTCCTTTCTTTTGGCCTTTTTTTTGCCCTTCTTCTAATTTTTTAGCCAAGTCTCCTTGCTTTTGAATTAAATCTGGTAAACTAAAACCTTGCCCTTTTTTACCTTTTCCTTTGCCCATTTGCATAGACATGGAATTCTTCATACTATTTAAAATAGTACTTAAATAATCAGCTAAATTATTAACAGATGTCATAACATAACGTTGATTGGAAATACCATTAGAAAATCTATTTTCGGAAAAATTCTCTAAAGATTGGTGTAGATTATAATGGGCAGTAGATAAATCATCTTGAATTTTAGCTGATATTTTTGGTAAACGCATAGAAAGAACATACAAACTATCATCTATATGTTCAAAATAGGTTTTGATATTATTCTGATTTTTTAAGTCATTTCCAAAGTCTGGATGCGAAGTAGAAATAGCACTAAATTTATTCATTAGCCATTCTTGCTTAAAGGAAAAGACAATAAGATTTTCTAAAATTTTACGCAAATCATCCATATTTTCTTCAATGGACTCTCCATCCATTTCCATCATGGCTTGTTGCATTTTAGCGCTCATTTCTTTCATCTTTTCAGATGATTTTTTTTGATTCTTTTTAGCCTCTTTACTTTCTTTTTTGCTTAATTTGTCTTCAGACTTATTTAATTCTTCTGTAATCTCTTCTTTTTCATCTTCAACATCTGGAAGCTCCATTGGCTCTTTCAACTTCTCATTGTCTTTTGCTAGTTCTTCTAACTGTTTTTTTATTTGATTAAATTCTTTATTAATCTCTTTTTGGGCTTCTAAATTATCTTTCTCTTTATTGAAAAGCTCCTCTTGTTTTTTTGCTAATTCATCAATTTTAGTAGCAATTTGCATTGTCTTTTGTTCAACATAAAAACGTTTTGTCAGCTCTAAAATTCGTTCTAAACTTCGTTGTTGTTGTTTATTTTGCTGCGCTAATTCTTTGGCTTTTTTTAATAAGTCTTCCTTATTAATTTTCTTTGCCATTTTTTCAATTTCATCTAACAACTTTTGTTGTTTTTCTAACTTCTTTAATTCTTCAATACGTTTTTTTAGTTCTTCTTTTTTATTCTGAAGGTTTTCATTTTCTTCCTTTTTCTCATCAAGATTTTGTTGCAACTTATCTGTCTGACGTTGCATCATCTGTTTGTAATTATTCTGGCGTTTTATAAAATTTTGAAACTTCTTTTTATCACTCCAATTTAAATTCTTTTTATTCTGTAAATCATTTTTAATTTTCTCTAATTCTTTCTGTTCTTTGTTTTGTTGTTGAATAGAATTCTCTAAATTATTAATGGTGTTTTTTTGTTCTTGCAACAACTCCTCATCTACTTCTTCATTTGTTTTATTTCTATAATTAAAAACCTTACTCTTAGTTTTTTTATTACCATTTATAGCATCATTATCAAAAACCTGAAAAAACAGCTCATAATTTGTTCCAAGTTTAAGTGTTAATCCTTCAGGAAATTGATAGAAAAAAGTTTGAATATTTTCTTGTGTAATTTGTAAATCAAATGTTTTTTGAGCTTCAGGGTTTTGAGCATCATAATACACAAGTTGTAATTTTTTTAAACCATAATCATCAGAAATCTGTCCAGCAAATTGAGCTGTTCCACGTGAAATACTATCAATATCTGAAGTCACAGAAATTAATGGATTATCATCTTTTACAACATCAACAGTAAATTGTAAATTCTCGTAATCCTGTAAATTTTTATTAGAGGATGATATTTGATAATTTAGAGGATTTTGGATACTTTTAGAAAACTGAAAGTCATTTTTAGAAATTTCTTTAAAGAGATTTCTTTTTTCATTATTAATAAAAGCCAAAGAATCTGTTTGACTCGTCTTAACATACCATGTAATTTTTGTTCCTTCAGGAACTGTAATATTTCCTGTATTCTTAATATTTTGGTTTCTTTTTCCAACATATTTTGGATACATTAATTGCATAGAAATATTTTTAATTGTTGGTGTTTTTATAACATTAATTGTATAATTAAGAGATTGAATTCCATTTGCTTCAAAGAAAAAATAGGTTGAATTATTTACTTCAGAAAATGTAAAACTAAATAGTCCATTTCCATTATTTTGTAAATAATATTGTTGATTATCAAAAGTAATTTTTGCTTCATTTGGTACTACACTTCCTTCTGTTTTAATAGAAACTGTAAAAGGGTTTCCTTGTATTACCTGTAAGTTAGCATTGGTAACAAAAAAAGTAAAAGGAGCTGGAGGATTGTAAGTTGTTCTATAATTTACAACACGCTCTAAACTTTCTTTAAAAATATTATTATTCCCTGACAATAAGGTAATTAACCAAATAAAAACAGGAATTACTGCATATTTTAAATACTTTCCATTATGTCTAAATTGAATTGCTTTTACAAACGGAATGGGTTGTAATTCTTTTGATTTCTGATGAATGCTTGCTAAAATTAGTTCCGAATGATCTGAAGTTTCATTTAATTGTAAAACGTTTAACAGCTTGTCTTCAACTTCAAGAAAATGACTACCTATAATTTTTGAAGAATCAATTAAAGAAATTCCTTTTCGTAAGCCAATTAATTTAAATATTGGGATAAAAATAAATCGGATTAATAGAAAAGCCTCAACTAGAATAAACAGCCAAAATAAAAGAGTTCTAGCTGTTGGTTTTAACCAAAAAAAATACTCTAAAAACAAGGTAAAAAATAAATATAGAAATCCTAAAGAGAGAAATAAAATTCCCCCTTTTATCAATTCATTTGTATAATATTTACGTGTAAATTGATGTAACTTCTTCTCTATTTCCTTAAATCCTTCCATAATTAACGAATAAAAGTAATATTTTTACATAGATACACAATCAAATAACTGTTAAAACCCTTTGTGTAAGTTTTGAGTATAGAAAACTACTAAAGGTTTATAAAGAATAAACACATGAAAAACTTCTTAAGAATAGTACTATTAGGAATTAGTATTTCATCTTTTGCACAAGGTCCTTGGACAAAAGAAAAAGGAAAATTTTATACACAACTTTCATTTACAACAATACCAAGTTATACTACTTTATTTGGAAACCCAGATTATGAAATACCTGGAGAAATTTCTGATAAAACTTTACAAATTTATGGAGAATATGGCGTTACAAATTCAACAACACTAATAGTAAACCTACCTTATAAAATAATAAATAATAGTGGTTTAGTACATCCTTGTTTGGTTGCGCCTTGCACTGAACATTCAAATAAAGAAGCATCTATAGGAAACATAGAGGTTGGACTAAAACATAACTTTTATAAAAAAAATTGGTTGCTTTCTGGACAATTTTCTGTGGAAACAAATACAGGTAATTATGACAATGCTACAGGAATAAGAACAGGCTATGATGCATTTACATTTACACCGCTTTTTTTAGTAGGAAAAGGTTTTGGAAAATCTTATTTACAAACATTTATTGGAACTAATATTAGAACAAATAAATACAGTTCTAACTTTAAAATTGGTGGAGAATATGGTGGTGAAGTTAGTAAAAACATTTGGTTGATTGGTTTTTTAGATATTTCAAAATCTTTTAAAAATGGTACTATTATTTTACCTGCTTCCAATTTAGCAACTGGTTTGTATGTTAACAACCAAGAGTATGGAGTTGTTGGCGTTAAAGTAATTGGAGAATTTTCTGATAATTTTGGAATTACAGCAAGTTTACCAGCTGCATTCTTTGGTAATAATGTGGCAAAACAAATAGCTTTTAGTCTTGGAGTTTATCGTAAATTTTAAATCAGTAATTTTAGATGAAAGCCTTTTAAATAAAGGCTTTTTTTTATGCTTTTAAGAAAGTATCTTTGCAGCTTTAAAACAAGAAAAAATGGAATCTCATGTTCGCGTTCGTTTTGCACCAAGTCCTACAGGACCTTTACATATAGGTGGTGTAAGAACTGCTTTATTTAATTATTTATTTGCTAAAAAACATGGTGGAACTTTTGTGTTGCGTATAGAAGATACAGACCAAACACGTTATGTTGCAAATGCAGAACAGTATATTATAGATTCTTTAGAATGGTGTACTATTCCTTTTGATGAAGGTCCAGGAAAGAATGAAAAATTTGGTCCTTATCGTCAATCAGAACGCAAAGAACTGTATAAAAAATACGCAGCTATTTTAATAAATTCTGGTTGGGCATATTATGCTTTTGATACTTCAGAACAATTAGATGGTCATAGAAAAGGGCATGAAGCTGAAGGAAAGACCTTTATTTACAATTGGCATAATAGAGAAAAAGGACGCTTAGTAAATTCATTAATTTTAACTGCTGATGAAGTACAAACTAAGATAAATGCTGGTGAGAATTATGTAATCCGTTTTAAAACTCCACAAGATGAAACCTTGATAATGCAAGATGAAATACGTGGAACCATTAAAATTGATACAAATACATTAGATGATAAAATTTTATTTAAATCTGATGGAATGCCAACCTATCATTTAGCAAATATTGTAGATGATCATTTAATGGAAATTTCGCATGTAATTCGTGGTGAAGAATGGTTACCATCAATGCCATTACATGTTTTATTATACAAAGCTTTTGGTTGGGATTCTCCAAAATTTGCACATTTACCTTTAATTTTAAAACCGGTTGGAAAAGGAAAATTAAGTAAAAGAGATGGAGACAAATTAGGTTTCCCAGTCTTTCCATTAGAATATATAAATGAAGTTTCTGGTGCTATTTCTCGTGGTTATAAAGAAGATGGTTATTTTGCTGATGCTTTTATAAATATGTTGGCTTTGTTAGGATGGAATCCTGGAACAGAACAAGAAATATTTTCTTTAGAAGCGTTAGTTGAAGCTTTTGATTTAGCTAGAGTTAGTAAATCTGGAGCAAAATTTAGTCCAGATAAAACGAATTGGTTTAATCAGCAATACATGCAAACTAAATCTGATGCAGAACTAACTGATTTATACATTCCAATTTTAGAAGAAAAAGGAATTTCTAAAGAAAAAGAATTCGTTCAAAAAGTAGTTTCTTCCATTAAAGAAAGAGCAATTTTTGTTGCTGATTTCTGGGAATTATCAAGTTTCTTCTTTGAAACTCCAACAGAATATGATGCGAAAGCTTCAAAGAAAAACTGGAAAGAAGGAACTGCAGAATTAATGCAAGAATTAATTACTGTACTTTCTACGATTCAAGATTTTTCATCAGAAAACACAGAAAAAGAAATTAAAGAATGGATTACTGCTAAAGAAATTGGTTTTGGTAAAGTGATGCAACCACTACGTTTGAGTTTAGTTGGTAAATTAGCTGGACCTCATTTATTTGATATTATAGCTATGATTGGAAAAGAAGAAACTATGTATAGAATTAAAAATGCAATAGAAAAACTATAATTATGAAAAAAATTGTCCTACTTTTTATTTTTCTTTTTACAACAATAATTCAAGCTCAGAATGGGTATAGAAATGGTCAAAGACAGCGTCAGAGACAAATGCCGCAAACGCAACAGAAAGCGCCAGATCCTGATTTTAAAATAGAAAAATACTTAGGAATTGTACTTTATGACATTGAAAAATCTGCAAAAAAATCGAAAATAAAATTAGCCTCAGAAGAAGGAAAGCAGTTTTCTAAAGTATTAACAAAGTACAATAAGGATATTAAAAGTTTTACTAGAATTAATAGCTTTTTACTTAGAAGTACTAAAGATATGGTTGATAACTATCAAAAATTAGCTATGGAAAGTGGTGATTATTCTAATCAACTAAAGGTTCAAAAAGTAATGATGGAAAATCTAAAACCCATTTCTGAGACCCTTAAAAAAGAAGATTTAAAATTAGACAAAACAATAAAAAGTTTACTTTCTGAAAAACAATATAAAAAGTGGATTAAGTATAATAGAAAAATTTACAAAATTTTTCCGAAAGAAGAATAATCAGCCTACAAAACAATTAAAAAACCTGTGTAAAAATAATTTATACAGGTTTTTTCTGTTTAAAACTGTAACAATATTATAAAGTTGCGTCCAATAAATAACTACTGAAATTCAGTATCTTTACAATAAATGATTATTAACTTTTAAAAAATATACTATGTTACCAGTAATACCTATTATATTAGTACTTGGAGCAATTATTGTTTTTGCTTCCTTTTTTGTAGTAAAACAGCAAACGGCTGCTATTTTAGAACGCTTTGGTAGATTTAATTCTATAAGACAATCTGGACTTCAATTAAAAATACCTATTGTTGATAAAGTAGCAGGTAGATTGAGCTTAAAAATTCAGCAATTAGATGTAATTATTGAAACAAAAACTTTAGATGATGTATTTGTAAAATTGAAAGTTTCAGTACAATACAAGGTAATAAAAGATAAAGTATATGATGCTTTCTATAAGTTAGATTATCCTCATGATCAAATAACTTCTTATGTTTTTGATGTTGTTAGAGCAGAAGTTCCAAAGATGAAATTAGATGATGTTTTTGTTAAAAAAGATGATATTGCAATTGCTGTAAAAACAGAATTAAATGATGCAATGTTAGATTACGGTTTTGATATCATTAGAACCTTAGTTACCGATATTGATCCAGATCCTCAAGTAAAGATAGCAATGAATAGAATTAATGCTTCTGAAAGAGAAAAAGTAGCTGCACAGTATGAAGGAGATGCACAACGTATTTTAATTGTAGAACGTGCAAAAGCTGAAGCAGAAAGTAAACGTTTACAAGGACAAGGAATTGCAGATCAAAGACGTGAAATTGCACGTGGTTTAGAAGAGTCTGTAGAAGTTTTAAATAAGGTTGGTATCAATTCTCAAGAAGCATCTGCTTTAATTGTTGTAACCCAACATTATGATACTTTACAGTCTATTGGTCAACAAACAAATAGTAATTTAATCTTATTACCAAACTCACCTCAAGCAGGAAGCACTATGTTAAATGATATGGTTGCAAGTTTTACTGCAAGTAATCAAATTGGTGAAGCAATGAAAAATCAAAAACCAAAAGAGTTGAATAAATAAATTTGTTCTTTTAAAAAGGCTTAAAATACATCTTATAAATTGGCTTAGAAAGCCATACTTTTTTGAACCAACTCCAAAAACCCATTTTAAATTGGCTTTTGGAGTTGTTTTTTTTACGCAAACATTTATGTTTGTTTTAGTTCCGTTTATATTAAAACAAAAAGCTCAACCTGTAGATACAAGTTGAGCTTTTTAAATTATAATTAGAAGTATACTAAGTTACTTTTTATCTTCTATTTTGTCTTCAGTTTCTTCTTTGGCAGCATTCTTAAACTCCTTAATTCCGCTTCCCAAGCCGCGCATTAATTCAGGAATTTTTCTTCCTCCAAATAACAATAACACTACCACAACAATAATAATTACTTGTGGCCCACCAATCATTCCAAAAAATATAGCTAAACTATTCATTATTTCTTATTTTTAATAAAACAAAGATACAAAAAAGGTTAATATTTTAATACTTTGTTTTTACTTGGATTAATTTCTTTTTTGAATAATACCTCCTATTACTTTTTTATCCTTTACAATATCCGGGTTTCCTTTATAAAAAATAGAACCTCCAAAACTTACTTTTGCATTTAAAACATCACCAGCTAAAATTTCTGCTTTTGCTCCTGTTGCAGATTTTACTGCAGAGTTTCCAGAAACTTTCATATTGTAACCATGATAAATTCCATATAAATCTACATCTACATCTTGATGTTTTGCAGTTCCAGAAAGTTTAATAATACCTCCTGATGAAGCTCTAACAGAAATATAATTTGCAGTAGTTGTTAACGTAATAAAAGCTCTTTCTTGTGCATTTACTTCAATTTTATCTTGATTAAAATCTTTAGCTGTAATAGTTGCACCCTCATTTGCATCAATTAAAGTAATATTTTTATTGTAATAAATTTTTACAAAAATTTTACCTTCAGCTGAGTTTTCTGCTGGTCTTATAGAAAAAGGTAAAGATATTTTTAAAGTATTATTTACGTTTTTTACTTTTACTAATTCAGACTTTTCACCCGTTATTTCTAATTTTTGCTCATTAGATTTTATAAGCTCTAACTCTATTCCATTATAAACTTTTAGTGTCGTATAATCTCCTAAATTTTTAGTGATAGTAGATTGTGCAATTGTTATGTAACTTAACAGTATAATACAAATAAATGTTATTTTTTTCATCATTTTAAAATTTACTTATTTTACTTAAAGAAACAAGTATACCATTATAAAGGCTTTTTTAATCTTTTATTGTAACAATATCGTTAAATTTATTCATCTTCAATTAAATTAAAATCTAAATGTTTACGTTCTAAATCTGCTTTTTTCACTTGCACCCTTACATCATCTCCTAACTGATATATTTTTTTAGAAGATTGCCCAACAATAGCATATTGTTTTTCATCAAAAATATAATGATCGCTTTTTATATCTCTAATCCTTACCATTCCTTCACATTTATTAGAAGAAATTTCTACATAAATTCCCCATTCTGTAACACCAGAAATTACACCATCAAACACTTCATCATTATGATCTTGCATGTATTTAATTTGCATGTATTTAATAGAAGCACGTTCTGCTTTTGAAGCTAATTCTTCTCTATTTGAAGAATGTTTACATTTTTCTTCATAAGAAAGTGCTTTTGGCGTGTCTCCGCCCTCTAAATAATGTTGTAATAATCTATGTGTCATTACATCTGGATAACGTCTTATTGGTGATGTAAAATGACTGTAATAGTTAAAAGCTAATCCATAATGCCCAATATTTTGAGTTGTATAAACCGCTTTACTCATAGTACGAATTGTTAAAGTCTCAATCATGTTAGATTCTGCTTTACCATGAACATCACTTAATAACTTATTTAAAGAATCTGAAGTAGTTTCTTTAGTATCCGTATTAATTTTATAGCCAAATTTTCTAATAATATTTTGTAATGCTGCTAATTTCTCATCATTTGGTTCATCATGTACTCTATAAATAAAGGTTTTATTAGTTGCTTTTCCTTTAGAAAAACCGATAAATTCTGCTACTTTTCTATTTGCTAATAACATAAATTCTTCAATTAATTTATTAGCATCTTTAGATTCTTTAAAGAAAACACCAACTGGGTTTGCTTTTTCATCTAAATCAAACTTCACTTCTACTCTATCAAACGAAATTGCACCTTGTTTCATTCTTTTTTTACGAAGAATTTTAGCCAATTTATCTAACTTTAAAGTTGCTTCTACAATAGCTGGATTTACTTCATATTCTTTATCTAAAATAGAAATATCTAAAGGCATTGTATAAGGCTTAATAGCATCAGATAATTTACAATTTTCTATAATAGATTGCGCTTCTTCATAGGCAAAACGTTGGTCTGAATAGGTTACTGTTCTACCAAACCATTCCTTTATAATTTCTGCTTTCTCATTAATTTCAAAGACGGCAGAAAAAGTTAATTTTTCTTCATTAGGTCTTAAAGAACAAGCGCCATTACTTAATATTTCTGGTAGCATTGGTACTACTCTATCTACTAAATAAACAGAGGTTGCTCTTGCATAAGCTTCATCATCTAAAATAGTTTTTGGCTCTAAATAATGCGATACATCTGCAATATGAATTCCTATTTCATAATTCCCATTTTCTAATTTTGTAAATGACAATGCATCATCAAAATCTTTTGCATCTTTTGGATCTATGGTAAAAGTTAAATCTTTACGCATATCTCTACGTTTAGAAATTTCTTTTTCTGTAATTTCTAAAGAAACTGATTGCGCATCTTTTTCTACTTCTGGTGGAAACTCGTAAGGTAAATCATACTCTAATAAAATAGAATGCATTTCTGTATTATGCTCTCCTGGTTTACCAAGAACTGCCGTAATTTTACCAAACGGGTTTTTAGAATTCTTAGGCCAATCAGAAATTGTAGCTTGTACTTTATCTCCATCTTCTGCACCATTCATTTTATTTTCTGAAATAAAAATATCTGCGTACATTTTATGGTTATCTGCTATTACAAAACCAAAATTCTTGTTCTTATTCTTCTGTAAAACACCAACAAATTCTGTTTTTGCACGTTCTAAAATTTCAACAACTTCTGCTTCTAATTTTTTTCCACTTCGTCTTTTATAAACATATGCTTTAACCGTATCTTGATGTAAACCTTTACCAAGATTTATATTTGGTATAAAAATATCATCTTCATAATCATCAGAAATAAAATACCCATTTCCTGTAGATGTAACATCTAAAGTACCAACAGAATATTTTTTATCTATCTGTATTTGAAATTTACCTCTATCTACTTCTTTAATCTTTTTTTCTCCAGCCAATTCTGCTAATTTCTTTACTATTTGGGTTTTTCCATCCGTATCAGAAATCTTTAATTTTGCAGCAATTTGTTTGTGATTATATGATTTTTCGCTGTCTTCATTTAATATTCTAAAAATATTTCTAGTTAAGTCTTTTACAACATTCCCTTTCTTTTTAAATATTGCTTTCTTCTTTTTTGTCATTTATATTATTTATTTACTTGTTAATTAGAGTGTTTTTTACTTTAACTAACATCAATTGCAAATTACAATTAATTACTTTGATACTATATTAAAAAACAGTTATCAATCTAATATTGTATTTTGGCTTTTCTTTAATTATTATTTATGTCTAAATCTTGGTTTATAATTGCAAATCCTATTGCTGGAAATCGGAATTTTTCTAAACAGTGGAAAGAAATTCAACAATTACTTAAAAATAAGAACATAGACTATTCTTTTGTTTTTACTCAATTTTCTAAACACGAAATTGAATTGGTACAAAACGCTATTCAAAAAGGTTTTAGAAATATTATTTCGATTGGCGGAGATGGAACACTGCACAATGTAGTTAACGGAATAATGCTGCAAAGGTATGTAAAAACTTCTGATATAACTATTGCAGTGATTCCACAAGGAACTGGAAATGATTGGATAAAAACATATAATATACCAAATAATGTTGAAAAAGCGATAGAAATCATCCATCATAAAAAAATAACACTACAAGATATTGGTGTTTTAGAAACGGAAGATAAAAGTATTACTTACTTTAATAATGTAGCTGGTTTAGGATATGATGGATATATTGTTAATAAACTAAAAACGCTAAAAAGTTTTGGTTCAATTGCTTATTTATTAAGTGGTTTGGCCGGTTTATTATTTTATAAAAAATCTAATTTTAAAATTATTTTTGATGATAAAATAATAGAAACCAACTGTTTAATGACCTTATTTGGAATTTGTAAATTTTCTGGTGGTGGAATGCAGTTTACAAAAGAAGTACATACTACTGATGGTTTATTTGATATTACAATTGCTAAAAATCTAACAATTTTCGATTTAATATTTAATATTAAAAAATTATATAACGGAACTATCGTTTATCATAAAAAGATTGAGACGTATAAAACCAAACAAATAACTGTGATTCCACAAAACTCAAAACCTTTTATTCAAGCAGATGGTGAATTAATTGGAACAGGTAAAGTGAACGTTAAAATAATAGAAAAAGCGATTAATTTTGTGGTGAATTAAATCAAAATGTCTGGTTGATTACTATCTAAACCTTTTAAAATTAAATAATAGATCCCGTTTGTAAACGGGATTAATTCAACTTACTAATTTTATACATCACTACGTGATTTTAAAATTAGAGTTTCATTAAGTTAAAGAAATCTTAAAAAAAATGTAACGTTTGTTAAAATAAAACGTCTTTATAATAAGAGGTTACAATTTTAAGATGAAAAACTTACATAAAATTTTTGCTTTATTCGCTTTTATATTTGTTACAGGTATTATTATAACTGTAATGAGTATAAATTCTTCTTTGAATAAAATTGAGCCTCAAAAAGAAACTGTAGAATTACAAAGGGATACACTTTCTCTTTTAAAAACAGAACAGAAAACAGTTTAGCCTGTTTCTTTATTTTTACTTCTTTTTTAAAAACTTCCTTTTCTCTTTATTTTCATTTCAAAATATTTCAATTTTAAAATTTTATGTTTTTAACAGTTATCAACATTATATATTATAATTATATTTCTTTTTAAATTTTAAAAAAAACAATGATGGTTATAATAGTGTGTGAATAGCTACTATAAAATTTTACTTTTTTATTATATTATATCAGTTATTAAAAACGAACAACAAGTTGTTAGTTATTTAAAAGCTTAAAAATCAATATAAAATTGTAGTTATTAACAATAGTTATAAATAGTAATTAACTGCTTTTTCTTAATAGTTAATAAACCAATCTATGTAAATAAATTGTAAATTTTATGTTGATAAACTTTTATCAAAAACTCATAAAAAAAGTTGTGTATGTGAAACTACTCACTGTATTGTAATAATTTTTTAATTCACCAAAAATACTTGTAAAAATTTACTGATACTTCTTAACATTTAGGTAATATAGATAAAGAGTTAAAAACTAAAAGGTTATTAAAAAACTTAAAATTTACATTGTTTATAACTGTTGATAACCGTTAGTTTCTGTATTTTTGTTGTTCTAACTATGTCATTGCGAATGAAATGAAGCAATCTTTTTATAAATTAAAAAAAATTACTTTATTATTCTTACTCGTAAAGATAATCTTTAAATTAAAAAATTATGACAATTGCAATTGGTAACGATCACGCAGGTACCCAATATAAGTTCGAAATTATAAAACATTTAGAAGAAAAAGGATATAAAGTTCTAAATTTTGGAACCGATACAGATGATTCTATGGATTATCCTGATGCAATTCACCCAACTGCAGACGCTGTAGAATCTGGTAAAGCAGAATTAGGAGTTATTCTTTGTGGTTCTGGTAATGGTGCGCAAATGACGGCAAACAAACACCAAGGTATAAGAGCTGCTCTTTGTTGGAATAATGAATTGGTTGCATTAACAAGACAACATAATAATGCAAATATTCTTACAATTCCTGCTCGTTTTGTTTCTTTACAACAAGCTATTGGTTTTGTAGATATCTTTTTAAACACCAAATTTGAAGGAGGAAGACATGGTACTAGAGTAAATAAAATTTCTTGTGCTGGATAAAAACCTTCTCAATATAAAATTCTAAAAAAAAGAATTTCGCTCGAAGTGGCATAATTTTTATTTGAGATGATAAAAGGTGTTGTTATTTCGAGTGATTTCGGTTTTTTTAGCGAAATTGTATCAAGAACATTTAGATTTTAAAATAATGAATTTCCAAATAAAAACCTTTCAAGAATTAACTACTACAGAATTGTATGCAATTCTTCAA
Organism: Polaribacter sp. SA4-10; assembly: GCF_002163835.1. Lineage (NCBI taxonomy): Bacteria > Pseudomonadati > Bacteroidota > Flavobacteriia > Flavobacteriales > Flavobacteriaceae > Polaribacter > Polaribacter sp. SA4-10. The sequence goes on along the minus strand of NZ_CP019331.1, from coordinate 2,340,938 downwards.
TTACGATCTGAAGTTTTTGTGGTAGAACAAGATTGTGTGTATCAAGATGTAGATGGTAAAGACCAAAAATCTTTACACGTTTTTGGTTTTAAAAATGATAAAATTATTGGGTATACACGTATTTTTAAACCAGGAGATTATTTTGATAATGCAAGTATTGGTAGAGTTGTAATTGCAGCTTCAGAAAGAAAATATGGTTTTGGTCACGATTTAATGAAAGCTTCTATAAAAGCGGTAGAAACTTATTTTAAAGTTGATGAAATTACAATTTCTGCGCAAAAATATTTAAAAAAATTCTACGAATCTCATCACTTTATTCAAGTAGGAGCCGAATATTTAGAAGATGGAATTCCTCATATTAGAATGGACAGAGATGCTATTTAAAAACGAACCCTAAAACTTAAATTAGGTGTAAAAGGTAAAGAATAACTATCTACTCTTCTTACATTATTTGTACTTGAATTATCTATTACATAATAAGAATCTAAGATGTTTTTTCTATCCGTAATATTGGTAAAACCAATACGAAAAGTAGATTTTACAGCATCAGAAATATTAAATTTATAACTTCCAGAAATATCAATTCTAAAGAAATCATCTAAATTTTGATCATTAGGATTATCATAATTTACAATAGTTCTATTTCCATTTTGTATGGTTTCATTTCCTACTACAGGTTTTGTATATGGTTTTCCTGAGCGTAAAATTCCGCCTAAAGAAACTTTTAAATCTTTGGTAAAATTATAGTTAAAAGCGGCGCTTAAAGAGTGTGTTATATCTAAACTATTAGAAAATGTTTGTGGGTCAAAAATATCAAAAGTATAATTATTTTTAGCATAGGTATAACTTAACCAAGTACTAATTAAAGCTGTTTTTTTATTTACTAAAAATTCAACACCTTGTACTTCATAATTTCCAATAAAATTAATTGTTTGGGTATTGTTATAAAACCCTTGATTTGCAGCTGTAATGCCATCTACTTTCTTGTAAAACCCAGTAATATCAAGATATAATTTATCTTTAGAATAATCGATACCAAAAGACACTTGTTTGCTCTTCATTATTGGAGTGTTTTCCTCATCAGAAAGAATCCACCTTCTTTTTTCTATCCCTAAAAAATTATCTTCAAAATCTATTTTTTGAGCCGTTGTTTGGTTCTTAAATTCACCTTCTAACTTTATAGAAATTTCAGTATTTAGTTCTTGTCGGATGTTAATTCTTGGTTCAATTATGAATTTATTAAATTTATGAAAGTAGTTTGTACGAAATCCAAATCTAGCATACGTGTTCTTTTTACGATATTCAATTTCAGAAAATAAGGCACTTTTTAGCAATACATCTTTTTCTATTTTGGAAAAGGTTGGCGCGTTTACAGAGGTTCTATTTACAATACCAATTTCATTAAATACCAATCCGTTAGAAAAGTGCAGCACATCAGAAAATTCATATTTAGAATTCAGTTTTATCTCTGTTTCTAACACATTGTTAAACTGCGTTTGAAACTGATCTGTATCCCTATTATCATCTGTAGAGTTTATTTTATACCCTGAAAAAAAGGCAGATACACTGGTAGAAAATTTAGAATTCCAATCTGTATCCCAACTAATTCTCGCTCCTAAATTTTCTTGTTTTAACGTACTATTTTCTTCAATTATAGTGTTGTTAGAAGTGTATTGTTCAAGATACTCTAAATTGTTTTTTATATGAATAAAATTAGTTCTAATCGAATGTTTGTAATTAATATCATATAAGAGTTTAATAGAATAATCAAAGAAATAAAAATCTGATTCCGAATTATTTATAGCATTAGAAGCAATAGAATTATCTTGAAAACTACGGGATAAATAATTATTATAGGTAGGGGTGTTTATAATATCTGTAAAAGATCTTCTTGCAGAAACATGAAGCTCTAAATTTTCTTTTATTGGAACTTGCACAAAAGCATCTGCGCTTAATAAATTAAAACCTCCACCACCAGAAATTTTATTGGTAATTCTATTAGAAGTTTTCATATTTATGGTTGATGAAACTCCATCTGAAAATCGACTACTTGTTCCGTTTTTAGTAACCGTAACTTTTTTTGTTAAATACGGATTATAGGCAGAAATTAACCCAAAGAAATGACCTCCATGATACATTTTAATTCCATCCCAAAGTATTAAGTTTTGATCATTTGTACCACCTCTAACATTTATATTAGAAACAGTTTCGTTGATACTTTCTACGCCAGGAAGGATTTTAATGGTTTTTAAAATATCTGGTTCTATAAGACCAGGTAAAATTCCGAATTTTTCTGTGTTTAAAACAGTACTCCCATCATCACTTTTTTGCAACCCTGAAGTTAAAAAATTATCTATGGTAATTTCTGATAATTCTTCTTCTGCTTCTTCTAAAAATAGTTGTTTACAACCTGTATTAGAAAATAAATCTTTTGTAGTGATTGTTTTAGTTTTAAAGCTGATAAAAGAAATACTTATCGTAGAATTTATAGCAATATTATTTAAATAAAAAACACCTTCACTATTGGTTGTAGTTCCTATTTTAGAACCATTTACTTTTACAGATGTTAACAACAATGGATCTAATGTTTTTGCATTTAAAACAAACCCACAGACAGAAACATTCTTATTTAAAAAAGATACAGTTATATACCTATTGTCTAAAGTTTTAAATTGTAAAAATGTTTTTTCATTTAAAAATAATAATAACGCATCTAGCGTTATTCCGTTTTTTGGTTGTTCTAAAAAAATATTTTTTACATCAGTATCAGAATAAGAAAATTTAATAGTGTACGTTTTTTCAAGATCTAATAACAAAGAAGAAAGTGCCAGTTTTTCTTTAGAATCCTGGGCAATACTAACACTTACAACTAAAAAAAAACTAATAAATAGAAGTAAGGTTTTATTCACCATAATTAAATATAGTAATTTTTTTACCTTCAATTTTATATGATAATTGTAACGGAATTGTTACAGATTTCAATGCAATATTGATATCTGTATGGGTAAAACCACCAGAATATAATTTATTTAAGTCAATATCTTTTGTTTCTATTTTGTAACCAAACTGATTTTCTATTTCAGCTAAAACAAAACGAAGTTGTATGCTTTTAAAGTTGGATTCTTTTTGTAACCAAGATTTTTCACTTACATCAAAAGTATTGGTTGTATCTATAATACCATTGACTACTTTAAAAATAGTTCCTCTAGGTAATTTTACAAGTGTGTCTTTATAAGAGACACTTACCAAACCTTCGTAGGTTTTTACCTCAAAATAACCCGCTCTTTCTTTTACATTAAATTGAGTTCCAAGTACGGTTACTTCTCCAATTTCTGTATTTACAGTAAACTTTTTTCCTTTCTTAACTTTAAAATAAGCTTCTCCATTTAAAGTTAAATTTCTACTTTCTTTCCACACTGTTTTAGAGTAGGTAATTTCTGAATTTGCGTTTAGAATAACTTCAGAATTATCTGGTAAATTAAAGGTTTTTGTTTCTGCAAATTGGGTATTAAAATCTACTTGGTTGTTAAAAAATAAATAGTAAGAAGTAGTTATTAAGATTACAATTGCTGCAGCATATTTGTATAAGTTTTTAAAATTAAAGGAGACAACTTTGCCTTTCTTAGACTTGTTTTTTATCTTATTTTTTAAATCTACAAGGGCTTTTTCTACATCTACTTTTGGTACTTCAAATTGAGTACTATAATGAGAAATTTTATCTAAAGTTTTAAAATTTTCAGTTTCTTTTAAACGCAATAGTTCCTCATCAGAGATTTCTTTGTTTAGCCATTTTAATATTTCTTTTTCGTGTTTCATTTTTGATGAACTTGTTTCAATATTTTAGTACTTCTATATATGTAACACTTAAAAAGTAGTTTACCCTACCTTAAATTCCGTCTATTTTATTTCTTAATTTTTTTAAGGCTAATGACATGCGTTTTTCAACTGCTTTCTGAGATATTTCTAATAGTTCTGCTATTTCTCTGTATTTTTTACCATCAATTCTGTTCATCAAAAAAACTTCACGTTCTCCTTCAGTTAAATCTGCAATTGCCCTTTTTAATTTGTCTTTAAACTCTTCTTCCTCTAATAAATAATCTGGACTTTGGTTATCAACATCTAAATAAGGACTGCTTTTGGCATATTCGAAAACTACTTTTTCGTGTTTAACTTTATTTAAAAAAAGATTGTTAATAACTGTAAATAAATAAGACTTTGCTTTTTCAAATTCTATTTTAGCACAATTCTCCCAAATTTTTATAAATGCTTCTTGTGCTAAATCTAAAGAGGTATTTTTCTCTCCGCTTTTATAGTATGCAAAATTACTTGCAGACTGAATGTGAGAAGAGTAGAACTTATTAAAATAAATTTCATCACAAAGTGATTTATCAGTCATAAAGGGGGTTTAAAATATAAAATCTTATAATTTTATAAGACAAAGGTAGGGTAAATAAACGTTTAGTTGTTTTACTTATAGATGGGCAAAAATAATAACCATTCAAAAAAAGAATAAGTAGGGTAAAGTAGTACAAAGTTGTTTTACTTATATAAACAAGAAACATTAATCATTAAATCTATTAATATGAAAACATTTAAATTATTTACAGCAATTGCTTTCACAGCAATTTTAGGATTTACATCATGTCAATCTGAAGAAAATTCACAAGTGGGTACCAATCCAAATGCAAATTCATCTACATCGCCAACTGCCTCTAATTATGAAAGAGCTGCTAAGAATGACGGTTCTGATGACGACTTTTTAGATGGTAACTCTTGTACAGAATTATTATTCCCATTAACAGCAGCAGTAAACGGACAAAGTATTACTATAATAAGTAAATTAGATTTCTCAGCAGTTTTAAATATTATGGGAGAATTTAATGACGATAGTGATGTTGTAACTTTTCAATTTCCTATTAGAGTAATAACAAGCAGTCATACACAAGTTACTTTACAAAGCCAGTCAGACTTAGACGAATTAAAAGAAGCATGTGAAAGTGCAGAAGAGGAAGGAAATGACGCTATTTCTTGTGTAGAGATCGATTTTCCAATAACAATGTTAACCTATAATGTAAGTATAGAACAAACAGGAAGTGTAGTTATTCAATCACAACAACAACTGTATACATTTATGTCAGACTTACAATCAGACGAGTTGTTTTCAGTAAATTATCCAATGAATGTAACTGCAAGTAACGGAACTTCTATTCAAATAGGAAGTGATGCAGAGTTTCAAAGTGCAATTTCAGATTGTTTACAAACAGAAGAGGAAGAAGAGGAAGCAGCAGAAAGTGCAGTTGAAGTAGAGGCAATCTTAAGTGGATCTATATTTAAAGTAGAAACTTTTATTACGGGTGGTGTTGAAACAGCAAACGACTATGCAGATTATACGATAGAATTTACGAACGATTTAAAAATAGTTGCTAAAAACCAGGCAAACGCAACATTAGATGAAATTGAGGGAACGTACACTGTAAGTTCAGAAATCGAAGTTTTTGTAGATATTAGCTTTGCAAGTAATACAGCAGTAAGTGCTTTAGGAAATGATTTTATTGTGAGTGCTTATAGCGATACAGTTATTACTTTAACAAGTAAAACGGACGCTTCTGTAACATTAGCTTTTAAGAAGATTTAATATCTTTAACCCAAGTAAATAAATGATACTTTACAACTATTATAGAAGTTTATAATAGTTGTAAAGTTTTAAATAAAAGCAAAATGAAACATAATATATTAAGAGTAATTTTAGTTTGTAGCATCTTTTTTTCATGTTCTTCAGAAGAAACAGAACAAATCATAGATCCAGCTACAGGAGACACTATCAATGTGGCTTCAAATAGACAACAAACAGGGTCTTCTGCTAACGATTTACTTTCTGCAAATACGTTTGATAAAATGATTGTTGAAATTGCTTTTATTGAAGGCTTTAAACCAACACAAGAAGCATTAGATAATTTTAAAAACTTTATAGAAGATAGGACTTTTAAAACAGCAGGAGTAACGTTTATTGAAAAGGAAATTTCAGCTACAGGAAAAACAGAATATACTACCGAAGAAGTAGCGGATATTGAAAAAGAATTCAGAACACAATATAATTCTAGTTCAACAATTGCAGTTTGGGTATTGTTTATCAACGGAAACTCTTCAAGAGATTCAAACCAAGGTTCAATTTTAGGTTCTGCCTATTGGAACACTTCTTTTGTAATTTATGAAGAAACAATACGAGGTTTAAGTAACAGCACTTTTGAGCCAGAGAGAAGTTTGTTAGAATCCGCTGTAATTCATCATGAATTCGGACATATTTTAGGATTAACAAATATAGGAACGGACTTGCAAAGTGACCACGAAGACCCGGATCATGCAGGACACTGTGTTGAAGAGAGCTGTTTAATGTATTTTGCTGCAGAAACAAGCCAGGGAATAGACACTATGATTTCTGGAGGTCAAGTACCTAAATTAGATGCACAATGTTTAGCCGATTTAAAGGCAAACGGAGGAAGATAACGCTTTTAAAAACTAAAAAAATGAAAACAACATATATAGCAATTGCAGTAATGATTGTAAGTACTTTATCATTAAATGCACAAGACAGAAAAAATAAAGCAACAGCAGGTATTAAAGGAGGGTATAATGTCTCTTCAGTTAGTTTTGATGGAACCTCAGAAACAGAAAGATTACATGGCTTTCACCTGGGTATCTATGTGGAGTCTTATATTGGTAAATATATTTCTGTTCAACCAGAAATTTTATACTCGCAGCAAGGGTACAAAATGATAGATGAGGATGGAACCTTTACTCAAAAGTTAGATTATTTAAATGTTCCGTTGATGTTAAAATTATACCCTATGAAAAGCTTCTTTTTAGAAGCAGGACCACAAGTAGGATTTTCAATTTCACACAAAGAAACATATGATTCTGATTTTATTTTTGGAGATACATCAAGAGAGTTAGAACCAAATAATTTTGATTGGGGTGTAAATTTAGGTGCAGGTTTTAAAAGTGATGCAGGCTTCACTTTAGCGGCAAGATATCACATAGGACAAAATGATATTTACGATGAAGACAAACCAAAAAATAGACTTTGGCAAATCTCTGTAGGATTTGAATTTTAAGAAATTTAAAAGAGAAGTAATTTTTACTTCTCTTTTTTTTTGCGGTTATTTTAAGTAAAACAGGTTACTTCTTTTACTTCACCAACTTCTAAGTTCTCTAATTTAACCTCACCTATTCTAACACGTATTAAACGCAATGTAGGGAAACCAACAGCAGCAGTCATTTTTCTCACTTGTCTAAATTTTCCTTCTCTAATAATTATTGAAACCCAACTTGTAGGCCCATGTCTTTCATCTCTAATTTTCATGCTTCTTAATGGAAAATTAGGAGCTTCAACTAAAAACAAAGAGTACATTATTTATACTTCATAATCTAAAAATAGGGTATCTATACGTAGTTAAAGTCTCTTCCTTTATACTAGATTACAGGTTATTAAATAAATAGCTATGAAAAATTTTAAATTATTGGTTTTACAAACCTGCTTTTTAGTAAGTTTTATAAACCTACAAGCCCAAACCCAAATAGGCGCAGACATTGATGGCGAAGCAGCTGGAGATTACTCAGGAAGCTCAGTGAGTTTAAGTTCCGATGGATCTGTGATGGCAATTGGAGCTCCTTTTAATGATGGAGTAAATGGATCAAATTCAGGATCGGTTCGTTTGTATAAAAATACAGGTGGTAGTTGGGACAAAATAGGCGCAGACATTGATGGGGAAGCAGCTGAAGATTACTCAGGAAGGTCAGTGAGTTTAAGTTCCGATGGATCTGTGGTGGCAATTGGAGCTCCTTATAATGATGGAAATGGAGCTAATTCAGGATCGGTTCGTTTGTATAAAAACACAAGTGGTACTTGGGCCCAAATAGGCGCAGACATTGATGGGGAAGCAGCTTATGATCAATCAGGAATTTCAGTGAGTTTAAGTTCCGATGGATCTGTGGTGGCAATTGGAGCTCGTTATAATGATGGAAATGGTGCTAATTCAGGATCTGTTCGTTTGTATAAAAATACAGGTGGTACTTGGGCCCAAATCGGCGCAGACATTGATGGGGAAGCAGCTGGAGATCAATCAGGAATTTCAGTGAGTTTAAGTTCCGATGGATCTGTGGTGGCAATTGGAGCTCTTCTTAATGATGGATTAAATGGTGCTTATTCAGGATCTGTTCGTTTGTATAAAAATACAGGTGGTACTTGGGATCAAATAGGCGCAGACATTGATGGGGAAGCAGCTCAAGATCAATCCGGTCATTCAGTGAGTTTAAGTTCCGATGGATCTGTGGTGGCAATTGGAGCTCCTAATAATGATGAAAATGGTGCTAATTCAGGATCGGTTCGTTTGTATAAAAATACAAGTGGTAGTTGGGTCCAAATAGGCGGAGACCTTGATGGGGAAGCAGCTCAAGATCAATCAGGATGGTCAGTGAGTTTAAGTTCCGATGGATCTGTGGTGGCAATTGGAGCTCGTAATAATGATGGAAATGGATCAAATTCAGGATCTGTTCGTTTGTATAAAAATACAAGTGGTAGTTGGGCCCAAATAGGCGCAGACATTGATGGGGAGGCAGCTAATGATGAATCAGGATTTTCAGTGAGTTTAAGTTCCGATGGATCTGTGGTGGCAATTGGAGCTCGTTATAATGATGGATTAAATGGTGCTTATTCAGGATCGGTTCGTTTGTATAAATATACAAATGATCCTTGGGCCCAAATAGGCGCAGACATTGATGGGGAAGCAGCTGATGATTACTCAGGAAGTTCAGTGAGTTTAAGTTTCGATGGATCTGTGATGGCAATTGGAGGGATTTATAATGATGGAAATGGTACTCGTTCAGGATCCGTTCGTTTGTATAAAAATACAGCTGGTACTTGGGCCCAAATAGGCGCAGATATTGATGGCGAAGCAGCTGGAGATTACTCAGGAAGTTCAGTGAGTTTAAGTACCGATGGATCTGTGGTGGCAATTGGAGCTCCTCGTAATGCTGGAAATGGTTATCGTTCAGGATCGGTTCGTTTGTATAAAAATACAGGTGGTACTTGGGATCAAATAGGCGCAGACATTGATGGGGAAGCAGCTGGAGATGAATCAGGAAGGTCAGTGAGTTTAAGTTCCGATGGATCTGTGGTGGCAATTGGAGCTCTTTATAATGATGGAAATGGTACTAGTTCAGGATCGGTTCGTTTGTATAAAAATACAGGTGGTACTTGGGACCAAATCGGCGCAGACATTGATGGCGAAGCAGCTGGAGATTACTTAGGAACTTCAGTGAGTTTAAGTTCCGATGGTGCTGTGGTGGCAATTGGAGCTTCTCGTAATGCTGGAAATGGTAGTAGTTCAGGATCGGTTCGTTTGTATAAAAACACAAGTGGTACTTGGGACCAAATCGGCGCAGACATTGATGGCGAAGCAGCTGGAGATTTCTCAGGAATTTCAGTGAGTTTAAGTTCCGATGGATCTGTGGTGGCAATTGGAGGGATTTATAATGATGAAAATGGTGCTAATTCAGGATCTGTTCGTTTGTATAAAAATACAGGTGGTACTTGGGCCCAAATCGGCGCAGACATTGATGGAGAAACAGCTGGAGATCAATCAGGAACTTCAGTGAGTTTAAGTTCCGATGGTGCTGTGGTGGCAATTGGAGGGATTTATAACGATGGAAATGGTACTCGTTCAGGATCGGTTCGTTTGTATAAAAACACAGGGGGTACTTGGGCCCAAATAGGCGCAGACATTGATGGGGAAGTAGCTTATGATTACTCAGGAAGTTCAGTGAGTTTAAGTACCGATGGATCTGTGGTGGCAATTGGAGCTATTGGTAATGATGGATTAAATGGTACTGATTCAGGATCGGTTCGGGTGTATAAAAACCCAAACTATGTTAAAACCCAAATAGGCGCAGACATTGATGGCGAAGCAGCTAATGATGAATCAGGAAAGTCAGTGAGTTTGAGTTTCGATGGCTCTGTGATGGCAATTGGAGCTCGTTATAATGATGGAAATGGTGCTAATTCAGGATCGGTTCGTTTGTATAAAAATACAAGTGGCACTTGGGCTCAAATAGGCTTAGATATTGATGGCGAAGCAGCTGGAGATCAATCCGGTCATTCAGTGAGTTTAAGTTCCGATGGATCTGTGGTCGCAATTGGAGCTCCTTATAATAATGCTAATATAGGTCACGTTCGTTTGTATAAAAATACAAGTGGTAGTTGGGATCAAATAGCTGGAGACATTGATGGGGAAACAGCTGGAGATCAATCAGGTTATTCAGTGAGTTTAAGTTCCGATGGATCTGTGGTGGCAATTGGAGCTCGTTATAATGATGGAAATGGTGCTAATTCAGGATCTGTTCGTTTGTATAAAAATACAGGTGGTACTTGGGCCCAAATCGGCGCAGACATTGATGGGGAAGCAGCTGGAGATCAATCAGGAATTTCAGTGAGTTTAAGTTCCGATGGATCTGTGGTGGCAATTGGAGCTATTGGTAATGATGGAACTGGATCAGATTCAGGATCCGTTCGTTTGTATAAAAATACAAATGATACTTGGGCCAAAATAGGCGCAGACATTGATGGCGAAGCAACAGGAGATCAATCAGGAATTTCAGTGAGTTTAAGTTCCGATGGATCTGTGGTGGCAATTGGAGCTACTTATAATGATGGAGGTGGCACTGATTCAGGATCGGTTCGTTTGTATAAAAACACAGGGGGTACTTGGGCCCAAATAGGCGCAGACCTTGATGGGGAAGCAGCTGGAGATGAATCAGGATGGTCAGTGAGTTTAAGTTCCGATGGTGCTGTGGTGGCAACTGGAGCTCCTTATAATGTTGGAAATGGATCAAATTCAGGATCGGTTCGTTTGTATAAAAATACAGGTACAGATATAGCTGGTACTTGGGCCCAAATAGGCATAGACATTGATGGCGAAGCAGCTGGAGATGAATCAGGATGGTCAGTGAGTTTAAGTTCCGATGGCGCTGTGGTGGCAATTGGAGCGATTTTGAATGATGGAAATGGATCAAATTCAGGATCGGTTCGGGTGTATAAAAACCCAAACTATGTTAAAACCCAAATAGGCGTAGACATTGATGGGGAGGCAGCTGGAGATGAATCAGGAAGGTCCGTGAGTTTAAGTTCCGATGGTGCTGTGATGGCAATTGGAGCTCCTTTTAATGATGGAAATGGTGCTGATGCAGGATCGGTTCGTTTGTATAAAAATACAGGTGGCACTTGGGCTCAAATCGGCGCAGAAATTGATGGCGAAGCAGCTAATGATCAATCAGGAACCTCAGTGAGTTTAAGTTCCGATGGATCTGTGGTGGCAATTGGAGCTCCTTATAATGCTGGAGTAAATGGATCAAATTTAGGATCGGTTCGTTTGTATAAAAACATAGGTGGTAGTTGGGCCCAAATAGGCACAGACATCGATGGGGAAGCAGTTGAAGATAAATCAGGATGGTCAGTGAGTTTAAGTTCCGATGGATCTGTGGTGGCAATTGGAGCTATTGGTAATGATGGAAATGGTGCTGATTCAGGATCGGTTCGTTTGTATAAATATATAGTTGGAACTGCTTCTTGGGCACAAATAGGCGCTGACATTGATGGGGAAGCAGTTGGAGATCAATCAGGATTTTCAGTGAGTTTAAGTTCTGATGGATCTGTGGTGGCAATTGGAGCTCCTTATAATAATGCTAATTCAGGACACGTTCGTTTGTATAAAAATACAGGTACAGATATAGCTGGTAGTTGGGTCCAAATAGACGGAGACTTTGATGGGGAAGAAGCAGAAGGTCAATCAGGATGGTCAGTGAGTTTAAGTTCTGATGGCTCTGTATTGGCAATTGGAGCAATTACCAATAATGGAAGTGGTGGTGGACGGGTAGATTCAGGACACGTTCGTTTGTATAGAAATAGAGGAGATATTTGGGTCCAAATAGGCTTTGACATTGATGGCGAAGTAGCTGGAGATCAATCAGGAAAGTCAGTGAGTTTAAGTTCTGATGGTTCTGTGGTGGCAGTTGGAGCTTCTTATAATGATGGAAATGGTAATGCTTCAGGATCTGTTCGTTTGTATAAAAATATAGATAATACTTGGACCAAAATAGGCGCAGACATTTATGGGGAAGCAGCTGGAGATGAATCAGGATGGTTAGTGAGCTTAAGTTCCGATGGCTCTGTGGTGGCAATTGGAGCTCCTTATAATGATGGAAATGGTGCTTCTTCCGGTACTGTAAGTGTACAGGTTACAGGTCATGTTATTTGGCAAGGAGATGATAATACTGATTGGGAAAATAGTTACAACTGGTCTAACAATTCGATTCCTAAAAGCAATGATTATGTGGTAATTCCGAGCGGTAGTGAACGTTACCCGACGGCTACAAAAACGATATCTGCAAACACCATAGAAATTAACAACGGCGCAAGTTTTATGGCAGATTATTTTGTAAACGCTGTTGTAAATTATAAAAGAAATATTGCTACTTCAGACTGGTATATGGTATCTAGTCCTGTTGCAGGACAAGACATTGATGTCTTTGCAAGTGCAACAAGTTTAGCTGTTGGTGGTACAGGCAATAACCGTGGTTTAGCACCTTATAACAATGCAACACCAGGTTGGGATTATTATCAAAGTGGCGCTACAGGTTCTGGTAATTTTTCTTTAGGTACAGGGTATTCTATAAAACTAACAGCAGCGAGCACACTTAATTATAGAGGTACAATGGCTACCATAAATAAGGATGTAACCATAAACAATGCAGACAATGCTTTTAATTTAGTAGGGAATCCTTACCCTTCTTTTATTGCTATTAATGCAAATGCAATAAATGCTACAGAAAATTTATTAACTGTAAATAAAGCACTACCAGATGCAGCAGCTGTGTTAGAAGAGGCTACACTTTGGTTTTGGGATCAAGGTAGTGTGTATAAGGCTGTAAATTTAGCCTCTACAGATGTAACATACATTGCTCCAGGGCAAGGGTTTTTTGTAAAAACTTCGGCAACTACGGGTAATACTACCTCGTTGAGTTTTACTAAAGCAATGCAATCGCATCAAACTACAGATACTTTTTTAAAGGCTACAAACAACCGAACAGAAATTAAACTAAAGGTTTCACAGAATGAAGCGGCTAAAGAAACAGAAATATTTTATATAAGAAAAACAACAACAGGTTTTGATAATGGTTATGACAGTAGCATTTTTGAGGGTGTTAGTGCTTCTTTAGAACTCTTTACAGGTTTGGTAACTGGTAGTGTAGATAAAAAATTAGCCATACAATCTTTACCAGACAGTAATTTTGATGCGATGGTAATCCCTATTGGTGTTATTGCACCTGCTGGAGAAGTTACTTTTTCTGCTAACGCAACCAATTTACCTTCCGAGGCAAATAAAGTATTTATAGAAGATAAAGAATTAGGTGTTTTTAAACGTTTAGATGATGCAAGCATTTATACAGTAACACTAACAGAAGCCAGTACAACTGCAGGAAGATTCTTTTTACATGTTAGATCAGCGGTATTAAGTGTGCCTAATGAAAATTTAACAGCGATAAACATGTATTATGTAGGCAACTCAAAAGAGCTGCATATAAAAGGTTTATTAGAAGAGGAAGCTATAGTAGAGGTATATAATGTAATGGGAAAAAATGTTTTCTCAACAAAGTTTACTTCCAAAGCAAACACTAGTTTAGTGTTGCCAAACTTAAGCACAGGCGTTTATATTGTTCAGCTTCGAGATAAGTCTAATGGAAACTGGACTAAAAAAATAGCTGTTGAATAATACCTATAAATCGAAAAGCAAAAAAATGAAACATTAAGATAAAAAACAAGTACCTACCATAAATAGAAAAGAAGCAATATAAAAAATAGGAAACTGTGGTAAAGATGCAACATTAACAGCATTGGGTACTACCTAATGTTAAACCCTTAAAAAGCCCAAGCTGCTTGCCCTGAAGCTCTAGGTAGTGGGTTTTAAAAAATAATAAAAACGCTTTTAATAAATTGAAAAGAGAAGTGATTTTTACTTCTCTTTTTTTTTTGCAATAATTTTAAGTAAAACTGAGGACTTCTTTTACTTCACCAACTTCTAAGTTCTCTAATTTAACCTCACCTATTCTAACACGTATTAAACGCAATGTAGGGAAACCAACAGCAGCAGTCATTTTTCTCACTTGTCTAAATTTTCCTTCTCTAATAATTATTGAAACCCAACTTGTAGGCCCATGTCTTTCATCTCTAATTTTCTGACTTCTTAACGGAAATTTAGGATCTTCAATTAAAAAAGATTTTCCGGGTTTTGTGATGTATTTCTTTCCATCAAAACCAATTTCTACACCCGTTTTTAATTTTTCTACAGCTTCTTGAGTAATTATACCATCTACCTGAACAAAATATTCTTTTTCGTATTTACTACTTCTAATTTCTTCAGAAACTTTACCATCTGTAGTTAATAAAAGTAACCCTTCAGAAGCAACATCTAAACGTCCAATTGCCATTGTTCCTGTTGGAAAATCATGCAAATCTCCTAATAATTTTTTCTTCCTTTTTGCAGGATTTACAAACTGAGAAATCATTCCCCAAGGTTTATGAATTATAAAATGTTGCTGTTTTTTAATCAAATTATAAAACTTTAATTGTTATAGAAAAAATATTTTTTCCTTCGGATAAACGCATATTTTCTTCAGAGAATTTTTGCGCTGTATAAGACGTATATTGTGTAATTGGTTCAATACAAAGCATGTTATTAACTTGGGTCCAAAGCATAAAATTATCAAAACCTTTTGTAGTGATTTCTAAATCATTTTTAGCGATATTATGCAGTATAATTTTATTAGAATTCAAAACCGGAAATGCATTAGAGCCTGTTTTAAAAACATCAGACATAGTAATTTCTTTATCATTTGATTTTAAAGTCTCTTTACCAGAATCAGACAATAAAAAAGCGGGATGATAGCCTAACATAAAAGGCATTCCTTTTATAGAATTGATAATAAAGTCGATTTTTAAAACATCATTTTCTAAAGTAAAATTCTTTTCAAAAGAAAAATCGAAAGACCAAAATAGAAACTCTTCAGTAGATTTTTCAGGAAATTTACTATTGGTTATGTTGGTGTTTTTATTATATTTTTTAATAAAGTTTGCGGTGTTTTCATCCGAAGAAATTAAGGAATAATCTAACTCACGCAGCAAACCATGTTGATCTTGAATTGCATCTCCTTTTTTTGTGTGAACTCTAAAATTATTTTTTGAAGTTGGACCAATAACAGGAAACATTTCATCATCAGAATTACGCCAACCTTTATTTCCTTTTTGATGAATAAATTCAATGCCATTTTTTTTAAAACTTGTTAATTCTCCATCAAGAATAATAGCAGCACTATCTAAATTATTTAATTGTATTTCTGAATTCATTTTTTTAAAATTAACCAATACAATAGTACAAAAATGTAGTTTATTTTTTTGTAACTTGTGGCACTTATTTAAAATTATACATAGAAAGATTTATGGCAGCAGATAAAGAAAAAGTAGCAAAACTTAAAGCACTTCAACTTACACTAGATAAACTAGATAAAACGTATGGTAAAGGAGCTGTAATGAAATTAGGAGACGTAGTTACAGAAGATATCGATGCAATTTCATCTGGTTCTTTAGGATTGGATTTAGCTTTAGGAGTTGGGGGTTATCCAAGAGGAAGAGTAATAGAAATTTACGGACCAGAATCTTCTGGTAAAACAACATTAACATTACATGCAATTGCAGAAGCTCAAAAAGCGGGAGGAATTGCCGCTTTTATTGATGCAGAACATGCATTTGATAAATTTTACGCAGAAAATTTAGGCGTAGATATAGATAATTTAATCATTTCTCAGCCAGATCATGGTGAACAAGCACTAGAAATTGCGGAAAACTTAATTCGTTCTGGCGCAATAGATATTGTTGTTATTGATTCTGTTGCAGCTTTAACACCAAAAGCAGAAATTGAAGGAGAAATGGGAGATTCTAAAATGGGTCTTCATGCTCGTTTAATGTCTCAAGCATTGCGTAAATTAACAGGTACAATTTCTAAAACAAAATGTACAGTTATTTTTATTAACCAATTAAGAGAAAAAATTGGTGTAATGTTCGGTAATCCAGAAACAACAACTGGTGGTAATGCCTTAAAATTTTATGCTTCTGTACGTTTAGATATTAGAAGAAGAACTCAAATTAAAGACGGAGATAGAGTTATTGGAAACAGTACCAAAGTTAAAGTTGTAAAAAATAAAGTAGCACCGCCTTTTCAAATTGCAGAATTTGATATTATGTATGGACAAGGAATTTCTAAAGTTGGTGAAATTTTAGATATTGGTGTAGAATTAGGTATTGTAAAGAAAAGTGGTTCTTGGTTTAGCTATGGTGAAACAAAACTAGGTCAAGGAAGAGATGCTGTTAAAGGGTTAATTAAAGATAATCCTGAATTAGCAGAAGAGTTAGAAGGAAAAATAAAATTAGCGATTGAAAATCAAGAATAATTTTTAAAAGCTTATATTATTATAAACTGCTGTGGAAGTAACTCTCTATAGCAGTTTTTATTTTAAAATAATGATTAAAGTATCAGAAAATATAAAGTTAAAAGAGGTTTCTAATTTAGATTCTGAAACTCTTTACAAGTTAATGAAGGAAATTTATCCTTTAGCCTATAGTCATTTTTGGACTGATAAAGGAGATTGGTATGTGAATACACAATATTCTAAAGAGCGTCTTTTAAAAGAGTTATTAGAAGAAAATTCTGATAATTACTTTATCCTTTTTAAAGATAAAATAATTGGTAATTTTAGAATTATTTGGGACGATAAATTAGCTGGTTTAACACAAGAAAAACAAGTAAAACTACATAGAGTATATCTACACCAAAATACACAAGGAAACGGAATTGGTAATGAATTGATGGCTTGGTTAGAAAACAAAGCCAAAGAAAAAGGATATAGAATTATTTGGTTAGATGCAATGAACGAGCAACCTCAAGCTTTTCAGTTTTATAAAAAGCGAGGTTACAAATATCATTCTCACATTTTTTTACCTTTTAAATTATTACATGATGAGGTTCGAAAAATGAGTCAGATTTTTAAAGAAATTTAAACTCCTGTACTTCCAAAACCTCCAGAACCACGTGCTGTTTCACTTAAAACAGTAACTTCTTTCCAAATTGCACGTTCATGTTTTGCAATTACAAGTTGCGCAATTCTTTCTCCATCATTTATTATAAAATCTTCGTTAGATAAATTGACTAAAATTACACCTATTTCTCCTCTATAATCTGCATCTACAGTTCCGGGAGAATTTAAAACAGTAATTCCTTTTTTTGCAGCCAAACCACTTCTTGGTCTTACTTGTGCTTCAAAACCAACTGGTAAAGCTATAAATAAGCCTGTCTTTACAATTGCGCGTTCAAGAGGTTTTAGTGTGATTTCTTCTTCTATATTTGCTCTTAAATCCATTCCTGCAGCGCCTTCAGTTTCGTAATTTGGAGTTGCGTGTTTAGAGTTGTTTATGATTTGTACGTTCATTTTTTATAAATTAAATAAGTAGGTTATTGTTTCTGAAAATTCTGCTCTCCAAAAAGACTCTGAGTGCGTTCCATCTGGAACAATTTTTGTTTTTAATTTTTTTGTTGGAAAACCAAGTTCTATTAAAAGTGCTGCCATGTTTTCTGTATCAACAGCCATAGGACCACTTTCTTTTTCACCTGCTAAAAGGTACATTTTTGAGTTACTTTGTTTACCATTTTCTCTAGCAAATTTTTGGACTTCACTAGAAAACCAAAAAGAAGTAGAAAGTGCGCCAATTTTACCAAAAACCTTAGGATATTTTAAACCGCCGTAGAATGAAATTAATCCACCTAAAGAACTACCAATTATTGCTGTATTTTTTGATGTAGATTTTGTTCTATAGGTAGTATCAATATATGGTTTTAATTCATTTACTAGAAAATCTACATAAATAGCACCTTTTCCACCACCATATTTTTTGTTTTTCCAAGGGGTATATTCTTCAATTCTTTTTTCGCCACCATTTTCTACACCAACAACAATAAAGCTTTTTCCTGTTTTATTATAGATGTCATTTAAGGTTTCATCAACTTCCCATTCTCCAGCATACGAAGTTTTAGCATCAAATAAATTTTGAGCATCATGCATGTAAATTACAGAAAATCTTTCTTTTGAAGAAGTGTAATTTGGAGGTAAATACAACCAAATTTTATGAGAAATAGTATTTAAACCTTCAATAATAAATTCCTTTTCTAAAATAGAAACAGTACCTTTTTGTATAGAATTTTTTTCTTCAATTTTTATTGAAGTTTCTTTTTTAGCTTGCTTTACACCGCAAGAAATCATCAGAAAAAAAGCAAAAAATAATAAGAATATTGTTTTCTTCATAAGATTAATTCTAATTTAGACAAATATAATAAATAGACTAAGGATTCCTTAAAAGTTAATAGTTTTATTACTTTTGAACCAAAATATATTAAATATGAGTAAGCAGCCAAAAATAGCAGTTTTAGGAGGAGGAAGTTGGGCAACTGCCATTGTAAAGATGTTAACAGAAAACTTAGATATAGTTGGCTGGTACATGAGAAATGAACAAGCAATTGAGCATATAAAGAAGAATGGACACAACCCAAATTATTTAAGTGCTGCGGAGTTAGATGCTACTAAATTAGATCTATCTAATGATATTAATACTACTGTTGAAAATTATGATATTTTAATTTTTGCAATTCCTTCTGCGTTTTTAATGAGCGAATTAGAAAAGTTAAATAAATCATTAGAGGGGAAAATAATTTTTTCAGCAATTAAAGGGATTGTACCTGAAACAGGTTTAATTATTGGAGAACATTTTAACGTAGAATATAATATTCCACTAGAAAATATTGGAGTAATTACTGGGCCTTGTCATGCAGAAGAAGTTGCAATGGAGCGTTTATCTTACTTAACAATTGCTTGTCAAGATGAGAATAAAGCTAAAATAATTGCAGATTCTTTAGAGAGTTGGTATATAAAAACAAAGATTTCTGATGATATTATTGGTACAGAATATGCTGCAATGTTAAAAAACATTTATGCAATTGCTGCTGGTATTGCACACGGTTTAGGTTATGGAGATAATTTTCAAGCTGTGTTAATGAGTAACTCTATTAGAGAAATGAAACGTTTTATTAAGAAAGTTCATAAAATGAAACGTAACATTAATAACTCTGCTTATTTAGGAGATTTATTGGTTACAGGGTATTCTTCTTTTAGTAGAAATAGACTTTTTGGAAACATGGTAGGTAAAGGCTACACTGTAAAGTCTGCTCAATTAGAAATGAGTATGATTGCAGAAGGATATTATGCTGCTAAAAGTGCTTTCAAAATAAAAGAAGAAAACGGAGCTAATACACCAATTATAGACGCTGTTTATAGTATTTTATACAACCATAAAGACGCAAAAAAAGAATTTAATAAGTTGACTGATAAATTAGATTAATTGTTTAATTTTGAACATTAGTATAATTTATTAAACAATTGCAATGAAAACAATACAAGAAGTTGTAGAAAGCACTATCAGAAAAACACCTTTTATAGAAGAAGCTTTAAATGAAAAGTTGATAAATGTATCTTCTTTGGCAAGAATTATTTTACCAGAAGTTTCTAAAGTTTTAAAGAAAGATGTAAAAGCGGGTGCTGTAATGATGGCAATTAACAGACTTTCTCCTGCAAGCGAATTAAGAATAAGAAAGAATATTAAAAAACTAGCTTTAGAGCTGGGTGATGTAATTGTTCGTTCAGATTTGTGTGATTTCACTTTTAAAAACACACCTTCTTTATTAAGAGAAATTGCAAAAATATTAACCAAATCTTCAGAAAACACTGATTATTTCTTAACAGTTTCTCAAGGGATTTTTGAAACGAATATTGTTACAAGTAAGAATTTACAACCTTTTGTTAATGATATTTTTGAACAAGAAATTTTAATTAGCAATGTTTTAGAACTCGCTTCAATTACGATAAAACTGCCAAAAGAAAACCAAGAACAATCGGGTATTTATTATTTTATTTTAAAACAATTGGCTTGGGCAGATATTCCTTTACAGGAAATAATTTCTACAACAAATGAAATGACAATTGTTGTAAAAGAACAAGATATCAACCAGACATTTTCTATTTTAATGGATATGAAATTAAGCTAAAAAATGGCAAAAAAAGACCCTTATGGAGCATTAAGAATAAAGGAATTCAATATTTTTTTGTTTGTTAGATTTCTACTTGTTTTTGGTTGGTCTATGCAATTTATTGTTATTGAATGGCAAGTGTATTCAATTACTAAAGATCCTTTATCTCTTGGAATAATTGGGTTAATGGAAATTATTCCCGCATTTAGCATGGCTTTATTTGCAGGTCATATTGTAGATCAAAATGAAAAAAGAAATTTACTAGCAATTTGTACCGCCGCTTTTTCATTAATTAGTTTAGGGTTATTTCTCTTAACTACAGATGGTATTGTTGGTAGTTGGTCTACAAACTCAATTTTATATTCTATCTACGCCTTGGTTTTCTTTGGCGGTTTTTTACGTTCTTTTTTTGGTCCTACAATTTTTTCTTTGGTAGCATTATTAGTGCCTAAAAACATTTATCATAATGCGGCAACCTGGAGCACAAGTACATGGAAAACAGCATCCGTTTCAGGAGCTTTATTTGGAGGTTTTTTTATAAGTTGGATTGGTGTTGATATGACTTTGTGTTTAGTGTTCATCTTAGTTGTTTTATCGTTTATTGTTCTTTTTCAAATAGAAAAGAAACCTATTTTAAATAAGAAAATTGGTGAACCGATGAAAGAAAGTTTAAAAGCTGGAGTAAAATTTGTTTTTCAAAATAAAGCTATTTTAGGTGTTTTGTCTTTAGATATGATCGCTGTTTTATTTGGAGGAACAGTGGCTATTTTATCTGTCTTTGCACAAGATGTTTTAAAAGTTGGACCAGAAGGTTTTGGTATTTTAAACGCATCTATTTCTATGGGAAGTATTCTTACCATGTTTATTACAACCTATATTCCTATCAGTCAGAATACAGGTAAAAAAATGTTGATTTCTGTCTTCATTTTTGGTTTAAGTATCATTGCTTTTGGACTTTCATCTATTTTCTGGGTAAGTGTTTTAGCTTTATTTATTAGTGGAGCTGCAGATGGAATTTCAATGGTAATTCGTCAAACTATTTTACAATTAAAAACACCAGATGAAATGCGTGGAAGAGTCGCTTCTGTTAACTCTATGTTTGTAGGTTCTTCTAATGAATTAGGTGCTTTTGAAAGCGGTTTAGCGGCTAAAATACTAGGACCGGTAGCTGCAGTGGTTTTTGGTGGAACAATGACTTTAATTACTGTTACAGCCACAGGAATATTAAATCCTAAATTAAGAAAATTAGATCTAACTAAAGATATTGAAGAAAACGATAAAGAATAAAAAAACCGTTTTCTGAGTTTCAAAAACGGTTTTATAAAATTTATTTAATTAAAGTGAGTACAGTAATTGATTTTACCTTCTTTTTTTCTCCTGTTAATTCTCCTTCATCATCCATTAATTCTATTTCCTTTTCAACCCAAGAAATAGTAAACTTTTTACCAATAAACGCATCATCATATAAACCAATTTCTATTTCTTCATTAAGGTCATAAAATAGCACTATTTTTTTATTTTCGTCTTCAAATTTGTAATAATCATCTTCAGTAAGACCAATAAAGGTTGCCGTTAAAGTGTTCTCTTTTACAGTAGTTTTTGAAGTAAAAGATAGGGATACTAAAATAAATAGCACGAATGCTACAGAATATAATGTTTTCATAATTTTTAATTTTAAAGTTGTTTTTTAATAAATATAGTAGCTATTCTTTTTCCTAAAAGAAGGTGCTATTTTGTTGAAGTAAAGCGAACTATATTTTCATAGGCCTTAAAATTAAAAATTGGTATACCAAATATACTTTATTTTTTAATTAAATGATGATGCTAAATTAATTTTTTCATCTAATTCATTTAAGTGCATTTTTGCTGTTTTTTCATCCCACTTAAAATGATTTGTAAATTCTTTTAAAGTCAAATTTTTAAATAGGTCTACAGAGGGTTTGTCAAAAAATAATCTACCCGTTCTTCGCATAAAGAAATCAGTTGGCGTGCAAGCCATTTCGTAGTTTACAGCAAACCAAACTTCAGCCATTATCATTTTTTCTTGCATATCGTCATGATATAAATCATCAAACTTTTGCAATATTGTATCTGTTTGCTTTCCGTAATTATGGACTAGATATTCTGCATCTTTTTCATCAAAATCTACTTCTGCAATTCGATTATGAATGGCATCGATATAACTTTTAACTTCAGACGAATTTTTAAAAGTTCCGCCTGAAAGGTTAATTTCTTCCGTTTTAATAGCACTAAACTCTTTATCATAGCGACGGTTGTATTTTTTACTAACCAAATCTACAATTCGTTCTGCCATTTTTCTATAACCCGTTAATTTTCCTCCAGCAATTGAAATAAGTTCAGTATCAGAAACAAAAATTTCGTCTTTTCTAGACAATTCTGAAGCAGATTTTCCTTCTTCATGAATTAACGGACGCAAACCAGCCCAAGAAGATTGAACATCCTCTAGCGTTAAACTAATTTCTGGAAACATATTATTAACTGCAGAAATTAAATACGTTGCATCCACTAGGTTTGTTTCTACATTGTTTTTATCTAACTGATAATTCGTATCTGTTGTTCCAAAATAAGTGACTTTTCCACGCGGAATTGCAAACATCATTCGGCCATCTGGAACATCAAAATAAACAGATTGTTTTACAGGTAATTTTTCATGAGGAACTACTAAATGAACCCCTTTTGTTAAGTGTAATCTTTTCCCTGTTTTAGAGTGATTCATTTGTCTTAATTCATCTACCCAAGGCCCACAAGCATTTACTACATATTTTGCTTTAATTTCAAAAGATGCATCCGTAAAAGTATCTTTTACTTTTGCACCAACAACCCTTTCATCTTTGTAAATAAATTCAGTTGCTTCTGCATAATTCAACAATTTTGCATCATAATCTAATGCAGTTTTTAAAACTTCAATTGTTAAACGAGCATCATCTGTTCTGTATTCTGCGTAGTAACCAGCGCCATTTAAAATACTTTCTGGCAGTAAAGGTTCTTTTTCTAAAGCTTCCTCTTTATCCAACATTACACGCTTATCTTCTCCTTCTACAGAAGCTAAAATATCGTATACTTTTAACCCAATTGAGGTTAGCCAAGAACCATAAGTTCCACCATCAATTAAAGGTAAAATCATTTTTTCTGGAATGACTAAATGGGGCGCTAATTTGTGTACAATTGCACGTTCTGTTCCTACTTCTTTTACCAACCAAAAATCGAATTGTTTTAAATAACGCAAACCTCCATGAATCAGTTTTGTTGATTTACTACTTGTTCCAGAAGCAAAATCATTCTTCTCTATCAAAGCAACTTTCATTCCTCTAGAAGCTGCGTCTAAAGCAATTCCTGCACCTGTAATTCCTCCTCCAATAATTAATAAGTCAAATTCTGTAGCTTGTAATTCTTTGGTACTATTTTCTCTTTCTAAATAGGAGAATTTTTTCATATTTAATTTTTTATAATATTTGTTGGTAAACCATCAATACTTGTTTGATTTATGTCTTCCCAATAGTGTTCAATTTTATCTTTTCCTTCTGTTGTTGCCCACTCATTTAATTCATTTCTTTCCTCTTTAAATTCATAAAAAGGAATTGACATTCCGCAAGAATTTTGAGCAGATTCTATAGTGATATCAAAGATTTGACGGGTTCCTGGAGTTTCTGGAAATAGTGAAATCACATCACTCCAACCGGCATCATTTGGTTTTATTTCTTTTCCTTTCCCGTACAAACGTAAAACATTAGGAGCGCCTTCAAAAGAACAAAACATAATTGTTATGCGTTCGTTTTCTAGTAAATGTGCTGCAGTTTCGTTTCCACTTCCTGTAACACTTAACCATAAAACTTTGTTTTCATTTAGTACTCTAAAAGAATCCATTCCTTTTGGCGATAAATTTATTCTTCCAGAAGTTGGCGCAGTAGCCACAAAAAACATTTTTTGTGCCTCAATAAATTTTTGAATTCTTGGAGTAATTTTTTTATAGAATTTCGACATGTTTTTAATTTTTAATCAATCCAATCTTTAGAGCGTTCAACAGCTTTTAACCATTTTTTATATAATTTTTCTCTCTTTTCTGATGAAAAAGTTGGCGAGAATTCTTTATCAATTTTTCTAAAGGATAAAATATCTTCTTTACTCCATAAACCAACATAAATCCCTGCTAAGTAAGCAGCTCCCAAAACGGTTGTTTCCGTTATTTTTGGTCTTTCTACAATGCAATCTAAAATATCAGATTGAAATTGCATTAATAAATCATTATTGCTTGCTCCGCCATCAACCTTTAGTGAAGTTAACTTAGTTTCTGCATCATTTTGCATCGCAATTAAAAGATCTTTTGTTTGATATGCTAATGATTGTAATGTTGCTTTTATTAAATGATTTTTTCCAGTATCTCTTGTTAATCCAAAGATGGCACCTCTTGCATACATGTCCCAATAAGGAGCGCCTAAACCAGCAAAAGCAGGAACAACAATTACAGGATTCTCTCCTTCAACTTCTGATGCAAAAATCTCAGATTCTTCTGCAGAAGAGATAATTTTTAAACCATCTCTTAACCATTGAATTGCTGCACCAGCAATAAAAACACTTCCTTCTAAAGCATAAAAAATTTTGTTATCAATTCCCCAAGCAATGGTTGTTAATAAACCGCTTTTAGAAAACTGAATATCATTTCCTGTATTCATTAACATAAAACAACCTGTTCCATAGGTGTTTTTTGCTTCTCCTTTTTTGAAACAAGTTTGGCCAAATAGCGCTGCTTGTTGATCTCCAGCAATTCCGGTAATTGGAATTTTAAATCCATCAATTTTATAATTTCCAAAGTGAAAAGAAGAAGGATTTACTTTTGGTAACATTGATTTTGGAATCGTTAATGCTGTCAATATTTTTTCATCCCAACACAAATTTTTAATATCAAAAAGCATTGTTCTTGATGCGTTGCTGTAATCTGTAGCGTGAATTTTTTTATCGGTTAAATTCCATAAAAGCCACGTATCAATAGTTCCAAAAAGTAGCTTTCCTTTTTCAGCTTCTTCTCTGGCGTTTTCTACATTTTCTAGAATCCAATTTATTTTTGTAGCAGAAAAATAAGAATCAATTACCAAACCTGTAGTTTGTTTTATATGATTTTCTAATCCTTTTTTCTTAAGGTTTTCGCAACTATTTGCAGTTCGTTTATCTTGCCAAACAATTGCATTGTAAATTGGTTTTCCGGTGTTTTTATTCCAAACAACGGTAGTTTCTCTTTGATTTGTAATTCCAATTCCTACAATTTCCTTCGGATGAATTTCAGCTTTTTTAATTACCTTTTTTAAGGTAGAAAGTTGCGTTTCTAAAATTGCTATCGGACAATGTTCTACCCAACCAGATTCTGGAAAAATTTGTTCAATTTCTTGCTGTTCAATCGCAATAATTTCTCCTTTTATATTTACAACAACAGCCCGAGAACTTGTTGTTCCTTGATCTAAAGCGATGATAAATTTGTTTGTCATTTCCTTAAAAAATTGAAAAGCAATTTACAAAATAAGACCTTAGAAAACGAAATATAATTTTGTGTATTAATTACTACCTTTAGCTCCTTAAATTTATTTCTATGGAGTATGGTTTTCTTTCAATTGTTCCGCCAATTGTTGCAATTATTTTAGCGTTAAGAACAAAGCAGGTTTATATTGCTTTGTTATTTGGAATCTGGTTTTCTTGGCTGATTATCAAGGGTTGGAATCCGTTAGACGGAACATTGGCAATGATAGAAGGATTGGTAAATGTTTTTAAATCACCAGGAAATACAAGAACCATAATGTTTAGTGCTTTGGTTGGTGCGTTATTAATTTTTATTCAATATTCTAGAGGAGTTGAAGGATTTATAAATATTTTAAATAAACTGATTTTAAAAGTTGAAAAAAAACAAGCTGGTTATAGTCGCGTTTTAGTTCAGCTTTTAGCAACAATTACAGGGTTATTATTATTTGTAGAAACAAGTATTAGTTCTTTAACTGTTGGAACTTTATACAGACCAATTTTTGATAAGTTAGGAATTCCGCGTGAAAAACTCGCATATATAGCAGATTCTAGCTCTGCGCCTTCATCCATCTTAATTCCCTTTAATGCTTGGGGCGCTTTTATTATGGGATTGTTATTAACGCAAGGAATAGAGAAGCCATTTTCTTTAATGATGAGCTCTATTAAATATAATTTTTACCCTTTGTTAGCCATCGCCATTCTTTTTATTGTGATTTTCACCAAAAAAGATTTTGGTCCGATGAAAAAAGCAGAGAAGAGAACCAAAGAAACAGGAGAATTAATGAATCCTAATGCAATACCAATGGTTTCTGATGAGGTAACTTCATTTCCACCAAAAGAAGGGATAAAAGCGAAAGCATATAATATGATTGTTCCTTTATTGGTAATGGTTTTAATGATGCCAATCAACTTAATTTATACAGGTTGGAATGCTGTAGAAGGTGCAACCTCATTTTTAAACCATGCTGCACAAGCAATCGGAAATGGTTCTGGATCTTCATCAGTTTTATATGCGGTAATTACATCTCTTTTAGTGGCAATGGTCATGTATTTTATACAAGGAATTATGAAGCCAAAAGAAATGGTGAATTTAACGTTAAAAGGAATTAGTGAGTTAATGCCATTAGCTTTATTGATGTTGTTAGCATTTGCAATTGGTGATGCTTGTAAGGAGTTAGAAACGGGAATCTATGTTGCAAACGTTACTAAAGATTGGTTGTCGCCAGAATTACTACCTGCAGTTGTCTTTATCATAAGTTCTTTTATTGCATTTTCTACAGGAACATCTTGGGGAACTTTTGCAATTATGTTGGCAATTTCTGTACCAATGGCAAATATTCATGGAGCAGATTTAACCATTGTTGTTGCTGCAACTTTAGGTGGAGGAATTTTTGGAGATCATTGTTCACCAATTTCAGATACTTCTATTATTTCATCAATGGCGTCTGCAAGTGATCATATAGATCATGTAAAAACACAATTACCGTATGCGTTAGTTGGTGGAGCTATCACCACTATTTTGTATTTAATTATTGGTTTTTTGGGGTAAAATGAATGTAAAATTTTTAAGAATTTGGGCGTTACCACAAGGGGCGCGCTTTCCGCACTCGCTTTTTATTCATTCTTCACAAAAGAGCTCAAACAAATGCTACAATCGCTAACGCGGGCTTCTAAGAAAATTTTGTTGTTTTTACAAAGATAAGATGACACGTGACTTGTCATTACTAGGAAGAATGACGAAGTAATCTTTTTATTTAGAGTACAATTAAGCGGATTGCTTCACTCTTCGCAATGAGATTGTGAGAGTAAGAACATCCTGTCAGTTCGAGTGTTTTTTATTGAAACAAAGTGTAAATAAAAAATGTATCGAGAACTTTTACTTCGCTAAAATTCCGCGTTTTTTTAATTCAGGAATTATTCTTAAAGCACCTTCTTTAACGGTGTTTTGTTTCAATAGATATGTTTTATCAAACAATTTGTTATCAGCAAAAAAAGAAACCTGAAAACGGTTATTTAAGGCAAATAAATCAGGTTGAATAAACTCAATCTTTGCAAAAGAATTAGCAGGTAATACCTCTAATTTTTTACGCATTAAAGACGTTGTTTTTTTCTCAGAAAAACCTTGAGAAACAATTACAACCAATTCTAAAGCAATGTTTTTATTATTGATAATATAAATGTTCCAATCATCAGTTTTATAAATATCATTGTATTCATAAACTACCGCAATTTCTACATCTGTAACTTCAGGTATTTGAATGTCTTTTTTCATTTATGCTGAACTTGTTTTAGTATCTTTTTACCAAAGTTTATAAAAATCTTCTTTAGATACTATATCACCATCACAGTCATCAATAGTTAAAGTTCCTTCACATAAACCACCAAATTCATCTTCAAGATGGTCTTCATTATATTTTGTAACTTTTTCGTTTTTATAAACAGTAATTTGTTTTAAAACTTCATCTGCATCATTGGTTTCAAAATACCAAGTTGAGGTTCCCCAATCTGCATATTCATCATCTCTATTTTCGTCCCAAAATTGTGAAAAGTATTTCATTATATAACAGATTTAAATTGCTCTAAAAAGCGTTTATCATTTTCGTAAAACATTCTAATATCTGGTATTTGATATAACAACATTGCAATACGTTCTATTCCCATACCAAAAGCGTAACCAGAATATTTTGTTGGATCAATATTGGCATTTTTCAACACATTAGGATCTACCATACCACAACCCATAATTTCTAACCAACCCGTTCCTTTTGTAATTTTATAATCAGTTTCAGTTTCTAATCCCCAATAAATATCTACTTCTGCACTTGGCTCAGTAAAAGGGAAATAAGAAGGACGTAGTCTAATTTTAGATTTTCCAAACATCTCTTTAGTAAAGTATAAAAGCGTTTGTTTTAAATCTGCAAAAGAAACATCAGTATCTATATACAAACCTTCAACTTGATGAAAAATACAGTGAGCACGCGCAGAAATATCTTCATTTCTAAAAACCCTTCCAGGAGAAATAGTTCTAATAGGCGGCGTATTATTTTCCATATAACGAACTTGCACAGAAGAAGTGTGGGTTCTTAATAAAGTATCTGGATTTTTATCAATAAAAAAAGTATCCTGCATATCTCTAGCAGGGTGATATTCTGGTAAGTTTAAAGCAGTAAAGTTATGCCAATCATCTTCAATTTCTGGACCTTCAGAAACCGTGAAACCAATTCTATTAAAAACTTCAATAATTTTATTTTTAACCAATGAAATTGGATGACGAGAACCTAATTCTATTGGCTCAGAAGGACGCGTTAAATCGCCATAAATTCCTTTTTCTTCAACAGAGTTATCTAAAGCTTCATTTAATTGAATAACTTTTTCTTCCGCAGATTTTTTAAGGTTGTTTAGCGCTTGTCCAAAATCCTTACGTGATTCAGCGTCAACATTTTTAAATTCAGCAAATAAATCTTTTAAAAGACCTTTACTTCCTAAGTATTTAATTCTAAAAGATTCAACCTCTTCTTTAGAAGTTGCATTAAATGCTTTTACATCACCAATCAGTTCTTTTACTTTATCTAACATTTTTCAATAAAATTAGGCTGCAAATTTAGTGTTTTTTGTAGAGCTTTATCCACCTAAAGTAAGGAAAACAATAAGAGCTTCCGAAATCGATTGAAATAAGGTGGTTTAAAGAATAAATAAAAATTCTTTTTTTATTTAAGGATTCATAAATTAACTATATTTGTTCTACTTAAATATTATTAAATTCATAAAAAAGTATGGCTAAAAAAGCAGAATTAAAGATAAATGAGTTTATGGAAATGGTTACAAAAAGAAATAACCATGAGCCAGAATTCTTACAAGCTGTTCAAGAAGTTGCAGAAACTGTAATTCCTTATATCGCTAATCACGATATTTACAATGGAAAAAATATATTGTTAAGGATGGTAGAGCCAGAGAGATTAATTTCTTTTAGGGTTTCTTGGGTAGATGATGACGGAGAGATACAAGTAAATAGAGGATATAGAGTTCAAATGAATTCTGCAATAGGACCCTATAAAGGAGGTTTGCGTTTTCACCCATCAGTGAATGCAAGTATTTTAAAGTTTTTAGCTTTTGAGCAAGTCTTTAAAAACTCTTTAACAACTTTACCAATGGGTGGAGGAAAAGGTGGTTCTGATTTTGATCCGAAAGGAAAGTCTGACAATGAAATTATGCGTTTCTGTCATTCTTTTATGAGTGAATTATTTAGACATATTGGTCATAATACAGACGTTCCTGCTGGAGATATTGGTGTTGGAGGACGTGAAATAGGCTTTATGTTTGGAATGTATAAAAAATTAAATAACACATTTACTGGAGTTCTTACGGGTAAAGGTGCTTCTTGGGGAGGATCTTTAATTAGACCAGAAGCAACCGGTTATGGTACTGTGTATTTCGCACAAAACATGTTATTGCGTAGAGAAGATTCATTTGATGGAAAAAAAGTAGTTATTTCTGGTTCTGGAAACGTAGCGCAATATGCTGCTGAAAAAGCAATAGAATTAGGAGCAACTGTTTTAACATTGTCAGATTCTGGAGGTTATATTTTAGATGAAGAAGGCATCAGCACAGAAAAGTTGAAGCACATAATGTACATCAAAAATGAAAAAAGAGGAAGAATAAGTGAGTATTTAGAGAAATATCCAAATGCAAAATTTGTTGCAGGAAAAAGACCTTGGTCTGTAAAATGTGATATTGCTTTACCATGTGCAACTCAAAATGAGTTAAATGGTGAAGAAGCAAAAGAATTGGTTAAAAATGGATGTATGTGTGTTTCTGAAGGTGCAAATATGCCTTCAACTCCAGAAGCAATTCATGAGTTTCAAAAAGCAAAAATGTTATTTGCCCCAGGAAAAGCAAGTAATGCAGGTGGTGTAGCTACTTCTGGTTTAGAAATGAGTCAGAATTCATTACGTTTAAGCTGGTCTCGTAAAGAAGTTGATGACAAATTAAAAGATATTATGGAAGACATTCATGATTCATGTGTACAATATGGAGAAAATGAAGATGGTTCTATAGATTATATCAAAGGTGCAAATATTGCTGGTTTTGTTAAAGTTGCAGATGCAATGTTAGCACAAGGAGTTGTATAAAACATCAAATTAAATTTAATATAGAAAATGCATCAATTTATTTGATGCGTTTTTTTTTGTGCATACTATTTAAAAAAGTAATCTTTACAGAGAGAATAGTACAAAAAATATTTTTATAGATGATTTTGATTTTTCACCTTTTATTTGGTTTTATTTTTTCATTTATTGGCTCAATTACGCCAAGTATGTTAAATATGACAGCATTAAAAATTAGTTTAGAGAAAAATGAAACAGCAGCTAATTATTATAATTTAGGTGTTTCTTTAATTGTTTTTATTCAAACTTATATTGCAGTAATTTTAACAAATTACATTTCAAAAAATCCAAGTTTTTTAGAGAGTTTAGAAAAAGCAGGAATCTTTATATTTATTCTTTTATCTTTTTATTTTTACAGACAATCAAAAAAAGAAAAAACCCAAGTTAAAGCAAGTAACACAAAAAAAGGAAGCTCTTTTTTATCAGGAATAATTTTATCTTTTTTAAATATGTTTGCAATTCCTTTTTTCTGCGGAATAGTGGCAACATTAGCTCTTTTTAATTTGTTTAATTTCGATATATTTCCAGTACTATTTTTTGTTTTTGGTGCGGGAATTGGGTCGTTTTTTATCTTATTCTTATATGCAAAATATGCAAAACAAATTCAGAAAAAAGCAGGAAAAATAACAAAAGATATTAATTTGGTATTAAGTGTTTTAACAGGTTTATTTGCGGTATTAACACTTTTTAAACTATTTGTTTTAAACGATTAAAAAATGAAGATTTCTAAAGATATAATTTTACAAGGAAAGCATAACAAACCAATTCTTACAGATGTGTTTTTTAAAGAAACTCATCAACAAAAACCAGTGGTAATTTTTTGTCACGGTTACAAAGGTTTTAAAGATTGGGGCGCTTGGAATTTAATGGCAGAAGCTTTGGCAAAAGCAGGGTTTTTCTTTATAAAATTCAACTTTTCTCATAACGGAGGAACTGTTGAGCAACCCATAGATTTTCCAGATTTAGAAGCTTTTGGAACTAATAATTACACAAAAGAAGTAGCTGATCTAGAAACTGTAATAGATTGGATTTCTACAAATCATGATTTTAAAAACGAAGTTAATATTGATGCTATTTCTCTGATAGGGCATAGTAGAGGCGGCGGAATTGTTTTGTTAAAATCGAATGAAGATGCTAGAATTAAAAAGGTGATTACTTTGGCAGGAGTTTCAGACTATAAAAGTAGATTTCCAAAGAACGAAAAACTCCAAGAATGGAAAGAAAAAGGTGTTTTTTATGTAAAAAATGGAAGAACTCATCAAGAAATGCCGCATTTTTATCAATTTTACGAAGATTTTATAAAAAATGAAAATCGATTAAATATTCAAAAAGCCGCTCAAAATTTAAAGATTCCACAGTTAATAATTCATGGAGATAATGATACTTCTGTATTGATTAATGAAGCAGAAAGTTTAAAAAAATGGAATCCAAACAGTGAGTTTAAAATTATAGAAAACGCAAATCACGTTTTTAATGTTTCTCATCCTTGGGTTAAAAAGAGCAGTTCAGAGGCATTTGAAAAAACAATCAAAAGTTGTATTAATTTTTTAAAACAGTAAACTTTTTGTTTTTGTATTTTTGAATAACCAAAAAACAAAAATCATGAGTGGCGAAAAAAATTTAACCAATTTACTAAAAGGACTACAACCCGTTTTAAATGCAGGGGAGTATGTTTTTGTAACGGTTTCAGATTTTGAAAAAATAGGAAGAAAAGACACCTTGTTTGAGTTTAAGGAAGCAGAAGGAATTACTGTTGTTTTAGAAAAAAACAAAGCGCAGGCCTTAAAATTACCCTACCAATTTGTGAGTGCTTGGCTTACATTAAAAATCCACTCCTCTTTAGAAGCCGTTGGTTTAACAGCAGCCTTTTCTACGGAATTAACAAAACATCAAATAGCGTGTAATGTTGTTGCAGGGTATTATCATGACCATATTTTTGTCGATATAAAAGAGGCTCAAAAAGCACTTGAAATTTTAACAAACTTAGCTCAAAAATAACCTTGGAACTACACCCTCCATTTCGGAAAATAATTCATGTAGATATGGATGCTTTTTATGCATCGGTAGCAGAATTAGACAATCCAGAATTAAGAGGAAAAGCGATTGCAGTTGGTGGTGAAGGTAGAAGAGGAGTTATCTCTGCAGCAAGTTATGAAGCACGTAAATTCGGAGTAAAATCTGCAATGAGTGGCAGTTTAGCAAAACAAAAATGTCCACATCTTATTTTTGTTACAACAGATTTTGAACGTTATAAAGAGATTTCATTAAAAGTGAGAGAAATTTTTTATGAGTACACAGATTTAGTAGAGCCACTTTCTTTAGATGAAGCCTATTTAGACGTTACAGAGAATAAGAAAGGGAATGCTTCTGCAAATGATATTGCCAGAGAAATTAGAGAGCGTATTTATGAAGAAACAGGCTTAAGAGCGTCAGCCGGAATTTCTATTAACAAATTTATAGCAAAAGTAGCTTCAGATATTAACAAGCCAAATGGACAAAAAACAGTACATCCAGATGAGGTTCTTCAATTTTTAGAAGAACTACCTGTCAATAAATTTTATGGAGTTGGTAAAGTTACCAGTGCAAAAATGTACAATTTAGGAATTTTTGTAGGGAATGATTTAAAGAAAAAAACAGTAGAAGAATTAACTAATTTATTTGGTAAATCTGGAACACATTATTACAATATTGTACGCGGAATTCATAACAGCGAGGTAAAACCAAATAGAATTCGTAAATCTATTGCAGCAGAAAGAACTTTTAATGAAAACATTTCATCGGAAATTTTTATGCTAGAAAGATTAGAAAAGATTGCTGATGAAATAGAAATACGCATGAAAAAGTCTGATACCAAGGGAAAAACAATTACTTTAAAAATTAAATATTCAGATTTTACGCAACAAACCCGTAGTAAAACTGTGGCTAATTTTATGCAACAAAAAAAAGAGTTTTTTCCGATAGTTAAAGCGCTACTATTTCAAGAAAAATTACAGAATTCCGTACGCTTATTAGGGCTTTCTTTTGGGAATTTAAATACCGAAAATAAAGAACCTATTTGGGTTCAATTAAAGTTTAATTTTGACCCACAGCGTCTTTAACTACTCTCAATAGAATGAGCACAAGAATAGAAAGAACAAACTCAGAAAACAGAGATTTCATTAAATTAGTAAAAAAATTAGATGCATATCTAAAAACTACCGATGGAGATGAACACGATTTTTACAATCAGTTTAATCATATTGATGTTTTAAAGAATATTGTGGTAACTTATGTTGATACTGAAATAAATTCAGCACAAGTGAAAGTTGCAGTCGGTTGTGGAGCGATCAAAAAATTTGACAACAACACTGTTGAAGTAAAAAGAATGTTTGTTTGCTCTGAAAATAGAGGTTCGGGAGTTGCACAAAAAATACTCCAAGAACTAGAAACGTGGGCAAAAGAACTTGGGTATAAAAATTGTATTTTAGAAACAGGAATAAGACAAGTAGAGGCTGTAAGGTTTTATAAAAAGTGTAATTATAAAATTATTCCCAATTACGGACAATATAAAAATATGGAAAATAGCATTTGCTTTAAAAAACGACTATAAATGGATTACAGTTACTGGGAATTAAAAGAATGGTTTACAAACATTGATTTTACCATTGTTGGTAGTGGAATTGTGGGTTTAAATTGCGCTTTAGAATTGAAGAAAAAGTACCCTAAAGCAAAAATTTTAATGCTAGAAAAAGGCATGTTGCCACAAGGCGCAAGTACTAAAAACGCTGGTTTTGCTTGTTTTGGAAGCCTATCTGAATTAATAGACGATTTAGACTCTCATACGGAAGAAGAGGTTTTTAATTTAGTAGATAAGCGATGGAAAGGTTTACAATTACTGCGTAAAAATTTAGGGGATAACAATATCGATTTTCAGCAAAATAAAGGGTTTGAATTGTGTGAAGACCAAGCTTTTTTTTCGGAATGTATTTCTCGTAAAAATGAAATTAATGCGTTATTAAAACCGATTTTTAATACTGATGTTTTTTCAGTTTCTGATAATACTTTTAGTTTTAAAAAAGTGCACCAACAATATATTGTAAACAATTTTGAAGGTCAAATTGATACCGGAAAAATGGCGTTTGAACTGCTACAGAAAGTTCAAAATTTAGGCGTTAAAATTTTAAATAATATTAGTGTTGAACACTTTATAGAAAATCAAAATAAAATACACGTAAAAACCAACAGGTTAGATTTTTATACTAAAAAAATATTTATTACAACCAATGGTTTTGCTTCGGAACTTTTACAAGAAAACGTACAACCAGTAAGAGCACAAGTTTTAATTACAAAGCCAATTAAAAACCTACAGATAAAAGGCACTTTTCATTTAGAAAAGGGATATTACTACTTTAGGAATATAGATAATAGAATTCTTTTTGGAGGAGGAAGAAACCTGGATTTTAAAACGGAAGAAACAACCGTATTTGGTCAGACAGAAATTATTCAAAATCAATTAGAAAAAATCTTAAAAGAGACAATTTTACCAAATACAGCCTTTGAAATTGAACACAAATGGAGTGGAATTATGGGTGTTGGAAATCAGAAAAAAGCAATCGTTAAACAGCTTTCAGATAATGTGTTTTGTGGCGTTCGTTTAGGAGGCATGGGTATTGCAATTGGTAGTTTAGTAGGTAAGGAATTGGCAGATTTACTTAATTAGCACTATGAAAGAAAACCCTAAAAAATTTGATGTGATTATAATTGGAGGAGGTTTGGCTGGTTTGTGTAATGCAATTCACCTATCTAAATTCGATAAAAAAGTTTTATTGATTGAAAAAAATGACTACCCAAAACACAAAGTTTGTGGGGAATATATTTCTAATGAAGTACTACCGTATTTAGAATTTCTTAATGTGAATCCTTTTAATTTTGGGGCAGTAAAGATTAATAAGTTTCAACTTTCTACGACTAAAGGTAATTTAATTTCAGCAAAATTACCTTTGGGCGGATTTGGAATTTCTCGGTATAAGCTGGATTTTGAGTTGTCAAAAAAAGCTGTGAAAAATGGGGTAACCCTATTAAAAGACATTGTTGTTAATGTTGATTACTCCAATGATTCTTTTTTAATACAAACGAAAGAAAATAAAACATACACCTCTAAAATCACAATTGGAGCATTTGGGAAAAGAAGTCTTTTGGATGTAAAAATGAACCGTAATTTCATTAAAAAAAAATCACCTTATTTAGGAGTGAAACTTCATGTAAAAGGAAATTTTCCAGAAGATTTAGTAGCGCTTCATAATTTTAAAGGAGGATATTGTGGTGTTTCTAAAGTAGAAAATAACGCGATTAATTTGTGTTATATCACCAATTTTTTATCCTTCAAAAAATATAAAAATATTGAGGATTTTCAAGAGAAAGTAGTTTTTAAAAATCAATTTTTAAAAGAGATATTTACTACTTCCGAAGCTATTTTTGAAAAACCATTAACGATAAGTCAGATTTCTTTTGAAACAAAAAAACCAGTAGAAAATCATATTTTAATGTGTGGCGATTCTGCAGGAATGATTCACCCTTTATGCGGAAACGGAATGAGTATGGCAATTCAATCTGCTCAAATGGCGTCTAAATTAATTCTAAATTACTTGAATGGAGCGTTAAATTCGAGAAATGAACTCGAAAAGCAATATATTAGGCAGTGGAATAAAAAATTTAGTTTTCGTTTAAAAACGGGTCATTTCATTGCAATGTTGTTTAGAAAAGATAAAATTGCAGCTGTTTTACTTCAAGTTTTAAAGAAATTACCTTTTTTATTACCCATTATTATCAAACAAACTCACGGAAAATTAATGAAAGTTTAATGGATTTTTTCATCAACACAAAAAACAGAACAGACAAGGAAGAGTTGATGGACGATTTTTCTATTGGAGGAGATTTGTTACGTGATACTTTAGATAAATTAGAAAATATAAATCGTTGGTTAGGCGGCAATTTAGTCACCGTAAATTCGCTGAAAAAAATTTTAAAAAACCATCCAAAAGAACAGGAATTAAGCATCGTAGATATTGGCTGTGGACATGGCGATATTTTAAGGGATGTTGCTAAGTTTGGTAGAAAAAATGGCTACAAAATGAAGTTGTTAGGAATCGACGCAAACCCAACAGCAATAGAATATGCAAATGAACTATCGACCGAATTTCATGAATTAAGTTTTAAAACGGAAGATATTTTTTCTAAGGAGTTCAAAAAAAGAAAATTTGATGTTGTTTTAGCAACATTATTTCTGCACCACTTTAAAGAAGAACAATTGGTGTCTTTTTTAGAAAACACATTAAAGCAGACAAAAATAGGAGTGGTTGTAAACGACTTGCACAGACATAAATTGGCATATTATTTATTTATGTTATTATCGGTATTTATCAAAAATAAGATGATTATTGAAGACGGCTTAACTTCCGTTTTAAGAGGGTTTAAACGAAAAGATTTAGTGATGATCTCTCAAACATTAAATATAAAACCACAAATATCATGGAAATGGGCTTTTCGATATCAGTGGATATTAATAAGAACAGAGTTTTGATTTTGAGATTTAAACTTGTGAATTCCGTGAAAAAAAATAATTGTGAGAAAAAAATATTATGAAAGTAAAAATAACATCAGTTGCAAAACAGCTGCCAAAATATTATAGAGAAACAAAAGATATTATTCCGTTTGTAAAACTCTGGATGCAAAATCAAGATACTCGTTTTCAGCGAAAAGTAATTAAACTTTTTGAAGGAGCTGGCGTTGATAAGCGCTATTCAATTATGGACCCTGAAGAAGTTTTTATAGCAACTTCTTTTGAAGAGAAAAACAATATTTACGCACGAGAAGTGGTAAAGTTAGGGGAACAATCTCTAAAAAAAGCATTAGAAAAAGCATACCTAAAAGCTACCGATTTAGATTATATTATTACCGTAAGTTGCACGGGAATTATGATTCCTTCGATGGACGCATATTTAATTAATTCCTTAGGAATGAAACAAGATATTGTGCGTTTACCAGTTACGGAAATGGGCTGTGCAGCAGGAGTCTCGGGAATTATTTATGCAAAGAATTTTTTAAAATCAAATCCAAACAAAAGAGCTGTTGTTATTGCGGTTGAAGCGCCAACAGCCACGTTTCAATTAGACGATTTTTCGATGACAAATATTGTAAGTGCAGCTATTTTTGGTGATGGTGCATCTAGTGTAATTTTGTCTTCATATGAAGAAGATAAAGGCCCGGAAATTATTGATGAAGCCATGTATCATTTTTACGATGCTACAGAAATGATGGGTTTTAATTTGGTTAATACAGGTTTACAAATGATCTTAGACAAGGAAGTTCCGCAGAAAATATCAGACCATTTTCCGGCCATTGTACATCCTTTTTTAGAAAGAAATAACTTAACAATTGAGGATATAAATCATTTGATTTTTCATCCTGGAGGAAAAAAAATCGTGCAAACTGTAGAAGACTTATTTGGTGTTTTGGGTAAAAATATTGATGATACAAAAGAGGTTTTAAGACTGTATGGCAATATGTCTAGCGCAACGGTGCTGTATGTTTTAGAGCGGTTTATGGATAGAAACCCGGCAAAAGGAGAACGAGGTTTAATGCTGAGTTTTGGCCCTGGGTTTTCTGCACAAAGAATTTTGTTAGAATGGTAAGAGAATTTCAGGATAAAAATTATTGGGCGTTTGTTTTAGGAGGTTCAATGGGGTTGGGTTTGGCTACTGCAAAAAAGTTGGCAAAACACGGTATGAATATTTGTGTGGTTCATAGAAACTCAAGAGCTCAAATTGTTTCGATAGAAAAGGATTTTGATGAAATTAGAAATGAAAACATTGAGTTTATTTCTTTTAATATTGATGCTTTAAACGTAGAAAAAAGAGCTAAAGTTCTTCACGATTTTGAAGAAAAATTAGGAAGAAAAGGCAAAGTAAAAACCTTGGTTCATTCGATAGCAAAAGGGAACTTAAAACCCATGTATTCTGAAGAGACCCAAGTATTGCAAAATGACGATTTCCAAATTACCATTAATGCAATGGCAATAAGTTTATATGATTGGTTTCAGGCAATTTTTGACAAAGAATTATTTGCTGAGGACGCAAGAGTTATTGGTTTTACAAGCGAAGGAAATTTAAAACCTTGGAAAAATTATGCTGCGGTTTCTGCTGCAAAAGCAACTTTAGAAGCGATTACAAGAAACATTGCTTTAGAGTTTGCTGAATTCGGAATTAGAGCAAATTGCATTCAAGCTGGTGTTACAAATACCGCTTCTCTTAATATGATTCCTGATAGTGAAGAAATTAAAAATCATACCTTAAAAAGAAATCCATTTAAAAAATTAACAACTCCAGAAGATGTTGCGAATGTAGTTTACTTGTTAAGTAAGGACGAGGCTTCTTGGATTAATGGAACGATTATAAAAGTAGATGGAGGCGAAAGTTTAAATTAGAAATGGACCAAAAACAGCTCATACAATATTTACCCTATAAAAAACCATTTTTGTTTGTGGATGAAATTACTGAAATTTCAGAAAATGGCGTTTCAGGAAATTATACATTCAAGGAAAGCGAGTTTTTTTATAAAGGTCATTTTAAAGACAACCCAGTAACACCTGGTGTAATTTTGACGGAAACGATGGCTCAAATCGGTGTGGTTTGTTTGGGGATATATTTACTAGAAGAGGAAATTTCATCAGAAAAAAAACCACAAATAGCACTAACGTCAAATCAAATTGATTTCTTTTTACCGGTGTACCCCAATGAAAAAGTAAAGGTGGTTTCAGAAAAAGAGTATTTTAGATTTAACAAATTAAAGTGTGCAGTAAAAATGTATAATCAAAAGAACGAATTGGTTTCTAGAGGAACCATTTCAGGGATGATTGTGGCTAAATAGATAGAGATGCTGAAGCAAGTTCAGCACAAGTAAATTGAGCATAAATGAAAAATAGAGTTGTTATTACTGGTTTAGGAGTTGTTGCTCCAAATGGTGTTGGTTTAAAAGCATTTACAAAGGCTATTAAATCTGGAACGTCAGGAA
This sequence comes from Polaribacter sp. SA4-10, assembly GCF_002163835.1. Taxonomy (NCBI): domain Bacteria; kingdom Pseudomonadati; phylum Bacteroidota; class Flavobacteriia; order Flavobacteriales; family Flavobacteriaceae; genus Polaribacter; species Polaribacter sp. SA4-10. Next base: position 2,300,965 of record NZ_CP019331.1, on the reverse strand, counting down.
TTACTTTTCATCAAGAATTAAAAGACAAAGGTTTTTCTTGCTGTATTGGTGGAATTCCAGAAGTTTCAGAAGAAAAAAAGTTAGAATATTTATCTCCGTTACAATTACGAGGATTTAATAGCACTTCTATTTTATATGGTTGTATGGCGGGAATTGACGCATGGAAAGATGCTGGTTTTTCTGTGGATGAAAATTCAAATTTAGATTATGATTCAGGGTTAATTTTTGGCACAGGAACTTCAGGGATTGAGAAATTTAGAGAATCGATTTATAAGATTGATGATCAAAAAGTAAGACGTTTAGGAAGTACTTCTGTAGTGCAAACCATGGCGAGTGGCATTTCTGCCTATTTAGGCGGAATTTTAGGTTTTGGAAATCAAGTGACTACAAATTCATCAGCTTGTACAACCGGAACAGAAGCATTGTTATTAGGTTTTGAACGCATAAAAAACGGAAAAGCAAAGCGCATGTTAGTGGGTAGCTCTAGCGATAGTAGTTTATATACTTGGGGTGGTTTTGATGCGATGCGCGTGATGACGTATAAGCACAATGAAACGCCAGAGAAAGGCTCTAGACCCATGAGTGAAACAGCATCAGGATTTGTGCCAGGAAGTGGAGCTGGAGCGCTAGTTTTAGAGTCTTTAGAAAGTGCATTAGAAAGAAAAGCAACTATTTATGCAGAAGTTTTAGGAGGAAATATAAATTCTGGCGGACAAAGAAATGGTGGCACATTAACGGCTCCAAATTCAGAAGCTGTTCAGAAATGTATTACAGATGCATTATTAGATTCAGACATATCCTCAGCAGAAATAGATGTGATAAACGGTCATTTAACCGCCACTTCAAAAGACGGCTTAGAAATAGAAAATTGGACCAATGCTTTACAAAGAAAAGGAGCTGATTTTCCTTATATAAATTCGTTAAAATCAATGGTTGGTCATTGTTTAGCAGCTGCAGGTGCTATTGAATCGGTAGCTTCTGTGCTTCAAATTAAAGAACAGTTTGTATTCCCAAATATTAATTGTGAAGACATTCATCCAGAAATATCTGAATTGATTGATGCTCAAAAAATTCCGACTAAAATAATAGAAAAAGACATTGATATTATTGCAAAAGCAAGTTTTGGTTTTGGCGATGTAAATGCTTGTGTTATCTTTAAAAAATATATTTTATAAAAAATGAAAAAAGAAGAATTAATCTTAAAATTAAAAGCGATTGTAAAACCGTACATTCAAGATGAAGAAGCTTTTAAAAACTTAACCGAAGAAACCGATTTTATTAATGATTTAAAAATAAATTCGGCAAATTTAGTGGATGTTATTTTGGATGTTGAAGATGAGTTTGACATCGAAATAGATAACGATTCTATGGAAAAAATGCTTTCTGTAAAAGCGGCCATAGAAATTATTGAAGAAAAGCTATCAGCGTAATGATTGGTAATGATATTATTGATTTAGAATTGGCAAAAACGCAAAGTAACTGGCAACGCAAAGGGTTTTTAGAAAAACAATTTACAGCTAAAGAACAAAAACTTATTTTAAATTCTCAAAATCCATTTTTACAAGTTTGGTTGTTTTGGAGTATGAAAGAAGCGGCTTACAAATGTTATACTCAAAAGCATAAAAAACGATTTTTTGCTCCTAAAAAGTTTGAGTGTACTGTAATTAGTAAAGATAAAGGAATCGTAGTTTTTGAAGAAAACACATTTTATACAGTATCTGTTTTTAATACACTTTATATGTCTACAATCGCCAGAGAAAAAAAAGAAGAAACTGTTATTTTTTCTGAAATTGGTTTGCCAAGCGCAATAGATTTAGATTTGAAAATAAAACTAGCAGCAGAAACAGGTGTTTCAGTTGAAGGCATAGAGAAGAGAAAAACAACTATTGGTGCGCCACTTTTTTATTATCAAGAAGAATTATTAATAAAATCATGCTCAATTTCTCATCATGGAAATTACGGAGCGTATGCTTTTAATTTAGGTTTTAAATTTTAATATATTGATGAGACTTAAAATTATATTACTGGTTTTTGTATTGGGTGCTTTCACTTGTTTTTCACAAGAGTTGGTGCAAGATAAAACAGCCTCTAAAATTACATTTACAATAAAGAATTTTGGATTTAATGTACCTGGTAATTTTAATCAATTTATAGCTTCCAGTAATTTTAGTGCGAGTAATTTAAAGGGAAGTTTTTTGAATGTAAAAATAGGCGTATCATCAATATTTACAGATTCAGAGGCTAGAGATAAACACCTTTTAGAGGTAGATTATTTTAATATTAAAAAGTATCCGAATATTGTATTTGAATCTATTGCAATAGAGAAAATAACCAGCGCTAAATATTTACTAAAAGGTTTTATAACAATTAAAGGAATCAAGAAAAGGGTAGAAACCATATTAAATGTAACCACCTCTAAAAGCACAGTAACAATTTTGACTGATTTTTCTCTAAATAGAAGAGACTTTGGTGTTGGTGGCAGTAGTTTTTTGCTTTCTAAGGAAGTGAATATTAAAATGAAGTATGTTGGTAATAAAAATTAAAGAAGCGCTTTTTAGCCAATGTAAAGCGTTTGTAAATAAACGTGCAAAAACGGTTGAAGAAATCATTTCATCAAACCAAAAAGCTTTGCAATCTGAAACTAAAAGTTCTGCTGGTGACAAGCATGAAACTGGTAGAGCAATGCTACAGTTAGAAATGGAAAAAGCAGGTCAGCAATTAGCTGGAATTAACCAAATGAAAGAAATTTTAGCAAAAGTTAGTGTTTCTAAAACGTCTAAAATTGGACATTTAGGAAGTGTTATTTATACTGATAAAGTCAATTATTTTTTAAGTATAAGTGTAGGCAAGTTAACAGCTTGTGGGGATGATTTTTTTGCGATTTCTGTTTCTTCTCCAATAGGGAAATTGTTATTAGGGAAGCAACAAAATGATGAGGTAGTTTTTAATGGAAATGCAATTAAGATTACTAAAATAGGTTAAGGTATTTTGCTATTCCTGATAACGTAGGATTCTATAATAGAGTGCTTTTATATTGTTGTTTTCACTAGAATAACAAATAGAAATAAGTAATCCTTATTTTATTTAAAAATTAAAAACACGTTTTCACCTTTTTCCAAATTTGAAGCGTGATTAAAAAACACTTTTTGTTCATTAAATTCTGCTTCTAGTAACCAATAAGAACCTTTAAAATAAGAATTTAAAACGGTTGCTTTTAAGTCTGATTTATCAATAATTTTAATTTGATGAGGGTATAACAAAACCTTTTTATTATTGATGATAATTTCATTTACATCATCAAACAAAGCAGCAACATATTTCTCTTTTGGATTGTTGTAAATTTCTTTTGGAGAATCGTTTTCTATTATTTTATTATCTTTTATTACAATTAGTTTATCTGCAAAAGAGAGTGCATCACTTTTATCATGCGTAGCAACAATACAAGCAATGTTTTTTTCTTTTAAATAGCGGAATAAATTTCTTCTTAAAGAGTTTTTTTTGAAGTTATCTATTTGCCCAAAAGGCTCATCTAATAATAACAATTCAGGTTCTTTTGCCAAAGCTCTAGCAATAGCAACACGCTGTTTTTGTCCGCCACTTAAGTTCTTTACTTTAGTGTTTTCAAAAGCGGTCATTTCTATTACTTCTAATAATTCTTGCGTTCGTTTTTCACTTTCTTCAGGGTAAAAACGAGATAAGAATTTTTTAATATTTTCAGAGACAGAAATGTAGGGCATTAAATCAAAATCTTGTGCAACATATTTAAAAAAATCCATTCCTGGAACTAAATGTTTTTTTGGTCCCAAAACCGGTTGCTCTTTCCAAAAAATAGTTCCTTTTTTTAAATCTAGTAACCCATAAATTGTTTTTAAAAGTGTAGATTTTCCACAACCACTTTCTCCCATTACACAAAGATGTTCTCCTTGTTTTAAAGAGAAATTAAATGCTTCTAAAACAGGTTTGTTTTTTTTGTATTTAAAAGAAATATGATTGACTTTTAGCATGTTGCAAAAATAGGTTTTCTATTTGGTTTGTGATCACTAAAAATTGGCAAGTATGCTTGCGTTAACGATTGAAGCATTTGTTTGAGCTCTTTTTTGAGAAACGAAAAAAAAGCGAGTGCGAAAAGCGTGACCCTTGTGGTAACGCCCAAATATCAAAAAAAATAGCATTAAAAACTTTATTAAGAACTAATCTCATAATTTAAGTGTACCCTTTTTAAATAGGTTAGTTTTGTGGCTCTAAAACAATACATGAAGGATTATATAATTATAGGTGCTGGTCAATCTAGTTTGGCGATTGCTTACCATTTAAGTAAACAAAACGCTAATTATTTAATCGTTGATGCAAATACTGAAACAGGTGCTCCTTGGTTAAAAAGATGGAATTCTTTAAAATTATTTACTCCTTCTGAATTTAATAGTTTACCAGGCATGGATTTTCCTTATGAAAAGGGATATTATGCAAATAAATACGAAGTAGCAGATTATTTAAAAGCCTACGTTTCAAAATTTAATATTCCTATTAAATTCAACCAAAAAATAACTTCTTTAAAAAAAGAAAAGGATGTTTTTATCTTAAAAAGTGATACAAAAACATTTGAGGCAAAAAATGTGATTATAGCTACTGGCCCTTTTCATAAACCCTTTACTCCTGCTTGTCACACAAAAATATCAAAAGAAATAATCCAAATTCATAGCGAGCATTATAAAAGTCCAGATCAATTACAAGACGGCGCAACATTAGTTGTAGGAGCTGGAGATTCTGGGGTACAGATTTTAAATGAAATTTCGCAAACAAATAGCGCTGTTTATTTCTCTGGAAATACAAATATTGTTTCTCTTCCACAGGAATTTTTAGGAAAAACATTATGGTGGTGGTTTAGTAAAACAGGTTTTTTAACGGCACACAAATACTCTTGGATTGGTAAAAAACTAAGCAAAAACGGACAACCCGTTATTGGAACAGACGTAAAAACGTTGTTTAAGAAACAAAACATTACTTGTGTTGGTAGAACGCTTGATGCAGATGATGAAACCATCATCTTTGAAAAGCAAAAAATAAATGATATTAAAAATATTGTTTGGGCTACAGGTTTTAAACCTAATTTTAACTGGATTGAAGGTATTGAATTAGATGAGAACCATTATCCGAAAAACTATAGAGGTGTAAGTGATATTGAAGGTTTGTATTTTTTGGGACTTCCTTGGTTATATACTAGAGGTTCTGCTACTTTAGGAGGCGTTAAAAAAGATGCGGAATACTTGAATAATTATATGGCTAAAAAATAAAAAGGTAACTGTTATTTACAGCTACCTTTTTTATTAAAATAGTTTCTATAAATTATGATTTGATTTTACTTTTTGGTGGATTTGGTAATTGATCAAACCCCATATTAAATAATGTGAATCCAAAAATATCTGAATATTGTTCTATTGTTTTGGTAACAGGAGTTCCTGCTCCATGACCCGCATTTGTTTCAATTCTAATTAAAACAGGGTTTTCACCAGCTTGTTTTTCTTGTAATTCTGCCGCAAATTTAAAACTGTGCGCAGGTACAACTCTATCATCATGATCTCCTGTAGTTATTAAAGTTGCAGGATATTTTGTTCCTTTTTTTACATTATGAACAGGAGAGTACCCTTTTAAATAATCAAACATTTCTTTACTCTGGTCTGCAGTTCCATAATCATAAGACCAACCTGCTCCTGCAGTAAATGTGTGATAACGTAACATGTCTAAAACACCAACTGCTGGTAAGGCAACTTTCATTAAACCGGGTCTTTGTGTCATTGTTGCTCCCACTAATAAACCTCCATTTGATCCTCCTCTAATTGCTAAATACTCTGAAGAAGTATATTTTTCTGCAATTAAGTATTCTGCAGCAGCAATAAAATCATCAAAAACATTTTGCTTTTTAAGTTGCGTTCCTGCATCGTGCCATTTTTTACCATATTCGCCACCACCACGTAAATTAGGAACAGCATAAACGCCTCCTTGTTCCATCCAAACTGCATTTGCAATACTAAAACTTGGAGTTAAACTAACATTAAAACCTCCATAACCATATAAAATAGTTGGGTTTTTTCCGTTTAATTTCACCCCTTTTTTATGAGTAATTATCATTGGGACTTTTGTTCCGTCTTTTGATGTATAAAAAACTTGATTACTTATATAAGCATCAGAATTAAAATTGATAGTTGGTTTCCAATAAGACTCATAAGTTCCGTCTTTTGGATTAAATTTATATGATGAGTTTGGTGTGTTGTAATTAGTAAATGAAAAATACAATTCTTTATCTTCTGTTTTTCCTCCAAAACCACCAGCAGAACCAACCCCAGGTAATTTTACTTCTCTAATTAAATTTCCATCAAAATCATATTGTAAAACTTTAGAAACTGCATCCACCATATATTCTGCAAAGAAATATCCAGCACCAGAATTTAGGCTTAAAACATTTTCAGTTTCAGGAATAAAATCTTTCCAATTTTCAACTGTAGGATTTGCAGCATCAACCGTAACTACTTTTTTATTAGCAGCTTTTAAATTAGTCACCAAATATAATTTGCTTTCTCTATTTTCTGTTACATATGTATCACTATCAAAATTATCTATAACCGTTATTAATTTAGAATTTTCTACGGATACATCTTTGATAAATAATTTATTTCCAGAGGTTGAGGTTGAAGCAGTAATAACTAAATACTTATTGTCTTCAGTTAAATAACCGCTTACATATCTGTGTTTTTCTGAAGGTTTTTCTCCAAAAATAACGGGATCATTTTTTTGTGAAGTTCCTAACTTATGGTAATATAATTTGTGTTGATCTGTTTTTGCAGAAAGCTGACTTCCTTTTGGTTTATCATAACTAGAATAGTAGAAACCTTCGTTTTTATACCAAGAAATTCCAGAGAATTTTACATCTACCAAAGTATCTTCTTTAATGAGTTTAGATGTTGCGTCTATAATAATTATTTTACGCCAATCAGAACCACCTTCAGAAATTGAATAGGCAACTGTTTTTCCGTCTTTAGAAAAACTTAAAGTACCTAAAGAAGTTGTAGCGTCATCAGAAAAAGTATTTGGATCTAAAAAAACCTCTTCCTTATCATCTTTCTTTCTATAAACAACATATTGGTTTTGTAAACCATCATTTTTATAAAAATAAGTATAACCGCCTTCTTTAAAAGGGATTCCTACTTTTTCGTAATTCCATAATTCTGTTAAACGAGATTTTAATTGTTCTCTATACGGAATTTTGCTTAAATAATTGAAAGTAACTTCATTTTCTGTGGTAACCCAAGACTCTGTTTCTTTACTTCTATCATCTTCTAACCACCTATAATTATCTACTACTTTTGTTCCAAAAATGGTATCTACAATAGCCTTTTTACTTGTTTCTGGGTAATTCACTTCTATATCTCTTTGTTTAATTTCTTCTTTACAAGAAACAAAAATTGCACTTGCAAACATGATAATACTAATCAAATTTTTATTCATGGTGAGTGGATGCTTTTATGTTAACTCAAAGTTACTGCAAAAAAACAGGTCTATTCTACTTGTATTTAATGTTTTAACACTATTTAACATTTTGAATGTGTTTTCTTTAATAACTTGTGAAGTATCAATTATAAAAACATTTTTTTTGGAAAAAAAAGTACTGAAATATGATAAAAAAAATAATTACAGTCATAATACTTCTTCTTTTAATAGGTTGGTTTGTAGGTAATTCTGATTGGCATTTAAACAGAAATACCCATAATGTTTTACCAATTGGTTTTTTGAAAAAAGTAACTACAAATTTTTATGATGATGACCGCGGAAGATGTTGGGAACTGCTACCCCATAGTAAGAATATATTTCATCAACCAGAAGAAGAAAGTAAAGCGATAGAAAATCCGTATTCGAATGTAGATTTGCTGCCTCCATTTGATACTAAAAACCCAAACATTAAATTTTTATCGGAACTAGAAAATGGGTGCTCTTACGAAGCAATTTTACAGCCAGATGGAACCTACTTGACAACAGGAAGAAAGCAAGGAACGTATAATTATTCGCATCCAAGTGGCTTTTTTGGGACTTTTAAACACGTAATTTTGGATGTAATTCCTCATTTTTTTAATGATGATTATAAGTAGATTTAATTAGAACCTTGGGCGGAACTTCTTGTTTGTTTTCTCAAAAGAAATGAGCAACTAATATTAAAAAGAAGAACTATTTTTATAAGTGTCTTAGAACAAGAGGAAACCTATTATTTTGGATTTTTTTATAATTCAGTTGTGAGTAAAAATGCCTTGACTACAGGTTTTTTTTGATCTTTTCTTAATTTTTATAAGAGAAGTGATATTTATCGACCTAAAAAACGACTATTTTTGCGAAATCTTTTCTACGTTGGAAAAGACAAATTAATGAAATCTCAATTACCTTGAGAAAAATAGTGTATTATTATGACAGAAAATTTAACAAAAGAAGCCTTTTTAGAAAAGGTTTTTAATTTCGAAAACAACCAAGAATGGGATTTTGAAGGAAAAGTACCCGCAATTATAGATTTTTATGCAGATTGGTGTGGACCCTGTAAAACCATTGCGCCAATTTTAGAGCAATTGTCTGAAGAATATGGGGATAAAATAAATATTTATAAAATAGATACAGAAGCAGAACAAGAATTAGCTGCTGCATTTGGCATTAGAAGTATTCCTTCTATGTTGTTTTGCCCAATGGAAGGACAACCGCAAATGGCAAATGGCGCTTTGCCAAAACAAGAACTTGAGCGAATTATTGCTGATGTTTTAGAAGTGGAGAAGTAATTTTTACATTCTGTGCTTGTGTTGAATCTAGTTCAGCACAAGTACAAAAATCTATTTTAATAGACTTATATAATCCTGAGGAAATTAATTCTCAGGATTTTTTTATTAAAGGAAAAAATGCATAAGAGTTTTATACATAAGAAAATTATGTATATATTTGGTTGCGAATCACCACAGATATTTTTTTTGAGTAGATTCAATAAACAAACGATTACACATTTCACAACATGGGAAATCAGAAATTATACAAAGGTTCTTTACAAACCATCATTTTAAAGTTATTAGAAAGTAACGATAAAATGTATGGTTATGAGATTACACAAAAAGTAAAGGAACTCACCAAAGGCGAATTAAAAATTACTGAAGGTGCTTTGTACCCTGCATTACACAAATTAGAAGCCGATGGTTTGTTAGATGTTGAGGTTGCAAAAGTAGGAAACCGCTTAAGAAAATACTACAAACTTACAGAAAGCGGATCTAAAGAAACTGCCAATAAGTTGGAAGAAATGCAAGAGTTTTTAAGAACGATGCAACATTTGGTGAATCCTAAATTTAGTTTAGAGTAAGATTTTATACGCTATGGAAATCACAACAAAACAAATACAACAAGTAGAAACCTATCTTGATAAAAAAAGCTTTGATTTTATTGATTTAAAAGTAGAAGTTTTAGACCATATGATTTCTGACATTGAAAGCTTCTTGGATAACAATTATTCTTTTGAGAATGCTTTTAAACGAACTGTTTTAAAATGGGATCAACATTTTAAAGATACATCTAGTTTCTATTTTGGTCTTCAATATCACGAATCTAAGATTGTAGTAAAAAAAGCAATAAAAATGTTTAAGCCTTTTTACTTCTTGTACCTCTCAGCATATATTTTACCTGTACTATTTCTTAAGAATTTTTCAATTATTTTTTCTAAAAATACAATCTATTTATTAAATGGTTTTTTGAATTTAATTACCGCTGTGTTTTTAATCTACGTAATCTTTATCATTATAAAAGTTATAAAATCGAAAGTAAAAACAACCTATCGTTTTATTCTAAGAACTCAGTATTTAGGGATGATTTTTCTAGTGATTCCTTTGTTGATAGGAAGTCATTTTAATGATAAAGGAAACTTAGAGCCTGTTTTTACGGGCTTTCTTTGTGGTGGTTTCGCAGTAACTTATATCTGCCATTATTTTTTTAAAAAACACCAAGAGGCCGTCAATACATATAACGTTTTGTAAGCTATGGAATTATCAAAAGAACAACTCTTACAAATAGACAATTACATTTTTAGTTGTGGTATTAAATTTTATGATGTTAGAACAGAAATTGTAGATCACTTTGCTAATATTTTAGAACAAAAGTTAGATAAAAACCAGGACTTAAATTTTAGACAAGAAATTATAAATATTCATAAAAATTTTAGCGAGAGAGGTTTTCAAAATTTATTAAAAGAGAAAACCAAATCTGTTCAAAAAAGATTTTATAAAGCATCATTTAAACACTTTATTACCTTTTTTAAACTTCCTAAAATAATTATTACGGGTGCTTTTTTTTATGGGTTATTAGAAGTGATGCATTTAATAGAAGATAAAGAAGTCTTTTTCCAACTCTTAACAGTTTCAGGGTATGTAACTGTATTTAGTTTTTTTTTGATTTCATATTTTAAAAAGAAGAAGAAAAAAGAGTTATTTCTAGCTTTAGACATGAATAATAATCTAGTTATTATTATAAATAACGCTATTATTTACTTTAATACAATTACAATTTTTAGAAATGAAGAAAGTTTTTTAAATCCAATTTATAATAATATTCAATTAGTAATTTTTGTATTGGCTTTATTATTTTATTGGTCTTGTCAATCTGTTTATAATCAAAACAAAAAAATAGTTAAAGAACAATATCCAAATATTTTGGTATAATCATGGAAATCACAAAAGAGCAAATACAATATATAGATAATCGTCTGAAGAAAGAAGGCATAAAATACTGGGACATTAGAATAGAAATGGTAGATCATGTGGTTTCTGATTTAGAAAAAAACGCAAAAACCAGTGATTTTAAAATTGAATTAGATGTTACTTTAAAAAGAATTGGTTGGTCAGGAAACTTATCAGATATAAATAGAGAAAGTTGGCAAAACGTAAACAGATATTATAGAAAAATGTATCATAAAGGATTTGTGCATTTTTTTAAGAAATTTAAGAATGTTTCAATTTTTGCAACGTCACTTTTGGTGTTTTATGTTGTTTCTGAAATGATTTCATTTAAGGCATTTAAAAATTTGAGTTTTACCTTATTTGTCGCTCCCATGCTTTTTGTACTCATAGAGTTTGTGAAATCATTATTTAAAAAATATGGTAGATCCGTGAACTTAGATTATGGCTTTATGTACTTATTAATGAGTTTTTTAATTTTAAACGCTTTTCCGCATTTTTTTATAGATCAAACCGAAACTGTACAAAAGATAGTTTGGTTTGTTATACTTTCTGTTCATTTCATAGCTTTTTATTCTGGCTACCATTTGTACAAGAAAACAATTCTTAAGGTTGAAGAAATGAGAAAACAATTACTATCATGAAACTAACCCCAGCCCACATAGAAGAGCTCTATAAGTTTACCAGAAAACATTTTGTAGAACATTATGATGTGCAAACAGAATTGGTAGATCATTTAGCAAATGATATTGAAGAAATTTGGCAGGCACAACCACATATATCATTTCAAGAAGCTCGTGACAAATCCTTTAAAAAATTTGGTGTTTTTGGTTTTATGGATGTTGTTAGTGCCAAACAAAAACAACTAAGTAAAAGGTATACCAAGATTTTATGGAAGTTTATGAAAGCATGGTTTTCTATTCCCAAACTATTTTTAACACTCTTAATTTTTACGTTCTTTTACACTTTGGTGGGTTTTAGAATTAACAATATTATTATTGATGTTTTCCTAATCTTATTAACGATCCTACAGATTTTTTTAGCTTCGAAACTATTGAGAAAAGCGAATAAAAGACTTAAAGAAAAAAAAAGGAAATATATGTTAGAAGAAATGATTTTTAGAACAGGCTCTTTAAATTCAATCCTTCTTTTTTCTAACTTTCTTAGCCTATCAAATTTCTCTGATGGTATAACCTCTATATGGGGAAAATGCATCTTTTCGAGCTTAATAACGATGGCAATTATTTTCTCCTACATCAGCTTAATTATTATCCCACAAAAAGCAGAAGAATTGCTGCAAGAAAACTATCCGGAATATAAACTTGGTTAAATTTTTTATTGATGAAACTAACAACAAATCAAATAGATGAACTTTTTAAATTTACACGTAAACATTATGTTTATCATTATGATGTACAATCTGAGTTGGTAGATCATTTGGCCAATGATATAGAAAGTACTTGGAAAGAAACACCGAATTTATCATTTGAACAAGCCAGAGATAAATCATTCAAAAAATTCGGAATTTTTGGCTTTATGGATGTAATAGAAGCAAAACAAAAAGCCATGAATAAACGCTACAGAAAAATATTGTGGCGCTTTTTTAAAGAATGGTTTACATTACCTAAAGTAGTAACTACAATAGCTGTTTTTTTATCAATTTTCTTCTTTTTAAAAATTCCATTTTCAGAATATATTTTATTAGGAACGCTTTTTATTTTTGTAGTTTTCGATTTAATAAATCAATTTAGGAACAGAAAAAATCAAAAACAAAAGAAACAAAAGAAAGAAAAAATATTTTTATTAGAATCTATGATTGGCGAAACTAAAGGAGGTTTTACAGGAATAACACTTATCAACGCATTCAATTTTGTTAATTTGTCTCATGTAAACTTTAGTGCTTTAGAGATTCATTGGTCTATTATTGTTTCATTAACAGCAACCTTGTTAGGTGTTTTGTTTTATGTGATTAATTACATCATTCCACAAAGAGCAGAAGAATTATTAGAGGAAACCTACCCAGAATATAAACTTGTTAATAATCTGTAACAAAATCAATTTTTAACCTACTTATTATCAATCAAATTAATGACTAAAATATGATTTCACATTTTTTAAAACTAGAATGGAAACAATTTGTTCGTTCTGCTGCCTTTGGAAAAAGCATTGCTGTAAAAATACTTATGGGCTTTTTTGCTCTCTATTTTATTCTTACTTTCCTAGCAATTGGTGTTGGAGGTTATTTTATTTTAAAGAAAGAATTTCCAGATTCAGATCCTTTAGAACTTGTAAACTCTTACTTGCTTTTTGCAATTCTAGGAGATTTAATTTTCAGGTATTTAATGCAAAAATTACCAATTATGAATATAAAACCAATGCTTATTTTACCAATTAAAAAAAGTAATCTGGTGCATTATGTTTTAGGAAAATCATCTTTCTCATTTTTTAATATTTTGGGCTTGTTTTTTTACATTCCTTTTGCAATTGTTTTAATAAAAGAAGGCTATAACACAACGGGGGTATTAGGGTGGTTATTTACAATGATATTAATTATTCAGTCTGCAAATTTTTTAAATTTTTTAATCAATAAAAACAACATTGCTTTAGTTGTTATTGCTGCAATCTTATTGTCTTTAATTGGTTTACAAAAGTTTAATATTTTAGATGTTGTTAGTTATGGAGGTCAAGTATTTAATGCTATTTATGCAAACCCTATTTTTTCTTTAATTGGTGTTGTTGTTTTGGTCGTATTATATCAGTTAAATTATAAACAATTGCGAAACCAAGTATATTTGGACGAAGCAGTTGCAGCTAAAGTAGAAGAAGCAAAATCTGCAGATTTATCTTTTACAGACAGGTTAGGAGATGTTGCTCCGTTTATAAAAAATGATATGCGTTTAATCTGGAGAAATAAAAGAACAAAAACAGTTTTCTTAATGTCTTTTCTATTTCTTTTTTATGGTTTAATTTTCTTTACAAATGAAATGTATGCAAAAATGCCAGCAATGTTAATGTTTGCATCTTTATTTATTACTGGAGGTTTTGCCTTAAATTATGGTCAGTTTATTCCAGCTTGGGATAGCGCACATTATAAAATGTTAATGAGTCAGAGTTTTAGGTACAGAAAATTTTTAGAATCAAAATGGGTTTTAATGGTCTCAATGACCACAATTCTTTATGTATTAAGCTTCCCTTATTTGTATTTTGGGATAGATGTTTTTTTAATGATAACTGTAGGAGCAATTTTTAATATTGGGTTTAATTCTCTCTTTTTATTGTATGCAGGTTCTTTTAATAGAAAAAGAATAGACTTAACAAAAGGTGGTTTTGGAAACACACAGGGAACAAGTGCAACACAGTTTCTTATTATAATTCCATTAATGTTATTTCCGATGTTATTGTTTTGGGTTTTTAACAAGTTTGTAGGTTATAATTCAGGCTTTATAATAGTTGCAAGCATAGGGTTAATTAGCTTACTGTTTAAAAACTATGCTATGAGTTTCATCGAAAATAAATACATTAAAGACAAATATGTTATGATTAACGCTTTTGAAAAAGAAGCATAATTAAAATTTAAAACACACAAAATGATTACAATAGATACTATATCAAAAAAATACGGAAAGGCAGAAGTATTAAATGTTTCGTCTATAGAAATTCCAACAGGGCAAAGTTTTGGTTTGGTTGGTAATAATGGAGCAGGAAAAACAACGTTATTTAATATTTTATTAGATTTAATAAGACCAACAACAGGAACGATTACAACTAATGATATCGTTGTGAATAAGAGTGAAGACTGGAAAGTCTTTACCGGATCTTTTATTGATGAATCTTTTTTAATTGGTTATTTAACGCCAGAAGAATATTTCGATTTTATTGGCGATTTAAGAGAAATGAATACCGCTGATGTTGCTACATTTCTATCTCAATTTGATGAGTTTTTTAATGAAGAAATTATTGGGAAGAAAAAATATTTAAGAGATTTAAGTAAAGGAAATCAAAAAAAAGTGGGAATTGTTGCTGCTATGATGGGCAATCCACAAGTGGTAATTTTAGATGAACCGTTTGCAAATCTAGATCCAACAACACAAATTAGACTTAAAACAATTATAAAAGAGTTAACTGAAAAAGGAGGTATTACTGTTTTAGTTTCTAGTCACGATTTAAGTCATGTAACAGAAGTTTGTGAAAGAATTGTGGTTTTAGACAAGGGAATTGTTGTAAAAGATATTAAGACTTCTACAGAGACTTTAAAAGAATTAGAGAGCTATTTTTCTGTATAGGTCAGGTATTCTTAATTTATTACTATTTTTACATTCTTATTTATAATATATTTCTTAAAATTCTGTTGTAATTAAGAGGTTTTAATTTTATGAAAGACACAAAAAAAATAGTTTTATTACTTACTGTATTTGCAGTGCTATATTCTTGTAGCACAAGAAAAGACACAATAATTAACAGGAACTACCACGCACTTACTACAAAGTTTAATGTTCTTTTTAACGGGAAAGAAGCTTTTAAAGACGGAATTAAAGGTATAAATGACGGCTATAAAGATGATTTTTTTAAGCAATTACCAATAGAACCTATAGCATTTGATGAAGATAAAATAGTAATGCCTAAATATTCTAACAGCGGTATTGGAGCTGGGTTTGGTGATGAAGAAGAAGAAGAAGAAAAAGCAGAAACCCCTTTTGATAAAGCTGAAGAAAAAGCGGTAAAAGCAATTCAAACACACGGTATGAACATTAATGGTTTAGAACGTAATTCTCAAATAGATGATGCGTATTTACTATTAGGAAAATCACGTTATTATTCTCAGCGTTTTATTCCGGCAATAGAAGCTTTTAATTATGTTATTGCAAATTACCCAAATGCAGATTTAATTGCTGAAACCAAAATTTGGAGAGCCAAAGCCAACATCAGAATAGATAACGAAAAAAGAGCAATAGAAACTTTAAAATTATTACTGGTTGTAAAAGATACATTAGAGGTGAGTTTTTCTGATGAAATAAAAGAACAAGGAAATACTGCTCTTGCAATGGCTTATGTAGCATCAGACAGTATTCAAAAAGCTAAAAACCATTTAAGAAAAGCGACAAGAACCTTAAAAAACAGAGAACAATCTGCAAGAAACCTTTTTATTTTAGGTCAGATTTATAGTTCAGAAAACAAAAAAGATTCCGCTTTAGCAGTATTTAATAAATTGGCAAACTTTAAAAAAGCGCCCTATAAATTTAAAATACATGCAAATATAGAAATGGCAAAAAATGCTTCTAAAGACTCTTCATCAATAGCTTTGTTAGAACAAATGCAAAAGCTAATTAAAAATAGAGATAATAGACCTTTTTTAGATGAATTGTATTACCAATCTGGAGTTTTACATGAAAAAAATGACAGTATAAGAACAGCTATAAATTTTTATAATAAATCGATAAGAACAAAATTAGGAGGTAATAAACAAAAAACGTTCACTTATGAAAGATTGGGCGATTTGTATTTTAAAGACTCAGAATATCAATTAGCAAGTGCTTATTATGATAGTGTTTTACAAATCTCTGAGGATCCTAAAGAATTAAGAATTAGAAGAATAAAAAGAAAGTATAAAAACTTAGCCTCATTAATAAAGTTTGAAGAGATTGTTACAGAAAATGATAGTATTCTAAGAATTGCATCGTTATCAAAAGGAGCGCAAGAAAGTTATTTTCAAAAGTATATTGATGCTTTAAAAAAGAAAGACGAAGAAGCTGCGCAGTTAAAGTTAAATCAATTGGCTTTTGGTAGTGCTTTTGGCAATAACTCATTACAATCTAATAAAAAAGGAAAATGGTATTTTTATAATTCACAATCTTTAGGGTTTGGACAAACTGAGTTTCAAAAAGTATGGGGAAACAGAAAGTTAGAAGATAATTGGCGCTGGTCTTCAAAGATTAGTATAAACACATCAGAAATAGATGCTGTACAAGTAAATGAAATAGATATACGTTATGATTTGGCAAGTTATTTAAAAACGATCCCTTCAGAAAAAGTACAAATAGACAACTTAAAGACCGATAGAAATCAAGCTTTATATGAACTAGGTTTAATTTATAAAGAGCAGTTTAAAAATCTATCTTTAGCAATTAAAAGATTAGAAAGAGTAGCATTTTTAAATCCAAAACAAGAACTAGTTTTACCAATTAACTGGCATTTATATCAAATTTATACTAATTTAGGGCTAGAAGATAAAGCAAGTAAGTACAAAGAAATAATTCTTACAAAATATGCGAACACCGTTTTTGCAAAAGCAATTAAAGAACCAAATAACAAAGTAGAAGAAGAAACAGCAGTTGATGAAATAGAGAAAAAATATAAAGAAATATATTATTTATATAAGGAAAATAAGTTTGAGGAAACAGTTTTTAAAATTGTAGCTATTTTGCCAACAATACAAAGCTCAAAATTATGCCCTAAATTTGAACTCTTAAGAGCTTATGCATTAGGTAAATACTCTAGTAGAGAAGTGTATAAATTTGCATTAGAGGCAATCGTTATAAAATACGCTATTACAGAAGAAGGAAAAAAAGCAAAAGAAATTTTAGAACAACTAAGTAAATAAAATATGTTTAGCAGTAAAAATAAAAAACTAGAAAAACCAAAAACTATGGAAAGAAATGTTATCGCTAAAAACACAACAATTATTGGTGATATAAAATCGGATGGAGATTTTAGAATAGATGGTACTTTAGAAGGCACAATAAAAACAAATGGACGTGTAATTATTGGTGTTGAAGGACTTGTAAAAGGTAATGTAGATGCTGCAAATGCAGATATTGAAGGTAAGTTTTCTGGTAAATTACTAGTCTCAAAAATTTTAACAGTAAAAGCAACAGCTACTATTTCTGGAGATGTTGTAATTGGTAAAATTTCTTTAGAACCAGGAGCATCTTTTAACGCAACTTGTTCAATGAAAGGAGCAATTAAAGAATTGAATAAAGGAAATGACCAACAAAAAACCTCAGAAAAAACCGCTTAATAAAGCGCTTCAACTCTCTGGAGCTGGCTTACAAATGGGGGGTACTATTTACCTAGGTTTTTTGCTAGGTCAATGGTTAGATAAGAAATTTCAATTAGAATTTTTAACAGAAACAATTACGTTGTTTGCTATTTTTTTATCAATGTATTCTTTAATAAAACAAGCCAATAAAATTAATGAATAAAGACATTTTTACCTATATAATAGTGTTTGTTGTTTTATTCTTAATTGTATTTTATTCACATCAAACTTTTTTATCATGTAAAGAAATAACTTTAGGTTTTTCTTTAGAAAAAATATACCTTTTTCACGCCTTCTTTTCAGCTCTTGTTTGTATTAATTTAAGAGTTGTTTCTACTGTTGATAAACTCTTTACTCAACTAGGTTTTATCTATTTAGCGAGCTTAGTAATCAAGTTAGTTTTATTTTGTATTTTTTTCTATAAGTCTATACTAACAATAGAAACCTTTACTTTTTCAGAAAAAATATCGCTGTTAATTCCAATATTTATTTTTTTATTAACAGAAGTTGTTTTTGTGGCAAAAACCCTAAACAGAAGTAATAAAAAACAATTTTAAAAAAACGTTTGTGGTTTTGAATTATTTCCTACCTTTGCGCGGAATTTAGAAAGCCTATTTTTATAATGAAGATTGCACAAAAAATAATCAAGTTTCTTACAATAGCAGCTATAGCCTTTTTTACGGCTACAAGTTTTGCCTCAGAATCTGATAAAAAACAGGAGAACCAAAATGATGGAGGTCGTGTAAACACTAAAGCAGAAGTAGATGCTTATATTCTACATCACATTAAGGATTCTCATGATTTCTCATTATTTTCATACACAAGTGATGAAGGTAAAAGAAAGCATGTTGGTTTTCCACTACCAGTAATTCTTTGGACAAGTGAAGGTTTAGTTGCTTTTATGTCATCAGAATTTCATCATAATGATGATGGTCATGTGGTTGTAGAAAAGAAAGGATTAAAATTTGCTAAAATTCACAGTAAAATTTATGAGTTAGACAAAGAAGCTTCAACAGTTTCTTTTGATGAAACTCACCACGCAACAAATGCACACAAAACTTTAGATTTCTCAATTACTAAAAGTGCTTTTGGTATTTTGGCAATAGGTTTATTGATGTTATTTTGGTTTTCTAAATTAGCAAGACAATATAAAACCAAGAAGGTTCCAACTGGTTTTGGACGAGTTTTAGAGCCGTTAGTTTTATATGTTAGAGATGAAATTGCAAGGCCAAACATTGGTGAAAAACATTATAGAAGATTTACAGGATATCTATTAACGGTGTTTTTCTTTATTTGGGCATTAAACTTATTAGGGTTAACACCTTTAGGATTTAATGTTACCGGTCAATTAGCAGTTACTGCTTGTTTGGCAATTTTTACACTAGTAATTTATACAGTAAGTGGTAATAAGGATTATTGGATGCACATGTTGTGGATGCCAGGAGTTCCTTATGCAATTCGCCCAGTTTTAGCAATTATAGAATTGGCTGGAGCTTTAATAATTAAACCATTTTCATTATTAGTGCGTTTGTTCGCAAACATATCAGCAGGTCATATTGTGGTAATGAGTTTAATAGCAATTATGTTTACGCTAAAAGAATCTTTAGGGGTTGTTGGAGCAACAGGATTGTCATTAGTATTATCATTTTTTATAACATTAATTGAGGTTTTAGTAGCTTTTTTACAAGCGTATATCTTTACAATGCTTTCAGCATTATTTATTGGTATGGCAGTAGCAGAGCCTGAGCATCATTAATAAAAGTTTGTTTAATTTAATATAAATACAATTATTATGTACAATTTAATTGGAGCAGGATTAATCGTAATCGGAGCAGGAATTGGTCTAGGTCAAATTGGTGGTAAAGCAATGGAAGGAATTGCTCGTCAACCAGAAGCGACAGGAAAAATTCAAACAGCAATGATTATTATCGCTGCATTATTAGAAGGTTTAGCATTTGGAGCATTATTCTTAGGAAAATAATCCAAGCAAAAAACAAAAAACATGTTTCTGTAACGGTTGGTTACAGAACATGTTTTAAAATTAAACATTTAAGAATAAAATATATTAACTAGTTTATAGAATGGAAACTTTATTAAACGATTTTTCACCAGGGTTATTTGTAGTTTCGTTGATCTTATTATTAGCACTAATTGCTTTAATGGTAAAATTTGCATGGAAACCAATTTTAACTTCTTTGGAAGAAAGAGAATCTGGAATTGAAAATGCTTTAGAAGCTGCAGAAAATGCACGTAAAGAAATGCAGAATTTACAAGCAGATAATGCAAATTTGATAAAGGAAGCAAGAGCAGAAAGAGATGCAATGATGAAAGACGCAAGAGATATTAGAGATAATATGATTGCTGAAGCAAAAGAAGATGCAAAAGAAGTTACTACAAAATTGATTGAAAATGCGCAAGCATCTATTCAACAAGAGAAACAAGCAGCTTTAGCAGAAATCAAAAAGAACGTTGCAGAATTATCTATAAGTATTGCAGAATCAGTAATTAGAAAAGAATTGTCTAATAAGAAAGATCAACTAGAATTAGTTGAAGGAATCTTAAAAGAGGTTACTTTAAATTAAGCAAACCATGAAAGACGCAAGAGCAGCATTACGTTATGCAAAAGCAATTTTAAATCTTGCTAAAGATTCTAAAGAAGAAACTGCAGTAAATGACGATATGTTATTTATTTCTACTACAATTTCTGAAAATGATGAATTTGAAGTAATGTTAAGAAGTCCTATTGTTAAGTCTTCTGATAAGATAAACGTTTTAAACGCTATATTTAAAGGAAAAGTAAACAATATTACGCTTGGTTTGTTTCATTTATTACTAGATAATAAAAGAATAGCAATGCTAGCATCTATAGCAAAACAATATGTAATCATTTATGATTTTGATAAGCATATGCAAGTAGCTAAAGTTACTACAGTTGTACCTTTAACTGCAGATATAGAAAAGCAAATAGTAGCTAAAATTGTATCCTTAACAGGAAAGAAAGCAAATTTAGAAAACGTAATTAACCCAGCTATTTTAGGTGGATTTATTTTACGTGTTGGAGATGTGCAATATGATGCAAGTATCTCTAATTATTTAAATGAATTGAAAAAGGAATTTGACAACAGTCATTATATTCCAAAAATTTAATAATACATCAAATTATACAAGATGGCAAGTATTAAACCAGCTGAAGTATCAGCAATTTTAAAACAACAGTTAACTAATTTTGAAGCGAAAGCTACCTTAAATGAAGTAGGAACTGTTTTACAAGTAGGAGATGGTATTGCTCGTGTTTACGGTCTTTCTAATGTTCAATATGGTGAACTAGTTGAATTCGAAAACGGATTAGAAGGTATCGTATTAAACTTAGAAGAAGATAACGTAGGTGTTGTATTATTAGGAGCTTCTACTTCAATTAGAGAAGGTTCTACTGTAAAACGTACTGAGCGTATTGCTTCATTAAGAGCAGGTGAAGGCGTAGTAGGACGTGTTGTGGATACTTTAGGGAATCCAATTGATGGTAAAGGACCAATTTCTGGTAAAACTTATGAAATGCCTTTAGAGCGTAGAGCTCCGGGTGTTATTTATAGAGAGCCAGTAACGGAACCATTACAAACTGGTATTAAATCTATTGATGCAATGATTCCTGTTGGTAGAGGTCAACGTGAGTTAATCATTGGAGACCGTCAAACAGGTAAATCTACAGTTGCTTTAGATACTATTTTAAATCAAAAAGAATTTTTTGAAGCTGGAGAGCCAGTATTTTGTATTTATGTTGCTATTGGTCAAAAAGCTTCTACAGTTGCATCTATTGCAAACATGTTAGAAGAAAAAGGAGCAATGCAGTATACTACAATTGTAGCAGCAAATGCATCAGATCCTGCAGCAATGCAAGTGTATGCACCATTTGCTGGAGCTGCAATTGGAGAATATTTTAGAGATTCTGGAAGACCTGCTTTAATTATTTTTGATGATTTATCAAAACAAGCAGTTGCTTACCGTGAGATTTCTTTATTATTAAGAAGACCTCCAGGACGTGAGGCGTATCCTGGTGATGTATTTTACTTACACTCTAGGTTATTAGAACGTGCTGCAAAAGTTATTAATGATGACAAAATTGCAAGTGAAATGAACGATTTACCAGATTCTTTAAAAGGAATTGTAAAAGGTGGAGGTTCTTTAACTGCATTGCCAATTATTGAAACGCAAGCAGGAGATGTATCAGCATATATTCCAACAAATGTAATTTCTATTACAGATGGACAAATTTTCTTAGATGGAGATTTATTTAACTCAGGTGTAAGACCAGCAATTAACGTAGGTATTTCTGTATCTCGTGTTGGAGGTAATGCACAGATTAAATCTATGAAAAAAGTATCTGGTACTTTAAAATTAGATCAAGCAGCGTACCGTGAATTAGAGGCATTTGCTAAGTTTGGATCTGATTTAGATGCAGCTACAATGAATGTAATTTCTAAAGGACAACGTAACGTTGAAATTTTAAAGCAAGCTCAAAATGACCCTTATCCAGTAGAAGATCAAATTGCAATTATTTATGCAGGATCTAAAAACTTGTTAAGAGACGTACCTGTAAAACAAGTAAAGAAATTCGAAAGAGATTATATCGATTATTTAAATGCAAAGCATAGAGATACTTTAGATACTTTAAAATCTGGTAAATTAACAGAGGAAGTAATTGCTACTTTAACAGCAGCAGCTAAAGAGATTTCAAGTCATTTTGCAAAATAATCTAATTGTAGACTTAAAGCTATAATTACCAATACTAAAGTAGATGGCAAACTTAAAAGAAATACGTAATAGAATCACCTCAATTGGTTCAACAATGCAGATAACATCTGCCATGAAAATGGTATCTGCTGCAAAGTTGAAAAAAGCGCAAGATGCAATTACTGCAATGAGACCTTATTCATCTAAACTAACTGAATTGTTGCAGAATTTAAGCGCAACTTTAGATAGTGATGCTGGAGGAACGTATTCTACGCAAAGAGAAGTTTCTAAAGTTTTAATAGTTGCAATTACTTCTAATAGAGGTTTATGTGGTGGTTTTAATTCTTCTATTACAAAACAAGTTGTAAAAACTATTGAAGAAAAATATTCTAATGCAACTGTAGAATTATTTACAATTGGTAAAAAAGGAGCAGATACATTATCAAAGCAGTTTACTATTATTGAAAGACAAAACGACATATTTGACGATTTAACTTTTGATAATGTTGCAGAAATAGCAGAAAAATTAATGGCTATGTATACTGATGGTAGCTATGATAAAATTGAAATTGTTTACAATCAATTTAAAAATGCTGCTACTCAAATACCTCAAGTAGAACAATTTTTGCCAATCAAACCTATTGAAGGTGGAGATGCATCTGCAGTGAAATCTGATTATATTTTTGAGCCTTCTAAAGAAGAGATAGTTTTAGCATTAATACCGAAGTCTTTAAAAACTCAATTATACAAATCTATTAGAGATAGTTTTGCTTCAGAACACGGAGCACGTATGACTGCAATGCACAAAGCAACAGACAACGCAACAGATCTTAGAGATGATTTATTATTAACGTATAATAAAGCGCGTCAAGCGGCAATTACTAATGAAATTTTAGAAATTGTTGGTGGAGCAGAAGCTTTAAAAAGTTAATTATTAAAAATAAGACAAGCAAATTTTATATTTAAAAAAGCGAACCAATTTGGTTCGCTTTTTTATTTTTATATACTTGATCAATACAAAAAAACTAGTTTGTGCTTTTTTTATATCTTAGCATAGCGCTTGAAACTTATTCATTAATCACAAAAAAATGAAGACAATGAAATTGATATCAATAATTGCTATCCTATTTAGCTTTACACAATGTGGAAGCATAAAAGTAGAAAAGAATCCTCCTTTTAAAATTGAAAAAGCATCTTATAATAATTGGGTTGGAGGGCAACCAGGAGTTCGTGGAACTAAAGTAGAAATAGCCTTGAAAGAAAATTCAAGTATCATTTTTGATTCACTATTTTTTCGAAATAAATCAACCAAAGTGGAAATTAATACTGCTGGAAGTAAAATGCTTTTAATAGGACATTTTAATACATCAAAGAGACAAAATAGAGATCTTATTTTAGATGCAGATGTTACTAAAGAAATGAAAAATACACCGCCAGATGTAAATGATTTTCCTTTCGAATTAAAAGAAAACCAAGCTATTATTAGTTATAAAGTAGGTTATAAAATTAAATATTTTAAAATTGAAAATATAGAAAAAACGAAACCTGTGTTTTTTCCAAGAGCAAATAAAAAACAATAACTTATTAGTAATTAGTGTAAAACTCATTCAAATTTGAATGGGTTTTATTTTTGGCACACATTTTGAAATTACATAAGCATAACCATAAAAGGCAAGCTTATGAAATCTTTAAAATTACTTTTCACAATTATTTTTACAGGAGCTTTATTAAGTTCATGTTCTACAATTTATCAAGATTCTTTTGAGGACAATAATCAGATTTCATTAGAAGAAATCGTTTCTGGGTATGATTTATGGTATGTAGATTATCACAGAACTACAGGAAATGTAGATATCCCTTATGTTTCTAAAGCATTTACACTTTCGTTTTTAAACGGAACATTATATGCAAATAATAATATTGCAGATATTGGTATTACAGGAAATGGTTTAGGAATAGATGTTGGAACCTACAATACATATAATGGTTTATTAGAAACAGATCATGATTTAGATGGTGCAAACGATTTTGAAGTTTTTGAGATTTCAGCCAATGAAATTAGGTTATACAATTATAGAAATAATGTAAATTATTATTTAGTTGGCTATCAAAGAAATCAATTTGATTATGATAAGTTGTTTTATGAAAACATAGAATATTTTTTACAAGAGTATGTTGCTTGGGAAAAAACAGCAACTGAAGGAGGAACTCCAAATGCATTTGATGATGAAAACTATTTAGCATTTACACCAGAAAATATAACAACATTTTATAGTTCTCAAGATGGTTTTGGCACAGATATTGATTTTATTAATTGGAGTTATGTTGGTGGCTATGAAGTGTATGATGTAATAGATTATGAAGACCTAAAAATCTTAACACTTAATTATGATGGAGGAGATATTGAAGAATTTGAATTAAACGTTATCAATGATAGAACAATTAGATTGTATCATGTAAGTTCAGAAACAACGTACGATTTTTCAGGTAGAGGGTTTATACAATATTTAAAAGGTGAAAAAACATCAAAAACTCCAAAACCTGCTGTAAGGAATAACAACAGAAAACGTACTAAAATAGAAAGAAATAGAAAGGTTAGAAGAAATTTAAAATAAAGTTTGGTTAGTTGATTTTTGGTTGACTATTTTTAATAGTCAATTAAAAGGAAACCGCTCTAGAGGTAGAGCGGTTTTTCTTTGTTCATAATTCATGAAAAAACTATAGAAACTTACTAGTTTGGTGTTCTTAGATTTTTTATTTTTAATGATAATTTTATCATACATAAAAAAGGATGAAACAAACAGCATTTATTACTGGAGCAACTTCAGGAATTGGAAAAGCAACAGCAGAAATTTTTGCAAAAAATAAGATTAGATTAATTCTCTGTGGACGAAGAACTGAACGATTAAAAGAACTTAAAAATGAATTAAGTAAACTTACAGAAGTTACCACTTTACAGTTTGATGTTTCTAAAAGAACTGAAGTTGAAGCTGCTATTAATTCTATTCCAGAAAATTTTAAACAAATAAATATTCTAATTAACAATGCAGGTAATGCACATGGTTTATCAACCATTCAAGATGGTGATGTTGATGATTGGGATGCAATGATAGATATTAACGTAAAAGGGTTACTCTATGTTTCTAAAGCAATCATTCCTCAAATGACAGAAAGAAACAAAGGTTTTATAGTAAATATTGGCTCTATAGCAGCAAAAGAAGTCTATCCTAACGGAAATGTATATTGCGCTTCTAAACACGCTGTAGACGCTTTAAATAAAGCGATGAGAATAGATTTAAACAAACATAACATTCGTGTTGCTGCTATTCACCCTGGAGCTGTAGAAACAGCGTTTTCAGAGGTTCGTTTTAAAGGTGACACCAAAAAAGCAAAAGCTGTTTATGCAGGTTATAAGGCTTTACAAGCAGAAGATATTGCAGACATTATTTACTTTGTAATTTCTAGACCTTATCACGTAAATATTGAAGATTTAGTAGTGTATCCAACCGCACAAGCAAGTGCAACAATAATGAATAAAGCGTAAATGAAAATACAATCAAAAATAATAATAGGATGTATGTCTTGGGGAAATTGGGGCAAACAGTTTTCTACCAAAGAACAAGCAGAAATGATTCAATTCTGTTTAGAAAATGGAAATTCGGCTTTTGATCATGCAGATATTTATGGAGATTATACAACAGAAGCAGGATTTGGAAAAGGTTTTTTAGAAAGTAGAATTCAACGCGAAAACATCCAATTGATTTCTAAATGCGGAATTCAATTAGTAGGAGGAACTAGAAACAATGCGGTAAAACAGTATCAATATGATAAAAAGTATATTATTGAAAGCGCAAATCAATCTTTAAAAAACTTAAAAACAGATTATTTAGATACTTTTTTATTACACAGACCAAGTCCGTTAATGCAACCTAATGAAATAGCAGAAGCAGTTTCAGAATTAAAAGAAAGTGGAAAAATCATCAATTTTGGAGTATCAAATTTCACACCCTCCCAAGTTGATTTAATTGCGGATAAAGTTCCAATTTGTGTAAATCAGATTCAGTTTTCTTTAACAGAAAATACTGCTATGAGTAATGGCTCTTTAGATCAATTACTACAAAAAAACATACAACCAATGTGTTGGAGCCCTTTAGGAAGTGTTTTTAGAGAAGAAAATGAGCAAACTTCAAGAATAAAAGTAGTTTTAAAAACACTAACAGTAAAGTATAATACAACTGAAGATGTTCTTTTATTAGCTTGGATTTTAAAGCATCCTTCTAAAATAGCACCCGTTATTGGAACCACAAATAGAGAACGAATTTTAAACGCAAATAAAGCGCTAGAAATAGATTTAGAAAACCAAGATTGGTTTTTATTATTAGAAGCAAGTATTGGAAAAGAAGTTAATTAGATATGATTAATAAACGCTTACTTATCAAAAATTTACTTTCTCATAATGATGAGAATAGTTTTTATGATAAGAAGCAAAAATTATCCTTTAGCACAAAGGAAGGAAAAGCAAAGTTTTTAAAACATATCTGTGCACTTTCAAATTCAAACCCAGAAAACAATTCTTACATTGTAAATGGAGTTGAAGACGAAGAAAATAAAATTATTGGTGTCGATTTTTTTGATGATAGTAAGATTCAGAATTTGATAAATGCGTATTTAAAAAATCCACCAAAGATTGAATATGACAATGTTCCTTTTCCAACCCTACCAAGGTATAAAGTTGTTGGTTTGGTTACTATTTATCCGAATAATAAAGTTACTTCTCTTTTAAAAAATGCTTGGAAATATAGAAAAGAAACCATTTTTTATAGAAGAGGAAGCAATTCTATGCCTTCTTATGGTAATTTTGAACTTAGAAATACCAACAAAGAAACCGTTGAAGCTATTGAAAAAAATGCACGTAATAATATTGAATTAACCCTCGATGGAGTTTTCGATTTTATTAATAATCACAAATCAGAATACAACCCACAATACAAAGTTTTTAATGAGCAATTTGTGCTCTGTTGGGCTGGAGAAAAGAAAATTATTAACGGAGAAGAATTTTTTACAAGAGTAGATATTGAATTAATTAACGAACAAGTAAGGCTATTTTTTTCGTCTTTAGACGATGTGCAAATTAGTTATAATAACAAGTCATTTATCATAACAGAATATATTTTATTGGGTATAGATAAAAATGAAACTCATTATCCTTTAGAAAAAACAATCATCAATTTTAAAGCAAACGGACAGCACGATATTGTAAAAGAGTTTTTATTTATTCCCCCAAAATTAGATATACATATTATATCCCGTATTTACGAAAACTGTAAATCTATTATAAAGAAAATTGTAGGTGACATTGCACTCTCTGTAATAGAACATGATGCTATTTTAAGCTTACCAACAGACTGTCTTATTTGCTTTTTACATGGCTTTATAGATGCACCAGAACAACTAAAAAAAGCAAAAAATTTCTTAAAGAATTTAGAAGATAAAACTACCTATATCAAATACAAAGAAGCAATGAGGGTTGTTAGAAAAATGAATTATAATTAAGTGTTTTGTTTATTTATAATGATAAGTCGATTTTTCTGAGAAACCAAAAATTAAATAAAATCTAATTTAGAAACCAATTATTCTATAATTTCGTAGTCAATGCTTAATTTTCGCAAGGCTCTTAAAGCAGAACCAGCGTTTTTATCCTCTATTTCGATATCTACAGCGTCTCCTTCTAAGAGAATTTCTGTAAGTTCGTTTGACATAGATTCATTAATGTTAGCTGAAATCTCTGCAATACATTTGGCAATTACTCTTCTATCTGGTCTTTGAGTATCACAAGATAATAAGTTTAATTTCATAATAATAGTTTATAAATGCAATATACTACAGTTGAGTGTAGATACGTCTAGATTAGACTTAAATAGTATTCATTTTAATAACTTACAACTTTAATAATAGTACTAATCAACTTATTGTCTAAAGAATTTGATCTTTTAATTTTAAGGAATTAGCATTAAACTCATTGTTTTTTAGAAAGGTGAATTATAATTAAGTGATTCGTTTAACGTATTTGTAGCGATTTTTAGACTCCTAATTTAGAAAACGCTTTATTTAAAATGGCAAGAAGATCTACTTCTAACCATTTGTCGAAAAATAGGGTTTTAAATCAAGCTGTAATTTTGTATTCTTTTAAAGAGCTAAATTAACTATTGACTAAACGTTATTACATACTTGACAAAAAATTTATACTTTAACTGACATATTTGCTGATTCAATTGTTTTTTATAAGAATATTTTAATTTTTGTTCAAAAAGTTAGGTTTTACTGCGATCAAAGGGATACAAGACTAATTTTATGCTTTTAAGATCATGAGTTTATGAGTTTATAGCTTTTTATTCTAGTTTTATAGGGTTTTGGCTTGATTTTCGCGGATTGTATGCTATAAGTAAAAATTAAAATATTTGATGTGTAAGAATTATGCAAAGAATATTTTTAAAATTAAATAACATCGTATGAGTCAAGTTGCAGAGAACAACACAGTTAAAGTAAATTATACAGGTAAGCTAATAGACGGACAGGTTTTTGATACGTCTGAAGGAAAAGAACCGATGCAATTTACACTAGGACAAGGACAGGTATTTCCTGGTTTTGAAAAAGCGTTGATTGACATGAAATTAAACGAAAAGAAAACCATTACAATTACTAAAGACGAAGCTTACGGAGAAGTCAATCAAGATTTAATTCAAGAAGTAAATAAATCTGAACTTCCACAAGATATGGCTCCAGAAGTTGGAATGGGACTTGTTTCTAAAACTCCAGATGGACAGGAAATGAACTTGAAGGTTGTTGAAGTTAAAGAAGAAACTATTGTTATTGATGGAAACCATCCTTTAGCAGGTATGGATTTAATTTTTGATATTGAAGTTTTAGAAATTACATAATAGCTGTCTTTTTTTTAATATTATAAGAGATTCTATTTCATAAAAAACCCAACATTTAATGTTGGGTTTTTCTATTTTATTAAAAAGTTTAAATAATTTTAAAGATCAAATTTAATTCCTTGAGCTAGCGGCAATTCATCTGAATAATTTACAGTATTTGTTTGTCTTCTCATATACACTTTCCAAGCATCAGATCCAGATTCACGTCCACCACCAGTTTCTTTTTCACCACCAAAAGCACCACCAATTTCAGCACCAGAAGTACCAATATTTACGTTTGCGATACCACAATCTGAACCAGTATAAGATAAAAATTTCTCAGCCTCTTTCAACTCATTGGTCATAATTGCAGAAGATAAACCTTGTGCAACGCCATTTTGTTGTACGATTGCATTTTCTACTCCACCAGAATATTTCATTAAATATAAAATAGGCGCAAAAGTTTCATGCTGCACAATGTCAAAATGGTTTTCAGCCTCAATAATTGCAGGTTTTACATAGCAACCAGATTCGTAACCTTCACCTTTTAAAACACCACCTTCAACTAACATGTTTCCACCTTCAGCTTTTGCTTTTTCAATAGCAGCTAAATAGGTGTTTACAGAATCATGATCAATTAACGGTCCGATATGATTTGTTTCATCCAAAGGATTTCCGATTGTTAATTGTTTGTAAGCACCTACTATTGCATCTCTTACTTTATCGTAAACAGATTCGTGAATAATTAATCTTCTTGTAGAAGTACAACGTTGTCCACAAGTTCCAACAGCACCAAATACAGCACCAGGAACTACAACTTTTAATTCTGCAGTAGGTGTAATAATAATTGCATTATTTCCTCCTAATTCTAATAAAGATTTTCCAAAACGTTTGGCAACAGTTGCACCAACAATTCTTCCCATTCTTGTAGAGCCAGTTGCAGATAATAACGGCATTCTGGTATCATTCGACATCATTTCACCAACATTGTAATCTCCATTTATAATAGAAGAAATACCTTCTGGTAAATTATTCTCTTTTAAAACACCAGCAATAATGTTTTGACAAGCAATAGAGCATAAAGGTACTTTTTCAGAACCTTTCCAAACACACACATCACCACAGATCCAAGCTAAAGAAGTATTCCAAGCCCAAACAGCTACCGGAAAGTTAAATGCAGATATAATACCAACAACACCAATTGGGTGCCATTGCTCTCTCATTACGTGTCCAGGGCGCTCAGATGGCATGGTTTGTCCGTTTAATTGTCTTGATAAACCAACAGCAAAATCACAGATGTCTATCATCTCTTGAACCTCACCATAGCCTTCTTGTAAAGATTTACCCATTTCATAAGAAATTAATTTTCCTAAAGGCTCCTTTAATTCTCTTAATTTGTTGCCAAACTGGCGTACAATCTCTCCTCTTTGTGGAGCAGGCATATCTCTGAAAGATAAGAAAGCTTTACCAGCTGTTTCCATTACCTTTTCATAATCCTCTTTTGTTGTCGCTTTTACTTTTCCAATTAATTTTCCATCAACAGGAGAGTAACTTTCAATTATTTCTCCGTTAGAAAAATTATCAGAACCAGTAGAAGTTCCGTTATTTATGTCTTTTACACCTAATTGTTGTAAGGCTTCTTTAATTCCAAAATCTGTCATTTTGCAGTTACGTTTTAGTTGTTTAACTTCGAAAAACGAATTTACGAATAATTTCAGACATATGTATATTAAACAAATACATTGTTATTTGTTTAATATAAAACATTCAACTTATGAGAAAAGTACCTTTTATTGTATCACTTTTAATAATTTTATTCGGATGTAGAACGGATAAATCATCACCAGAGAAAGAGAAGACAGAGAAAGTAAATGAATTTGCAATTATAATTCATGGAGGCGCAGGAACTATTTTAAAGAAAAATATGTCTGATAAAAAAGAAACTGAATACAAAGAAAAGTTAGAAGAAGCTATCAAAGTTGGTCATACAATCTTAAAAAAAGGAGGAACAAGCCAAGAAGCAGTAATGAAAACAATTCAAATTATGGAAGAATCACCATTGTTCAATGCTGGAAAAGGTGCTGTTTTTACACATGAAGAAACCAATGAGTTAGATGCATCTTTTATGGATGGAAAAACCTTAAATGCTGGTGCAGTTGCAGGGGTAATGAATGTTAAAAGCCCAATAGAATTAGCAATAACGATTATGACAGATTCAGATCATGTAATGCTTTCAGGAAAAGGAGCATCAATATTTGCCAAAGAAAAAGGGTTAGAAATTGTAGATCCAAGCTATTTTTATACAGAAAGACGATTTCAGTCACTTCAAAGAATAAAGGAAAAAGAAAAAACGGAATTAGATTATGATGCTAAAACAGCAGTTTTTTATGATTCAGATATTAAAAACGCAAAATTCGGAACTGTGGGTTGCGTGGCTTTAGATAAAAATGGAAATATTGCAGCAGGAACTTCAACCGGTGGAATGACTAACAAACGTTGGGGTAGAATTGGCGATGCACCAATTATTGGCTCTGGTACGTATGCCAACAATAAAACTTGCGGAGTTTCTTCTACTGGTTGGGGCGAATATTTTATTAGAGGCCAGATAGCATATGATATTTCTGCACAAATGGAATATCAACAAAAAACGTTAAAAGAAGCTACATCAGATGTAATTCAGAATAAACTAACAAAACTTGGTGGAACTGGCGGTGTTGTTGCTTTAGACAAAAACGGAAATATGTCTTTTGAGTTTAATACTGCAGGAATGTATAGAGCTTCAATGAATGATAAAGGGGAATTACTTGTAAAAATTTACAAAGAATAGCCTAACCATTTTAATGGAATTGGTTGTAAATCTAATTCTATAAATTCAGATTTTAATTTCATCTTTAAACCTAATTTAGATATTTTTGGAACAGATAAATTGATGTTATTTTTTTTGTTGATAAGAATTAAAGCCTCTTCTATTGTTCTATTGGTACACAAAACTAAACTATTCATCATTGAGTTAGATTCTTTTTCTAAATCGTAAAAATCTACATAAAATTTAGGTTTGTTATCTTGATAGATTATCCATTGAGTGAATGTCTTTTTAGGAATTTCAATGACTTCTTTTGTTCCGCTTAAAGTTCTGTAGGTCGTTTTTAAATAAATCATTTTTATTTTTCTTCAAAACTAACTTTTTATTAAAAATTTTATATTTAAAAAAAGTAAAGCAAAATTAAATAATTGTTATAAGTCTGATTTAATACTTCGATAAAAGAACAAAATATGTCGTTAAAAGGTTAACTATAATAGATTAACGGTGTTTAAATAAAATTTTATAGTGGATTATTTTTGTAGCAATTACTTCTTTCGTTTCATTACAAGGAATAAGGAAGAGAATATTAAAAACTAAAAAACATGTTTCATAAATTATACCTTTTCTTATAAGATGCAAAAAGAATAAAAAGGTTGTGTGTAATAATGTTATTTTTGCAAAAGCTTATGAAAGAATCCATTTTTAATATACAAAGCGAAGAAGATTTTACAAACGTAGCGCTAGAAGTTTTTAAATATCAGTTTAAAAATAATAAAGTGTATCGTTCTTTTTGTGATTTGTTATATGTTCATCCATCAGATGTAAAAACGATTGAAGAAATTCCGTTTTTACCAATACAGTTTTTTAAGACAAAAAAAGTGCTGTCTTCTTTAGATAAAGTTGAAGAAATATTTACAAGTTCTGGAACAACAGGTAGCATAACAAGCAAGCATTTTGTAACAGACATCAACCTTTATAAAGAAAGTTATTTAAAAGGGTTTTTACACTTTTATGGAAACATAGAAGGGTATGTAGTTTTAGCTTTATTACCAAATTATATAGAGCGTAAAGGTTCTTCTTTGGTTTTTATGGTTGATGATTTAATTATAAAATCTAAAAATATAGAAAGCGGATTTTATCTAAACAACTTAGAAGAATTAGCTAAAAAGCTGATAGAATTGAACCAAAAAGGACAAAAAGTGTTACTTATTGGCGTTTCTTTTGCTTTGTTAGATTTAATTGAGCAGCAACAATTCAACCTTAAAAATACCATAATTATGGAAACTGGTGGAATGAAAGGAAGAAGAAAAGAGTTAGTTAGAGAAGAACTACACAATACCTTAAAAAAAGGTTTTGGAGTTGATGAAATTCACTCAGAATATGGGATGACAGAATTGTTAAGTCAAGGATATTCTAAAGGAAACGGCGTCTTTAATTGCCCTCCTTGGATGAAAATTCTTACAAGAGACACAGAAGATGCATTAACAATTCAAGCAAAAGGAAAAAACGGAGGAATTAATGTTATTGATTTAGCAAATTACAATTCGTGTTCTTTTATTGCAACCCAAGATTTAGGAAAAGTTTATAAAAACCAAACGTTTGAAATTATTGGACGTTTTGATAGT
Source organism: Polaribacter sp. SA4-10 (assembly GCF_002163835.1). Classification (NCBI taxonomy): domain Bacteria; kingdom Pseudomonadati; phylum Bacteroidota; class Flavobacteriia; order Flavobacteriales; family Flavobacteriaceae; genus Polaribacter; species Polaribacter sp. SA4-10. The sequence continues at coordinate 2,267,120 of NZ_CP019331.1, read as the reverse complement.
TCAGATATTAGAGGTTGTAACTTAATGGTGTTATAAAAAAAGTATGAAAATAAAATTGTTTCAAGAGTTTAAAGAATTTGCTGTAAAAGGAAACATGATAGATATTGCTATTGGTGTTATCATTGGTGCAGCATTTAATAAAGTAGTAAATGTACTTGTAAAAGAGGTTTTAATGCCTCCATTATCTTTTTTAACAAATGGTACAAATTGGGAAAATAAAAAGTTTATTTTAAGAGAAGCTATTGTTATTGACGGAGTTACTAAACCAGAAGAAATTGCAATTGGTTATGGTAAATTAGTGGGTGCAGGAATCGATTTTTTAGTTATTGCTTTTACTGTTTTTATTGTGGTAAAAATAATGAATTCTATAAAGAAAAAAGCAGAGGACCCTAAAAACAAAACGATTGTTACACCTAAAAACATTGAGTTGATGAACAAAACAAATGAACTGTTAGAAAAGCAAAATGAGTATTTGAAAAAAGTCTTGGCAGAAAAAAAATAGTTTGTTAACTTGATTCTTTTTTAAACATATTTTCATTTTTTTTAGTGGAACATTACTAAAAATGAATTAAACACCTTACTGAGGTTTTATTGTAATGTTCTAAAAAATTCATCGACAAATTGAAAAACCATACTCGATGAAAAATTTAGTTATCTTTTTTTTCCTTTTAGTTTCTTTCACCTCTTTTGCCCAAAAAACAGATTACAATACAAAAACAGGTTTTGTAGCAGAAGGTTATGATGTTGTAGCGTACTTTAATAACAAAGCAGAAAAAGGAGACAAGAAATTTATAGCAATTTTTGAAGGAGTAAAATTTAAGTTTTCATCTAAAGAACATTTAGAGAAATTTAAAAATTCGCCAGAGAAATTTATTCCTCAATATGGAGGATATTGTGCATTTGCAATTGGTAAAAATGGAGAAAAAGTTTCTATCGATCCTAAAACATTTGAAATAAGGGACGAAAAATTATATTTATTTTATAATTCTTGGGGAACAAATACTCTTGAAATATGGACAAATGAAGGTGCCGAAAAGTTACAAAAACAAGCAGATATAAATTGGGAAAAACTAAAAACTAAAAATTAATGGCAAGCAGACTTGGGGGAGTTTGTGAATGATGATAAAAAAAGAGCTGAAGTAATTCAGCTCTTTTTTATGTTTTATAAAGTTAATATTACTCAACTTTTAGTAAATAATATGTTTTTTTACCACGCTGTAATAACACATATTTATTTGCAATTAAATCTTCTTTAGAAATCGTAAAATCTTCTTTTACTTTTTCTTTGTTTACAGAAATTGCGTTCTCTTTTAACGCTCTTCTAGCATCACCATTAGAATTTAGAAAGTTCGTTTTAGCAGATAAAGCACCAATCATATCCAAACCATTTTCTACATCTTCTTTAGAAACAGTTGCTTGTGGCACACCATCAAAAACATCTAAAAACGTTTGTTCGTCTAAAGATTTTAAATCAGAAGCAGTAGATTTTCCAAATAAAATATTAGAAGCTTTTAAAGCATTTTCATACGCTTCTTTACCATGTGTTATTATGGTTACTTCTTCTCCAAGCTTTTTTTGTAATAAACGTAAATGCGGATTTTCTTTGTGCTCTACAATTAAATTTTCTATAGTTTCTTTATCTAAAAAAGTAAATTTTTTAATGAAGTTTTCTGCATCTTCATCTGAAGAATTTAACCAATATTGATAAAATTTGTAAGGTGAAGTTCTGTCTGCATTTAACCAAATATTACCACCTTCCGTTTTACCAAATTTTGTTCCATCTGCCTTTGTAACCAAAGGAACTGTAATAGCGTACGCTTTTCCTTGTGCTTTTCTACGTATTAATTCTGTACCCGTTGTAATATTTCCCCATTGGTCTGAACCACCCATTTGTAATTTACAATTCTTCTCTTTGTACAGGTGATAAAAATCGTATCCTTGAAATAATTGGTAGGTAAACTCTGTAAAACTCATTCCAACGGAAGATTCAGAGCCTAAACGTTTCTTTACAGAATCTTTAGACATCATGTAATTTACAGTAATATGTTTTCCGGTATCTCTAACAAAATCGATTAAAGAAATATCTTTCATCCAATCGTAATTGTTTACTAATTCAGCTTTATTTTCTGCGGTTGCATCAAAATCTAAAAAACGCTCTAAATTTTCTCTAACTCCCGCAATATTTTTTTCTAATGTAGCTTCATCTAACAAATTTCTTTCTGCAGATTTACCAGAAGGGTCTCCAACCATTCCTGTTGCGCCACCAATTAAAGCAATGGGATTATGGCCTGCGTTTTGAAAATGTTTTAAAATGAATATTTGTACCAAACTACCAATATGCAAAGAATCTGCAGTAGGATCAAAGCCAATATAACCAGCTGTTTTGTTTTTTAATAAATATTCTTCTGTATCTGGCATGATATCATGTAATAATCCACGCCAACGTAATTCTTCAACAAAGTTTGTCATTTCCATAAAATTAATCAGGCAACAAAGATACATTTATCAATGAAAAAATCTAATTTTTAGATAGGATGAATTTTACCCTTTTAAATTTTAGTACTTTTGAAATAAAAATAGAAAAATTCTCTTTTTATAAATTGATTTTTACATGATTTTAGTAACCGGAGGAACAGGTTTAGTAGGCGCACATCTATTGTATCATTTAATTGCAAGTGATAAAAAAGTGCGTGCTATTTATCGTTCAGAAAATAAAATAGAAAGCGTTAAAAACGTGTTTTCTTTATATACAGATGATGAAAAACTGTTCTCTAAAATTGAATGGTTTAAAGCAGATATTACAGAAGTTCCTTCAATGATTCCTGCTTTTTTAGAGGTAGATAAAGTATATCATTGTGCTGCTTTAATTTCTTTTAATCCAAAAGATTATAGAGAAATGCGTAAAGTAAATATTCATGGAACTGCAATTGTTGTTAATTTAGCTATTGATGCCAAAGTAAAAAAACTATGTTTTGTAGGTTCAATTGCTGCTATTGGCGATTCTCTAAATGGCAATATAGTTACAGAAGAAAATGAGTGGAATAGTCAAAAAGATAACAGTGGTTATTCAATTACAAAATTTGGTGCAGAAATGGAAATTTGGCGTGCTAGCCAAGAAGGAGTTAAGGTTGTTATTGTAAATCCTGGAGTAATTTTAGGAAGTGGTTTTTGGAATTCTGGTTCAGGAAAATTATTTTCCCAAATTTATAATGGATTTAAGTATTTTACAGAAGGAATTACCGGTTTTGTAGGTGTAAAAGATGTGGTAGCATCTATGATTTTATTAATGAATTCAGAAGTTAAAAACGAACGTTTTATTTTAGTTTCAGAAAACAAATCTTTTAAAGAAGTTTTCTTTTTAATTGCGGATGGTTTTGGTAAAAAAAGACCAAGTAAAAGTATAAAACCTTGGCAGACTTCTATTTTTTGGCGAATTTCTAGTTTCTTGTCAGCTATTTCTGGCACCCCCCCTTTGTTGAGTAAATACTCTGCAAGATCTGCACATAGTGTTTCTAAATATTCATCAGAAAAAATTAAAAAACTACTTAATTTTGAGTTTGAATCAATAGAAAAATCAATAAAGAGAACTTCCAATAATTACCTTAAAAATTAGGTTTTTCACTTACTGTATCTATCAATAATTTTTTATTTAAAGTATCTATTTTAGGAAATATCATATTTGTTAAATTCTCTATTGCGTCTTTTTTATGAGAAATTAAAAGCCTTTCTTTCTTTCCTATATTACTGATAGAATCTTTTCTAATAGAATCTAATGCTGTTTTTAATTTAGAAAAAAGATCTTTTCTACTTTGAAGAGATGTTTTGGCATCTGTAAGAATTTCTTCATATAGATCTATTTTAGACATATAATAAAGATTACTTTTCTGAAAACGTAAACTATCAATCTTGTACCTTTCACTGACAAAAGGCATATAATTAATATTCTTTTGTTGGTTTATGTTTTTTATATGTTTAGCAGAAGAAGCAATCATCATTTCCTGAATTAAAAGACTCATACTGTCTTTAGGAATGAGATCTTTTGGTTTTTCAAAAATGGTGTTACTTGTACAAGAAAACAAGAAAATTAAAAGTATTAGGTATAAGCTTTTATTCATAATTACCTATTAAAAGTTAGTCTTTTACCTTTAATTTCTTCGTTAAAAACACCTTCATTATACATTAAATTCCCGTTTACAAAAGTATGTGTTATTGTAGATGAAAATGTTGTTCCTTCAAAAGGAGACCAACCACATTTATATAAAATATTGTCTTTAGAAACAGTCCAAGATTTGTTTGGATTTATCAAAACCAAATCTGCATAAAAACCTTCTTTTATAAAACCTCTTTTTTCAATTTGAAATAATTTTGCAGGATTATGGCTCATTTTTTCTACCGCTTTTTCAATAGAAATAACGCCTTCTTTTACTTTTTCTAAAATTGCTGTAACAGCATGTTGTACTAATGGCCCACCACTTGGCGCTTTTGCATATACATTGTCTTTTTCTTCAATTCTATGAGGAGCATGATCTGTTGCAAGTACATCAATCCTGTCATCTAACAAAGCTTCCCACAAACCTAGTCTGTCTTTTTCGGTTTTTACAGCAGGGTTCCATTTTATTAGCATTCCTTTTTCGTCATAATCTTTATCTGAAAACCATAGATGATGAATACAAACTTCTGCAGTAATTTGTTTTTCCTCTAAAGGGATATCATTTCTAAAAAGTGCTGTCTCTTTTGCGGTTGAAACATGAAAAATATGCAATCTTGCACCTGTCTTTTTAGCTAAAGCGATTGCTTTTGAAGAGGATAAATAACAGGCTTCTTCACTTCTAATAATTGGATGATATTTAACAGGAATATCATCTCCAAACTCAGCTTTAAATTTTTCTGTATTTTTTCTGATCGTTGCCTCGTCTTCACAATGTACAGAAATAATCATTTTTGTTGAAGAGAAAATTTTCTCTAAGATAGCTTCATCATCAACCAACATATTTCCTGTAGAAGAACCTAAAAACAATTTAATTCCGGCTACTTTTTTAGGGTCTGTTTTTAACAATTCCTCTAAATTATCATTTGTTCCACCAAACATAAATGAATAATTTGCGTACGAATCATTTGCAGCAATTTTAAATTTATCTTCTAATAAATCTTGCGTAGTTGCTTGAGGTACTGTGTTTGGCATTTCTATAAAAGTAGTAATTCCACCAGCAATTGCAGCCTTACTTTCTGTTGCAATATTTGCTTTATGTGTTAAACCAGGTTCTCTAAAATGCACTTGATCATCTATAAAACCAGGAATTAAATAATTTCCTTCTGCGTTTATAATTTTTGTGTTTTCAGGTGGATTTATTTCTGTAGAAATTTCTTTTATAATTTCATTTTCAATAAGAACATCACCTTTAAAAATGTTGTTTTCATTAACTATTCTTGCGTTTTTTATTAAAGTAAATTGTGTCATTTTTTTAATTAAATTTCCATTTTCATATTTACCAAACTGTTATTAAAACCAAAACGGCTATAAGATTTTATTGCAGATAGATTATTGCTATAAACATCTAATCTTAATTCTTTTAATTCTTTTTCTTTTCCCCAATTTTTTAAAGATTCTAAAATTTTTGCACTAATTTTTTGTCCTCTAAAAGCAGGTTTTACAAACATAAAACCAATATAACCATGAAGTGGGTTTTTTTGGTAATGATTAGAGTTTTCTAATCTTATATAACCAGATCCAACAATTTCATTATTAGACATTGCAACTAAAAGCTGAATGTTTTCTGAAGTAATTAATTCTGTAATATTATAATAAGTGATTTTTCCTTCTTTTAACAATGGATCTAAAGGTCTTTCTGCCTTTATAACACCTTGTTCAAATTCTAATAAGGTTTTTAGATCTTCAATTTTTGAGGGTCTTATAGAAATTTCACTCATTATATTTATTTTGGTAATCCGTTTAAACGCATTTTTATTACTCCAAAAAGTGCTTCGGATACAATGTTTCCACTCATTTTAGATTCTCCTAAAGTTCTATCTGTAAACACAACAGAAACTTCTTTTATCTTAAATTTATGTTTCCAAGCTTTAAATTTCATTTCAATTTGAAAAGCATACCCTACAAATTTTATTTTATCTAATTTAATAGTTTCTAAAACAGTACGCTTGTAGCAAACAAAACCGGCAGTTGTATCAAAAACAGGTATTCTTGTAATAAAACGCACATATTTAGATGCAAAATAAGAAAGTAATAATCTTTTTATATCCCAATTTACAACATTCACTTTATTTTCTACATATCTAGAACCAACAGATACATCCGCACTATCTTTATGACAAGCGTTGTATAAGCGAATTAAATCTTTAGGGTTATGAGAAAAATCGGCATCCATTTCTATAATGTAATCGTATTTTTTATCAATTGCCCATTTAAAACCATGAATATATGCAGTTCCTAATCCGCTTTTTCCTAGCCTTTTTTCTAAAAAAAGCTTATTTGGATATTCAGTAATTAGTTTGGTTACAATTTCAGAAGTTCCATCAGGAGAGTTGTCATCAACAATTAAAATATTAAATTTTTTTTCTTGATTAAATGTAGCTCTAATAATCGCCTCAATGTTTTCCTTTTCGTTATAGGTAGGGATAATAACTAGCGTGTCAGACATAAATAAATTTTCATGTAGTAAGAAGACAAATATACATTATTTAATTACTAATTTTGTGTTAATATTACTAAAACAAAAAAGTGCAGGCACTAGAAAAAATAGTTATAGAAAATAATTTTATTACCCTTCTTTTGGTTTTGCTTCTGGCTATTGTTTTTTTATTAAAAGGAATAGACTCAATAAAACTAAAAGGCTACGTTTCTGCTTTGTTTAATAAGGGTTTTGTAGAGATTGAAACAGATGAAAACAGAATGATTTTTAAAGGATTTTATATTTTAATTTTTACCTTTTCTGTAACTGTTTTATCTCTAATTTTATATTTTTTCATTAGAGAAAATGTAAATAATAGGGAAGAAGGTTTTTATTCTTTTTTTGCTATTTTTTCATTAGTTTTAATTTATTTTTTAGTTAAATGGATTTTAGAATATTTATTTTCTAGTTTATTCTTAATAAATAAGGGAGTTCATTTTTTTTTAGTTTCAAAAACTAGTTACTTATATGCAATCACTTTTTTGCTTTTTGGAGGGGTTATTTTGGTTGAATACTCTCAGCTTAATGCCTCTTTTTTATTCTATTTAACTGCTATCTTATTCTTCATACGTTTTGTAGCACACGTTGTAAATAACAAAAAGCTGATTTTTAGTGAGTTGTTTTATTTTATATTGTATCTTTGCGCCTTCGAAATAGCACCCCTATTTATACTGTTTAAATTGATATTTTAAATACAAAACGAAAGCTTATGAAAGTGAAAACTATTCTAGTATCACAACCACCACCAAAGACAGAAACTTCACCTTATTTTGATTTGTCTGACAAACAAAAAGTAAAGATTGATTTTAGATCTTTTATTCATGTTGAAGGTATTGAAGTAAAGGAAGTTAGAAGTCAGAAAATAGATTTAAATAATTTTACAGCAATAATTTTGACGAGTAGAAATGCTGTAGATCATTTCTTTAGAATTGCTGAAGAAATGCGTTTTAAAGTGCCAGATGATATGAAATATTTCTGTCAATCTGAAGCTGTAGCTTATTACTTACAAAAGTATGTTGTTTATAGAAAACGTAAAATTTATGTTGGTCTTAGAACTTTTCCTGAGTTAATTAAGTTGATTAAAAAGCATAAATCAGAAAAATTCTTACTACCTTCTTCGGATAAATTAAAATCATTAATTCCAGAAGAATTAAATAAAATTGAAGTTACTTGGACAAGAGCAGATTTGTATAAAACTGTTGTAAGTGATTTATCAGATTTAGAAAATGTGGTTTATGATGTGCTTGTATTTTTTAGCCCTTCAGGAATAGAATCGTTATTCAAGAATTTTCCAAACTTTGAGCAAAAGGAAACAAGAATTGCTGCTTTTGGAAACTCTACTGTTGCAGCAGTTACAGCAGCCGGTTTAAAGTGTGATATTGTTGCACCTTCTCCAGAAACACCTTCTATGACAATGGCTTTAGATAAGTACATTAAAGTTGTAAATAAAAAATAATTTATGCTGAATCTTTACACTGAGCTTGTCGAAGTGTAATTCAGAAAATTCTTATAAATTGATATAAACCGAGCAGAGATGTTCGGTTTTTTTTTGATTCTATTCTATGCTACTTTTTTATTTTCTAATTATTCGGCAGCTGACTATCATCATTGCAAAAGAATAATTAGTGTATTAGTTTTGACAAAAGGATATAAAAACGTCCATTATTGTTACTAATTTAAAAAATAAATTATGAAAAAATTAATTATTTTATTTGTTGTTATTGGTTTATCAATACCAGCATTTGCCCAAGATCCAATAGAATTGTCTGAGATAACTATTTTTGCCAGAAATTACAAATATTTAGATAAGATTGATTCTCAAAAAGCAGCGATACCTGTTAAACTACTACAAAGGTCAGTAGCTACTTATGATGTAAGAAAATCAGATTTTTATGATGATGATTATGATTATTATACTGTTTCATTTTTTATTCCAAAAGGAAAAATTGTTGCAGTTTATGATAAAGACAGTAATATTATTAATACCATAGAAAAGTATAATAACATTAGACTACCAATAGCAGTAGCTACTGCTGTCGCAGAACGTTTTCCTAAATGGAGAGTTTCTAAAGATGTTTATTTATTAAGCTATAGGGATGATAGAGAGGCTAAAAAAGTATATAAATTAACATTAGAGAATGGTAATGAACGTTTAAAAGTTAAAATGGATGCTGAAGGAAATTTTTTATAGATAATTAAACTTTTTAGTATAAAAAACAGGAAAGCAATGTGCTTTCCTGTTTTTTATTTTAATCTTATAAAAGATGGAATCAAAGTTATCCCTTTAGGGTTTAGCGTTTACCAAATTAATTAAACCGAGAAAACTAAGCAAATAAAGTAGCAAAAGCTTCTTCAATCTTACCAACTAAAATCAATTTAATTCCGTGGTTTTTAGAAGTAATCTTATTGTATTTAGAAGCTACAAAAGTTTTATAACCTAGCTTTTCTGCTTCTAAAATACGTTGATCAATTTTAGAAACAGGTCTAATCTCTCCTGCTAAACCAACTTCTGCAGCAAAACACACGTTCGGGTTTATGGCAATATCTTGATTGGATGATAAAATTGCCGCTACAACTGCCAAATCTATGGCTGGATCATCTACATTTATTCCTCCAGTAATATTTAAAAATACATCTTTTGCACCCAACTTAAAGCCAGCTCTTTTTTCTAGAACTGCTAAAATCATGTGTAAGCGTTTTAAATTATAACCTGTTGTGGAACGTTGTGGTGTTCCATAAACTGCGGTAGAAACTAAAGCTTGAATTTCTATCATTAAAGGTCTAATCCCTTCTAAAGTAGATGCAATTGCTGTTCCGCTTAAATCGGCATCTTTTTTAGATATTAATATTTCTGATGGATTTGAAATTTCTCTTAAACCTGTAGAAAGCATTTCATAAATTCCTAATTCTGATGTTGAGCCAAATCTATTTTTTTGTGATCGTAAAATTCTGTAGGTATGATTTCTGTCTCCTTCAAATTGTAAAACAACATCTACCATGTGTTCTAAAATTTTTGGTCCAGCAATATGTCCCTCTTTATTTATATGACCAATTAATAAAACTGGCGTAGCTGTTTCTTTGGCAAATTTTATTAGTTCTGCAGCAGTTTCTCTAATTTGAGAAATACTTCCTGGAGAAGCTTCTATAGCATTTGTATGTAATGTTTGTATAGAATCTATCACTAAAACATCTGGTGCTGTAGCTTCAATATTTTTAAAGATATTTTGCGTGTTTGTTTCTGTAAGAATTAAACAATTAGAATTGTTAGTTTCTAACCTTTCTGCTCTCATTTTTATTTGAGATTGACTTTCTTCACCAGAAACATAGAGTACTTTTTGATTTATTTTTAGCGCAACTTGTAATAATAAAGTCGATTTTCCAATACCAGGTTCCCCACCTAAAAGTGTTACAGAACCTTTTACTAATCCGCCACCTAAAACGGTGTCTAATTCGTTATTATTGGTAACAACTCGTTCTTCTGGGTTTAACTGAATATCAGCAATTCTTAACGGTTTTGAAACTTGTTTTGCTGTTGTTGCTTGTTTCCAAGAACGCTTTTCTTCTTTTTGAATTACTTCTTCTACAATCGTATTCCATTCTTTACAGGCGCCACATTGTCCTACCCATTTTGCATGTTGAGTTCCACAATTCTGACAGAAAAAAGTTGTTTTGGTTTTAGCCATTTAAAAAGAGTTTCTAAAGTTTGAAAGTAACAAAGTTACAAAGTTTATGAGCTGATAATTTTTTAAAATAGATAAAAATAAGATTTTCTTAAAGTTGGCAAATAATTGCGTTAGCGATTGAATGGCATGTTTGAGCTCTTTTTTGAGATGCTAATTTTTATTAGCATGAGGAAAAAGCGAGTAATGAAAGCGCGACCTTTAGGTAACGCCCAAAAATTACTTATTCTTATTATAAATGGGTAAAAGGAAAAACGCCAATCCTCCAAAAACAATAATCATTGCAGTTTGGGCGGTCCACATAATCCAACCAAAAGCGGTTGCGGGTTCTGTAGGAATATCAAACAAAGCGAGTGCTCCAGCAACAGCAATTGGGTATAAACCAACGCCACCATTTGTTGCCGCAATAGAAAATCCACCAGCAATAAAGCCAATTAAAATTCCGCCTAAAGGAACATTTAAACCTTCAATTGCAGGTATTGTTGCCCAAAACATAGCAACATACATTGCCCAAATAAATACGGTATGAAAAATAAAAGCCCATTTATTTTTCATCTTAAAAATACTTGTAACGCCTTCTAATAAACCAGAAGCAAAAGTTTTAATTTTTAATAGAAATCCGGATTTTGCTTTTTTTACAAAGGAAGAAAAGATGTAAAAACCAATAACTAAAATTACTAAACCAATAATTATTTTAGTTGGGTCGAAATTCTTAGTTAAGAGTTCGTAAATAAAATCGAACTGAACAAAAAGTGTAATTGTTATGATGCATAACATCATAATTAAATCGGCAATACGTTCTGCTACTATGGTTCCAAATCCTTTTTCAAACGGTACGTCTTCGTAATTTGTTAACACTAAAGCTCTAGATACTTCTCCTGCTCTTGGTAGTGCTAAATTTACTAAGTAACCTACTAAAACAGCTAAAACACTATTGGTAAATTTTGGTCTAAAACCTAAAGGTTCTAACATAAATTTCCATCTATAAGCTCTTGATAAATGGCTTAAAATTCCAAAAAATAATCCTAAAAAAATCCAATTATAATTTGCTTCTTTAAAGTAGCCAATTAAAACATCTATAGAAATATTAGAGAGAGAATACCAAACTAAAAAACCTCCCAAAATAAGAGGTAATATTATTTTTAAAACCTTTTTGATATTCAAAATTATGTAAGAGTATTATCTTTTTCGTTAGGAAAAACTAAGGAAGGTTTAAATGCTTTTGCTTCTTCGAGCTCCATAAAAGCATAAACAATTAAAATTAAAATATCACCAACAGCAACCAGACGAGATGCTGCTCCGTTTAAAGTGATTTCTCCACTTCCGCGAGGCCCGGGAATTGCATACGTTTCTAAACGATTACCATTATTATTATTTACAATTTGAACGCGTTCACCCTCAATAATATTGGCTGCATCCATTAAATCTTCATCAATGGTAATGCTTCCTATATAATTTAAATCTGCACCTGTAACTTTTACACGGTGAATTTTTGATTTTACAACTTGTACTAACATATGGCAAAAATAGTATTTTTTTCGTTATTAATTCTTTAAACGAATGTTGTCAATCAATCTAATTTTATCTGCATAAACTGCAATAAAAGCACGGTACTTCTTTTTAGATTCTCTATTTTCTATTGTTTCTAGTGTTTTTTCTTCAGCAATAGTAAAGTACTCTAAATCTAAAAGAGGTTGTTTTTTAAACTGATTTTCTACCCATTCATTTATAATATTAGCATTTTCTGAGCCAAATTTTTCGCGTACTTTTTTAAGTGTTTCATAAATAAAAGGAGCTAAATCTCTTTGTTCTTTAGTTAAGCGTATATTTCTTGAGCTCATTGCTAAACCATCTTTTTCTCTAAAAATAGGACACCCTTTTATTTTTACAGGAAGTCTATTTTTATTCACCATCTTTTTGATGATTTGTAATTGCTGAAAATCTTTTTGACCAAAATAAGCTCTTTTAGGTTCAATAATTTCAAAAAGTGTTTTTACAACTGTACCGACACCGTTAAAATGACCTTCTCTAAACTTTCCTTCCATTTGATGTTCCAAGCCATCAAAATCAAAATTTTCTGAAGAAATATTTTCTTCATAAATTTCTTCTACAGAGGGTGAAAAAAGAAGATCACAAGAAGCACTTTCTAATAATTTAATGTCGTTTTTTAATGTTTTAGGATACTTTTTTAAATCCTCATTATTATCAAATTGAGTAGGGTTTACAAAAATACTGACTACAACAATGTCATTTTTTTGTTTTGCTTTTTTAATTAACGATAAATGACCCTCATGTAAAGCACCCATTGTTGGCACAAAACCAATAGATTTTTCTTTTGCTTTAAGTGATGATAAACAGTCTTTTAAATCTTGTTTTTTATTAAAAATTTCCATTCCTATATTATAAGTAAAGTGTGCAAACTTACCATTTTAACACGATATTAGCATAATAATTTGTATTTTTGCGCTTCTTATAAAAGAGATTGATTTAATGAAGGACAAGAGAATATTATTTGTTTCATCGGAAGTGGTTCCTTACTTACCGGAAACAGAGTTATCGTTAACTGCTTTTCAAGCAGCAAAAAATGCACATTCTAAAGGGGTTCAAACAAGAATATTTATGCCAAGATATGGTGTAATTAATGAACGAAGACATCAATTACATGAGGTTATTCGTTTATCTGGAATGAACTTAATTGTAAATGATATGGATATGCCACTTATTATAAAAGTTGCCTCTATACCAAAAGAAAGAATGCAAGTTTACTTTATTGATAATGAAGAGTATTTTAAAAGAAAAGCTGTTTTTACAGATGAAGATGATAAATTATTTCCTGATAATGATGAGCGCGCAATTTTCTTTGCAAAAGGAGTTGTAGAAACTGTAAAGAAATTAAATTGGGCTCCAGATATTATTCATGTTAATGGATGGCTGGCATCTTTGTTACCATTATATTTAAAAGAGTTTTATAAAGAAGAACCTTTGTTTGCAGAAAGCAAAATTGTAACATCTCTTTACAATAATGGCTTTGAAGGAACTTTGAATGAAGATTTAGCAAGTAAAGTTAAATTTGATATGATAAAAGACGAAAAAATAGCAACTATAAAAACACCTAATCATACTAATATATTAAAAAGCGCCATAGAAAATTCTGATGCAATTATTTATGGTAGCGAAACAATTTCTGATGAACTATCCTCTTTTATTAAAGAAAGAGAGATACCGGTATTAGAATACCAACCAGAGAACTTAAAAGAAAATTATTTAAATTTTTATGCTGATTTAATTCCAGCTAATTAATTATTTTATAGTGAGAAATATTATTAGAAAAAGCGTTTATGTAGGTGTTTTGTTTTTTATCTTTTCAGGAATTATTTCTTGTGAAAAAGACTTTACAGACATAGGAACAAGTATTATAGGGAATACAAAGTTTTTAACAAAAGATACAATTTTAGAAGTACTAGTAACAAATGCACCTATAGAAAGTGTAATTGCTGGTGGATTAAGCCTTTCAGGAGGTTTACAAGGGCAATATTTGTTAGGTAATTATATAAATACGAATGATGAATATGAGAGTATAGAAGCGTCTATAGTTTCTCAAGTTGTTATAAATACAACTTCAGCAATTGTTACTTATACGAATCCAGATGATTTAGAAGTAATTACTACCATAGATACGGTTTTTTTAAAGCTACCTTATCAAGCTACTTTAGAATCAAATACGGATAGACCTGTTTATGAATTAGATTCTGTTATTGGAAATCAAGAATTGCCATTTACTTTAAATATTTACGAATTAGACACTTATTTAAGTAGGTTAAATCAAACAGATCCTACAAAAGTAAATCAGTATTTATCTAATGCAACGTATGAGAAAAAAGGAACGAACCTAAATGAATTTGCAGATATTGATTTTACACCAGGCGTAAATGATACGTTAATGATTGTAAAAAGAAGAACTAGCGATGGTAATCTGTACGAAACGGATACTGTAAAATATACAACAACATCAAATACAGATTTACCTTTACCAGTTGCTTTTATTCCACTGAAGAAGAGCATTGGGCAAGATGTTTTTTTAGATAATTTTGGTGGTGATAATTTTGCTTCCCAAGATGCTTTTAATAATTACTTTAGAGGAGTTATAATAGAGGCTAAAGAAAAAAATCATGTATCTGGTAAAAAAGGCGGTTCTTTAATTGGTTTTAATTTCAGGAGTACATCTTCTCAATTAAATCCTTCTATAGAAGTTTATTATACGAATACATTTTTAAGGAATGGGGTAATAGATACTGTATTTACTAAAAATCATTCTTTTCAATTATCAGGAATTGTAAATAATTCATTTAAAATGACGGATAAAATTTATCCTACAAATAATGAAGTGAAAATTCAAGGACTTGCAGGAAGTGAAGCAACAGTTGAAATACTAAATGGCAATGAACTTTCTGATTTAAGAAGTGAAAATTGGTTAATTAATGATGCAGCGTTAACGTTTTATATAAATCAATCTTCAGATACTACAATTGCTCCATATAATTTGTTTTTATATAAAAATGGTGTAGATGTAAATTCTAACCCTGTATTAAGTCAAGTAAAAGATAGTTATAGTGAGCAATCTTTCTTTGGAGGTGCTTTAGATAATGAAGGTGGTGTACCGAGTAAGTATACGTTTAAAATTACTGATTATATTTCTGATTTATTAAGTGGTGAAACAGATTATTTACCAAAATTAAGGTTAAAAGTTTATAATTCTACAGATACTCCAGTATCTGATTCAATTTACAGAAATTATAATTGGAGCCCAAAAGCTGTTACAATATTGAATCATGATAAAACTATAAATGGTTCAAGAAGAGCGCAATTAAAAATATCCTATTCAGAGAAAAATAATTAATCAACTAACTTATAAAAAATTGCTATGTGTGGAATTACAGGTTATATTGGTTTTAGAGATGCATATCCAATAGTTATAAACGGCCTAAAAAGGTTAGAGTATCGTGGTTACGACAGTTCTGGAATCATGATGTATAATGATAAACAAATACACCTTTCTAAAACAAAAGGAAAAGTTTCAGATCTTGAAGCCATTACTAATAAAGAAGAAGGAAGAAGAAAGGGAAATATAGGAATGGGGCACACACGTTGGGCAACTCATGGAGTTCCTAATGATGTTAATTCTCACCCACATTTTTCTCAGTCTGGAGATTTAGTTATTGTTCATAATGGAATTATAGAAAACTATGATACGTTAAGAAAAGAGCTAATCTCTAGAGGATATGTTTTTCAAAGTGATACAGATACAGAAGTTCTAGTTAACTTAATAGAAGAAGTAAAAAAACAAGAAGGCTGTAAACTTGGTCAAGCTTTACAATTAGCTTTAAACAACGTAATAGGGGCTTATGCTATTGCTGTTTTTGATAAAACAAAGCCAAATGAAATTGTTGTAGCTCGTTTAGGAAGTCCAATTGCAATTGGTGTAGGAAAAGATAATTCAGAATTTTTTATTGCTTCAGATGCGTCTCCATTTATTGAATATACAAAAGATGCCATTTATTTAGAAGATGAAGAAATGGCAATAATAAAATTAGGTAAAGCAATACAAGTTCATAAAATTCATGATGACTCTATAGTAGACGCTAATATTCAGAAATTAAAAATGAATTTAGAGCAAATAGAAAAAGGGGGTTATGACCATTTTATGCTTAAAGAAATTCATGAACAACCTAAAGCTATTATTGATACTTACAGAGGTAGAATGTTGCCAGATGAGGGCATCATAAGAATGGCCGGTATAGATGATAATATCAACAAGTTTTTAAACGCAGAACGAATTATAATTGTTGCTTGTGGTACTTCATGGCATGCTGGTTTAGTTGGGGAATATCTTATTGAAGATAAGGCGCGAATTCCTGTAGAAGTTGAATACGCATCAGAATTTAGATATAGAAATCCTATTATTACACCTAAGGATATTGTTATTGCTATTTCACAATCTGGTGAAACTGCAGATACATTAGCCGCTATAAAATTAGCAAAATCAAAAGGGGCATTTGTTTTTGGTATTTGTAACGTTGTTGGGTCTTCTATTGCTAGAGAATCAGATGCAGGAGCATATACGCATGCAGGGCCAGAAATTGGAGTTGCTTCAACAAAAGCTTTTACAACACAAATTACACTTTTAACGTTAATTGCATTAAAATTAGCTTCTAAAAAAGGAGAGGTTTCTAAACCTGAGCTTAGAGTGTTCATGCAAGAAATGCAATTAATACCGAAGAAGATAGAGGCTCTCTTAAAGATAGAAGATAAAGTAAAGGAGATTGCTGCCGTTTATAAAGACGCTAAAAATTGTTTGTATTTAGGAAGAGGTTTTAACTTTCCTGTGGCTTTAGAAGGTGCTTTAAAATTAAAAGAAATTTCTTATATTCATGCAGAAGGTTATCCTGCTGCAGAAATGAAGCATGGACCAATTGCTCTGATAGATGAAAATATGCCAATTTTTGTTATTGCAACAAATAAGGGGCATTATGAAAAAGTAGTTAGTAATATTCAAGAAATAAAATCTCGATCTGGAAAAATTATAGCAATTGTTACAGAAGGAGATACGCAAGTAAAAGAAATTGCAGATCATGTAATTGAAATTCCAGAAACTGTAGAAGCATTAACACCTTTGTTAACTACAATTCCGTTTCAATTGTTGTCTTATCACATAGCTGTAATGTTAGGTAAAAATGTAGATCAGCCAAGAAATTTAGCAAAATCGGTTACAGTAGAGTAAAGGTTTTACTATAATATATATGAAAAAAAATCCAGCTTTTTAGCTGGATTTTTTTATTATCTTACTTCAAATGTTATAGGTATACTGTAGCTTACACCAACAGGTGAGCCCCTTTGTTTCCCAGGTGTCATTCTAGGTAATGAAGTTAAAACCGTTATTACTTCTTTTTCTAATCTTGGGTGTGGGCCTCTTGCCATTACATTAGAAACTTTTCCTGTTCTATCAATTTTAAACATAACAAAAAGTTTTTTCTTTCCAGGAACTAACCCAAGCTCCGTTGCTAAACTAGTATTAAATTTTTTTCCAAAAAAAGCTGTTATTTTTTGAGTGAAACAACGTTTAAGCTCTGTGTTGTTACCTTTGCAACCTGGATATACAGGAACGTTTTCAATAAGAACAAAAGGAATGTCTTCTAAAAGCTCTTCTTCTTCCTCTACTTCAATAATATCATCTGTATTTATAACAATTGCTTCACCTTCATCTGTCTCTGTAGATTCAATAATTGTTTCTTCTATTTTCATTTCATCCTCTACAATCTTAATTTTCTCAACAAGTACAGGAACGTCTTTAGGTGGAGGAGTAACTTCTTGAATTAAAACGATAGGAATATCTTCTTTCATTTCATCTTCCATGTTTGCTTGCCCTAAACTTTTTAAATCACTTCTATCATAAGTTTTGTGCTCCATAAGAGTGTACACAACAAATAAGGTAAGTGCTAAACCTATTTGAAGAAATATTTTACTATAATTTTCTAACTGTTGTTTCGGGTTTTTTTTGGTAATCATTTTTAAAACTTTTAATGTTTATATTTTAAAATAAACAGACTAATTAATAGTCTTGGAATATATTAATAACAGTGTGAAATGTCTTTATAAAGACAATTACACAGTGTAAAAGTATATGCTTTAAAAGTTTTAAAATATGATTAAAATCATACTTTATCGTGCACTTTGGTAGAAGTATTGTTATTCCAAAGGGTTAAGATATCTGTTGCTACACTAGCTCCACTTCCTGCTGCAATTGCAAATTGACTTCGCCAACCAGCTATTGTACCACAACAATACAAACCAGTTTTAATTAAATGATTGTTGTTTTTAAGTTGAATTCTGTCTTTTTCAGGATTTGCTCTTTGGTGTGGTTCTAAAAAATTTTCTAAACCAGAAATAGAGAAGGGTTTTGAGTAGTTTAATGCTAGAATTACAATTTTTGAAATATAAACATTTTTATTGGTCGTAATTTTATATCCACCTCCATCTTGTAAGATAGAGACAACTTTTTCATCTTCGATTTGAGATACATGTGGATATAGGTTTGATAATTGCTCTTTTCCTTCAATTAAAATATTTTTTCCAAGAGTTTTAGCTGGTAAACCTAAAACATTATTAAAGAGCGCATTTTGTAAATGAGATGTTTTCTGGTGGAGTATAACACCAATGTTTTTATTGATAGCAAACGCTTTATTTTTAGCAGAACCTAAAACCAAAGCACATTGCATACCAGCAACCCCACCACCAATAATTAAAGTATCAAAAATCATTTAAATAAATAGCATTTTAATATTTGCGGCAAACAATTTTACGGCAATGGCAAGTAAAATTACACCAAATATTTTTCTAATTATTTGTATTCCATTAGGTCCAATAATACGTTCTATTTTAGAAGATGTTTTTAAAACAATATAAATTAAAAGAACATTTAATAAAACGGCTACAATAATATTTTCTATATGAAACTCTGCTCTTAAAGAAAGTAAGGTAGTTAAACTTCCAGGGCCAGCAATTAATGGAAAAGCTAATGGAAAAATAGAGGCGGTTATTGCATTTACATCATCTTCATTGTCTTTATATAGTGTAATTCCTAAAATCATTTCTAAAGCAATAAAGAATAAAATAAAAGCACCAGCTACAGCAAATGAATTTACATCAATACCTATTAAACTTAATAAACTTTGCCCTAAAAAAAGGAAAATTATCATAATAAAACCGGCAATTAGTGACGCTTTTTCAGACTGAATATGGCCCGCTTTTTTACGCAAATCAATAATAATAGGAATATTTCCAATAATATCTATTACTGCAAACAAAACCATAAAAGCGGTAACAATTTCTTTGAAATTAAAATTCATAATTTTTATTTATTTTGCAAAACTAGACAACTTAGTTTAACTAAATGTAAAGTTATAGAAAAAAAAAATACTATTTTTGCGATATGTTTCAACTAGGAAAAACTATCGTTTCAGAAGATATTATCGAAAAAGACTTTGTGTGTAACTTATCTGCATGTAAAGGAGCTTGTTGTGTAGATGGAGAAGCGGGTGCGCCTTTAGATGAAGAAGAGACTAAAATTTTAGAAAAAATTTATCCAAAAGTAAAACCCTTTTTAAGGAAAGAAGGGATCGCTGTTATTGAAAAAGAAGGTCCTTGGGTAAAAAGTGAATGGGGCGAACTAGAAACTCCTTTAATTAATGGTGCAGATTGTGCATATGTTTTTTTTGATGAAAAAAAGACAGCTTTATGCGCAATTGAAGAGGCTTATAACTCTGGAGAAATAGATTGGAAAAAACCTGTTTCTTGTCATTTATACCCAATAAGAGTAAAAGATTACAGTGAGTTTTCTGCTGTAAATTATAATAAATGGGAAATTTGCGATGACGCTTGTTCTTTAGGAAAAGAATTACAAGTGCCTGTTTACAAGTTTGTAAAGCAAGCTTTGGTTAGAAAATTTGGGCAAAACTGGTATGATGAACTTGAAAAAGTTGCAGAAAAGCATTTAAAATAAAGGAAACTTTAAAATAACTTTTGTTCCACAGATTTTTTTATTCTCACACAAAATATCTTCATAGGTAAGTGTATAATCGTTTTTTAAAGTTTTAACAAAGGTTTTTAATCGTTGTTTGGTTAAATCGACACCAACAGATTTTCTTTTTATAGATTTTTCGGCTTTAATTTTGGATGAAGCTTCTCTACCAATTCCATTATCTTCAATTTCAATTTGAATAAAATCGGATGATAATTTAGTAATAGAAATTATTATTTTTTTATCTTCTTTCTTTGAAGATAAGCCATGCCATAAAGAATTTTCTAAGAAAGGTTGCAACACCAAAGGTGGAATTTTTATTGTATTTAAATTTACTAAAGAATCAGTTTTTATACTAAAATCTATTTCATTTGAAAAACGAATATTTTCTATACTCATATACAGCTTCATTGTTTCTAACTCTTCTAATAAAGTAATTTTTTGAATAGATGAAGCTTCTAATATTTTTCGCATTAATTTAGAAAACTTATTTAAGTACGATATTGCCTTCTTTTGGTCATTTTCTATAATATATAACTTAATAGAATTTAGAGCGTTAAACATAAAATGAGGGTTCATTTGACTTCTTAAAGCATCTTGTTTTAATGAAAGAATCCTTTTTTCATTTTTTAGCCCTTCTTGCTTATTGATAGAGAATAAAAGAATAGCAACTAAAGTAAAAATACTTAATGCTAAAATCCATAAATTTCTATTTCGTGTAATTTGTAGTTGGGCAATTTCATTTTTTTTAGCGAGCTCTTTTATTTGATTTTCACTGTGCTGCTTATCATATTTTGTTATCAGTTCACTCAGATATAAAAGGTTACGATCATTAAGCGTTTTAGCATCTTCTTCTTTAGCATGTTTGTAATATGTGTAGGCTTTTTTGTACTCTTTTTTCTTATCGTACAATAAAGCTAAATTTTCATTTGCTTTAACTACAATAGTATGGACATTAAATTTTGTTGCAATTTTTAAAGCTGTAGTTAAATTGTTTTTTGCGTCTACAAGATTATTTAAATGTAACTGCGCTAAACCTAATGTATTGTATGTGTTTGAAAGATAGTATTTATCTTTTTCTTTAATTGCAGTTGATAAAACGGTATCTACAGTTTTTAAAGCTTGGTTGTATTTTTTTTGTTTTATTAAAACATTTGCAATACTATACCCACAAATTACTTTACCTATTTTAGAATTAATTAGATTGTTGTTATCTAATGACTTATGATAATTTTTAAGAGCCTCATCTAAATCTCCCAATTCTTCCTGTGCATTACCAATATTTTGATAATTAATTGCAAGACCAAGTTTATGATTAAGTTCTCTTTGTACAACGATAGATTTTCTAAATTCATTTAAAGCCAATTTATATTGTTTTAAAGAAATATAAATATTACCCATACTGTTTTGAGAAATGCTAATACCCTTTTTAATACTTATTGTGGGGTTTTTAACATTAAGCGCTTTGTCTAATGCTTCTTGATGGTAATTTAAAGCATTTCTAATATCATCTTGTCTCCTATATACAGAGCCAATTGAATTTAAAGTTTTTACTTCAGAAATAGTGTCTTTTTTTTTCCTACTTAACTCAAGCGCTCTCTTATAATAGTAGATTGACTTATTAAAAAGTGAATGGTCTCTATAATACCTTCCCAAAGCATTATTGCCATAAAACTGGCCTTCTAAATAGGATGCTTCCTTGCTTCTTTTAATTAATAACTCTAAAGGTTTTTTGCTTTTTCTTTCCTTTATAAAAATTGAGTCAATAATGCTAAGTGAAGAAAATTTATTTTCAACAAGGTATTCTATTTTATTAGTTGTTTCTGTTTTTTGAGAAAAGCAAAAAATACTTAAAAACAGAAAATAAAAAAGAAATATTTTTGTTTTCATGAATTAAAATTTATCTAAAAATGCTGCTTTTTTCTGACGAGAAACTGGTATTTTATGATTATTTTCTATAACAACATAACCATCCGTTTTATAAAATTCTTTTACCTTTTTTAAGTTGATGATAAAAGAGTTATGAATTCTAAAAAATAATTCTTTAGGCAGTAAAGTATTTACCTCTTTTAGTTTTTTTGTAACAACAATTTTTTTATTTTCTGTAGTATAAATAGTTGAGTAATTTCCATCAGATTCAATAAAAAGTATTTCTTTAGGCTCTAAAAAAATCATTTTACCATCTGTATTTATTGTAATTTTTTTTGCGTTGAAGTTTTTGTTGAAATTCAACAATACCTTTTCTACATTAGAAGAATTTAAAGCTTTAAAACTATGTTTTTTAACTTTCTCTATAGTTTCTTCTAAATCATCGGTATCTATTGGCTTTAATAAATAATCAATAGCTTCATTTTTTAGTGCTTTTATAGCATACTCATCATAAGCAGTTGTAATAACTACAGCAAAATCACGAGATGTAAGTTTATTCAAAAATTGAAAACCATCCATAGTTGGCATTTCGATGTCTAAAAAAAGGCAATCAATATTATTTTTAGCTAAATAAATTAAAGCTTCTTCAGGATCATTGAAAGTAGCAATAACCTTAATTTGGGTATCAAAATTTGATAATTCCCAAGACAAACTTTGTATTGCTTTCGGCTCATCATCAACAATTACTGATGTTAACATAAAAAATATTTTAATCAAAAATACTATAATATTTTTATATAAAAATGAATTGCAAATTCATTTATTTTTAATACCATTTGTACAGTATTTATAACCATTTATACAAAAGTAGATTTTTAAACTTACAAAGTTATTTACTTTTGTATCGCATTTTGAGGGAAATGTTTAGCTTGAAAAGAAAAAGTATTTTATGAAAAAAAGCATCACTTAATTGTGATGTTTTTTTTTGGCATGTTCTTTGTTTTAACAAAGTTTTAACATTTAAAACTTTCTAATTATGAAGAACACAAAAAAGCTACCAACCAAACAATTAGAAAAGTTCTCTACTATTTTTATGCAGTTAGGACTTGTATTAGTACTCTTTATTGTTTTTATTACTTTAGAGTATCAAACTGAACAAAAAACGGCAACCATTTTTAAACCTGATAAAAATAATGTTGTTTATATAGAATTAGAACAAGATGTAATTTTTACTAAAAAGCTAAAAGTTGTTCCTAAATTAGAAGCACCAAAACTACAAGTTTTTATTGTTGATAAAGTTATAAAAGGAAATAATGATATTATCGAAACCATTATTGATGCAACAACAGAAGATCCAATACGAATTGATATAGATAGTTTTGTAGAAATTAAGGAAGTTGAAGACCTAAATTTAGAAGATGAAGTTCCATTTTTAAGCATACAAAATGCACCTATTTTTAAAGGATGTGAAAATTTATCCAAAGAAGAAAACAAAAATTGTTTTGATAAAAAAATGAAACAATTTGTACAACGTAACTTTGATGTCGACTTAGCAAATGAATTAGGTTTACATTCAGGTAAACATAAAATTCAAACTCAGTTTATCATTAATAAAGAAGGAAATATTTTTGATATAAAAATAAGAGCACCTCATAAACAGTTAGAAAAAGAAACTCAAAGAATTATAAAAAAGTTGCCAAAATTTAAACCTGGTAAACAAAATAATAGAACTGTAAAAGTCAGATATACTTTGCCTATTTCTTTTAAAATAGAGTAAAATTTAAGCCCAACCAAAAGGTTGGGCTTTTTAATGTTCTCTTTTTATTATTTCTTATTTTTGTATTATGGAAATTAATCAATTTTTAGATGCTACTTACTTAAAAACGGCAAGTCAAGCCAATCTAACAGAAGAAGAAACTCAACAAAAAGTAATTGAGTTAGTTAAAGAAGCAATTTTGTATGATTATAAATTAGTTATGATTCGTGCAATACACATTCCTTTAGTAAAGAAAATTTTAAATGAAGCAAAATCTAACGTTTTAATAGGAACTGTTATTGGTTTTCATGAAGGAACCTATACTACAGAAGAAAAATTAAAAGAGGCAAAAGCAGCAATTGTTTTAGGTGCAGATGAATTAGATTTTGTTGTAAACTATACAGCGTTTAAAAAAGGGGACCTTGATTTAGTAAGAAATGAAATAATTAAAGGAATAAAACTATGTTTAGATAACAACAAAGTTGTAAAATGGATACTTGAAGTAGCAGCCTTAACAAATGAAGAAATAATTGTAATTTCACGTCTTATAAAACAAATAGTTTTTGAAGATTTTGGAGAAGAAAATGCTAAAAATGTTTTTGTAAAATCATCAACTGGGTTTTTTAAAACTAAAAATAATTTACCAAACGGAGCAACATTAGAAGTTATGAAAATAATTTCAGAAAATGCAAAACCGTTAAAAATTAAAGCAGCTGGAGGAGTAAGAGATTATGAAACAGCATTAAAAATGATTACTTTAGGTGTAGATAGAATTGGTACATCATCATCTGAAGAAATTATAAAGAGAGAAAAAAATAGAAATAAAGGATATTAGTTTTGATAAATTATTTTGCACATAAAACGGCCGTAATAGATAAAGGTTGCAGTATTGGAGAAGATACCAAAATTTGGCATTTTAGTCATATAATGCCTAATTGTATCATTGGTAAAGCATGTAATATTGGTCAGAATGTTGTGGTTTCTCCAGAAGTTATTTTAGGCAATAATGTAAAGGTGCAAAATAACGTTTCAATTTATACAGGTGTTATTTGTGAAGATGATGTTTTTCTCGGCCCTTCTATGGTTTTTACAAATATAATTAACCCAAGAAGCGCTATTAAAAGAAAAAACGAATACCAAAAAACAATTGTTAAAAAAGGCGCAAGTATTGGTGCAAACGCTACTATTGTCTGTGGAAATAATATTGGCGAATATGCTTTTGTTGGTGCAGGAGCGGTAGTTACTAAAGAAATTTTATCGTATGCATTAGTTGTAGGTAACCCGTCTAAACAAATAGGTTGGGTTAGTGAGTATGGGCATCGATTAGATTTTAATGAAAATGGTTTTGCAACCTGTAAAGAAAGTAAGCAAGAATACCAATTAAAAAATAAGAGTGTTATAAAATTATAGAATGATTAAAAAATATTTAATACTGGTTTTATTATTTCCATCAATACTATTATCTCAATCAGAAAAATTTCCAGTTTTTGATGTTTGTAAAGGTTCTGAAATTAATTCTATTGAAGATTGTTTTTTATCAACTACAAAAAAACATTTTTTTGCAGAGTTTAAGACACCTGCAATTGTAGAAAATGAAAATTTTAAAGGAACTGCAAACGTGATTTTTGCGGTCACTAATAAAGGAGATTTTAAATTAATCTATGTTAGTTCGCCATATGAAGAAGTAAGAAAAGAGGTTGAGAGCGCTTTTAAAATTTTTCCTAAAGTTACTCCAGGTTGGTATAATAATCATCCTATAGAAATGACGTTTGAAATTCCGATTACATTTCCTTTAGATGAAAATATAAATGAGAAAGGAATTACCAAAACTTTAAAACCAAAAGAAGATTTATTTGTTTTAGTAGAAAAAAATAGAATAGCAGATTCTATTTTTTTAGAGCATAGTAGCCAATTAAACATTCCTTTTACACATCAAAAATATGTAGATTATGAATTTGCGATGCATAAAGCAAATGGCACTCACACAGCTTCAAAACCTTATATTTATAGTGATGTAAATAAGTATTACAATCTAACAGAAGAAAAAAAGAAGTTTTTAAAACCAAAAGTAAAATCTTGGGTAGGTAACAAAATTTGGAACGAACATTTACTACAAGTTAAGAAAGATGATTATTGGTTTACTTTAGATTTTTTAGTTGATGTTCAATTAGGAAAAGATAATTCAGATCAGTCATACACCTATAATAATTCTAGAATTGTAGCTGTAAATGGAGGTTTAGGAGATAAGTTTTCTTATGCTGCAACCATTTATGAGAGTCAAGCAAGATTTGCAGATT
The DNA here is from genome assembly GCF_002163835.1 of Polaribacter sp. SA4-10. Classification (NCBI taxonomy): domain Bacteria; kingdom Pseudomonadati; phylum Bacteroidota; class Flavobacteriia; order Flavobacteriales; family Flavobacteriaceae; genus Polaribacter; species Polaribacter sp. SA4-10. The sequence continues at coordinate 2,241,258 of NZ_CP019331.1, read as the reverse complement.
ATGTGAATAGTTATATTACAAACACAGCATTAAATGTAAGACCAAAAAACTCTGAAGGATTGGTTCCTGGAAGGGGAAAGGCAAAAGGATTTAAAACAGACGCTCATGATTACCCTGTTGCAGAGGGGTATCTGTCATACAAGCCAAATAAGTTTATGCAATTTCAATTTGGAAATGGTAAAAATTTTATTGGAGATGGATATAGATCATTTATACTTTCAGATGTTTCTTCTCCAACAACTTATTTAAAAATGAAGGTTGATTTTTGGAAATTCCAATATACAAATATTTGGATGTGGAATACAGAACCGTCATTAAGTGCTGCTTCTAACTCTAATAAACATGCAAGAAAATATGTTGCAGCCCATTATTTAAGTATCAACCTAACAAAAAAACTAAACATTGGTTTTTTTGAAACTGCAATTTCTACAGGAGAGCAAGGTTTTGATGCTGGCTTTTTAAACCCTATAATTTTCTATAGATCGGTAGAGTTTAATAGAGGAGAAGATGCAGGAAACGCACTGGTTGGTCTAACGGGTAAATATAAGTTGAATGATCATGTTTCTTTATATTCTCAGTTTATTCTTGATGAGTTTTCTGTGGGAAACTTAAATGATTTAGGAAAGTGGCAAAATAAATTTGCATATCAATTAGGAGCAAAATATTTTGATGCTTTTAAAGTTGAGAACCTTTTCTTACAATTGGAATACAATTATGCAAGACCTTATACTTTTGCACATAAATCACCTGTTTTAAATTATGGTAATTATAGTCAACCTTTAGGTCACTTATGGGGTGCAAACTTTTGGGAAGCAGTTGCTATTGCTAGATATAAAAAAGATAGATGGAGTGGAAGCGCAAAAATAATTCTCGGAAAAAAAGGATTTGATTTACAAGATCAAGTTGTAAGTTATGGAGGAGATATTTACCAATCTTATGAAGATAGATTTGCAGAAACAGGAAACGAACTTGCACAAGGTAATACTGCAACTATTTTTATTGCAGATTTTCAAGGAAATTATCTATTAAACCCTTCGAACAATTTAAGTCTTTTTGCAGGCTTATCCTATAGAAAGTTTACCCCAGAAGTTTCTTTAACTAGTTTCCCAGAAGGAAATAATATTTGGCTTTCAGTAGGGGTTAAAGCAGATTTATTTAATTGGTATTTCGATTTTTAAATATTTTATAGTTTCATTAAGAAAAAGTAAAATATTTATGTATATATTTACATCGTGATTTTCATAGATCACACTTTTTCTTTTTCATAGCAATTTCCCACTCGATTTATTGAGTGGGTTTTTTTTACCTCAATAACTATTAAAATATGTGGTAAATTCAGATTTATCAAATATCTTTGCAGCCGAATTGTGATATGATGAATACAACCGTTATTACAGACAATAAAATATTTATGCAAACTATAATTTCAGATTTAAAGCAACTTACAAAAGTTGGCCTGTCTTTAAGTGTAGTGTTTTCTTCTGTTGCAGGGTATTTATTAGCTGTAGATGTTATTAATTATAGTACACTGTTTTTATTAGCTTTAGGTGGTTTTCTTATGGTTGGTGCTTCAAATGCATTTAATCAAATTATAGAAAAAGATACAGATGCTATGATGAAGCGCACACAGAATAGACCTTTGCCTACAGAAAGAATGTCTATAAATACAGCATTGGTAATTGCAATATTTTTTACAATTGCAGGTTTAACAATTTTGTATAGCATAAATGCAAAAACAGCATTATTTGGTGCTATTTCAATATTTTTATATACAAGTGTTTATACACCATTAAAACCGGTAACGCCATTATCTGTTTTTGTTGGTGCAATTCCAGGAGCAATTCCCTTTATGTTAGGTTGGATTGCTGCAACAAATAATTTTGGATTAGAAGCAGGTTTTTTATTTATGATTCAGTTTTTCTGGCAATTTCCACATTTTTGGGCAATTGGCTGGTTGCAATTTGAAGAATATAAAAAAGCAGGTTTCAACATGATGCCAATGAACACGAAGGATAAAAGAGCTGTAAAGCAAATCATTTTTTACACAATAATTATGATTTTGGTTTCTATAGCCCCGGTTTTTAAAGTGTCAGGAGCATTTTATATTTATCCAGTTACAGCAGTAATTATTGCCTTTTTAGGATTAATTATGTTATATTATGGAGTTAAATTACATAAAAGTGAAGAAAACGTAGATGCAAGAAAACTAATGTTATCAAGTGTTTTATACATTACATTAGTGCAAATTATATACGTTGTAGATAAATTTTTACATTAAAAATGATAGACGAAAAAACATTACAAAAAGAATTAACCACGGCTAAAAGGAAATCAGCAAAACCAATGTTGTGGGTTTCTATGATTAGTATGGTAATGTTTTTTGCAGGATTAACAAGTGCCTATGTAATTAGTATGAAACGTGAAGATTGGGTTTCTTTTGATTTACCTCAAGCATTTTATATTAGTACATTTTTGATTATAGGAAGTAGTATTACGCTATTTTTATCTCAAAAATTCTTAAAAAAGGATAAAAGACAGCTCTCTTTGTTGCTTGTAGTTGTAACATTGTTGTTAGGAATAGGATTTGTTTGGCAACAATATGTTGGCTTTAATCAATTAAAAAGTGTAGGGTTATTTTTTACTGGACCAGAAAGTACAGTGTCAACATCATTTATAATAGGTATAACGTTTATGCACGTTTTACACCTGTTTGCTGGCCTAATTGTACTTTTAGTTGTAATTTATAATCATTTTAAATACAAATACAAATCGGATGATTTACTGGGGTTTGAACTCGGTGCAATCTTCTGGCATTTTGTAGATATATTATGGATTTATCTATTTTTCTTTTTCTATTTTATTAGGTGATGAAAAATGTTTAATTTTGACAAACTAATTAAGAATTAATTAACAGAGAATATTTATGGAAGCAAAGATTGCTATACCTTCTAACAAAAAAGAAACTTGGAATGGAGGTGGTGTGAAGCCATTTGGCGCAAGTTATGGTAAAATGATGATGTGGTTTTTTATCGTATCAGATGCATTAACTTTTTCAGCTTTTTTAGCAGCTTATGGTTTAACACGTTTTAAATTTATAGATTCTTGGCCAATTGCCGATGAGGTTTTTACACACATTCCTTTTTTTCACGGTAATTTTCCAATGATTTATGTTGCATTTATGACATTTGTCTTAATTGCATCATCTGTAACTATGGTATTGGCTGTAGATGCAGGACATCATATGAACAAAAAGAAAGTAACCATCTATATGTTTTTAACAATTATAGGAGGTTTAATCTTTGTTGGTTCTCAAGCTTGGGAATGGAAAACCTTTATTAAAGGTTCTTATGGGGCGGTAAGAACTACAGATGGGAAAATTTTACAGTTTGTAAAAGATGGTCATCAAATAGCATTGTCAGATTTTGTTGTTGGAGAAAGAACAGACGCAAGAGAACAACATACAAGACTAAATGGATTGTGGTTTGAAAAAGAAGAAACAATTTCAACATACTCAATAGACCAAGTAATTTCTGCATATAATGCAGACCCAACAATTCTAATAAAGTCTGAACTTATAAATGCTGATGAAAAAAGCAAAATAATTCTTTCTAGGGAAGCAGGTTCTGCTGCATTAGCAAAAACAAAAATGATTGTAGAAGGCGCTAATTTGAAAGTAAATGAATATGGTAATACCATATTTGCAGATTTCTTTTTCTTTATAACTGGGTTTCACGGTTTTCATGTATTATCAGGAATCATAATTAATATCATCATTTTCTTTAATGTTATTCTAGGAACTTACGAACGCAGAGGACATTATGAGATGGTAGAAAAAGTAGGATTATATTGGCACTTTGTAGATTTAGTTTGGGTATTTGTATTCACATTCTTCTACCTAGTTTAATTATAAAAGCATAAAAAAATGGCACACGCACACGAATCGAATTTAAAAAGAATCTGGGTAGTTTTCGGAATTTTATCTGTTATAACTATAGTAGAAGTTATTTTAGGAATATACAAACCAGATGTATTACACCTTACTAGTTTTTTAGGCACTAGTCCTTTAAACTGGATTTTCATAATCTTAACATTAGTAAAGGCGTACTACATTACTTGGGCATTTATGCATATGGAAGGTGAGAAAAAATGGTTTAGACGTGCTGTAGTTTGGACAGCAGTATTCTTAATTTCGTATTTAGTAACCTTTCTACTAATAGAAGGAGGTTATTTATATACCACATTAGCACCACTTGTAAAATGGTAATCTAAAAAATATAAGGTGGTTTTAACCACCTTTTTTTATATAAAATAATCATGAAAATTTCTAAAAAAAGAGTTGTACTTTTTTTACTCTTTATTTTTCCTTTAATGTTTTACCTAGCATTACAACAAGGAGTAAATAATTTTGCAAAATTACCAGTAGTAACAGAAAATGTTATTAATGTTTCTCTAATAGATAGCACAAATACGACCACCTTAGAAAATAAAATTTCTATTATTTGTTTTTTAGGAAATGATATAGAAACTATAAAAGGAGGAGTTTTTAACTTAAATCAGAAAATTTATAAACCTTTTTATGGCTTTAAAGATTTTCAAATAGTTGTTGTTTATCCTAATGGAAAAGAGCAAGAAGTAATTCAACTTAAAAAAGAAATTGGCAGTTTTACTGATATGGTAAAATGGAAGTTTGTAGCTAGTTCTAAAGATGAAATAAATGCTTTTTATGATAGTTTTAAAACGAATGAACCATTAACTAATTTGTATAGTTCAAAAGCTTTTATAATTGATAGAGAAGGAGGCTTAAGAGGAAGAACTGATGATGAAGACAGTGAAGATGGTAAACTTTTTGGTTATGACATGAATTCTGTAGCAGAACTAAACAATAAAATGAAAGATGATCTAAAAGTTGTTTTGGCAGAATATAGATTAGCTTTAAAAAAGAACGATGCAGATAGAGAAATCTAAAAAATAATGAATAAAAAATATTCTTACGTTGGTGTCGCTTTCATCATTTTATTATTTGGAATTTATACAGTTCCAAAAATTGTTGAGCGCTTTAAAGGTTCAGATTTACATACTTTTAATAAAGTCCCTGATTTTGAGTTTACAAACCAAAATGGGAAAACAATTACCAATAAAAGTTATGAAGGTAAAGTATATGTTGTAGAATTCTTTTTTACTACTTGTCCTACTATTTGCCCAATAATGAACCAAAAAATGAGTACAATTCAAGATGAATTTTTTGGAAATCCAAATTTTGGAATTGCCTCTATTTCTATAACGCCAGAAATAGATTCTCCTCAAATACTCAAAGAATACGCAAGTAAATATAAAATTACACATCCTAATTGGCATTTGTTAACGGGTAAATCAGAAGATATGGTGTATGCTTTATCAAATAAAGGGTTCAAATTATATGCAGGGAAAGGAGATGATGATCATGGAGGTTTTGAACATTCAGGTTTATTTGCATTGGTTGATAAAGAAGGTTACATCCGTTCTAGAAAAGACCAATATGGAAACCCAATAATGTATTACAGAGCATTGGAAGAACAGGGTTTTCCTGATCAAATTAAAGAATTAAAAGAAGATATTAAAACCTTGTTAGATGAATAATATAGCACAAGAAAAAAAGTATAAAAAAATTATTACAGGATTATCAATTGTAATTCCTTTAGCGGTAGCTGCTTTGTTTGGAGTAAATTTAAGAGATTTAGGTTTTAATGTTGAACCTCTAACTTTTTTACCTCCAATTTACGCATCAATAAACGGATTAACAGCAGTTGTTTTAATAGCTGCAGTTATAGCAATTAAAAAAGGGAATAAAAAATTACACGAACAATTAAATACATTTGCAATTGGTTGTTCTTTAGTCTTTTTATTGCTTTATATAGCATATCATATGACATCCAATTCTACTAAGTTTGGTGGAGAAGGAATCATAAAATATGTATATTATTTTATTTTAGTTACCCACATTGTTTTATCAATAATTGTTATTCCTTTTGTGTTAACAACATATATGAGGGCTAAATTGGGTAAATTTCCAGCACATAAAAAAATAGCAAAAATTACATTTCCTTTATGGTTATATGTAGCAGTAACAGGAGTTGTAGTTTATATAATGATTTCACCTTATTATGTATAAAACAAAGCAGTTTTTTTTCTTTTTTGTAATGATGATTTTCTTAACAAAATCATCCTATTCTCAGTGTGCAATGTGTAAAGCAGTTGTAGAGAATGGCGATATTTCTATGGCAGAAGGAGTAAACAACGGAATTACATACCTAATGGTTTTTCCTTACCTTTTAATTGGTTTTTTATTCTATGCAATTTATAGCTATAAAAAGAAATCTAAAAATTAACATTTCAATAAGAGTAAAATAGTGTAACATATTTTACTTTTAATCGTCTTATTAAGACTATCAAAAGTTAGAAGTGTTCAATATTGAGCAAGAAGTGTTTGTCTTAAAACAATTATAAATAATTATTTAGTGTAACTATTTGATTTTTAGTTGGTTTTATTCTTTTATCTTTTGGTACAACCCTTGAAAACCAATCATTGAAATTATAAAATTTAAAGATTTTGAAAACGAAAATTTTACTAGTAATCGTTGTATTAACATCAATAACAACTTTTTCTCAAAAACAATGGACTCTTAGAGAGTGTGTTGACCAGGCATTAGAAAAAAATATTTCTATTCAGCAAAATAAATTAAGTTTAGAGCTTGCTAAAAAGGATGTAGATATTGCAAAAGGTAATTTCTTGCCAAATTTAAATGGTTCTACTGGAGGTAACCTAAATTTTGGTTCAGGATTTGATCCAGTTACACAAAATAGAATTTCAACGAGTATTTTTGGAGGTTCTGTTGGTTTAAGTGCTGGTTATACTGTTTTTAATGGTTTTAGAAATACCAATACCTTTAAACAGGCACAATTAGGAGTAGAATCTAGTTTGTATGATTTACAAAAAATAGAAAATGACATTTCATTATTTGTTGTTAATGGGTATTTAAACATTCTTTTTGCTAAAGAAAATTTAAATGTTGCAAATGTGCAATACGCCATTAGTAAAAAGCAAATTGAAGCTGCAAAAAACAGATTTAAAGCCGGAGTTATACCTAAAGGAGAATTATTAAACACAGAATCTACAGCTGCAACTAATTTACAAAATGTAATTACACAAGAAAATTCGTTGGATATCTCGCTATTAAATTTAGCACAATTAATTCAAACTCCTGTTCAAGATTTTGATGTTGCTTCTATAGATGTGGGAACGCCATCAGCTAATTTATTATATAAAAACTCAAGTGCTGTTTATGATAAGTCTTTAACTAAAATGCCAGAAATAGCGAGAGCTAAACTAGCTATTGAAAATGCAGATTTAAATATTGAAATTTCTAAAAGTTATTTTTTACCAACGGTATCTGCATCAGCAGGATTATCATCAAACTATGGGTATAATTTAAACCTTCCACCCGGATTTTCTAACACGAATTTATTTACCCAATTAGATGATAATTTAGGTTATGGTTTAGGGTTTAATGTTAGTATTCCTATTTTTAATAGATTTCAAACAAAAAACGGTCTTGCAAAATCTATAATAAATAGAGAAATTTTTGAAACTAGATTAGAAAGTGAAAAACTGCAATTAAAACAAACGATTGAGCAAGCTTTTTTAGATGTAAAATCTGCCTTAAAAACTTTTGAAGCTGCAAAAATTTCTTTAGCTGCACAAAAAGAAGCGTTTAAAAATGCGCAAGAAAGATATAATTTTGGGGCAATGACATTGTTTGATTTTGATCAAGTAAGAAATCGTTTAGTAAGTGCAGAAGCTTCATTAATTAGTTCTAAATATGATTATGTTTTTAAAACTAAAGTATTACAATTTTATTCAGGTGAGTTAGTTTTAGACTAATCTGAATTTTAAAATATTACAGAACCTCGCATTTATGTGAGGTTTTCTTTTTCTTATCATTTATATTTGCATTAAAATAGTAGACCTTGGCAATTATCCTAAACATAGAAACTGCAACCAAAAATTGTTCTGTCAGCATTGCTAAAAACGGAGAGATTTTAGCAATTAAAGAACTAAATAACGGTAATTATTCTCATGCAGAAGTTTTACATCCATTTATTGTAGCTCTTTTAGAAGACGCACAAATTACTTCCCAAGAATTAGACGCAGTAGCGGTAAGTAAAGGTCCAGGTTCTTACACTGGACTTAGAATTGGAGTTTCTGCGGCAAAAGGGCTTTGTTTTGCTTTTAATAAGCCTTTAATTTCTATAGAAACATTAAGATCTTTAGCGCATTCTATTTCTATTGATAAAGGAGTTATTATTCCGATGTTGGATGCTAGAAGAATGGAAGTGTATGCTGCAGTTTTTGATAAGAATTATGAGCAAATAAGAGAAATTAAGGCAGAAATTATTGACGAAACTTCATTTTTAAATTATCTTAAAAATCAAAAAGTATATTTTTTAGGTGATGGAGCTGAGAAATGTAAAGAAATTATTACGCATGAAAATGCAGTCTTTGTTGATGATAAATTTCCATCATCAAAAGAAATGGCAGAATTATCATATAATAAGTACAAAAAAAACGACATCGAAGATGTCGCTTATTTTGAACCTTTTTATTTAAAAGATTTTGTTGTGATTCCTCAAAAGAAAAAGAAACCTACTTTTTAACGTTTACTTGGTGTGGATAAGGAATTTCTATTCCTGCTTTATCTAAAGCTATTTTTGTGTTTTCTGTAACATCAAAATAAACAGTCCAATAATCTTCTGTTTTACACCAAGGCCTTACTGCAAAATTTACAGAACTATCTGCTAATTCAGAAACTGTAACGCCAGGAGCAGGATCTTTTAACACTTTAGGATGCGAAGTTAAAACGTTCATTAAAACCTCTTTTGTTTGCTTTATATCAGCAGCATAATCAACTCCAAAAGTGAAATCTACTCTACGTGTCCCTTCTGTAGAATAATTTACAATATTGCCGTTAGATAAAGAACCATTAGGAATTATAATTTCTTTGTTAGACAAACCTGTTAGTTTAGTTGTAAAGATTTCAATTTCTTTTATTACGCCAATTTCTCCTTGAGCTTCAACTAAGTCACCAATTTTAAAGGGTTTAAAAATCATTATTAAAACACCACCTGCAAAATTTGCAAGAGAACCTTGTAGTGCCAAACCTACAGCTAAACCAGCAGCAGCAATGATAGCAGTAAAAGACGTGGTTGCAATACCTAATTTAGAAACAACAGTAATAAGTAATAATATTTTAAGTACCCAACCAATTAAATTACCTAAAAACTTTTGAAGCGTTATATCAACACCTCCTTTTAGCATTAACCTTCTTGAAGTCTTTATTATTATATTAATTATAAATAATCCTATAATTAAAATTGCAAAAGCAATAATAATATTTGGAGTAAATTCAATTAGTAGGTCTTTTATTTTTTCTAGGTATTCTTCCATTGTAATGTTATTAAAGAGAGTTAAAATAAGTTGTAATTTTTACTATATCGTCAATATTTTTATGAGATAATTTTTGTTCACTCATATATTTTTTTATTAGAGCAGCTTTATTATTAAATAATTTATAAAATGCTTTCTTTCTTTTAGGTATACTTTTAAGTTCTTTATTATTGAAAGCAATAAAGAGTTGATCGTTTTTTCTGAAAAATTTTGGTGCTATTTTAGTATCAAATTGTGTAACGACTTTTTTACCTTCATCAAATTGTACAATTTGTTTGATTAAAACAGAGTTTTTGCCTGAATTTTTTATTAAAAAATAATTTAATTCATTATCTAAATAAAATATTCCATATTTTGCTTTTATCTCAAAAAAGTCAATAATTTTATGTTCACTCTTATTTAAAGTATAAATATTATTGTTCTTCACATACTCCATTTCATCAGTAAAGATATTGTACCTCAAAAGATATACTTGTTTAGAATTACTGATATATGCTTTTTTATAGTCTTGATGTAAAAATCGTACGTGAATTGTCTTTCTTAGGTCTTCATTGTCAAATTTTTTAAGTTTTTTTACAGCGCCTATCTCCTCTCGAACTGCATTTTTGAATTCAAAATTCGGATCTGTTTGGCTAGAGGTACTTTTTACTAAAAAAGTAAATAAAGTAATACTTAAGATTATAGTTTTAGTGTTCATAGTTTAAGATTTTAATTAAAGATATTGGTGCTGGAATGGATTGAAAATACAAGATACTTTTTCTCTTTGTGGATTAGGTGCCATAGATACCTGCAATAAAGATACGTATTAAAAAGAATAAAGCTATATCTGTGCTTTTTATAATTATGGACCAAATTAATCCTGCAGCTAAAACTTTAGTTTCTTTAACAAACTATCTACTCTTTAGTCCAAATGCTTTAATTCCCTTGGTTTAGTCCATAAAAATATTTCTATATATACTATGTAAATGTGTATAAGTTCAATAATACAGATAAGTGTAATTTGAAGGTAACTCATTTTTTTTAAATTGATTTAATAGAGTTAACAAATCCTTCTTATTAGTAGTTTTTAGCTTTAATTTACTTCAAAAATAATTTTTAAATTTACGTTAAACGCTTCTACATCATTGTCTTTATCAACTGCACTCAGGTGTTGTACAAATAGAGGTTTAGAGATCTACTTTACTACTTTTCTAGTTGTATCTTCCTAACTTTTCTAAGAATTTGCTACTACTTCAATTACTTTCCTTATTGCCAAAATATTAATTTTTTATTTCTTTTTTACAAAAAACTATACAATGTTAAGTTAATGTTACTAAATTGTTTTTTAATTGTTATAATAATACATATATTCGTAAAGGAATTGTAAACCTTAAAAATAGAAATCATGAAAAAACTTATAATAATTGGTATTCTTTGTATTGCATCAATAGGGTATTCACAGGATAACGAACCAACCTTTAAGGCAGAAGGAGATTTAGTGAAGGCTACATATTATTATGAAGATGGATCTATAAGTACACAAGGTTATTTTAAAGATAAAAAATTAACAGGAGAATGGACTCGTTTTGATAATGAAGGGAAAAAAATTCAATTAGCTTATTACGATAATGGAAAAAAAGTTGGTAAATGGTTTGTTTGGACTAAAGAGTCTTTAAAAGAAATTAATTACGATAATAACGCAATAGTTAACGTAAATTTATGGAAATCTGAAAATGCTTTAGCAACAAATAGATAAAACATAATCCTTTTTTATAAGGACAAAAATCTCCTAAGAATTAATGTAATTCTTAGGAGATTTTTTATTTATTTTTAAGAATAATATTTGATCTAATACAATTTGACCATTGTTAAGTAATGAGTGTTTAAAACTCACGTTATTGTAGTAAATCGAAGAGCATAATACTATTTATTAGTTACGTTCTTTTAGTTCTTAATAGAAAATTAGCAAGTATTTTATAATTAATTTTATAGTGTGTTGTGGAGCGCTTTTATTTGTTCAATTTTTAATAACCAATTCTACTCTTAGTCCTCAAATTCTGGATTTTTAATTTTCTTTAAATTTATTCAGTTTTATACAAACTATTTCTAAAAAATAGAAACCAAATACTTAAAATAGTAAACACTTTTAATCCTATACATAATGTAATAATTTGAGTCAATTATTAAAATAAACCCAGTAATAAAGTATAAATTTATGTCAACTTAATATAAATTCTGGTTTTCTATTTGTCAAGTTAAAAGTAAATTTATTGGACACTTTTTTATTTTAAATCGCTCATTTAATATTCGTTTCTTAATGCTTCATAACATTAGTTATTCTATTATTTCTCTATTAATTGTTTAGAACAAATTTATTTTAAATGCATAAAAAACGTTTAGAGAACCTCTAAACGTTTTTTATGCATTTAAAATATAATTTTAATTACTCTACTAATAAAGTAAAAGGAATACTATATTTAACACCTACTGGTTTCCCTCTTTGTCTACCTGGTTTCATTTTAGGTAATAATTTCATTACCTTAATTACTTCATCCTTAATTTTTGGGTGTGGTGCTCTTGCTTGTATATTTACAATATTACCGTTTCTATCAATTTTAAAACCAATAAATACTCTTTTCCTTCCTGGAGATAAACCTAATTCATTAGGTAGCTCTGCGTCAAATTTTCTAGAAAAATGTTTTTGAACCATTTTACTAAAACATTTTTTTAGTTCAGCTTTACTTCCTTTACAACCTGGAAATACAGGAACGTCTTCAATAATCATGAAACTTACATCCTCTATAACTTCTTCCACTTCTTCAATTTCTACAATTTCAACAGCTTCAGTTTCATCCGTTTCTGTAGATTCAATTATAGTTTCTTCTACTTCCTTTTCATCTTCAACAATTTCAATCTTTTCAGGAGCTGGTGGTGGTGGTGTTTTTGGTTTTACTGGTTCTATTCTTTCAGTAATTATCGTTTCTTCTTCCATTTCAGCATTCATAGAAACAGAACCCAAGTCACCAATATTTCTATCGTATGTTTTCTTTTCTATTGCAACATAAGTTATGAATAGTGCTAATACAAGCCCAATTTGCATAAAAATTTTGCTGTAATTTTCTAAATTCGATTTTGGATTTTTCTTAATTTCCATTATAAAGAGTTTTTAATAGTTCGCTAATTTAGTTAAATTATTATGTTATACACAAGTGTTATTGTGAATTAACCTTATTTTTTTTTAAAATTTGATTATAAATCGTTAATGCTACGATAACTCCAGCTGTATTTGCAACTATATCTATGTAATCTCCAGTTCTATATGAAGTTATTGTACCTTGTAATATTTCAATAATTATGCCAAAAATAATACAACTAACTATTACAATATACTTTGCTTTAGGTTTTTTATAATAAGTAAACAACCAACAGATAGTTAATGTAAAGTATGCAAATAAGTGATAGACCTTATCTATGTTACCAAAACTTATTCCAATTTTTGGCATTTTCATCAAACTTAAATATACAATACTAATTGTTATAGATATTGCTATTATAAAAATGCTATCCTTCAATAAGTTTTTTATACGCTTCTGCATCTAAAAGGTCATCTATTTGTTTACTGTCAGAAATATCAATTTTAATCATCCAACCTTTTTCATAAGGATCAGAATTAACTAATTCTGGTTCATCTTCTAAACCTTCGTTAAACTCTATAATTTCACCTGTTAAAGGCATAAATAAATCTGAAACTGTTTTAACGGCTTCTACAGAACCAAAAACATCTCCTTCCTCTACTGTGTCATCTAAGGTGTCTACATCTACATAAACAATATCTCCTAACTCTCCTTGAGCAAAATCGGTAACACCTACAGTTGCTGTATTGCCTTCTATTTTAATCCACTCGTGATCTTTAGTGTATTTTAATTCTGATGGAATGTTCATTTCTTAATAAAAATTTATTTTGTTATTATTTTAATTTCCTCCTAAATTGTAAATAATATTAAATCCACCATTAATTGCTTGCCTTGGGAAAGTGGTAGAAATAGCATATTTAGACGTTTGATGATTGTAATAAAACGACGCGGTTAAATTACTATTTAATCTGTAATCTGCAGTAAATTTAATTGAAAATAGTTTTTGACCACCGCTTATTTGATTATTATCTTCATCTACAGATCTAATTTGTGTTAAATTATCTCTTAAAGAAACATCTGCTCTTAAATTAACATCGCCTTTTAAGGTTTGTTTTTTCCCGGTAAAACGGGTGTCGAATTTAACATCTTTAAATACATAACCTAAACCAAATATGTATTCAGTTCCTTTTATGTCTGTTAAAGTACTATTGTTAAAGTTCATTGTTAAAGTTCTGTCTCTTTTAATCTCTCCTCTAAACGAAAATGAATTTTTCATTTTCATATCTACTTTTACTAATGGTGAAAACTCATCAACCAAGGTAACTGCAGATACTAATAATTCTGGTTCATAATTTCCAGAAGTCGTATTTGTTTCAGCATAAGGATTTAAGCTATTATGTTGTAGGTTATTGGTGAAATTAGAAATTGTGTATGAAGAATTATATCCATGAGAAACAACAAAATTGCTAAAGTTCTTTTTGAAAAAATTGAATTTCATTAACCCATTATAACGTAAAGACCAGTTAGGAATGGGTACATCTCTAAACAAACCTGTACTTACTTTATCAGGATTATTACCAGAATACGCAGCTATAAATGCAGGCAATAACACTTGCTGACTGTTTTCTCCAAAACCTGCAGCAGGAACTCCATTTTCTATTGATAATCTATTAGAAAGAATACTTCTATAATCTCTCATCTGTTGAAATAACGCATCTCCATCTGAAAATGCTGTAGAAATCATAGAATGACTTGTACTAAAGTTTCCTGTTTCGAAAGCACTAATAGCCGTGTCTATTTCTCCAAATTCTTCACCATTCTCAATTACATCTAATTGTTGTGATAAGTCTCTTGTTTGAATTTTATTACCTCTAACCTCAATATTAAAATCCTTAAAAGGTTTTAGAGTAAATGAATAATCTAACTTATTATAATGTGTTTTACTATATGTTTTATTATAATACTCACTATTTATTGGATCTCTAGGGTTAATTAACCAACCATTAATTAATGCTTTATTCCTAATATCTACTTGGCTACCAAAAGCAAAAGAAGTTGGTGCGCCACCTAAAAAACCAATGTCTTCTGTATATCCTGGTAATAATTGTCCGTTATTTTCTGAATAACTTATTTTTCCTGTTTTTACGGATGTAATAACATCGTAAGTGCCTTTTAAAATCTTTTTTCCTAAGGATAGCTTTTTATTTTTATTGATTCTTCTAGGTGCTGTAGGCAAGCCATTTCCTTTTAATCCTTTTGCTTTTTTACGTTGAGATTTTGTTAATAATAACTTTTCAAAACCAAGACCTTTATAAAATTTTTCAAAATTAATAGTTGTGTTTAAGTTGTGCGTATTTGCATTCTGAATAACATTTCCTATTTGAGAAACAATTTCTTGATCTTGTGAAGATGTTTGCCAGTCAAAATCTGCTGTATACCCATAATCTGCTTTTATAAAACTTAAAAAAGGAATTTTATCAATTGGTAATTTATATGTTGCGTTTAGTTTTTGATGATAATGATTTGGTCTTCCTGTGTTAAAGAAATCATCAAAAACTTCTAATTCTTCATCACTTTCAAATGCATCATAAATATAACTATTGGTTGCATTAAAGTTTAATTGAAGCGATTTTGTTAAATCGAAACCAATTGTATAATCCCAATCAAACAAAAATCTACGTTGTTTTAATTCTGGTTGTACAGATAATCCAGCAACTAAGTTTCTAGATTGTTGTTCGTTATAACTTCTATTAATTCTAGAATTTAAAGCTACTGTTTTTGGTATTGGATTAAAGTTGATGTCTTTTATTAGTTTCCAGTATTTATTTTTAAGTTTCTCAGAATTTTTAAAAGGCTCTATAGATTTAGATTTAAAATTAAAATTGTAAGAAGCAGAAGCTGTTACATTTTCATTTATATATTTTTTAATATTGTAATCTCTATGAAACTCTTTGTTATGAGCATAAGAAACAGACATGTTTTCTACATCGTAAAACTTAGGTTTTTTAGTAGAATTAGGGTTTCTGTTCTTTTTTACATTGTTAAAACTAATACTAGTTCTTTTTGTATAATCTCTAGAAAATTCACTATTTGGATTTTGCGCTATCGCATCCGCTAATTTTACATCTTGATATTGTGGGTCGAACTTTGGATCTATAAATTTCTCACCAACACTGTAACTCATTGGCAATTGAATTCCCCATCTTTCTGGGGTAAATACTTTACCTAAATTAATACTTGTTGCAACATCATATTGCTTAGTTTCATCTAAACTACGTTGGCTTACTCTATCTTCTACATTACCAAAACCAACAGTAGACATGCTACCTGATAAGGAAACATTGGCAACATCAGCAAAATTTGCATCTGCATTTACAACAGCCGCCCAACCGCCATCATTATCAAAACCAGAAGAACGTAACTCATTAAACCAAACTTCTCCATTTTTTGTTGAATTTGTAGTGTTTTTTACACCCAACATTATCGTTTTTAATTGTGCTAAAGTTGGGTTTCCTTTTACACTAATAGTGTAGGTTGAATTTGGGTCTTGTTCTGTAGATGTAAATAACTCGTTTATAGGAGCAATTGTAGTTCCAAGTGCATTTCTTTCTAGTTTTATTTTTCCAAAAGTTTCTAGAAATGCATCTAAATTATTTGCTTCTGGCCAAATATCTAATTGAGAAGTACCTGCAGGACTCACTGTTAAGGGTAAA